>NZ_JABSUT010000004.1:0-558504 GCF_013284285.1 Brevibacillus sp. HB1.4B
TTATTAAAGAATGGCGAAAAGTAATTATAAATGGCTCGGTAGCTCAGTCGGTAGAGCAGAGGACTGAAAATCCTCGTGTCGGCGGTTCGATTCCGTCCCGAGCCACCACTAATTTAATTCAACAGCGCCGGTATAGCTCAATTGGTAGAGCACCTGACTTGTAATCAGGGGGTTGTGGGTTCAAGTCCTATTGCCGGCACCACCATTGGGGTATAGCCAAGCGGTAAGGCAACGGACTTTGACTCCGTCATTCCTAGGTTCAAATCCTAGTACCCCAGCCATTTGCGAGCCATTAGCTCAGTTGGTAGAGCATCTGACTTTTAATCAGAGGGTCGAAGGTTCGAGTCCTTCATGGCTCACCAGTTTTTTTTGCTGAATAAGCAAAGCTGCGTGATAGTAAGAGTAATGCCTTTTCTGTTCTAAGTAAAATGCGGGTGTGGCGGAATGGCAGACGCACCAGATTTAGGTTCTGGCGGGCAACCGTGGGGGTTCAAGTCCCTTCACCCGCACCATACTATAACAGAAAGCTTTGTCCTCTGTACAAACCACATAAGATGTAACATGCGGACGTAGCTCAATTGGTAGAGCGTCGCCTTGCCAAGGCGAAGGTCGAGGGTTCGAGACCCTTCGTCCGCTCCATTTATTTGTGCCCTTAGCTCAGCTGGATAGAGCGTTTGACTACGAATCAAAAGGTCGGGAGTTCGAATCTCTCAGGGCACGCCATATTTCATATGAAACCGAAGAGTAGGAATAGATCCTACTCTTTTTTTTATAATGACTTGTGTATTTTTGCAAATTTTAAGCAAATTTCCCTTGTATCTCCTATTTGCATCCATTACTTTAGAATTACGCTGAAAGCATGGAGGAACAGCTGTTACAAACCTGCGGAAGAATATCATGGAACAGGAGTTGTATCAACATGAACCCTATCAAATTGGAACAAGTAAATCCTGCAATAGCCAGTTTAATCGATAATATAGAAAAAGTATTGATTGGTAAACGCTCCGTGATTGAGCTGATGGTAGCCGCTATTCTAGCGAATGGTCACGTTTTGCTCGAAGATG
The DNA here is from genome assembly GCF_013284285.1 of Brevibacillus sp. HB1.4B. Classification (NCBI taxonomy): domain Bacteria; kingdom Bacillati; phylum Bacillota; class Bacilli; order Caryophanales; family Paenibacillaceae; genus Brevibacillus; species Brevibacillus sp. HB1.4B. The sequence goes on from NZ_JABSUT010000004.1 coordinate 1,065, forward strand.
TACCAGGCGTTGGGAAGACCATGATGGTACGGGCATTGTCCAGATCAATCAGCGGTGAGTTTAAACGTATTCAATTTACCCCAGATTTGTTGCCAACGGATGTGACAGGGGTTGCTATCTTTAATCAAAAAAGTCTGGAGTTTGAGTTCCGTCAAGGGCCGATTTTTGCGAATGTCATTCTTGCAGACGAAATCAACCGGACTTCGCCAAAAACACAATCTGCACTTTTGGAAGCAATGGAAGAGCGCTCAGTAACAATCGATGGTGCTACGTATCGATTGGCAGAGCCGTTTTTTGTGATGGCTACGCAAAACCCATTAGAGTATGAAGGGACCTTCCCATTACCTGAAGCTCAATTGGACCGATTTTTCATGCAATTAAGTTTGGGGTATCCAACGGTAGAGGAAGAAATGCGGATGCTGTCCAGATTCTCGGCAGCGAACCCATTGGAAGAGCTTCAGCCGGTTATGACCACAGCCGAGCTGGCGGAACTTCAACGCCAGGTGTCGACGATTAAGGTATCGGAAGGAATAAAAGAATACATCGTACGTCTATGTCATCGTACGCGTGAGCATCATCATATCTATCTAGGCGTGAGCCCGCGCGGTTCCCTTGCTCTTTTCCGGGCTGTTCAGGCGTTGGCCTTCGTTCGTGGACGTGACTATGTCATTCCAGATGACGTGAAGGAACTAGTTCCAGTTGTGTTTGCACACCGTATGATTGTGAAACCAGAAGCAAGACTGGAAGGAGCAACCGTAGATCGGGTGTTGGCTATGATCTTGTCTGAGACCCGTGTCCCGGTAAGATAAGGCGGTGATTGCAGATGAGACAGCAAAGGTGGGGTAGGCTCAAGGCGATTGCATTAGTCCTGATCACGTATGCATTCGCAAAATTTCAAGGTGGCTTCTCAAGCTGGTTTCTTTTCTATAGTAGTTTGGTGTTTCTCCTGTATGAAATTGTGGCTTATGTACTCATGTTCACGAAGCTAGAAGTCGAGCGTGAACTAGATCGCAATCGTCTACAGGATGGGGAAGATGTCATTGTAACGATACGCCTGCGCCGGAGGATTTGGTTTCCGCTGGGATGGCATATGATTATGGAGCCATTGCCGGCGAGGCTGGCTGGCGTGTATGAACCGCATCGACAACTGATATTCCCATGGTTCAAAAGGGAAGTCGAGTTTCGGTATGTCATACCCAATGTACCGCGTGGATACTATCGTCTCGATGAATGTGTAGTGAGCGGCGGGGATTTTTTTGGATTTTTTGAGCGTCGGAAGGTTTATTCGATTTCTCAGGAGTTTCTCGTTTATCCAAAATACAAAGAATTGACCCATTGGGCCCTGGGTGACGGCAGCTTCAGTGGGACGGTGCATGTTTCCCATCGACGCTCTGACGACGTAGCAGCAGTACGCGGCGTAAGAGACTATCATCGGGGCGATCGGTTGAGCCAAATTCATTGGCGAGCTTCCGCACGGGGGATGGGTCTGAAGACGAAAGAGTTTGAGCATCAGGCGATGAATCAGGCTGTCTTTTTCCTTGATGTGGAGAAGGCGAGCTACCAAGGGAAGCCTGTGCACTTGTTCGAAACAGCAGTGAAGCTAGCTGCGAGTCTGATCGCTTACGCCAATCGGAATCAATACCATTATGGGCTCGTGTACAAGCAAGCAGAACGTATATCGATACCACCAGGACTGTCCCATGCTCATTTCCTCAGAGTTTTTGATCAATTAGCTCGTGTCGCACCAGAAGGACAAGAGTTATTTGCAAGAATTGTGGGAAGAGAATCATTGGAGCAGCCTCAAGGTGTCACTTTGATTATTATTACACCGCATGTAGAAAAAACGCTGATCAGTCGTTTGGTCACACTGGCTCAAAAAGGTAGACGGGTGCAGTTGTTTCTCATGCAGAACGAGTCAACGATTTCGCATGAACATAAGCAAGCGTTGCAGCTGCTTGGCGCAAACAAAGTAACATGTACTTCTATTCACATGGATGATCAAGAGTGGAAACGGATTGGAGGTGCATAGACTCATGAGCGTTTGGAAGCGTCCAACGATTTGGGAATGGGTCTTGGCCCTTTTTCTGTTCCTGATGTTAAGAGAGTGGCTTCTTCCTCTACAGACATTAACCGATACGGGCATTCTATGGCCGTTTTATGCGATTGTGGCTGGAGTCATTATCATTGACCTGTTGATCCCTTATCGGTGGCTAACCTTGCCGATCAAGGCTCTGGGGCTAGTGGTGCTTTTGCATGCTACTTTATTTGACAAACCGTTTTTTGACACGGAATGGATTGGCGAATTGTACGGGCAGATGATTCACGATCTTCCGTTAGCGTTTCAACAGGATTGGGCCAGCATGTCGATCTTGTCGCGGAATACGATGTTTGATCTCGTTTTGGTGTTGTTAGCGACAATGTTAACGTATCTTGTGCTGGAACAACGGCAAGGCTTATGGTTTGTCTTTTTGACGGAACTGTATTTGGCTGTGTTGGATACGTTTCTCCCGTACGATGCCAGTGCAGGGGTTGTACGGACGCTGATCATTGGTTTCCTGATGCTGGCCATTAGCCATCTGATGAAGATGACGAACATGGCAACACTGGCAGGGAAGAGAAGCCGAATCATGCTCAACTCACTGCTGGCTTCGGTGATGGTCATTATGGTCTGTATAGGCATCGGTTATGCTGCACCGAAGTCAGGACCGTCATGGCCTGATCCGATCGCCTTTTTAACAGGGAAAGGAAACGATACCCCTGTTGGTGTGATGAAAAAAGTAGGATACGACAACAACGACGAACGGTTGGGCGGTCCTTTCATGCAAGATAACACATTAGTGTTTATTGCAAAGACGAACGAGCGCAGCTATTGGCGCGGTGACTCGAAGGACGTGTATACGGGAGTTGGTTGGGAAAAAGGCGATAGAGAGTACGAGTCAATCCTGGACCCGCAAACCTATACATGGGAGAATACGTTGTTTCAAGGGCTTGAAACGAAGAAGGTACAAGCAACATTAGAATTTAAAGGCCCGCAGCAATTCCCGACTGTCTTTTATCAAGGTCAGCTGAAAAAGGTGAGCAACTACGCTCCACCAGAGGCAACCGTTGTTTATGACAAAATGAATCAGCAGCTCGAAGTACGGGCAGGAAAAATCAACTTGGTTCAGCTGAGTGAGAAAAACGGTCGGCCAGAGTACGGCCCCAATCCGCTTTTGCTCAAACTGAATCAATACAAGGTCGAGACAGAAGTACCGATTGTCAGTGAAAAGGCCGTGACGAATGCGGGGACGAACTATCCGGATGATATCAAAGAGCGCTATTTGCAAGTGCCAGCCTCGGTGCCTCCGCGAGTAAGAGAGCTTGCTGCAACGATTACGAAGGATGCCAAAACTCCTTATGACAAAGTGAGAGCGATCGAGAATTACTTGCGCTCAAGTGGAAAATATAAGTATGAAACGAAAGACGTTCCAGTCGCTGCAGAAGGTCAGGATTTTGTCGATCACTTCTTGTTTGACAGCCTTCGAGGGTACTGTGACCATTTCTCCACTTCGATGGCGGTTATGCTTCGTACCTTGGATATCCCAACACGTTGGGTCAAGGGCTTTGCTCCAGGTGAACGAGTGGGAACGGATGCGTTTAACTACGAGACTGTAGAAGTGCGCAACAAGGATGCTCACTCGTGGGTAGAGGTATACTTCCCGGAGGTTGGTTGGGTTCCTTTTGAAGCGACGAGTTCATTCATGTCACCTGTTCGTTTTAATTATGATCTGGTCACCTCACAGCCGCAAATCCCCGTTCCATTGCCAAACATGGAGAATCAAACGAATATTGATCGTGGGGATGGACGTTTCAATGAGCTGGAAGAGGGCGACAGACCAGCAGGCAGCTGGATTAAGATTCCATGGCAAGTAAATGCGGGATTGGCTGTAGCCGCTATCGTAGCAGGAATTATCGCGTGGCGCCGCAGACAAGACATCCAGCTATGGTGGATGCGCAGGCAACTGAATCAAGAGCGAAGCAGTGAGTTCCCGGATCGGTACCATCTGCTGATGCGAATGATGGAGCGAGTCTACACGCGCAGACAGCCAGGAGAAACATTGCGGGAGTACGTGGGCAGAATGACCCTGCCGGCAGACAAGCGACAAGACCTGCGCTATTTGACGGAGCTGTACGAACGTACTGTGTATGGCTACAAACAAATGGAACAAAAGGCGAGAACAACAGCAGAGCAAATACTCGAACGGTTAATCCGTCAATTGAAGCCTTGAACAATGCCGTTCCATCTGCTAGAATGACGATCAATGAGACTCGTATAATGATCAGGAATAGGGCCTGAAAGTTTCTACCGCTAGACCGTAAATTTGGCGACTACGAGGAGAGCACATCGGATTTTTGTACATGCAAACCGCACATGTGTACACAAGCTGGGACGTTGCCTCCGTATTGTTTATCGGAGATGGCAGTCCCGGCTTTTTTGCAAATATGCGACAACTTCGCATGGCATGCCGACACTTGCACGTCCTGTATGTTACAGGAGAAGGGGGATATGATGGACAAGTCAATGGAAATGGTCGTCGTACTCGATTTCGGAGGCCAGTACAATCAGTTGATCGCGCGCCGTGTACGCGATCTGGGTGTTTATAGTGAACTGATACCGTTCAATACACCTGTTGAAAAGATTAAAGAGATGAATCCAAAAGGGATTATTTTCTCTGGCGGACCTGCTAGCGTGTACGAAGAGGGAGCACCAACTGTAGACCCTGCGATTTTTGATCTGGGCTTGCCTGTATTGGGTATTTGCTACGGTATGCAGTTGATGAGCCATTTGACGGGCGGAAAAGTAGAACGCGCGGGTAAACGCGAGTACGGAAAAGCTGAATTGCGGATGCAGCAAAAACACAGCTTGTACGACAAATGGGATACGAATGAAATCGTGTGGATGAGCCACTCTGACAAAGTAGTAGAGCTCCCAACCGGATTTGTTATTGATGCGGTAAGCGACAGCTGCCCGGTAGCTGCGATCAGCAACCCTGAGCGCCAGCTGTACGGCGTACAGTTTCATCCAGAAGTAGTTCATACCCAAAAAGGTACTGAGTTCATCGGAAACTTCCTGTTCAACATTTGTGGATGTGAAGCGAATTGGAGCATGACGACGTTCATCGAAGACGAGCTGGTTCGCATTCGTGAAACAGTTGGCAATAAGCAAGTACTGTGTGCGTTGAGCGGCGGTGTGGATTCTTCCGTAGTAGCAGCGCTGATTCACAAAGCGATTGGCGATCAATTGACGTGCATGTTCGTTGACCACGGTCTTCTGCGTCAAGGGGAAGCAGAAGGCGTAATGGAAACATTCGCTGAGAAATTCTCCATGAAAGTGCTCAAGATCGATGCGCGCGAGCGTTTCATGAGCAAGCTCAAAGGTGTATCTGACCCAGAGCAAAAGCGCAAAATCATCGGTAACGAGTTCATTTATGTATTCGATGAAGAAGCAGCCAAGCTGACAGATATGGACTTCTTGGCACAGGGTACGCTGTACACCGATATCGTTGAGAGTGGAACAGCAACTGCGCAAACGATCAAATCGCACCACAATGTAGGCGGTTTGCCAGAAGACATGAAGTTCACGTTGATTGAACCATTGAAAACCTTGTTCAAAGACGAAGTACGCAAACTGGGTAAAGAGCTGGGCTTGCCAGATGAGATTGTTTGGCGTCAGCCATTCCCAGGACCAGGCCTCGGCATTCGTGTTTTGGGTGAAGTTACGGAAGAAAAACTGAAGATCGTTCGTGAATCCGATGCGATCTTGCGTGAGGAGATTGCCAAGGCAGGTCTCGATCGGGAAATCTGGCAGTACTTCACGGCTTTGCCAAACATGACGACCGTAGGTGTAATGGGAGATGTTCGTACGTATTCTTACACAGTAGGGATTCGTGCGGTAACGTCCATTGATGGTATGACTGCTGACTGGGCACGCATTCCGTGGGATGTATTGGAGAAAATCTCTGTGCGTATCGTGAATGAAGTAGACAATGTTAACCGCATTGTGTATGATGTAACGTCCAAACCACCAGCAACAATTGAGTGGGAATAGGAACAAAAAAAAACTCTCTTTTATTTGCGTGATTTGCGAATAAAAGAGAGTTTTTTTTATGACCAAGAATTATCTCGTTCCATACATCATGAGAAGCTTCCCATTTTCTTTGGCTAGAGCAATATAAATGACCCCGCCTAGCCATCCCGGCGGAAGAGTTCCTTCGATAATCCAAGCTTCTGCAATCGGGTTATAGCTGATAGCGAAGGGAGCTTCCTCTAAAAACGGAGAATAGTGCTCCGCTAAATAGGAGAAGATTGCAGTGGCAACGGTGTGTTCATCTATAAGCTCACCAAAAGCAATTTCATCTCCAAACCGATCTTGCTGGAGAAGAGTGTCGCGATCAGCGAAATAGAGTTCAAACCTCCCATATAAATTCTCATCATACAAATCACGTTCTACAAAGCCATATTCGATGACCTTTTCCTTTTGATGAATGTTGCGTTTGCTCTTTTTCTTATCGTCGACCCGTATGGTTATTCGATTGACTCGAAGCCGATCACGTTCTCGCTCCTGCTCCGCTATTATTTGCTCCCAAGCATCCATATAGCTCATTTTGGACCACCCTAAAAGAGATTGTTGAGATCTGGAAGAATCTATGCAAGTATAACACAGGCCGTATTAGAAAATATCCGGATATTAAACTCTTTCCAAAAATGAATGTTCGTATTTTCGTTGACATTCCCTATGTCACCTGATAAACTTCTCAATGTGAGCAGGTAATATAGGAAGGTTCGTATATTCTTGAGAATATGGCTCGAGAGTTTCTACATGGTCGCCGTTAACGACCTGGCTACGAACAAAATGTCATCGGGATCTGATTTTGTAATTATATTTGGAATTATTCCCGGAGTGTTTTGTTTGAAGGCCAGGCGCATGATAAGAGCGTCCGGGCCTTTTTTTGTGAAAAACGTTGAGACGTTTTTCATTACGGTCGGCAAAAAACAGATAGACTGTTTTTTGCAACAAGATTAGTATGGGGGGACTTATAGGTGCGGAAGTATTTTGAGTTTGACAAGCTAGGCACCAATTACCGTCGCGAAATTATCGCGGGTATCACTACTTTTTTGGCAATGGCTTATATCTTGGCTGTCAATCCATTCATTCTCAGTGGTGCTGATCTGCCGCCAGATTTAAAAGCGAACTACCCTGAATTTGGCGCTGTCTTTACCGCAACGGCTTTGGCTGCTGCTCTCGGTACACTGTTAATGGGTATTCTCGGACGTTTGCCGATTGGTCAAGCTCCGGGTATGGGATTGAACGCATTTTTCACTTATACAGTCGTTCTGACGATGCAAATTCCTTGGCAACAGGCTTTGGCTGGCGTATTCCTTTCTTGTACGATCTTTTTGATTCTGTCCCTGACAGGTGTTCGTGAAGCGATCATCAAGGCGATTCCACAAAGCTTGAAATACGCAGTTTCGGCAGGGATTGGACTTTTTATTGCCTTTATCGGTTTGAAAAACGCGGGTATCATCGTAGCAAATGATGCCACCTTCGTAGCATTGGGACATCTGACCTTCTATCACGAGGGCATGAAGCCGGAAGAAATTTTGGCAGCGAAAAATGCATTGCTCGCTGTGTTTGGTTTGATCGTGACGGTCATTCTGCTTTCTCGCAAAATCAATGCGGGTATCTTTATCGGAATGTTGATTACAGCGATTACCGGGATGTTCTTCGGACTGGTGAATCTGCCTGAGCAAATCGTTTCTGCACCACCGAGCCTTGCTCCTACATTCGGTGCTGCATTCCAATATCTCGGTGATCCATCTGCATTGTTCACCATGAATATGCTGATTGTTGTTTTGACTTTCTTGTTTGTAGACTTTTTCGATGCGACGGGTACGCTCTTGGGTGTAGCGAACCAAGCTGGATTGCTTCGCGAAGACGGCAATTTGCCACGTCCAGGAAAAGCACTCGCTTCCGATGCGATTGCAGGTATGGCAGGTGCGGTACTTGGTACATCTACCACTACAGCTTATGTTGAGTCGACAGCAGGGGTAGCGGCAGGCGGACGCTCCGGATTTACCGCAGTTGTCACAGGGAGTATGTTCCTTCTGGCGTTGTTCTTCTCGCCGATTCTCGCAATTGTGACACCAGCGGTTACGGCACCAGCGCTCATTATCGTCGGTGTTCTGATGGCTTCTCACATTGCAAAAGTGGCTTGGGATGACCTGGATGAAGCGTTCCCTGCATTCCTGACGATTTTGTTGATGCCATTGACTTACAGTATTGCAACAGGTATTGCGACGGGCTTCATCGTTTATCCGGTGATGAAGGTAATGAAGGGCAAGGCTCGCGAAGTGCATCCGGCGATGTATGTGCTGTTCTTCGTCTTCCTGGCGTACTTCATCTGGTTGCGCGAATAGAATTTTTTGGGAATGGGGCTCTTCGTCTACTGGACGAGGAGCTTTTTTTGCGCTATGATAGGAAAAATCTTTTTTTGGAAGGATGGACCGATCAAAATGACAGGTCTCACTATGTTCCTTCAACAGCATCACCACACGTAGAGCGTTTGTATCTTCGGAAATTTTTCCGCAGGTGCAAGCGCTTCTTGTGCTTCGTGCCTGCGGTGGTGTATTTAGGAAGCCATGCGGGCAGGAAATTGCCTTGCATGGCTTTTTTGGTTTTCTTTATCTGAAAAAAGAAAGGGTGTTCCTCATGGAAAACGAAGTATTAAAAACGGTAAAAGGCACAAAAGATTTCATGCCGCAGGAGCAAATGCAACGAAACTGGATACGACGGACACTCGAAGCGGTATTCGAGACATATGGCTGCAAACCGTTGGAGACCCCTATGCTACAGCACTACGAATTGCTGGCATCCAAGTACGGTGGCGGGGATGAAATCTTGAAGGAAGTGTATCGCTTGAACGACCAAGGAGATAGAGAGCTTGGGCTACGCTATGATTTGACCGTACCATTGACGAAGGTAGTGGGTATGAATCCTGAGATGCGGATGCCGTTCAAGCGGTATGAGATCGGAAAAGTATTTCGGGACGGTCCAGTGAAAACCGGGCGTTTGCGCGAATTTATTCAATGCGATGTCGATATCGTGGGAACGACATCGGTGCTGGCTGAAGCAGAATTGCTCAGTATGGCGTTTGAGGCATTCAAGCGGCTGGGGCTCGACGTGTACATTGAGGTCAACAACCGCAAGCTATTATCTGGGGTGCTTCAGGAGTTGGGAGTCCCCGCTCTGCGGGCCGGGGATGTCATGCTGTCGCTGGATAAGCTCGAGAAGATCGGCGTGGATGGAGTGCGTGATGACTTGCGGGAGCGAAACGTCGAAGAGCCACTCGTTTTGGCGATTACGTCTTTCCTGCAAGAAGGTGTGATTACCCTGGATCTGTTGGCAGAGCGCTTTGTGTCCCCACTTGTTCAGGAAGGGATTCGGGAGCTGCGCGATATGCTTGCCTATGTAAAAGGAGCGGGTGTGGGTGGAGAGCTTCGGTTCTCTCCATTTTTGGCGAGGGGCTTAGGGATCTACACGGGAATTGTGTATGAGATTTTTTTGCAGGATGGAAGTCTTACGTCCAGTATCGGCAGTGGGGGACGTTACGATCAGATCATCGGTCGGCTTTTGGATGATGGACGAGAGTACCCCGCTGTAGGGATATCGTTCGGATTGGATGTCATTCTTGCAGCCTTGGCAAATCGCAACACGGGAGAGCAGAAGGCTGCCGATGTACTCGTCATTCCCCTCGGGACCGAAGCATCCAGTCTTGGTCTGGCCAATCGATTGCGAGAGGGCGGAATCAGAGTCGAGCTAGAGCTGACAGGTAGAAGACTGAAAAAAGCACTCGATTATGCAAACAAAGAAGGCGTTGCTTTTGCCTTGATCTATGGGGAAAACGAAGTGAACAGTGGGCAGGTCGTCGTCCGAGATATGCGAGAGGGAACGGAACAGCGGGTTCCTTTGGAGTTGGTTGAAAAGTGGCTGTCCGACAAGCTGTCAGGGTAAAGAGGAAAGATAGTCTTTTTCTTCCATTTTTTGTACAGTAGAGAAAAGGGGGAGATGGCGTGAAGAAATGGGTCTCAATGGTCGGTTGTAGCTTATTGTTTTTGACGTGGATGTTGCCTGTAAATGCTGAGGAGGGTACTGCGCTTAAGCGAAAACCACTCTATCAGGCTGATGTGCGAATTGATCCAATCAAGAAAGAAGTAGCAGGAACCGTAACAATTACCTTTTGGCCAAAAGACCCTACTCGTGCCTATCTCCATCTTTACCCGAACGTATTTACAGAAGAGCATCAAGGCATGCTATGGGAGGAACTTTTAGGCAATGGCCCAACGCTTGGCTCATATACTAATAAAAAGCTCTTGGTTGATGGAGTAGCGGTTGTCGGCAAACAGATAAAAGACCTGAACATCCTGGAAGTGCCTCTAGAAGGACAGGCGGGACTACGAAAGATTGTGATGGAGTTCGAGATGACTCTTCCGCGAAACGACGGCAGGATGTCGTACGATGACCAATCCATCTGGCTGGGGAACTGGCTCCCAGTTCTTGCTGTGTACGACAAGGAAGGGTGGCATCTCGATCCATACGAGCCTGTTGGTGATCCATTTTACAGTGAGAACGCAGATTATGAGGTGAACGTGACGCTGCCAAAAGACTATCAACTGGCGAGCACAGCGTCAGACAGGGCTGCGAAGCAGCTTTCTACTCGTGAGGGAGAAAAGACGATACAGCTGGGTGCAGAAAATGTGAGGGATTTTGCCCTAGTCGTCATGGATGACTCCTATCAGCAAACGGAAACAAAAGTGGGCGAGACAGTCGTCCGAACATGGTGGCGGAAAACAGATGATTCGGCAACTGCTGAGCAGATTCATGAAGCAGCTGCGAAGTCTCTCGCCTATTTTCATCATCAATTAGGTGCCTATCCATATACCGAATATGATGTGGTAAGGACTGGTGGCGCGATTAATGGGATGGAGTACCCAGCATTGGTCTTTCTCGACGGACGTCATTTCTTTGCTGGGGAAGAAACAGGTATCGTCACGGTTGTCCATGAGACGGCACACCAGTGGTTTTACGGCTTGCTCGGAAATAATCAGGTAAAGGAAGCATGGCTGGATGAGGGATTCACGGAGTACGTGACGCTCTCGTATTTATCTCAGCAAGACCCGCTGTTGGGAGCAGAACGGGTGCGCAGACGGCTGGAGCAGGGCACCTCTGTTCAGTATTACGTGGCAGAGGAACTGCGTCCTTGGCAAGCACTGTCTGCATTTCCTGATAATCAGAGCTATAGCGATCTTGTCTATTCCCGTCCGTCCTCGATGCTGTGGCTATTGCAGGGAGCGTGGGGGGAAGAAAGGGTACATGACGTTTTGAAACAGTATGTCGAGAAGTACCGTTATCAGGTTATGACCGGAAAGGAATGGGGAGCTTTTCTATCTGAGATGGCAGGAGAAGATGCAAGCGCCTTCTTGGATTATTGGTTGAAGGTAGACATGTCCCAGCAGGAACAGGCAGCAGCTTGGCTGGAGCGCCAACGTCTCAAGCATCAGAAGAAGTAATCGAAGGCAGGGGATCACGATGTGGCGGAAGCATTGGGTGGTCATCATGGCAGTAGGAGTCGTTTTGACTGTATTCTTGACCGTCCGTCCTTGGATAGGGAAGGCAGGCTTAGATGCTCATGAGATTGTGCCGATTGATCACAGGGAGGCTGCAGTTACTTACAAGGCCGACGTACAAATCGATATGAACAAGCACGTGGTGAAAGGCATGCTGACGGCTCGTTTTGTCCCAAAAGATGACCAAGCTTTTTTTCATCTATATCCCAATGCTTTTTCTGCAAATGCTGCTCTCCGTGGTGAAAACTGGGAGGTTGTGCTGGGTAAACAGCGTGAGCCTGGTGGTATCAAGATAAGCGACGTACGGGTAAACGGAAAAAGTGTCGGCGTACAGTATGCAGGAAAGACCAATGCGCTTTTACAAGTGCCCCTTCCTGCAAGAGCAACGTCTGCTGAGACGGTGGTGGATATGAGTTTTCAGCTCGAGGTCCCTTATAACAATGGGCGAATGTCTTACCATGATCATGCGATGTGGCTGGGCAATTGGCTGCCGATTCTGGCGGTCAAGGACGCAGGAGGCTGGCGGCTCGATCCTTATTCCGCGATTGGCGATCCTTTTTACTCGGAAGTGGCGAATTATCATTTGCGTGTGCAGTTATTAGAGGGGTACCAGCTTGCTACGAGTGGATTGGAGAGCGTGGCTGTCATCACTGAGACGAGACCGCAACGGCTAAAAATCTATGAGGTGGACGCATGGAACGTTCGGGATTTTGCCCTTGTCGTCATGGACGATACGTACCAGCCCATATCTGGTAAGGTCGGGGAAACTATCGTACGTACGTGGGTACAGAAAAGTGATGACTCGCAAAATGTTGGACGAATACATGAAACTGCTAAGGAGTCACTCGACTATTACGGAAAACAGTTCGGGTTGTATCCGTATAAGGAATACGATGTTGTCAAAACAGGCGGCTTCTTTGGTGGAATGGAATACCCGAGCCTCGTCTTTATTGCCCAAGAGTATTTTGACCGTAGCGATGCCATGGGGGAAGCGGTCGTAGCACACGAAACGGCACATCAGTGGTTTTATGGGTTGGTCGGAAACGACGAGGTGCGAGAGGCTTGGCTGGATGAGGGACTGACGGATTATGCGACGATGGTATTTTTGCAGCAAAAGTCCGCCGCACATTCACAAGCGTATATTCAGATGCGGCTAGGCCAAGCACGTGCAGCAGAAGGATATGCGAACCAAGGAGTCACTGCGAAGTCGCCCGTAGAGGCCTTTCCAGACTGGAGGAGCTACAATGACCTCGTCTACGGGCGAGCGGGTGCTATGTGGTGGAACTTGAAAGAAGAATGGGGAGTCGAACGACTGCATCAGGTGTTGCGCCAATATGTACGAGATCATCAATATAAGCAGGCAAATGGGGAGCAAATCACAGCGCTATTGACTGCAGCTGCCGGGGCGGATGCCAGTCCCTATTTGGATTATTGGCTTCGGGTTGAGCTAGAGAAAGCCGAAGCGGCAAACAAATGGGTAGAAAAAGGCAAACACGAATAATTTTTGATATATCATTTTTAAATGTTCGGAAACGAGGTTGACAGGCAAACTTTCTCCCTGCTACACTGAATACGTTGAGTGAAAACGAGTTCGAATAGCCCAGGCGATGAGAGCGGCGCGAAAAGCCGTTAGTCGGTTGGGTTTTCTTCTGATGTTACAAAACGTAGGGGGCGAATGGTTCATGCTACAGCCTTTGGTAGGAGTCATTATGGGCAGTACGTCAGACTGGGAAACAATGAAGGAAGCTTGCGCAATTTTGGACGAATTGCAGGTGCCGTATGAAAAGAAGGTCGTGTCTGCACACAGAACGCCAGACTTGATGTTTACGTATGCCGAGACCGCTAAAAGCCGCGGCTTGGAAGTCATTATTGCGGGTGCGGGCGGTGCAGCCCATTTGCCAGGAATGGTGGCTGCTAAGACTGAATTACCAGTCATTGGTGTCCCGGTGAAATCATCCAACTTGAATGGTCTCGACTCGCTTTTGTCGATTGTGCAAATGCCAGGGGGCGTACCTGTGGCGACGGTTGCGATCGGAAAAGCTGGAGCCATCAATGCAGGGTTATTGGCTGCGCAAATTTTGGGGATCAAATATCCAGACGTACAAGAGCGGTTCGTGCAAAGACGTGATGATGTACGCAATAAGGTGCTGGAGGCTAGTGAACTCGAATGACGACCAAAGACCGTAAGCAAATCAAACCAGGATCGACCCTAGGAATACTCGGCGGAGGACAGCTTGGACGGATGATTGCTCTTGCGGGACGAGCTATGGGCTACCGCTTTGTCACAATGGACCCGACAGCAGACGCACCATGCGGCCAAACGGCTGATCGACAAATTGTTGCCAGCTACGATGATGTAGAAGCAGCGATGCAGCTTGCCTCGGTCAGTGATGTCATTTCTTATGAATTTGAAAATGTCGATGCGCAGGTGGCTGAAGTGTTGGAGAGCCGCGCTTATGTGCCGCAGGGCAGCCGGCTTTTGCGCATCACTCAAAACCGGATTCGGGAAAAGACCGCCATTCGCGAGATCGGCATTCCTGTTGCTCCGTTTTGTGTTGTGAATAGCTTGGAGGATTTGCAGAACGCCGTGCGTGAACTGGGACTGCCTGCTGTAATGAAGACCGCAACCGGTGGCTATGACGGCAAAGGGCAATGGGTATTGAGAAGCGAGGCTGAACTGGCGGAGGCGTATGAAACGTTGTCCAAAGCAGGTACAGAGCTGATCGTGGAACAATTTGTACCATTCCAAATGGAGCTGTCTGTTATTGCTGCACGCAATCCTGCGGGAGAACTGGCTGTTTTTCCTGTGTCAGAAAATATTCATCAGGAAAATATCCTACACCTGAGCATTGTTCCAGCTCGTATTTCGGCTGAAGTAGCAGCCCGCGCGGAAGAAATTGCCCGCACGATTGTAGAAAAGTTGGATGTGGTCGGCCTCATTGCTGTTGAGCTGTTTTTGACCGAAGATGGTCAGTTGTATGTCAATGAATTGGCGCCGCGACCGCATAACTCCGGGCATTTTACCATGGATGCTTGTGTCACCTCGCAGTTTGAGCAGCATGTTCGGGCGGTTTGCAATCTGCCTTTAGGATCTACAGAGTTGCTCTCGAGCGTCGTGATGGTTAATATTTTGGGAGAGCATCTACAGCCTGTCATCGATCAGATCGACAAGCTGCCGCGCACAGCCAAGCTCCATTTGTACGGAAAAGCAGAGAGCAAGGCCAAGCGAAAAATGGGGCATATCAATGTGCTCGCCCCTACTGTAGAAGAAGCGCTCACCCTGATTGATGAGCTGAAAATCTGGACGAATACATCGGAGGTATTATCATGATCGAACGTTATTCCCGACCGGAAATGCGCGCCATTTGGACGGAAGAAAACAAATTCAAAGCGTGGCTGGAAGTAGAAATTCTCGCGTGTGAAGCATGGTCCAAGCTGGGCGTCATTCCTGAGGAAGACGTGAAAAAGCTGTGGGATAAAGCTACTTTTGACATGAACAGAATCTATGAGATCGAAGAAGAGACACGCCATGATGTGGTGGCGTTTACTCGTGCGGTATCGGAAACCTTGGGCGAAGAAAAGAAGTGGGTGCATTACGGACTGACTTCTACAGATGTAGTGGATACTGCTCTGTCTTACCTGCTCCGTCAGGCGAACGAAATTTTGGAGAGTGATATCCAAGACTTCATCGAGATTTTGGCAGACAAAGCTCGTGAGCACAAGGATACGGTTTGCATGGGCAGAACGCATGGTGTACATGCGGAGCCTACGACTTTTGGCTTGAAGCTGGCCCTGTGGCATGAAGAAATGAAGCGCAACCTGGCACGTTTTCAGGCTGCGAAAAAAGAAGTGGCGTACGGCAAAATCTCTGGTGCAGTTGGAACATACGCAAACATCGATCCGTTCGTGGAAGCGTACGTGTGCGAGAAGCTGGGGCTGTCGGCAGCGCCTATCTCGACTCAAACTTTGCAGCGTGATCGCCACGCCGAGTACATGGCAACATTGGCACTGATCGCAACCTCTTTGGAAAAATTCGCGACAGAAATTCGCGGTCTGCAAAAGAGCGAAATGCGCGAGGTGGAAGAAGCATTTGCCAAAGGTCAAAAAGGTTCTTCCGCCATGCCACACAAGCGCAACCCAATCGGCAGCGAAAATATTTGCGGACTGGCTCGTGTCATCCGCGGTCACATGCTCACTTCCTATGAAAATGTTTCCCTCTGGCATGAGCGGGATATTTCCCACTCCTCTGCGGAGCGCGTGATTTTGCCAGATGCGACGCAAGCGTTGAACTACATGTTGCGCCGTTTCATGAACATCGTGAAAAACTTGACGGTGTTCTCTGAGAACATGAAGCGCAATATGGATCGTACCTTTGGATTGATCTACTCGCAGCAAGTGATGCTCAAGCTGATCGAAAAAGGCATGAGCCGCGAGCAAGCTTATGACACGGTACAGCCTCGTGCGATGCAAGCGTGGGAAGAACAACGCTCCTTCCGTGCGATCGTCGAGGAGGATGCGACGGTCAGCTCCACACTGTCCAAGGAAGAGCTGGATGAGTGCTTTGACTATCGTTACCACCTGAAGCATGTGGATACGATCTTCCAACGTCTTGGTTTGATGTAAATACAAGTGCCCTCGAATTTTTTCGGGGGCGTTTTTTCTTTTTCATGTAACTGTTGTGGGGGAGAAGCGCAGCTGTTTGTAAATTCCTTGAAAGTGAATCAGTGTTATCTTCAATTGTCAATGAGCGGCCAAGCGGTTACTATTATTGGAAACTCATTCCGATAGAAGGAGGACGAATATGAATCCATTACTGCTCTCTTTTCCGGAACATTTAGAAACTCAGCGATTATTGATTAGAGCACCGCAATGGGGGGATGGTCAATTTGTAAATGAAGCCATACGTGAGAGTGTAAATGAAATGAGCCCCTGGCTTCCGTTTGTAAAAAACCTCCCATCCATTGACGATTCGGAAGCCTACGTACGTAAGGCCCGGCTCAATTTTCTAGAGCGCACAGACTTAGTACTTCATATATTTGAAAAGAGCACAGGGCAGTTTGTGGGCAGTAGTGGACTCCATCGCTTTGATTGGAATGTACGCAAATTTGAAATTGGATATTGGCTACGCACATCGCGTACGGGTGAGGGTCTAATAACAGAGGCAGTAAAAGGTATCGTTGGCTTTGCCATTTCTGAGTTGGAAGCTAACCGTCTTGAAATTCGCTGTGATACTCGGAATAACGCAAGTATAGCTGTAGCTAAGAGGGCGGGTTTTACGTTAGAGGGTACTTTACGCAATGTTAATCGAAATGACTCAGGAGAACTAACTGATACCCATATCTTTTCAATAGCAAAAGGCTATGAATATCATTGATAACTGAGCTGAGCTAACTGATGCGAAAGTAAACTAGAAAACATGCGGCAGGACTTTTCCCCCATCAAAAAATGGTTTTGAAGACAACTTAAAAAATTCCTTAAGAAATTTTTAAAGATTTCTTTTGAAAGTTGTAACCGATATGAAACCTCTTCCGTACCTACTTGTGCGAGCTTACAACGAGTCCAGAAGTACCTTACAAAAGTGTAAGCTTCCTGAAATATAACTCGATGGTTCCTGCTTCGTTTCGACCGTACAATGAAATCAATTCATACGGATCAGAAACGGGAGATCGATTATGACGACAGCAATCATGTATCCAAAATTAAGTCACCAACAAATTTACGAAGATTACTCTGCTAAAATATATCGCTATTTCCGCTACCGGGTAAAAAACGTCTGGGATGTGGAAGACCTGACAACGACTGTGTTTATTAAGGTGTACTCCAAGCTTGAGCAGTACGATGGTCGCCATCCTTTTGGCGCCTGGATTTTCCGAATTGCGCACAATGCTTTGATTGACTACATGCGCAAGAAGCGGGAGAGCCCGGTAGATCAGGACACATTTAGCAATATGGTCGCAACGGATAAGCTGCCGGAGGAGTGCCTTCTGAATCAGGAGACAACCGAGGGCTTGTGGGATAAGGTGCACACGCTGACAAAGGATCAGCGCAATGTGATTGCCCTGCGTTATCTCGGAGATTTGCGAATGAATGAGATCGCGGAAATTTTGGGTAAGACAGAGGCTTCGGTGAAAATCCTGCACTTCCGTGGGATTAAGAAGCTGCAGCAATTGATGGAGGCACAAGCATAAAGGGAGGACAACAGTCCTTCCTTTTTTACTATGTGGCTGTAGTGGAGAGAAGAATATTTCCAGTCTAGGCTCCAGGCTCCGTCCTGCTGGGGGCTAAGACTGTCCGTTCGGTAGGACTTCACAAGTTGCTACGCCTGGAAATATTCTTTTCTATCGTTACTGATGACATCCTTACATTCTTTTAAGTCTTTTAAAAACCGTTTAAGTAGGAAAGCTCGTAGAGGAACCGGGAGAAATAAGCGAAGATCTTAGGGACACCGACCGAGACGCAATGCAAAAATCGAAACACGCCCTTAAGCGTCCACCTCTGAAACACATCCTGAAAGGACAACTTTGGACGCGGTTTCGGTTTTTGCATGGAGTCGTGCAGTCAATCCCCCAGCGGGTGGCCCTAGAAGCTGAGCGTTTTCTCCTGTTTCCTCCCCTCCACAACAGTAACGAGACTCGTGGCCTCTAAGTAAGAGAAACGCCAAATGCTTGGCGTAGTCTAGTTTTCTAATGGTATAGTAAAGAATAAAATGGAGGAGACTCAAGACGAGAGGAGTATGAGTGATGTCCACAATTATGATTGTAGAAGACGACCCGAAAATCAACCAGCTGCTGCAAGAGCAACTGGAAAAATACGGATTCCAAACGGTCAATGTTGAACATTTCGATAGAGTCATGGAGGTATTTACCCAGTCGCGCCCTGATTTGGTTCTGTTGGACGTGAATCTACCGAAATTTGACGGATTTTATTGGTGCCGGCAAATGCGCCAAGAGTCCAACTGCCCGATCCTGTTCATCTCTGCACGAGAAAGTAAAATGGACCAGGTGATGGCCTTGGAAAATGGGGCCGATGACTATATCACAAAGCCGTTCGACTACGATGTGGTTTTGGCTAAAATCCGCAGTCAGCTACGTCGGGCTTACGGACAATATGCTCCGCAAGAAGGAGAGCGTACGGTTGAAGTGGCGGGGCTCAAGCTGTTTTTGGAGCGAATGGAGCTATCTATGTACGATACCAAAATCGAGCTGAGCAAAAAGGAAGCGCTACTGCTTGAAGCCTTGATGAATCAACATCCGCGTGTCGTCAGCCGTGAGCGTTTGCTAGAAAAGCTGTGGGATGAACAGTTTGTCGATGAAAACACGCTGAATGTCTACATCACACGCGTGCGTGGCAAGCTGAAGGACTTAGGCTTAGAGGGAGCTGTCGAGACTGTTCGCGGTTCCGGTTATCGCTTGCGTGCAACTTGGGAGGAAGAGCAATGAAGCTGTTCCTTCGAGATCAATGGCCATTCGCAGCGTTTTTTCTAATCCAATTGATCTTATTGATTATGATTTTTGCGATGGATGGGTACTGGAATGAGTCATTGATGATCTACGTTATGTTTTTATCTGTTTTTTTTGCGGGGGCTTTTCTCGCCATCCGTTATTTGTCTCACCGCACAATCTATCAGCGACTGAGCAAGCCGGTAGAGTCATTAGAGGAACTGACCCAGACATACGGGAATTCGCCGTTGTGCCGCGCGATGGATGATATCAGTCAGGAGCAGTACCGAATCTACAAAGAACAGCTTCATGCCTATGAAAACAAGCAACGGGACCATACGACGTTTATTCAGCAGTGGGTTCATCAGATGAAGACGCCGATTTCGGTTATTCATCTGTTGCTGCAAAATGAAGACGATCCAACAGCTGAGAGCGTCCGTGAAGAAGTGGACCGGATCAAGCGTGGACTGGAAACCGTTTTGTACATAGCTCGCCTCGACCGATTTGAACAGGACTTCCTGATTGAGCCTGTAACTCTGCGTTCCTTGGTGCAGAATGTGTTGGCTGAAAACAAGCGGCTGTTTATCCGCAACCAGGTGTATCCCGAGGTAAAAGTGGATGAAAATTGGCGAGTGGAATCGGACGATAAGTGGCTTGCTTTTGTCCTCAACCAATTGTTGACGAATGCCGTTCGTTATTCAGCAGGAAAAAGCAACAAGGTCACCATTCGTGCGTATGAACGCGGAGCACATGCCATACTGGAAGTACAGGATTATGGAATCGGGATCCCTGTCGAAGATATTCGCCGCGTGTTTAAGCCGTATTTTACGGGAGAAAACGGGCGCAAATACCCTGAGTCTACCGGGATGGGACTGTACTTGGTGAAGGAAATTTGCGGGCGGCTCCATCATGGGGTGGAAATGGAATCAGAAGTGGGCGAGGGGACAACCGTACGGATCGTCTTGTCTGCTGTCGTACCAACCTTACAAGAAAGTAAGATAGCTGAAAGTTAATTCGATGGCTGGACTATGCGCACTTCCGTATAGTTGAATTTGGAAGTGCAAGAAAGGGGAATGGCGCATGGAAATGCTTGCTGTAAATAGCTTGAGTAAAATATACGGGGGCAAGGTGACCTACCGCGCGCTGACCGATATCGATTTTTCGATTCGCAAGGGCGAATTCGTCGGTATTATGGGCCCCTCAGGCAGTGGCAAGACTACGCTATTAAACATGATCTCCACTATTGATACACCAACCTCTGGTGCGGTTCTTTTGAACGGTACGAATCCGCATCATTTAAAAAAAGATAAACTCGCTCTGTTTCGTCGCCGTGAGCTCGGTTTTGTGTTTCAAGATTTCAATCTCTTGGACACGTTGACGATTGGGGAAAATATCGTGTTGCCGCTGACGCTGGACAATGAGAAAGTATCGGTCATGGAAGAAAAGCTGCAAAGTGTTGCAGAGAAGCTAGGGATTCAGGACATTTTGGAAAAGCGGACCTTCGAGGTGTCTGGGGGGCAACGCCAACGGACGGCCATTGCCAGAGCGATCATTCATTCTCCATCGCTTTTGCTCGCTGACGAGCCGACAGGAAATCTTGATTCCAAGTCTTCGCGCAATGTGATGGAGACACTGGAAGCGATCAATAAGAGAGACAATACCACCATGATGATGGTGACGCATGATGCTTTGGCGGCCAGCTATTGCCATCGGGTGATTTTTATTAAAGACGGACAGCTCCATAACGAGATGTATCGCGGTGAGAGTCGACAGGTATTCTTCCAGAAAATTATTGACTCGTTGTCGTTTTTGGGAGGGAACACTTATGACCTTTCGACAATTCGCGTGTAATAACGTTGTACGAAATAAACGGATGTACGCTGCGTTTTTTATGAGTAGCGTTTTTTCTGTCTTAATCTTTTTCGTCTATGCGATGTTCATTTTTCATCCGGAAATTATCGGACAGGAGATTCATGAGTCCGTAGCCACTGGAATGATGGCGGCTGAGTACGTCATTTTTCTGTTTTCTTTCTTTTTTCTCTTTTATTGTGTCGGTGCTTTCCTGAAAAAGAGGGAGAAGGAGTTCGGCATCCTTTTTATCCAGGGCATGACACCGTTGCAGCGGAATACACTGATTTTTATGGAAAACATGCTGATTGGCATTGTCTCGATTGCTATCGGGATTGGGCTCGGTTTGGTTCTCGCCAAGCTGTTTTTCCAATTTGCCGGATTTTTGCTGGATGTAAAAGCACTTGGGTTTTACTTCCCGTGGAAAGCGATCGGTTTGACAGTGGTGGCGTTTCTCATCTTGTACGCAGCCATTTCGCTGTTTACCGTCCTCGTGTTGCGAAGCCGCAGTCTGTTGGATCTGTTGCAAGGGAGCGGTCGGTCTAAGCGTGAGCCGAGGGCATCGTTAGTGCTGTCTCTGGTCGCAGTAGCTTTGTTGGGAATGAGCTATGCCTTAGCCCTCACGGCTGACGGCGTGAATGTGCTCGTGCTGATGCTTCCGGTCATTGCGCTGACGACTGTCGGAACGTACCTGTTGTTTACTCAGCTGAGCGTCATCTTCATCGATTTTCTGAAGAAGCGTCGCGTTTTCTATTGGAAAGGTACGAATCTCCTGACGCTCTCTGATTTGGCCTATCGGATGAAGGATAATGCACGGATGTTCTTTTTGGTCAGCATCGTCTCTACCGTTGCTTTTTGTGCGATTGGCACGCTGGCAGCGTTGGCTGGGTCGATTCAGATTACGGTGATGAAAACACATCCATTTGCGTTTGAATACCAGTCCAAACAAAGCGATGAGGAGAGAGCGAAACATTTGTCGTTAATCGAAACGAGCTTGCAGCAAAGTGGCTTTTCTTTCGAAAAATATCAAGTGGCTATGAGAGTTTTGCCAGAACTGGTTCAGGAGGAAAGGGTTGGAGTAGTCAGGCTGTCTGACTATAACCGGCTGGCGGTAGCGTCCAATTCGACTGTACTCGAAATGACGAATAAAGAGGCCTTCGTACTGCTCAATTGGATTGGTGATTCGGTAGCGAGCAAAACGCTGCAAGTGGGGAAGGCACAGCTCGCAGTCAAAACAGATACGAATATGACTCCATTGATCAGAGGGATTGAATTTGAGCGATTGGTTGTCGTACCGAATCAGGTGTTTGACCAGCTTCCGAAAATGAAGGAAGAAGAGCGCTTTGTGTACGAGGTGCCAAGATGGAAGGAAACGCAGGATCTTAGTCTCAAGCTTCAGGAAGATATTAGTCATTTCGAAGATAATTACTCGTTTTCAGCTCGTGCGCCATACTACCACTCCATGAAACAAATGGCGAACATGGGACTCTTTATCGGGTTGTTTGTGGGCGTGTTGTTCTTTGTAGCGGCTGCTAGCTTTCTCTATTTCCGTCTGTATACTGACCTGGAATACGACAAACGGCACTATGGTTCGCTTTCCAAGATCGGACTCACGGATGCGGAGCTGACGCGTATCGTGACGACCCAGGTTGCCCTGTTGTTCTTCGTGCCGATTGTGGTGGCCATTATTCACAGTATGGTGGCGTTCGTCTCCCTGCAAAGCTTGTTGAAGCTCATTCTTGTCGCGTCTGTGGTTAAACCGACTGCGATTGTATTGTGCAGCTTTGTCATTGTTCAAGGTGTGTATTTCTGGATCATTCGAAACCGTTACTTGTTCCATTTAAAGCAATCGATGAACCGTTAGTGACTTTTCCAGCATGTCCAGATAAGCAGGGACATAGGATAAAAGGAGAAGGATGCGAGGGGGCTAGCGGATGGAACGGGAGGCATGGATGGGTCAAGCCGTTCAGATTGCGTTTGAAAATGTACGTGAGAAAATAGGCGGACCGTTTGGAGCTATTGTCGTGAAGGACGGACACGTAATTGGACGAGGACGCAATGAAGTGACGACGAGCAATGACCCTACGGCACACGCCGAAATCCAAGCGATTCGAGAAGCATGTCGTCATCTCCAAACTTTTCAGTTAAACGATTGTGACTTGTATACGAGCTGTGAGCCATGTCCGATGTGTCTGGGAGCCATCTATTGGGCCAGACCGCGCAATGTCTATTACGCTTGCACGAAGGAAGATGCGGCGCATGTTGGTTTTGACGATCGGTTTATTTATGAGCAGATCGTTCTCCCTCATGAGGAACGCAGCATTCCTTTTCAGAGAATCAATCTTGCGAATAGACAGAGTCCATTTCAAGCATGGTCTCAATCTCCGGACCGTATCGAATATTAATAGAGAGCCT
The DNA here is from genome assembly GCF_013284285.1 of Brevibacillus sp. HB1.4B. Lineage (NCBI taxonomy): Bacteria > Bacillati > Bacillota > Bacilli > Caryophanales > Paenibacillaceae > Brevibacillus > Brevibacillus sp. HB1.4B. The sequence continues at coordinate 24,431 of NZ_JABSUT010000004.1, forward strand.
CTCCTAGCGGAGTAGGCTCTTTTTTTTCGTTTTATTTATAGTAAGAATAGGTAGAAAGGAGAAAATAAAATGAAAATGCTTTCAAAATGAAATTTTCAGATAAAGTATTGCGCTATGTCGATAATCGTATTATAGTAACAACAATCATTATGGAATTCGACCATATTTTCTGAAATTGAGCCGTAAGAAGGTTGGATATTGTTGAAAAAAGACGAATAAAGGTGTGTTTATATGGAAGAGACTTTTCGTAGATCACTTTATCCTGATTTAGATGACATCGACTACGGGATCATTCGAGCCTTGCAAGGAAATGCGCGCTTGCCGTTTACTCAGATTGCAAAGGACCTTGGGGTCACGGAAAAGACGATCCGCATGCGCGTCCAGCAATTGCAGGACGAAGGTGCCCTGAGTCTGGTGGGTATTGTCAATCCAGTCAAGGCAGGGTTTCACGTACAGGCGATGATTCAAGTGGCTGTGGATGCGGAAAAGCTGGACGATGTGGTTGCTGCATTAACGGACACCGTTGAGATTAGGCTCATCGTACTCACTTCTGGTGAATATCAGCTTTTCACACAGGTGCTCGTAACAAGTAACGAAGAATTATCGCAATTTTTACTCAAAAAGCTGCACAAGATTCCTGGCATCTCTAAAACGAATGTGATTAACGAATTGAAAATACTGAAGTCCAAGTATAACTTTATCCGTTAGGCATGGGTGACCTTGGAAGGGGGAATGCCATCGGGCGAAAATCCGCTGGGATTATGAATGCCGAACGATTCTGGGAAGAAACCGGAGAAAAAACGAGAGAAAAGGGGTCATCCTATGTTTTCGACCAAAGTGAGCAAAGCAATGCTCGGTGCTGTTCTGGGGACAGTTTTATTGGTAACAGGCTGTGGAGGAGGAAATAGTGCGAGTACAGATAACGGCAAAGCCGCAACAACATCGCCAGCCTCCGGGAAAAAAGTACTGAATATTGGGTTAAAGGCAGATCCGCCGTCAATGGACCCAAACACCTCGACATCGCTGTACGACCGTCAAGTATACGCGAGCCTCTATGACAAGTTGTTTGATATCGACTCAGAAGGAAAAATAGTGCCAATGCTGGCGGAATCGTATGAAGTAACGCCAGACGGCAAGACCTATACATTGAAGCTGAAACAGGGTGTGAAATTCCACGATGGCACCGAGTTTGACGCTGAGGCAGTGAAATTCAACTTCGAGCGTAACATGAACGATGAGAAGTCTCGTCGGAAAGGCGAATTGAAATTCGTAGATTCCGTTGCCGTAGTGGACAAGAATACCATAAAAATCCAGATGAAAGAGCCTTTCGCTCCATTCCTGTCCGTCTTAACAGACCGTTCGGGCATTATGGTATCGCCAAAAGCAGTGAAGGAACATGGCGATCAATACCTTAATCATCCGGTTGGTACAGGCCCATACGTATTTGTTGAACAAGTAAAAGGCGATCACGTGACACTGAAGAAAAATGAAAACTACTGGAATGGTCAAGTGAAGATCGATGAAGTGAACTACAAAGTATTTACGAACGGAACAGCGAAGGTGCAAAACCTGCGCTCCGGCATGCTGGATATCATCGATGATACACCTGTAAAAGAAATTCCTGCAATCAAAGGCGATGCGAACCTGCAATTGGTGGCGGAATCCGGAATGGGTTACCAAGGGCTTTACTTGAACAACTCCCGCCCGCCGTTTGACAACAAGTACCTCCGTCAGGCTGTGGATCGTGCCATTGACCGTGATGCTCTGGTAAAAGTGCTGTTTAACGGCTATGCGGCACCGGCTCGTACAGCATTTACAAAAGGCAGTCTGGCTTACAATGAAGCACTGAACACACCGAAGCCGCCAGATGCAGCGGAAATCAAGGATTTGCTCGCGAAGGGCGGTCAACCAAACGGATTTAACTTTAAGCTGTACATCTCTACTTCTCCAGAGAATGAGCAACTGGGTGCGGTACTGCAAAACATGCTGAAACAACACAAGATCAATGTGACATTGGAAAAATTGGAATATGGACAATTGATCGAAACGGGCGATAAAGGTGAATTTGAAGCGATGCAATTGGGCTGGTCTGGACGTCAGGACCCTGACCAAAACTTCCATGACTTCGTCGTAACAGATACATCCAACAACGATGGCCGTATTTCCATTCCAAAGCTGGATGAACTGGTTATCAAAGCACGTGGTGAGCTGGACGAAGCAAAACGCAAGGCGCTGTATGACGAAGCTGCTACATTGCTGCAAGACGAAGCGGGCTATGTCTATATGTACCACCAATATGTACTGCTCGGCATGAACAAGAAAGTAACTGGCTTTACTTATGTTCCAGATGGTTTGATCCGTACAGCCAATTTGGACAAGCAATAAGTAGCGCAACACTATAACAGCAAGAGCAAGGAGGAATTGTCATGATGTTCATAGTCAGGCGTCTATTGCTGACAATCCCGATTCTCCTGCTGGTGTCGATTATGACATTCTCTTTGATTCATATGATCCCGGGCGATCCTGCCCGGGTCATTTTAGGAGAGGAAGCGACACCGGAAGCCTATGCGGCATTGCGAACCGAGCTGGGGTTGGATCAGCCGATCGTGGTGCAATATTTTTCCTGGCTAGGAAAAGTGGTAACGGGTGATTTGGGAATATCGATTACGGACCGTGTGCCGGTCGCAGACTTAATTATGCAAAGACTACCAGCTACCGTGGAATTGACGATCGGAACGTTCTTGGTAGCGATTCTGATTGCGTTTCCTGCGGGAATTCTCGCGGCAGTGCGACGCGGGACCTGGATTGACTATACGAGTACCTTTACTGCGCTAGGCGGTATGAGTATCCCCAGCTTCTGGCTGGCGATGATGATGATTATTTTCTTTGCCGTGGAAAACCAATGGCTGCCTTCATCCGGTTATGTACCTTTTTCCGAGAATCCTACACAAAACCTGATGGCCATGATCCTGCCCTGTTTGGCAACGGGCTTGCGAGAATCTGCCGTATTGATGCGAATGCTACGTTCTTCTTTGCTCGATGTTGTGAGCATGGACTTTATTCGGACAGCGAAAGCGAAGGGATTGAATGAGGCTCGCACGATTCTGGGGCATGCGCTAAGAAATGCGATGGTTCCAGTGGTAACGACCTCGGGTTTGATGATCGCAGGCTTGTTAGGTGGTCTGGTGATTACCGAGTCGATTTTTTCGATTCCTGGCTTTGGCCGTCTGATTGTGGAATCTGTCTTCAAACGTGATTATGTAACGGTTCAAGGAGCCATTCTTGTTTCTGCGGTTCTCGTTGTCTTGGTGAACCTGATTGTCGACATTTTGTACGCTGTCATTGATCCGCGCATTAAGGCTGGGAAAGGAGCAGGTGAGTGATGAAAACCGTGGGCAAATTTCTCCGGAATGGCTTGGGCGTCATCGGAGCGGTGATTATCCTCGGATTGATCTTCGTGGCGATTTTCGCGCCGCTGATCGCACCCTTCGACCCCAATGCACAAGACTATAACAAAATTTTGATAGCGCCAGATGGTGAGCATTTGTTTGGGACCGATGATCTCGGTCGGGATATTTTCTCCCGTGTTGTTTACGGGGCGCGCATTTCCATTCAGGCAGCGCTGATCTCTGTCGGTATTGCAATGCTGATCGGGGTGCCGATTGGACTGTTGTCCGGTTACTACCGCGGCTTTTGGGATGAGTGGATCGTCATGCGGAGCGTCGATGCGATGCAAGCCTTTCCGTTTCTCATTTTGGCTCTGGCGATTTCGGCGGTGCTCGGTTCAGGCTTCGGGAATGCCATGCTAGCGATTGGGATTGGTTTTGCCCCTGCTTTTATACGGATTACACGCGGTCAAGTTCTTTCGCTTCGAAATATGGAGTATATTCAAGCAGCACGTTCGGTTGGGGTAAAGGATGCGCGCATTATTTTCCGCCACATTTTGCCGAACGCCATGAACCCCATTGTGATTCAAGCGACGTTGGCAATGGCATCCGGGATTATCGCAGAAGCATCCTTGTCCTATCTCGGATTGGGTGTACAGCCGCCGACTCCCTCCTGGGGAAGCATGCTAAACCAAGCACAAACACTTATGTCCGTCGCGCCCTATGCGACATTTTATCCGGGGATTGCCATCTTCTTAGTCGTGCTGGGCTTCAACTTGTTGGGGGATGGTCTACAGCAAGTTCTGGACCCACGCGCACGTAAATAATGAATGCCCTACACGGGAGAAAAGGAGTGGAGCAGATGACGACCATCTTGGAAGTGGAACAGCTAAGAACCCGTTTTCGCACGGACAGCGGTGTCGTCAGTGTCGTGGACGGCGTCGACTTCTTTATCCGTGCTGGTGAAACGCTTGGCGTCGTGGGCGAATCCGGCTGTGGGAAGAGTGTAACCAGCCTGTCGATCATGCGCTTGCTGCCGCCCAACGGAAGCACGGAAGGATCGATTCGCTTCAATGGGAAGAACGTGCTTGCGCTGTCGGAAAAAGAAATGCAAGGTGTACGCGGTAACGAAATCGCGATGATTTTTCAAGAGCCAATGACATCCCTCAATCCGCTGCATACTGTAGGCAAACAAATTGAGGAAGCAGTCATGCTGCATCGCAAGGTAACGAAGGCAGAGGCAAAGGAACGGGCGATTGCGATGCTAAAAGCAGTCGGAATGCCTCGTGCAGAAGAGATTTACGGAGAGTTTCCGCATCAGCTATCAGGAGGGATGCGCCAGCGTGTAATGATCGCGATGGCGATGTCCTGCGATCCGAAGCTGATTATTGCAGACGAGCCGACAACGGCACTGGATGTGACGATTCAGGCGCAAATTCTCGATTTGATGCGCGATTTAAAAGAAAAGACAGGAACTTCCATCATGCTGATTACGCATGATTTGGGTGTAGTAGCCGAGATGTGTGACCGCGTGATCGTCATGTATGCAGGGCAAGTCGTAGAGGAGACAGATGTCGATACGCTGTTTGACAGTCCGAAGCATCCGTATACGATCGGTCTGATGAACTCGATTCCGGAGCTGGACGAAGAGCGCGAATATCTGGAAACCATTCCAGGAGCAGTTCCCCTGCCGTATCAAATGCCAGTGGGCTGCCGTTTTGCCCCGCGCTGTTCGCAAGCGATAGCGATTTGTCACGAAAAGCCCCCTGAACTCTTGCAACTGGACAATCAAAAATGTCGCTGCTGGCTGTACGCGAAGGAGGGAGAACAGGCATGACGACACCTCTCTTAGAAGTAAAAGGGCTGCAACAGCATTTTCCCATCAAGGGTGGATTTTTGAAGCGGACAACGGGACATGTAAAAGCAGTCGATGGTATTGATCTGACCGTGTATCCGGGTGAAACGCTTGGGATTGTAGGAGAATCGGGCTGCGGCAAGTCTACGACAGGCCGAACGATTCTACGCCTCTTGGAGCCGACAGCAGGAGAAGTCTGGTTTGACGGCAAAGATTTAGCGAAACTTCCAAAAGAAGAAATGCGCGTCATGCGGCGGAACCTGCAAATGATTTTTCAGGACCCATACGCTTCGCTGAATCCACGGATGACGATCAAGCAGATTTTGATGGAGTCGCTGATGGTGCACAACATCGGGACAAAGGCAGAGCGGGAAAAAGTCATCGAAGAGATTATTCAGGTCGTTGGCTTGCGAAAAGAACATCTGAACCGCCACCCACACGATTTTTCCGGTGGGCAGAGACAGCGGATCGGAATCGCCCGCGCACTGGTCGTAAAACCAAAGCTGATCATTGCCGATGAGCCCGTATCTGCATTGGACGTATCGATTCAATCACAGGTACTCAATTTGTTGAAGGATTTGAAAAAAGAATTCAATCTGACCCTGATGTTCATTTCGCATGATTTGTCGGTCGTGAAGCACTTGTGCGACCGGATCGCGGTGATGTATTTGGGCCGGATCGTAGAAATTGCTGACAAGCGGACGCTATTTGAGAATCCGAGTCATCCGTATACACGGGCGCTGCTCTCGGCTGTTCCAGTAGCGAAACCACGGCAAAAGCGCGAACGGATCTTGTTGACAGGCGATTTGCCGAGTCCAGCAAATCCACCGAGCGGCTGCACTTTTCATCCGCGTTGTCCATATGCGACAGAGACTTGCAAGACGCAGGTGCCCAGTCTGTCAGACATCGGCAAGGGCCAACTGGTATCCTGTCATTTGGTGCAATCGGGCGAACTTATCCGCTAGCTAGGCAAGGATGGAGGTACAGCTATGATTTACTGGCAATTATTTCTCGCCTTTTTCCGCATCGGAATCTTCGGGTTTGGGGGAGGACCTACGATGGTTCCTCTCTTTTACACCGAATGCGTGAAAAAGTACAAATGGGTGACAGATGAGGACTTTTCCGACAATCTGGCGCTCGGCAACGCTCTTCCAGGACCAATTGCGACCAAGCTGGCCGCATTTATCGGCTATCGGGTAAAAGGCTGGAAGGGTGCATTGGTGGCAAACATCGCAGTAGTGATGCCAATCGTGCTTGTGATGATCGGTTTGCTGCAAGTCATTTATCAATGGAAGGATGCGCCGGGTGTATACGGCATGATCCAGGCAATCGGTCCCGTAATCGCAGTCATGACAGGCGTCCTTACATGGGAATTCCTTTCAAAGGGCTGGAAGGGAGCGTCCAGCAAAGCAGGTGTGAGCCTTTCACTCGCCCTCTCACTCGTAGCGTTGCTCTTCCTTGATTGGCATCCGGGCATCGTAGTAGGAATTGCGCTGGCCGTTTCATTTGCCTACTCTACTTGGTCTGTCCGCAAGCGCAAGAACAAGGATGGCAAGGAGGGAGTAGCATGATTTACCTGCAATTATTTTGGGCCTTTTTCATCTCCAACATTTTGGGGTACGGGGGAGGACCACCGAGCATCCCGTTGATCCAAAATGAAGTGGTTGACCATTACCAGTGGATGACTGTACAGGAATTCGGAGAAGTGTTGGCGGTAGGAAATGCGCTGCCCAGCCCAATCGCGACCAAGCTCGCTGGGTACATTGGCTATCAGGTAGCGGGTGTACCGGGTGCAGTAGTCGCGTTATTGGCAACGGTAGCTCCAACAGCGATTGCGATGGTCTTATTGATGGGCTTTATTAATTTATTTCGCAGTGCTCCACAGGTAAAAGCGATGACCCAATCGGTACGGCCAGTCGTTACTGTTTTGCTTGGAACGATGACGTATCAATTCCTGATGGGCGCAGTCGAGGGAATCGGCTGGATGCAAACAGGGATTTTGACAGTGGCATCCTACCTTCTGCTCGAAACATGGAAGGTCCATCCCGCTTTTGTCATTTTGGGAGCGATGGCTTACGGGTTTGTTTTCATCGGCTAGGAAAGTTTACGTAAGCTGGTAGGAAGAAAAAGCACAGGGCTCGTAGACCTTGACAACGCCTACCCAGTCGGAACTTCAAAAAGGGGAGCAAGGTTGTCGAACACCTCTTCCCTGAGAAACTTCCGCCCGTAGGGTGGCTTTGGCTCGACGGTCCCCTTTTTGAAGTGGAGACGGACAGTAATTCCCCCCTGCTGGCGTGTCAGAGTCGAAGAGAACTGTGCTTTTTCTTCTCCTCCACTATGTTGACTCAAACCAAAAGGGCTCTCATTGGTTTTCATAATGGCTAACAAAGAACTACTTAAGGAGGCATAAATCATGGTTAACTATGACGCAATGGAATACCCATACGCATCGAAGCGTGTGACGACTTTTGCCAAGAACGGCATGGTGGCGACCTCGCAGCCACTGGCGGCACAAGCAGGTCTCGATATATTGAAAAAGGGCGGAAATGCGGTGGATGCGGCGATTGCAACGGCTGCGTGCCTAACTGTAGTAGAACCGACCTCGAACGGCATCGGGGGAGACGCATTTGCCCTCGTGTGGATCAAAGACGAGCTGCATGGACTGAATGCAAGCGGGCCTGCTCCACAAGGAATCTCCATTGAGGCATTAAAAGCAAAAGGTCTGGAAGAAATGCCGACCTACGGCTGGACACCTGTCACGGTACCAGGCGCACCTGCTGCGTGGGCCGCCTTGTCCAAGCGTTTTGGACGTCTTCCACTGACAGAGGTTTTGCAGCCAGCGATTGATTATGCGGAGAATGGCTATCCGGTATCACCAACATTGGCGCATTATTGGAATGCCGCACACAAAAAGTTTTCCCAGCTATGCAAAGGAGAAGAGTTCGCACATTGGTTCTCTACCTTTACGCCAGATGGCAAGGTGCCAAAAGCGGGCGACATCTGGAAGTCGCCGGGTCATGCTGAGACGCTGCGTCAAATCGCGGAAACAAATGCAGAGAGCTTCTATCGCGGAGAGCTGGCAGACCAGATTGACGCGTTTTCCCGGGAGTGTGACGGCTACTTGCGCAAAGAAGACTTGGCTGCTTATGAGCCGGAATGGGTGAAGCCGATCAGTGTCAACTACCGCGGCTATGATGTGTGGGAGATCCCGCCGAACGGGCAAGGAATGATCGGTCTGATGGCGTTGAACATTCTGAAAGGCTTTGATTTTGACGCAAAAGACACGACGGAAACGTATCACAAGCAAATCGAAGCGATGAAGCTGGCATTTGTCGATGGATTGAAATACATCACAGAAGAGAGCAAAATGAAAGTTTCCAAGGAAGCATTGTTGTCAGAGGAATACGCTGCCACTCGCCGTGCACTGATTGGTCATGAAGCCTTGACGCCAGAGCCTGGTCAGCCGAAAACGAGCGGCACGGTCTATTTGGCGACTGCTGACGGTGAGGGCAACATGGTGTCCTTTATCCAAAGCAATTACATGGGCTTTGGTTCTGGGGTCGTTGTGCCGGGGACGGGGATTGCCATGCAAAACCGCGGTCATAACTTCTCGCTGGACCCTGCTCATGACAATTGCTTGGAGCCAGGCAAAAGAACGTTCCACACCATTATCCCGGGCTTCTTGACGAAGGATGGAAAAGCAGTGGGGCCATTCGGCGTAATGGGCGGCTTCATGCAGCCACAAGGACACGTACAGGTGGTCATGAACACGATCGACTTCCACCTCAATCCGCAAGCTTCGCTCGATGCACCGCGCTGGCAGTGGATGGAAGGCAAAACCGTGGAGCTGGAGCGTCATTTCCCGGAGCATTTGGCACAAGCCTTGGAGCGCAGGGGCCATACCATCAAGTGGGCGCAGCTCGGCAATTACTTCGGGCGCGGTCAAATCATTTGGCGTGATGAAAATGGTGTGCTGAGTGGTGGTACTGATATGCGTACGGATAGTTGTATTGCAGCTTGGTAAGGAACTAAAATACTATTTTCAGACATAATGCCAGAGCTTGCTGCTGACATTATGTCTGAGTTTAATCCAAAACAAGAAAATCCTGTACTTTGGTATCAAGAACAGGCAATTGAAATACCTGTTCAATTTGTAGCGATCTCAAATCCACTATTGCAAACTTTGCCCCGTCTTCGGTATGATCTTTCATTTGTGATAGTATGTATAATTTATTTTTTCAAACTTAGATTTCATGTATCCTAAGTTTAAATTCATATTCTTTTCAATAGAGTTATAATCTTTATTTAATATGAGTAATCCAGCATTACCGGAAAAATCATGGAGTTCATTCTTCTCAGTTGTAGTATTGTAATTCAAAACATAAATGTTATTCTGGTCGTACGTAGCATTTGCTAAGTAAGCAGGTAGTTTAATTTTATTAGTTTTATTCATTTTGCGATCATTAACTCGAAGCAAATTCTCCGCATAGCTAACGTTCAATCCCTCAAGATCGATCGATAAGGAATGAGTAGGGAGCCTCTTGGCTTTGTTCTGAAATAGAGTAGTCATCCTTTACAATATTCCAACGCCACCTTTGAAAGCATAATCAGTCAAGGAATAAAGATATTCTATAAGTTAAGCAATGAAGATAATTGGATTCCTCTTTTCTTTGAACTTTGTTCTATTGCTGTTAGAAATGACATCGTCAAAGAGAGGATGTTTATCTATTATCAGGAATGGTTCAAATTAATATGTATGGTCTTGGAAAAGGGGAAACAAAAGCTTTGTTTCGAGTGGTTATTCGCTCGATCAAATAGAGCAACTGATCAAACAAATTCTGGAGCTTGACTGATGGAAGGGAGGGCTACCATGGAAACTTTACCTCCATGGGTGTGGAATGTCTATTATATATTTATTCTCATAACAATAATCAGTAGTATTGTGTATCTAATTCGGAAACGGCGTACCCTTTTTTCGATGATAACTATATTTTTTTCTATTTTCGGTCCAATTGTATTTTTTTTGCAGTCCTTGATGCGCGGTTCTGGTACAGAAATTGATAACCTGTTGTACCACCTTACCCAAGGGGAAATATGGGCATTGTTTGTTATCCTTGCTTTTATGGAAATAGTTGCGTGGTATCTCATACTTGCTAAAGATCTTCTTGGCAAAAGAGAACAAAAGAACAATCTTAGAACGTAAGGAACAGCGGTTGGCCCATAAGGTGTAATGGGTGGCTTCATGCAGCCTCAAGGTCATGTTTCCGCCGCGCTGGAAGTGGATGGAAGGCAAAACGGTGGAGCTGGAGCGTCATTTCCCGGAGCATTTGGCGTGATGAAAATGGTGTGCTGAGCGGTGGTACTGATATGCGTACGGATAGTTGTATAGCAGCTTGGTAATGAAAGAGGAGAATGGAAGAGGATCAAAAAGAGCCGAAGCGATGCTTCGGCTTTTTGCGTTGGAACGAGAAGACCCACGAACCGCTATTCTTTAACCGAGATGGAATTGACGATAGACAAGATTTTTTCGTCCCTTTCTGAAAAGGGATCTGTTCTCGTCTCGGAGCTAAGATAAAATATCAAAACGTTTTTTGCCGCAAATATTTGCGGTATAACCATGTTCAATTTTTCCGTTTGGTTAAAGAAATCTTCCAATCCCTTTTTGGCATCTTCTTCTGATGCAAACACATAAATGTACAGGGGATTTCCGTTCACTGCATATTTTTCAGGGGATTGACCGTTCAGGACAAAGTAATCTGCGTTTTCGGATTTCGTCAAAGGCAGTGTGTTCGAATCAAATGCTTGAACAACGGCTTGCAAGGTGATGTTTTCGACCGGTTTTTCATTGCACCCTGAGAGGAAGAGCAGTCCAAGGAGTAATAGAATTTTCTTTTGTACCATGATTTTACCTCCGATTCTATCCAATTCGGCGGACGATTTGATTTGGGGTGTAAATTATCTTCTCCGAAAATATAGTATTTACAACTTGCGGAAATATTCATACAATTGGTATAAATTCCAAAAAAAGGAAAAAGAGGTGTGAGTCATGAAGAGAAAATTTACTAGCTTAGGTATTGCAACGCTCTTATTGATTGTTCCTATTCAGTCTGCACTTGCTGATTACTGGCAGGGAGGAAAAACATGGGGAGGGACTACGGTATATGAGTTTGATTCCTCCGTATACAACTACTCCTATGACTACGAGAATGTTTATAACCAAGCCATTCGTAATTGGGAAGGCATTTCATCAAAGGTTAGCTTTGTTTCACGGACGCATGAGAATTCAGATAAATACTATGTAGGAGAAACGAGTGTTCAAGGGTTGTTAGGAAGGATGGACCCGTATAATGGTACTCGGATGGCAACTATTAATAGTAATTGGAGCTCCACCAAAGTTCATATATTTCACAACAATATGGACGCGTTTAATATGAGCGAAGCTGAAAGAATTTCGAATGCTACACACGAAATTGGACACAGTCTGAAATTGGCACATCCTGTTGGCAACGTAACTTCTGTTATGAAACAAGGGATACAAAGTAGAGGACCAAGCTCCTATGATAAGACAGAATTAAAGAATAAATGGGGACAATAGAAAAGAGAAATAATATAAAGTCAAAGGAGAGGTTTTTGGATGAATCTGAAAATGAATCGATTGTATATGAAAATAGCAATTGGAATCATGTTGACTGCCATCGTTTTTGTGTGCGCAGCTTTCAGCACCTTTTCCAAAAAGAATGAGCCAATGGAAACAATCTCTTTAGAAGCACTTTATATGACATATGAAAGTGCCGAGGAGTTGGATGAAGCAGATTTAATTCTGATAGGGACTCCAACCTCTGACTTTTCAGATCGAGAACATAAGACCAGTTATTATGAAGATGGTAGTTTGCAAGACTTTTATACGTTAACAGAGATTGAGATAGATAAGATTATTAAATCTCCGAATGACTTTGATTTAGAAGAATCTGAAACACTTTCCATAATAGAACCTGTTGGTATGATCGAGTTAGATGGAACGAAAAAAATCACGATTGATGAATATAAAGAAATGGAACAAGGTGAGAAGTACATTATTTTCTTGAATGATAATGGACATGGACAGTACAGTGTAATTAACAATGATTTAGGAAAATTTAATTTAGATTCAAAATCAGCAAAAAGTGAAAAATCACTGAGCAAAAATTCAGGGATTGCGTTAAAAGAAGATGTTCTAGAAAAATATAGTGAGTTCATTGAATAATTTCGGGAAAAGAGAACCGAATAGAAAAGTGAGTAGAGCCGAAGCAGATGCTTCGGCTTTTTTATTTCTCTGACGATGCTCTCTTGTTCAGAAACTGTTTAGATGTTCCTAGTAGAATGTAGAAAATGGTCAGATTATGTCATTTTTGCGTATAGGAAACCCTTTAGGATGGTTTGAAAGTCGCGGTATAAAAGATAGGAGAAATCATTTTGGATGAATAGCATTTTAATTGTTGATGATACAGCGTTTACGAGACTCATGCTCCGTCACATGTTTGAGCAATTAGGTGTTGAGGTAGTTGCAGAAGCTGATTCAGGGGAGGAAGCTGTTAGAAACTATTGTTTGTATCGACCGTCACTCGTCATGATGGATATTACCATGCCGGGCATGAACGGTTTGGCTGCTTCCCGAAAAATCATGGAGCTGGATAAGGATGCGAAGATCATTATTTGCTCCGCAGTTGCACGACGCGACACTGTCATCAAAGCGATCCAGGCAGGTGCACGAGATTTTATCGCAAAGCCCTTACAGTTCGAGAGGATTGAATGGGCTGTTCAAAATTTGTTGGAAACAGATACTAGGTGAAACCGAATAGCTGTGGTGTTGCGTGAAGGCGGAGCTTTCGCTAGGGTACATGGAAACTGGGAAGACTCGTAGAAAAATTCGTTTGTTGAAAAAAGAGAAAGAGAAGGTTCGGCGAAAAAAATAGTGTAAAAACATGAAGAAGAACAGGGAAAAGCTGCCGTATAGGTATCTGTCCCTGTTCTTCTTTTTATATGGCAGGGGAGCGGAGACATCTGATGGTCTTTTTGACTTTTGTTCAGAAATTGTTGAGATGATCCTAGTAGAATAGGAAAAGCTACATGTCTGGGGGTCTTTGTGCCTATCGGAAATGAAATTTGCAAGACAGTAACTTTGGTTGGTAGTGAAATCAGGAATATATTACTATAATAAAATGATCCAAAAGATATAGATGAATAGGATGGGAGATAGCGGTTTGGATGAATAGCATTCTGATTGTTGATGATACAGCGTTTACGAGACATGTACTGCGCAACATATTTGAGTCGTTAGGACTACATGTCATAGCGGAAGCTGATTCAGGAGAGGAGGCTGTTAGAAATTACTGCTTGTATAAACCATCACTCGTCACGATGGATATCACCATGCCCGGCATGAATGGTTTGACTGCTTCACGCAAAATCATGGAGTTGGACAAGGATGCCAAGATCATTATTTGCTCAGCGGTGTCTAGGCACGATACCGTCATCAAGGCGATTCAGGCAGGTGCGCGGGATTTTATAGCGAAGCCACTGCAGCTGGAGCGAATCGAATGGGCTGTCCAAAAAGTGCTGGGAACAGGGTTAAATGTTCGGCAGGGAGATAGACAGGGGAAACAAATAGCTGAGGTGTTAGTATGAAAGTTTTGATCACAGGTGGTTATGGGTTCATCGGTTCTTTTGTCGCAGAGAGATTTAATAAGGAAGGCTATAAAGTATTTATCCTCGACAATCTCAGTTCAGGCAATCAGAGGAACGTCACATTTCCGCATAAGGCATACGAGCTGGATGTAGCGGATAAAAAATGCGATGAAGTATTTAAAAGCAACAAGTTCGATGTCGTCGTACATTTAGCGGCCCAAGTAAGTGTTGCTGCATCCATGGAAGACCCCCTGCTGGATTCGAATACGAATATTCTTGGACTCATGAATATGCTGAGGCTATCGAGTAAATATGGCGTGTCCAAATTTATTTTTGCGTCATCAGCCGCTGTTTACGGCATGAATGAAAATACTCCTTTACACGAAGATTCAGTGTGTGATCCGGTATCTGTTTATGGAATAAACAAGCACATCGGCGAAATGTATTGCCGCAAATGGGCGGAAATGTATGGCTTGCGAACGGTTGTCTTTCGCTTGGCGAATGTGTATGGCCCGAGACAAAGCGCAGTCGGGGAAGGCGGCGTCATCTCTACTTTTTTAACCCAGATCAGCCATGGAAAAGAAATCGTTTTGCACGGGGACGGCAGTCAAACGAGAGATTTTATTTATGTAGAGGATGTAGCTGACGCCATTTTCCGTTCCGTTACCACGGATGATACCGGGGTGATGAATTTGTCTACCAATCAGGAAAGCAGCATTAATGAGCTTATTGACATTCTCGGGGCGAACCAGCAGCTCCAGGGAATAGTGCGAAGGGAAAAACGCCCAGGAGATGTAGATAAGTCGGTTTTGGACAATACGCGGGTAAAGAGAAGACTAGATTGGATCCCGATGTATTCATTGCTGGAGGGGCTGGAAAAAACGGCGCAGTGGTATCAAGAGACCCTCGCAGAGAAAGAACAAGAGCAGGAGAGCGAAGCGAAGAAAACGATCAATTGGCTCCGTTCATGGGATGCAAGGCCGTACATTGAGAACATTCTCGCTTTTCTTGTGGTGGTTTTCGCTACAGTTGGAACGGTTAACAGTGGTGTTTTTGATCTCAAGCTGATTTACATCGTGTTGATAGGCGCGATTTACGGAACGAAGCAATCGCTCTTGTCTGTCATCCTGGCCTGTGGACTTTTTATCGGAGAAAGCCTGCATAACGGGCGCGATGTCGTATCGCTCTTGTATGACGCCAATGCTCTGTTTCATATCGCTGTCTATTTTATTATCGGGATTGCTGTGGGGTATTCGATCGATAAACGAAACAGGGACATATTGTCTAAGGAACTGCAAAAGCAAGCGCTGGAAGACAAGTATGACTTTTTAAAAGACATTTACAACGATGTCCTGATGGTCAAGCAAGAATTGCAGCAGCAGATCGTGAATTCGGAAGACAGCTTCGGAAAAATCTACAACATCACCAAGGAGCTGGACAGCCTCGAGCCGGAACGCGTATTGCAGAAATCGGTCAAGGTGCTGGAAAGAATCATGAAGTCCGATGAGATCGCAATTTATACGATGAATCAAAATGGCTCCTTCTTGCGATTGATGGCTAAATCAAATAAAGCGGGCTTTGATCTGCCACGCTCGTTGAAAATGAGTGAGCATGCTTATCTTACTGAACTAATGATAATGAAGAAGATCATCGTGAATAAAGAGCTGCGTCACGACATGCCTCTTATGGCAGCTCCCATTTTTGACAATGGCAAAATGGTGGCGGTCATAACGCTGCAACAACTTGGATTCGAAAATTTTACGATGTACACCCAAAACCTTTTCCAGGTCGCCGTTCAATTGATCTCTTCCGCGTTGTCGCGTTCACTTCGTTTCTTAAACTCCACACAAAAGGATCGCTATCTAGAAGACACCTCCATCCTGATTCCAGCCTATTTTTCGGCTATGTTGAAGAACAAAAGGGACGCCAAGCAACAGTTGAACACTGACTTTACACTCTTGGCAGTGGACGCTGCGCAAATGGACCATCATACGCTCTCTTCCTTTATCGCCAGCTCTCTGCGTGAAGCGGATTATATGGGAATGGACGAAGCAGGAGACATCTATATCATTCTCTCCAATTCAAACGAGCAAGAAGCCAATATCGTGATTGATCGGCTTGGTAGACTCGGCATGGCAGCGAGAATTGTACAGGAAAAAGACCAGGATCGCTTCTCCCTGAGGGATGGCGCCTATGCTTAAGTTTGTCTTCCTCCATGTATTGGTGACTGTTTGTTACAGTTTGATGCAAAGCCACGGCCGTAATAAGCAAATGCTGATCGTGCGAATGCTAGTCGCTGGCTTTCTTCCCATTTTCGGTCTTTTATTATTAGCAATTACCGATGTGTACAAGCGCACATCGAAAAAGAATGTGAATGAGTTAATGCTGGAGAGCGATTTGCTGAAGCTCTCGGAGGGATCAAATATTTTTCGAAGAACGGACATGGAAAAGGAAATGAACATCGTTCCAGTTGAGGACATTCTGTTTTTGAATGACACCAGCACGCGGCGAAAGATGCTGATCGATGTCCTGAAAGAGCAGACCATTTGGCAGATCGGTACATTGGAGACAGCCCTGCAAAACGAAGATTCGGAAACGGTTCACTACGCAGCAGCCGCTTTAACGGAAATGCGACGCAACCTTCAGCTTCAGCTGCAGGATTTATCGGTGAAATACGAGGAAAACAAGCAGAATCTTGAGGTTTTGCGCGCCTACGCAGACGTATTGAAGAAGTACTTGGACAGTCCACTTATTGATCAACGAACCTATGTGAAATACAGCTATACGTATTCCTTTGTACTGGAGTCTTTATTGGACATCTATCAGGAAGAAGAAAGCTATTTTATGGACAAGATCAATTGTGAGCTAGTGAACCAGTCCTATGAAAAAGCCGCACAGTACTGTCAATTGTTTCATGAGTATCATCCAGAAAGCGAACAGCCATATGTCATGTCGCTAAAGCGATTTTTTACGATCAGAGACCATGCAGGGTTTGCGGCAGAAATGAATCGATTAAAAGGCTCGGCGGTTAAAATCTCTCACGCTACGCTGATGATGATTCGCTACTGGAACACCCTAGAAGCTGATGAGCAAGACAGTGCTTGGAAGGAAGTCGCTGCTGCACAGGAAACAGGTACGAATTCGAAAGAGATGAGCGATACAAAATGAGAATGACAAGGAACAGGAGAAAGAAAAGAGACAGGGAAATGGATCGAGAATGGAGCCAGTCGAGGTCCAACGACATTCCTGTGAAAAAAAACATCTACCTCATTCTGATCTTTGTGGCGATTCTGGGGATCACCATAGAAGCTACCCGATCACAGTTCATCCTCCAGGTGAGCAGTAATAAATCGGGAGGCTCGGGAGTGCAGACTGACGAGCCGAAGCAAAACGCAATCAGCCAGGAGGAAATCGCCAAGCTTGCAAGGGAGCGGTTCCTCATTCTGCATGATTCCAAGGATGAGAGCAGCATGGCAATCGCGAGGAATGTAGAGCAAGTGCTACGGTACATGAAAAAGGAGTACGATCTCGCAGACATTAAGCAATTTTCGAAGCCCGATCCCCAATACATGACGGTCATTGTCACTGTAGAAAATCTGGGCTTGCTAGCCGATCTGGATGCGATGATGCAATATGCGCACAATGGGGGAAATGTGTTCCTTTCTCGTACGCCTGAATACAATGACAGTTTATATCGCATTTACCGAAAGCTAGGGATCAATTCCATCGATCTCCCCATCGTGACAAAAGGCATTCAGATGAGATCCAATCTCTTGATCCAAGGAGAAAATGCAAAAATCGGGGGAGAGTCCATTGTTAATTCCTCGATTCCCGTAGAGCTGGATAGGCAAGCGAAGGTACATGCTGTTTCTGCCGACAATATGCCACTGCTATGGGAGGCTCTGCATGGACAGGGAAAGTTCCTAGTCTATAACGGGACAAATATGCAATCTGCCATGAACAGAGGACTGATTGCTGGTGGCATCAGTTTACTGAATCAAGATTTCATGTACCCCATTTTCAATATGAAAATCACGTATATTGACGACTTTCCTGCTCCCTTTCGCCAGGGAATCGAGCCGAGTATTTACCGCGAGTACCGCAAAGATATTCCCAGCTTCTTTCGGGATGTGTGGTGGCCCGACATGATCAAGCTTGCTGCTGATTACGATGTGACCTACACGGGAGCGATTATCAAAACCTACAATAACCGTGTTACCGCCCCCTTCGCCGATGAGGAAGGAACAGATTCGAACAATCTGATTACGTACGGCAGGGATTTGGTGAAATTGGGTGGCGAATTGGGCATCCACGGATATAATCATCAATCGCTGGTTACTGATCAAGCGACAGCGAGCCATTACGAGTATAAGGCTTGGCCTGATGAAGCAAGTATGGCCGAGTCACTTTCGTACCTGAACGATTATATCAAGAAGGTCTTCTCGTCATATGACGTACAGGTGTATGTCCCGCCTTCCAACGTGTTGGGAGCCGAAGGGCGTCGAGCGCTGAAAACGTCCTTCCCTGATCTGAGAGTCATTGCCTCCTTATATGCGGAATCAGACAGCACGCACGAATACATCCAGGAGTTTTCCGTGGCCGAAGATGGCATCGTAGAGCTGCCTCGTATTACCTCGGGATACAGTCGTACAGACATTCATGATTGGTACATAGCGAATGCGATCACATCCATCGGTGTCTTTTCCCATTTTGTTCATCCAGACGATGTGTTGGACAAGGAACGAAGCAATAACAAGTCGTGGCCGGAATTGGTAAAAGACTTTCAACGTATGATGGAAGAGCTTTACCAGCACTATCCATGGCTGCGCAGCCAGACTGCTTCCGAAGCTGCAGCAAGCCTTGAGAGCTATTTGCAGACGGATGTGTATATAGCGCATACGGATAAAAAAATGACAGGATACATGAACAACTTCTCCGACGAAATGTATTACATCTTGCGGACAAATAAAAAAATGACGAGCTTAGTAAATTGCACGGTAGAAAAAATAGAGGAAGGCGCCTATCTCGTACATGCAACGGGTGCAAAATTTGAAATAGGACTGGAAGAGTAAGCGATGAAAATTTGTCTGATTGCCGAAGGATCTTACCCTTTTATTACAGGGGGTGTCTCTAGTTGGATTCATTCCTTAATCGCTAGCATGCCAGAGCATGAGTTTATCATTTATGCGATTGGTGCAGAAGAGAAAAATAGGGGGAAATACGTCTACCAGCTCCCCGCGAATGTGGTGGAAATCAAAGAGGTATTTCTGGATGCCTATCTCAAAGAAGATGCTGCACTGGGCAAGCGTCTGGGGCTAACTGAGGATGAACAGCAAGCGGTGCTTTCGTTGCTTGATGGCAGTAAGGGCGACTGGCATGCTCTTTTTTCCGTGTTGTCGGGGAGTAAGGTGCCATCCGTAGCGGAGTTGCTTACAAGCAAGGACTTTTTCGAGGTAATCCAGCGGCTTTGCGAGCAAAAATACCCGCAAATTCCCTTTACCGAAATGATCTGGATGATTCGCTCGATGGTGTTGCCACTATGTCTGGTCATTCAAAACGGCATGCCGCAAGCGGATTTGTATCACAGTGTTTGTACGGGATATGGCGGTGTAGCAGGGAGTCTCGGGAAGTATCTGCATGAAAAGCCGTTTTTGCTGACGGAGCACGGAATCTACACCCGCGAGCGGGAAGAAGAAATTATCAAGGCAAACTGGATTAAGGGTCACTTTAAAGATATTTGGATCGATTATTTTCATAACCTTTCTGCATGTGCCTACTCTTACGCGGATGAGGTAATCACGTTGTTTGAGCGAAACAAGGAAATTCAGATTGAGCTAGGCTGTGATCCTTCCAAAGTATCAGTGATCCCAAACGGTGTAAAAGTGAGCGATTATGTAGACATCGTGGAGGAAAAAAAGAACGATGCAATAACGATTGGCGCTGTCGTCCGCGTGGTACCCATCAAGGATATTAAAACAATGCTGCACAGCTTCGGGCTCGTCAAAGAACAAGTGCCACACGCACGCTTTGTCATCATGGGTCCGACGGATGAAGACGAGGAGTACTACACAGAATGCCTGCAATTGGTTGAAAGCCTGCAGCTGGAGGATGTTACGTTTACGGGTGCGGTCAATGTGAAAGAGTATCTCGGAAAAATGGACATGCTTGTTTTGACCAGCATCAGTGAAGGACAACCGCTCGTTATTTTGGAAGGAATGGCATGCAGAAAGCCCTTCGTCACAACGGACGTGGGAAGCTGTCGGGAATTGTTGTACGGCAATGGTGACAACTATGGCAACGCAGGGATAACGGTACCCGTCATGCATTTTACTCAAGTTGCTCAAGCGATCATTACGTTATGCCAAAACGAGCCCATGAGACGGCGAATGGGCAGATGTGGCTTCCAGAGAGTATCAGCTATTTACACACATGAGAATTTCTTGGCGGGATATCGCAATATGTATCGGAAATACGAGGTGTAAGAAACATGGCGGGCATTGGCTTTGAACTGAAGAAAATGTTTCGGAATAAAGGGTATTTGTCCAGTGTGAAGGCGTATGCATTTTCTTCGTTGGTCACAGTCGGACCGATGCTGATTTGTATGGTAATGATTACGGTGCTACAGCAAATTCTTCTTCAATGGAATGTCAGCTATTTGGAAAGGATGTCTTTTTTAGCAGCTGTCGTTTATGCATTCGTGTTTTCTCTGTTAATTACCTGCGGCTTTTCCATGGTCATTTCTCGCTATATCGCAGACAAAATTTACTTGCGTGAGTATAACGACATCATTGCGTCTTTGTATGGAGTTATCGCTGTTTGTCTAGGTTTGGGGGGAATTCTCGGAGGTGCCTTTTACTGGCTCGCGCCTCTACCGTCTGGCTTTAAGCTCGTAGCCTACCTTCTTTTTGTGGAACTGATCGTCGTATGGCTGCAATCTGCCTACTTGTCCGCATTAAAGGATTATATGCGCATCATTCGTGGGTATTTGGCTGCTGTTGCCGTTACGCTTCTGGCTGCGTTTCTGTTGTTGAATCTGACTGAGCTGGAAAAAGGAATCGCGATGCTGATTTCTTTGGATCTCGGCTTTTTTACGATGATCGTCCTATCTATGCTTCATCTGGAGAGTTTTTTCCCAAAGCGGGAGAGGAATTATTTTGATTTCCTGAAGTACGTGAAAAAGTACCCAAGTCTGCTTGGTGTGGGTCTCTTTTGTTCTCTCGGTTTTTATGTGCACCATTTTATTTACTGGCTGGGGAGTCCGCTGCAGGAGATCGTGGCGGATACTTACGTGATTGCGCCTTTTTACGACGTGCCAGCGTTCTACGCTTCCTTGAGCATATTGCCTACCATGGTCATGTTTGTGGTATCTGTGGAGACTGCTTTTTACGAGAAGTATCGAGCGTATTACGGAACGATATTGGGTACAGGCTCGGTGCAGGATATCAAGCGGGCGAAAACGGACATGATTCAAACGTTGATGCAGGAGCTCAGCTTCATGATGGAGGTGCAGCTGTTCTTTTCCTTCGTTGCACTGGCTCTAGGCATTACGCTACTTCCGCACATCGGTTTTACGTCCGATCAAATGGAGCGGTACAACATCTTGGTCATCGCGGGATATTTGTACGCTGTTATGTTTGTGATCGTGCTGATGTTGCTCTATTTTGACGATCGGAAGGGAGCGTTTGCGGTGACAACCTTATTTCTCGCCAGTACCGTTGTCATCACTATAGCGATGTTGCCCCTTCATAACTACGGTTTTTCATTTTTTATTGCTTCGTTTCTTGCACTGGTAGCCGGTCTCGGCAGGCTGATCTATTACTTGAAAAATATCGATTATTACACCTACTGCCTACAGCCGCTCTTTGTCAAAGGAAAACGAATGGAATAGACGGGGATGTATAGATTGGGGAGGACATAGGTTGAAGAAAAAACGATTCGTACTGAGCCTGCTCGTTGCATTAGGAGTTGTATCGACTGGTTGTACACAAGATGCACCTGAACAGCCAGTGTCAGACAACTCGCCAGCAACGAATCAGGTGGCGTCAACTCAGCAGATGAACGAGGATCTGATTGAAAATAGAAGCGTATACGATCAGGATGTTGATGGGAGCATTGTCCATTTATATGTGACGGTAGTCAACGAAGAAAATTCGAAACTGAAAACGACCACCTTTACGGAACTCAATCTAGCTCCTAGTGGACGGAATGAAAAGGGAGAAGATCTCCAGGCCAAAGTCATTATGCAGGAAGGGACGGCGGAGGGGCCAACCCAGGGGTACTTTGGTTTTGGCGAGTCGAGAGCGAACGGAACGGTTGAGCTGCGGGGGGAATCGAGCAGAAGAGCGGAACAAAAATCGTACAAAATCCGTTTGTTCGACAGCGCCGGATACTGGCGGGATCAGCGCAACATCAACTTAAGTAAGCACAAGTCTGACATGACGCGTGTTCGACAAAAGCTTAGCTTTGATTATTTCGAGCAAATGCCAAATATGACCAGTTTGCGGACGCAGTTCGTTCAGGTAAAAATCAAGGATTTGACCAAAAAAAATCCGGACCGAGACTTTGTTGATTACGGTTTGTTCACTCAAATTGAACAGCCAAACAAAACATTTTTGCAGGCGCACGGATTGGACCGAAACGGAAATTTGTACAAGGCAATTGATTTCGAGTTCCACCGTTACGAGGAACAACTCAAGCTGGCAACAGACCCTACCTACGATAAGAAAGCCTTTGAGAAAATTTTGGAGATCAAAGGCAGTGAGAACCATGAAAAGCTCATTTCGATGCTGGACGATCTTCACAATCCTGCGATCAATACGCAAGACTTTTTGGACAGGCATTTTGATCGGGAGAACTACTATACATGGCTGGCATCCAACCTGTTGATGGGGAATCACGACACGGCTGTTCATAATTTTTACTTGTACAGCCCTAGCAACTCCAACAAGTGGTATTTCCTACCGTGGGACTATGACGCATCGTGGGGATTTTTTGAAGAAGAGCTCAAGCGAAGCCCGGAAAAAGGGCTTGGACAATGGCAGTTTGGCATTTCCGACTACTGGGTGTCGAATTTGCATCGCCGCATCTTTAAAGATCCCGAAAACATCAAAACGCTTAACGAAAAGGTTGAGGAAATCAGCAAGATCATTACGAAGGAGCAAACGGAAAAATACTTGAAGAGCTATTATCCGATTGTGAGTAAATATGTGCTGCAACAACCTGATTTATATAACTTACCGTTGGATGTCTCCTATTTTCACAATGAGCAAGCACTTCTATCTGGTGAACCGGAGCGTAACAAAAAGAGGTACTATGAACGCCAAGCGAATCCGATGCCCTTTTTTATGGGGGAGCCAAGAAAAGAAGGAGATAAGCTCATTTTTGTCTGGGACCATTCCTATGACCTGCAAGGTGACGATCTGACCTACGACTTTACCGTCAGTTACGATCCTGCGTTTACGAAGATACACGCGCAGGCCAAGGGGCTGACAGGAGTCCAATACACGATAAACGATCCGGGTAAAGGCCGCTTTTTCTGGCGTGTGATTGTTCGGGACAGCAAAGGGAACACACAGACGGCATTTGACAGGGTAGAGTCCGAGGATGCGCTTTATCATGGGGTGAAGGAGTTCGTATTGAAATGAAAGGAATACAGAGCACGGGCATCCAGCTCGGCAACAAGCGATTGCGGCATGAGTTGAAGTATTATCTTCGGCTGAGTAATTACGAGCCGCTGCGGCAGAGATTGCGTCTGATCGCGACTCCTGACCCTTATTCTGTGAGTGAGGAAGGGTATCATATTCGTAGCCTGTACTTTGACGACTTTCACGACACGGCTCTCTATGAAAAAAACTACGGGGTTTTTCAAAGAAAAAAGTATCGCATTCGCATCTACAACAAAAGTGATGCAGTCATCAAAATGGAGCGAAAGAGCAAGTTCGGTGGATACATTTGCAAAGAATCAGCGTCGATCACACGAGATGAGTATGAACTGATTTTGGCAGGCGATGTTGAGTTTCTGCGAGAGACAGAAAGTGCTGTGCTTCGAGATTTTTATTTATCGTGCAAAAATCATCTGTTTCGGCCTCGCGTCATTACGGATTATGTTCGAGAGGCGTATTTGGTGAGAGAAGGGAATGTCAGAATTACGTTTGACAAGTATTTGAAGGCAAACGTCAATTCACTCGATATTTTTGACGAAAACATCATGATGGTCAGAGCTATTCATCAGCCCATGATGATCATGGAAGTGAAGTACGATCAATTCCTGCCGTTCAATATTAGACATTTGCTACAAAACCTGAGTAATCAGCGATCGGCTATCTCCAAATATGTCATTTGCAGAGAGGAGACCAAAAAATACTATAATCTTTAGTGTGAGGAGAAGTCGGGAAACTATGGATACTACCAATACGATTAATTTTCAAGATATCATCAAAAAAAGTGTCTTAAAAATGGATCAATTCGCCAGCATCTCGATCATTGATACCATCATAGGGCTAGTGCTGTCGGGATTGCTAGGTTTGTTCATCTACTATATTTACAAAAAGACGTTTCGCGGTGTCGTCTATACACATACCTTTAACATCACGCTGGTGGCAATGGCGATGCTTACTTGCCTGATTATCATGACGATTAGCACCAATATCGTGCTCTCTCTCGGGATGGTCGGCGCGTTGAGCATCGTGCGGTTCCGTACTGCTATCAAAGACCCGTTGGATATTGTTTTCATGTTTTGGTCGATCTCGGTCGGTATTGCGACGGGAGCGGGTGTGTACCCGGTTTCCGTCTTGGGATCACTGGTGGTGGCGGCTGTCATTGTCGTATTATCCAAGCGGCAAATGAAAGATGTTGCCTATCTGCTCATTATCAACTATCACGATCAAGCCAATGACGGGGTTAAATACCAGTTGAACAAACTGAAATACGCCTTGAAGTCAAAGACCGTACACAAAGAGATGGTGGAATTGATCGTGGAAGTCAAAATCAAAGGAGATAATACGGCATTTGTTCAAGATATTTCAGAGGTAGAAGGTGTGAAGAACGTATCATTGGTAAGCTACGATGGCGATTATGCACCATAATGATTAGAAGAAAAAATCCCTTTCTGACTCCTATACGGGTGGTCAGGAAGGGATTTTTTTGATGGATCAGTTTCGTACTTGGACCGTACCCAACGTATATCTTCCGTCCGAGCGTTTGCCTTCCATGGCAAATTGAATGCCCGGCTCTTCTGTATGGGGATCGAGGATTGCTACACAGAGAGTGTATGTTCCTTCAGGAAGATTATCTGGAATTTCCAAGCTTTGCTTGACGGTTTTCTTGCCGGGAAGCCATTTGCGGATGTCTTCGTCCGTGTTGGTCTTGGTTACGATCTCACCGTCTTCATCCGCGAGTGACAGCTCGAGAATCCACGGGAAGTAAAATGGAGCAACACCGCGGTTTTGCCAATCCATCGTCACAGCGAGGCTGTCTCCGGGCTCGACTGCTTTGGCATGTGTCTCTTTGGTGATGGAGAAGCGGTAGCCAATCGTGTTTAAAAAGCGGTCCAAATATTCTTGTTGATCGCCGTCTTTTTCGAAACGTGCGGGTGTATTTGGGCCAAGCCAGCTAATATGCGAAGCTTTGGCTTGTGAGATTACCTGGTTAATCGAGGAGCGAGTAAAGTAGCTAGTCAATGAGTCGGATGGAGAGAATTCTCCACCGCTTGGCGCATACTTCCAAAAGTCGGGCATGGCAGGCATTTTTTCTTTGGTCAGCCAGGAGACGTAGCCCTTCTGTATCCAGGACAGGTAGCTGTTTGTATCTTCTTTATTGCCGAACATGTCGTTAAACAGCCCCAGTTTGTACTCCTTGGCAACTGGGTGTGGTCTGCGCATCAGCAGCATGGGATCAGGGAAGTTATCTAGATACGGTTGTACGTACTGATCCGTGATTTCTGTTGCAGGGAAAGGAATAGACGTGTCGGTGTGCCATTCTCCCCAGTGACCGACGCTTCCCAGCTGTATGAAAGCAATGCGAGGATCGTCCTTGTAGCGCTCTCCCAGAGCGTCAATCAATTCCGTGTGGTACTTGATGATCAATGGATTACTGTAGTTGGGACTGTAGCCTTTGCCATAGTCGTTTCGATACCACTCGCCATCATCAAAATGGTCATTGTCCCCGCCGATCTCGTTGTATAGCCAATCCGGTATCTCCATGTCCGATTTTTTATCAGGAAGATCCATAACGATGCGGAGGATGAACTTGACGTCTTTTTTTGTCCATTCTTCAAGCCGGATCGTATCTTCGACCTCATCAAAAGCATAATCCCCTTTGGTTGGCTCGAGCATCCTCCAGGTTAGATTGGCATAGACGAGGGTGTGTTCTTGCTCATGATTACTCGTCCGTGAATCGGGAGCCAGTCCCATATAAGGGTTTTGTAGTACGTCTTGGGATTGCTTTGGCGAATAAGTCGCCGTTCCATAACTGGAGGCGGCGGCAGAGGAAGGTAGAATGCAAAAAGCAGCGAGAAGTACGCTGTATAGACCACTTCGGATCTTCATGAGTGCCCCCTAGATCTAGTGAGAGAGTATCATTACTTTTGTTCTGTCTCCTGTTTCCATATGTGATACCACTTGGTGATATGTTCGTTTACAGTAGAGCCGAGTTCAATCTCCCATCGAGAGGTCAAGAGTTGATACTGCTCTTCTACAGCCGCTTGATTATCCAAGGAAGCGTACAACTGCATCAAGATCATGTAGCTGTCTTCTTCAAGCAGGTGCAAATGCTGAATGCGTTGGTTGACGTTGATCGCTTCCTGGACTCTGCCGTGTCCCAAATAGAAGCTGCTCATTGTTTTGGCGAGCTGCAGCCACATCCTGCGGAGTCTTTCTCGCTCGTACTCTGCCCACAAATAGTCGTAGTCTCCGAAATAATCACCTGTATACGTCGCAAGTACTTGCTCATACGCTTGCATATTGGCAAGAGAGAGGGGCGGTAACTGTTTGAGACGATTCTCCCATTCTTCCACATCGATCGCAGCTGAATCGATCGTCAGCTTATAGCCGCCTTCTAAATTGCCTTTGTTGATCGATATCGTTTGGAGACCATAGCGTTTCAAGGTTTGCCGGATGAGGTAAATCGTCGTATATAGCTGGGTTACGCCTTTGCTTCCATCATAGTCCGGCCACAAAAGCTCGATCAGCGAATCTTTGTCGATCATCTTATTACGGTGATGCAACAAATACGCAAACAGCTCGCGGGCTTTATTCGTGCGCCACTTGATCTCTTGCGGCTCCTGATTCGACTGGTGAAACAAAATACTATTGAAGCATTGGATAGAAACGACTGATTCTTCTTTAACAGGTTCGGCTTCTTGCGCGGACTTGATTCTCTCACGCAGTCGATCCATTGTCTTTTGCAAGCGTTGAAGTTGTACGGGCTTCATGATGTAATCCAGCGCGCACAGCTCAAAAGCATCAACGGCGTACTTATCGTACCCCGTGACAAATACGATCTCCGGAGAGTTATCGATTCCTTGCAGACGTTCTCCGATCTCCAGTCCACTGATGCGTGGCATATTAATATCTAAAAATACGACATCTGGTTGAAGGGATATTGCTTGGTCGATCGCTTCGAGAGGATTGGTGTAGGCTCCGACTACCTTCACGCCGCCAACATCTTTTTCTAGCAATCGTTGCAGATGCATCAAGGGTAGTTGCTCGTCGTCTACCAATAAGGCTCTCATCCACTGTCTCTCCTTCAAAAAACGATAAAATGCAACAGATTGTCTTACGAGTCTGATTTATCCATACTCTCTACTCTATCATCAAAAGAGAGGTTATCCAAATCTTTACGGTGGAAGGAAATGTGAATTTTTTAGCAAGTGATAGAGGTCAGAACACGCTCCAGCTCTTCAAACGATACAAACCGGGCTTGCCGAAACACTTCTTTTCCGTCCACAAACAAGAGGATCGCTGGAGCAGTAAATACGAGATACTCCCCGGAAAGGGTAGGTATTTTTTCCATGGATACCACCATGCTTTTCACTTGTGGAAATTGTTTCATCCGTTCTACTGTTCTTGCGTAGGTGACATCGCAAACACCGCAGTTTGCCGTTTTTATAAACAACAGACTAATCGGATGACGTTCAATCTCTGCAAGTAGTTCAGTCAGTTCGAGATACTCCTGCACGGTTCGGTATACCCCCTTTCGTCGCCGTATTTTTTACTAGAATAGCACAAAAAAATGTTTGCCTCATGAAACGACAACGGATGTAATCTCCGAGACAATGAAAGCGCTTTTCCAAAAAACACACAAAAAAAGTTGGATATTTTTGCAACAAATTTCCCTCATACACAGTCTGTAATGGTGAAATTTTCCTCAAAAAGCAGGAAGGAGGACATATGGTGTTATCTTGGTATGTCATCATTCCCATTCTTTTCGTAATGGCAGTCGCTATGTATACCGACCTACGCCGCCGTCTCATTTACGACTGGCTGACGCTTCCGGGAATTGCATATTTTCTCGTTCTGCATGCATACCTTCATCCAGAGAAATGGCTGACTTATGCGATGGGAGTAATTGTGCTGGGAGGAATTTCATTACTGATGGCGGTGATCAGCAACGGTCAGATGGGCGGAGGAGATATTAAGCTGCTCGCTTTGGTCGGCGCAGCGGTTGGATGGCAAGCGGGGTTGGTCGTGCTCATGCTTACGTATTTGCTTGCGGGAGTCAGCGTGCTTCCCATGTGGGCCATCGCCAAAATGACAGGCAGGATGAAGCTCGGGCGAGAGATCCCGCTGGCTCCATTTGTTGCGGGTGGGACCAGTCTCATGCTGGTCATGATCATGTACTCCTAGTGCTTTTCTCATGAGTTGATCGATTCGCAATCTTGCCAATAAAACGACAAAGTTTGAACATGAATGGATTTTTCGAAAAAGAGAGGGAATCTTCTGATGTTGGAATCAAAACGTAGGGCAATCATTTTCCTTGTATTATCGTTCCTACTTGCTGCACTTGCGGGCTTTCTGTTTCTGCAAAAAATCAAGGATTTGAATGCGCAACTGGGCGAAATGGTGGAAATATACGAAGCAAATGCAGATATTCCATCTCGGGCACTGATACAACCCGATCAATTGACGGTAAGGGAAATCCCCAAAAAGTACGCGGATGATTCGTACGTCATCGATAAAGCTAGTTTGAAAAATCAAGTCACGATCGTTCCCTTGTCAAAGGGAGACATCATCACGAAAAACATCATGAAGCCAGCCAATGTTGTACGGGACCAAAACAACAGGCTCGTAACGGTGTTTTCATCGAGTAATGTCGTCTTCGACCAGGAGCTGGAGGCGCTAGACCGGGTGGACGTTATCATTTCGCATGAGGAGAACGGGAAGCCCGTGACCGAAGTGTTCATGAAAGACGTGCCAGTCGCCATGGTGGCCAAATCGGAGAACAGCTTCAAGGGGGTAGCTCTCGAGCTGCCGTTCGAGGAAGCTCCGAAATTCATTCACCAGCAGCATTATGCTCAGATGGTTCGCATTTTGAAAGCGAATGTGGGCAAAGGGGACTTGGGTATACCCGATCCGTTTGTGGAACCCAAGCCGGAACAGACAAAACCGCCTGGCAAACCAGCTGAAGCGAAGCCTGCGACACCGCCTGTCACACCACCGGCAGCAGGGCAGCCAGCCGTACAAACACCACCGACAGTTCCGGCCCAGCCTCCAACGAAACCAACTTCGGTACCACCGCTGCCAACTAATCAACCACCGAAAACCGGAGGGTAAGTCATGAACAAAGATATGAAGATTCTCGTCGTAGCGGATTACGACTCTGTAAAAGACATGCTGAGGGACATTTTGACTCCGTATGAGCAAGTACGCTACACGACCTCCAGCGAAGTGAAAAAAGAAATTGACCGGATTGGACCCGATGTCGTTTTGCTTGTGCAGCCGGAAGACGGAGCAGGAGTAGAGCTGGTGCAGTACATACAAGGAGAGCTTCCGGAGGGCATCCTCATTTATCTCACAGAAAAACAGGATTTTGTCCTGCTGCGAGATGTTGTCCGCGCGGGTGCGGTGGAATACATCGTGATGCCCGATGAGCTCAACCTATTGTCCGATCGTCTCGACAAAATATCAGATTTATCCCAGATCAAACAGAGAAAAAAGGGCACGGATGCATCCGGCAAAGCTTTCGTGCGAGGTCGGGGAAAGGTGTACTCCTTTTACAGTGGAAAAGGGGGAAGCGGACGAACGCAGCTGGCAACGGGCTTTGCGCAAGCATTGAAGCTGGAATCTACAGCCAGTGTGCTGCTCATCGATCTCAATCTCCAATACGGTGGAATCGAAACCTTCTTGTCATTTGACAACAACCGTACATTAGGCGATCTCATGCCGGTTATGGATGAAATCAACGAATTTCATATTCGCAATGTGGCCCAGCGGGAGGACCATTCCAAGCTGGAGGTGCTGGTCAGTCCGCGTGATGCTGAGACGGCGGAGAATATGTCCGAGGCATTTGTCACCAGGTTGATCCGTGCTAGCCGCCGCAGTTATGACTTTGTGATTATCGACCTGCCAACGCATATGAACGAGCTTACCTTTGCCGCTTTGTCAGAGTCGGACATGATTTATTACGTGATGAATCTGGACACACCGTCCGTTCAAATTTACCGACTCGTGGAAGACTTGTTCCGACGTCTGCGCATTGATACCGCAGGCAGGCTCGAAGTGGTCGTCAACCAGGTAGGAAGGGATAACGAGCTGAATGTGTCTGATTTGAAAGGATTATTCACTGCACCGATTACTGCTGAAATCAGCAGAGATCATCAAGGCGTGCAAGCGGCTGTCAATCAAGGCCGACCGTTGCAAAAGGAAGCGAATGAGAAGAAGCTCTCTCCTGCTGCGAAAGACATCCGAAAATGGGTACTCAAAAAACTGTCATAAAGAGCAAGTTCAAAAAGGTGGGAGTTAGATGGCTTTATTCCGACGAAAGCAAGAGCAGACAGCGCCAGGGGATGAGGCAAAACAGACGACACTCGCTGCCACATTAGCAGCTCCTTCCTTCAATCCGTACATCGACGAGCTGGCTGAGCATTACAAGACCCGACTCTTGCGGGAGACCAATCTGGAGAGACTGACCAGCCTTCGTTCAGATGAGATGCGCCTCGCAATCGAACGGCTCGTCTCCCAATACATGTCGGAAGAAAAAGTAGTCATTCCGCGAAATGAAAAGGATATCCTGCTGACTCGTTTGATCAATGAATCGGTGGGGCTTGGTCCACTAGAACCGCTGCTCGCCGATCCGGAAATCACGGAGATCTCGATTAACGGACACAACCTGGTGTACGTCGAGAAACGAGGAAGGCTGGAATTAACCGATTTAAAATTTCGTGACGAGGAACATTTGCGGCATATCGTGGACCGGATTGTGGCACCGCTTGGTCGACGAATCGATGAAAGCTCGCCGATGGTCGACGCCCGTTTGAAGGATGGAAGCCGCGTGAATGCGGTCATCCCTCCGATCAGTCTCAATGGCACACTCGTTTCGATCCGTAAATTTCGCAAAGAGCCTTTCTTGATGGATGATCTGATGCAATTTGGTTCATTCAGTGAAGCGATGTCTCAGTTCATTCAAGCCGTGGTGGAAGCTAAAATGAACACGCTCATCTCTGGGGGTACTGGTAGCGGAAAGACGACATTGCTCAATGCGACAGCAAAAGCTATTCCGCACTATGAACGTGTCATAACCATTGAGGATTCGGCCGAGTTGAAGCTGACTCACCCCAACTGTATCGGGATGGAGGCACGCCCGCCCAATATGGAGGGAACAGGGGAAGTCACGATCCGTCAGCTCGTGCGAAACTCTCTGCGGATGAGGCCAGACCGCATCATCGTCGGGGAGGTACGGGGTGCAGAGGCATTCGACATGCTTCAGGCCATGAATACTGGGCATGAAGGATCACTTACCACTGTCCACGCCAACTCACCACAGGATGCCTTCAACCGTTTGGAAGGGATGGTCGTCATGGCCGGGATGGATTTGCCCTCCACGATTGTCCGTGAATATATCGTCAGTGCGCTAGATATCATCGTCCAGGTCACACGTCTTTCAGACGGAACACGTAAAATCGTTTCGATTTCGGAAGTAGCGAAAACGGAAGACAAACGGGTGGAGGTCAACGAGATTTTTCGCTTTCAGCGGCAGGGGATCGGCGCGAAAGGGGAAGTCCTTGGCTACTTTACGGCAACCGGGGTCATCCCGCGGTGCTTGGAGAGGCTCCAAGTTTTTGGAATCAATCTGGATGAATCTATATTCAGGGCGGAAGGAGGGAAGCAGCGTGACCATGCCTATTCTGTTTAGTCTCGCGGTGTTGTTTGGCATCTGGGGCATCTACGAGTATCTCGGCTATCGGGCCAAGAAGACCGAATGGAAAAAGAAAGCGGAAGAATGGTTCGAGGTGAAGGGAAAACGAAAAAGCGTCGTCATCGTTTGGGGAGATAAATTTGACCAGACGCCCTATGCCAAAGAAATCCAAAAAAAGCTGATCAAAGCGAACTTCCCGCTTGCTCCCTCGGAGTTTTACGGAATTTTGATCGTAGGTACCATGGGGCTCGCCTTCTTGCTCAGTAACGTTGTGAATATTTCTTTTCCTTTTAACATCATTATCGGTGCAGTGGTGATGTATCTCATACAGAACGTGCTGTTCTTTGTCCGACGCAACAAGTATCAGGAGCGATTGAATGAACAGCTGTCTGAAGTGTGCCGCCTTTTGGCAAACTCGCTGCGCGCAGGTCTTACGCTTTCGCAGGGGATCTCACTGGTAGCCAAGGAGATGAACTATCCCGCGGGTGATGAATTTAGCCGTATGGCGCGTGAGCTGCAGCTAGGCGTCAGCTTTGACCGGGCGCTCTCTGACATGGAAAAACGAATACCGACGCGAGAATTCCGTATCTTTACGGCTACCCTGCTGATTCAACGGCGGGCAGGGGGGAATCTGAGCCAGGTGCTGCAAGAAATGGCGGAGACATTGGAGGATCGCCGCATCGTGAATCAGGAAATCAAGACGATGACGGCGGAACAGCGGTACGTCTCGATCTTGGTGCCGATCATGCCAATCGCCCTGGTGCTGATGATGAACATGATGAACAAAGGCTTCATTGATCCGTTGTTTTCCGGATTTGGTCTTTTTCTTCTGGGGTTGTTTGTAATCGGAACTCTCCTGTCCTATATCCTCGTCAAGAAAGTGACCAACATAAAGGTGTGAAAACATGGATGCTCTCATAATTACATGCGTGTTCTTGTTTCTATTGCTGTTTGCGATCTGTCTGAAGGAGTGGTATCGCTACTCCGTCGAGAAGCAAAAGCTGCTCGCACATGTCCATGAAATGAGCGGGCACAAAAACTACGGTGTGCGCAAGCAGGAGACCTCATCCGAGCGTCTGGTCAAGCGATTGCTACGGTATGGAGACGACTATGCTGTCATGGGGCAGCGCATCAACTTTTTCAGTGAGTCGCATGAGGTCGAGGATTGGTTGCTGAAAGCTGGACGGCCGCTAGATTTGACCGTCGCCCAATTCCAAGGGGTCAAAATTTTCATGGCTCTGCTCGGCATTATTGCTGGAACGCTGTTTTTCATTCTCCGCTTTCCCTTATCGCATCTAGGCTTGATCGCCTGGCCGTTGATCGGCTACTTTTTACCCATTCTTCTG
Source organism: Brevibacillus sp. HB1.4B (assembly GCF_013284285.1). Lineage (NCBI taxonomy): Bacteria > Bacillati > Bacillota > Bacilli > Caryophanales > Paenibacillaceae > Brevibacillus > Brevibacillus sp. HB1.4B. Next base: position 58,033 of record NZ_JABSUT010000004.1, read on the forward strand.
TTGAAGAAAACAGCGCGCGATCGTCAACATCAGCTTCGCTACGACCTGCCAGAATTTCTCGACACCGTAAGCGTGACGCTTCAGGCGGGGGTGAGTCTCGATCAGGCTTTGCGTGAAGTCATCAAGTTTTTTGATGGGCCGATTCGGGAAGAGTTTTCTCGATTCAATCAAGAGCTGGATCTCGGTGTGCAGAGGGAAAAGGCGTATGAACAATTGCTGCGACGCAACGACAATCCGGAGTTTCAAATGCTGATCAAAGCGCTCATTCAGGGGATGCGCCTAGGGGTGCCGATTGCCGTCACGTTCAAGGCACAGGCGGAAAACATGCGGAGAATCCGCAAAGAGCTGATTAAGGAAAAGGCGGCCAAGGCATCGCCAAAAGTAACCCTGATCACCACGTTTGTCGTGACTCCTACAGCGATTATCCTGATTGGTGGTTTGATGGTATTGAATATTTTGGAGAACTTCAGTTTGTTCTCTGACATCATGCCATAATCCATGGCTTCACTTTTAGGAGGTGATGCCCGTCAGCGAGATGGGAGTGCACAGTTCTTTATTTATTCATCATCCAAATAATGAAGGGAGTAGATTTTTTATGAAAAGCATGATGCTGAAATGGTATGCAAAAGGTCAAGGAGCTCTGGGAAATGAAAAAGGAGCGCAAGCAATTGAGTGGATCGCATTGGCGGGTGTGGTGATCGCTGTGTTTGGAGCGGTGATTACTTACTTTAATGGTAACCCGGCACTTGTTGGCGAATCGATTGGGGATACGCTTAGCAATATCATCAAAAAATTAGACGGAAATTAATCAACAATTGAATGCTTTTTTGGTGATGAGCATATGGAAAAGAGGTGGTGAAGGGATGTTTCTTCACCACCTGAATCATACGAGGCTTCATACATAGTAAGTCGAAATCAAGCAGGAGGTAGCACTTTGATGAGACTCGTGAAGGGAATAATTGCAGTGATCCTCCTGTTGAGCCTGTTAACGGCGTGTTCGCAAGAGGCGGACAATCAACCGGAGACTCCCCAGAACACAGAGAGTCAAAATCCTTCTGTTCCACCAGGCACGGAAACACCGCCTACGCAAAGCCAGCCGCCAGACCAAACAGGGGAAACAAATGCCCAACTGACGCGAGAAGAAAAAGTAAAAGCGTTGGAGGCGATGGCACAGGAAGGAATGCCGCTAAAGCGGGAAACGACAGAGGACTTCGTCAATTCCCCACCAGGACGTTTTTCTGGGGTTTCGTATGACAACAACAGGGAAGAAGTATTGCCTGAACTTAAAAAGTTTCCTTCTGTTGAAAACCCAGACGAAGAAATGATTAACCAATACTACCTTGCCTTGTTGGGGCTGTTTGCCCAGAGCTACCCCGATCCGCAACAGATCATGGATGAACTGAAAATGGCCTCATTTGGGAATCCGGACATCGATGATCCGCGGTTCAAGTTTAAGGAAAGCTACAATGTTGAAATTATCTTGGATGCGAGTGGCAGCATGGCGGCAAAATCGAATGGCAAGACGAGGATGGATGCTGCTAAAGAAGCGATTCAAGCCTTTGCTGAATCTTTGCCGAAACAGGCGAATGTCGCTCTGCGCGTATACGGGCACAAGGGCAGCGGGAAAGAGTCGGATAAAGCACTATCTTGCAGCAGCAGTGAACTGGTATACGGAATGCAGCCTTACAACAAAGAAAAATTGCAGCAATCTTTGAATCAATTCCAGCCTACCGGATACACTCCGATTGGCTACTCTTTGCAGGAAGCGAAAAAGGATTTAAGCAAATTGCCTGGAGATAAGAACACCAATATGATCTTCCTCGTCAGTGACGGAATCGAAACATGTGATGGTGACCCTGTCGAAGCTGCCAAACAGTTGGCCCAATCCGAGATTACGCCGATTATTAACGTGATTGGATTTGGTGTAGATGGTCCGGGACAGCAGCAGTTGAAAGAAGTCGCAAAGGCAGCGGGAGGCCGCTATGTTCTGATTCAAGATCAGAAGGAGCTACAGGAAGAATTCAATCGTGGGAAAGAAATCGCGAACAAGTGGAAAGAGTGGAAAGCCAATGCATCCCATCAAGCCGTATCCACTCGTAGTTCTCGATCGATCGACATTAGTCACTTTGCTTTGAAATGGAGCCGTATCGCCAAACGGGAAAATCATGATCTCACATCTGCGATCATGACTATGGATGCAAACAACATCATTTCAGATGAATTCGCTGATCATCTGCGGAAGTTGAACGATGAGCAGCTGGAAATCGCACAGAAAAAGGCAGATGAACTGGAGCAATTCCTGGATACCTTGAACGAGAAGTCCTATAAGGAAGCCGTGGATGCGATCAACCAGAAGTTTGCTCAACATACGAAAACGAACTAGAGACGAAATCTCCAAAAGGAGGTTTGTAAAGTGAGAAAATGGGTAAGAGGCCCAATGGCAGCGGCGACTTTCGCTTTTCTGATTCTTATGATGAATCTGTTTCCGCTGGTGGGCCTGGCAGCTTCCATTCAGTATCAAGGGTTACAATACGAGGCCCCGAAGTGGGATCAGCCAAATCTGGAGTCGCCACAATGGGAGCAGCTCAACCCACAAGCGCCGCAGTGGGAACAAATAAACCCACAGGCTCCTGATTGGGAAAAGCTGAACCCGCAGGCGCCGAGCTGGGATCGGACGAATCCGCAAGCACCAAATTGGGATCGGATAAATCCGCAGGCACCTGATTTGCAGGGGCCAAGCATCAATCACTCGAACCCGCAAGCGCCAAATGCAACCGCACCTGCACCAAATGTACAAATGCCTGCTTCTCAGCAGCCTGGCGTCGATCCAGATAGCTCGAAGCCGATGACGGAGACGCTTGAATACGGTGCAGTTAAATGGACGTTCAAGGACGTCATGGGCGGAACGCTGGCATATAGCGCTGATTTGCTTATGAATGGCGAAGTAGACATGGCAGCGGGACTTCGTGGCAAAGGCTTGTTCTTGGGAGATCTGGCGATAAAAGGCCTTGATCTTGCCTTCAAGAATACGCCGTATGTAAACACAGTAACAGGCTTAGGTGTCGATTCACTCGACGGGATGAATGCGTGGGCCAACTATCAATTTGTGTTGGCACAATTGCCGAATAACAGTTTTCGAGATATTTTCCAAGGCGGTCAGCTGACGAATTCGGCAAATCCATCCGGCGTCAGAATGCCGGGGATCGTAAAAGGCTTAAATGTGGGCGTAGCAGCGATCAGCCTTCCGTTTGACATCATGGATACGATCGGCAGCTTTGGCATGGCGTTTGATCCGAGCCAGAATGAAGCGACACAAAATGAAAAATTCGTGGATGGCGTCGGTAATTTCGGCAGTGTGCTGATGGATGGAGGGGTCATTGCTGCCGTCATACCAGGTGGGCAGGCGGTAGGCGGTGTGCTTGTTGTCACCGGTGCGGTTTTGTGGGGGTTGAGCAAACTCGTGAAGTACGCTGATAAGCTAGCCGGAGGAGCGATTACCCGTGGAATCCGGGATGGAGTCGGAAAAGCTGTTGGCTGGGTAAAATCCTTATTTGCGTAACGGAGGTCCTTGCTTATGAAAGTCGTGAATACACCACAGGTTCAGGCTCAGATCGAGCGGAATAAGCGTTTTTTAGAGAGGACAGAGCTGTATAATTACCCGGCCTACGTAGACGGAGAATATTACTACCATGTCGCGTACTGGAGATGGGGGAAAAAAGACGCTGTCGGGTACTTGGTGTTGCGACCGGATGGTGAAGTGGTTCGCCGCAAGGAAGCAGAGCCCGTCGTGAAACTATTTTTGGTGCATGCACATGCGGGGCGCAAGATTAAGAACAATCTGGCCATTGATAAGGATAAGCCGATCGAGATGTACGAGCAAAAATACGAGTTTTTGACGGCGCTTTTGCCCAGCTACCAGGATAAGATGGACACGGTGCTTCGGCAAGATGCAGAGAAGCTGATCGACGTTTGCCAAACCATGATGGAAAGCCGGGACCAGCTGCGTGCCATTTATGATCGAGGGATGGATCTGCTCAATCAATTTTTCGCGCGCAACTACGTCATCGCGGGAGAAGAAACGGCATTACGGGATGTGTTATTTGAATCTGACTATATTTTGTATGATCGCATTCGCAAGCAGGTGCTGATCAAAGACTCGGTGGATCGACTTTACCAGTTTTTCCAATCTGATCGAGTAGAACTAGATCGGGTACAGGAGCAGAAACGAAAAAAGCTGAGCGACTTGCTCTCTGTATACAAAGACAAAACACTGCGAAATATTGCCGATGAATCCGTGAAAAGCTTTGAGACGCATACGACAGGGAAGCATGAGTCTTTCCATTCGGTTGAACAGTTGCGGGAAGCCCACGAGAAGCTGAATAGGACCATCTTGGAAAACGGGCTGATGGATAAACTGCGAAACCCTTAACAGGAAAGGTGAGAGAAACCCATATGCATCCCTTCAAAGAAAGCATTCGGTTTTATGCACGGAACATCGAATCTTTGCTGCTCTTGTCCGCCGTGCTCGTGGTTCCATTTTTTATCATCCACAACTTTACGCTGAACTACTTGAATCTGATTGCCGCGATCACGGGCGCCAAATTCGTAGCAAGCTTTTTCAATCTGTTTTTACTTTTTCTGTTTTTGCTGATCCTCCAGATCCCTTTTGCCCAGTATGTCCAAAGTGATCTGGACGGCGATGAGCGTCCGATTCGAAAAGCATTTCGGACTTTTTTTGAACACAGCTTTTCTGTATTCGTATTTGGGATCGTGTTTAGCTTTCTTGTCTCTACAGGAATGATGCTGTTCATGATACCCGGGTTGATTCTTATGATCTTGTTTTATTTGACGCCGTTTTTTGTAGTGCTGAAAAAACAATCGGCTTGGCGTTGCTGGCGATCTGCCATGGAAATGGGCAAAAAGCATTTCTTCCCAATCTTTGGCCTATTGCTAATGGTGAGCGTGGTGGAATGGCTAATCAGTTTGGCGGGCTTGTTCCTCGTCACGTCTATTACGGCGACCTTTGGGGCGGTTATGTTTATTGAGTTGTTGCTCAATGTGATTGTTCTCCCGTTTTTTGCGGTCATGTTCATGATGTACGTGAATAAATGGAAAGACGAGGCGGCAGGAGCGGAAGCAGCTGTAGCAGGGGGATTGCTGCTCGATGAAAGATAGCTTGCAAATAAGTTCGAGAGGAGATGAGCGAAGAATGCGCCTGAAGAAGATCGTTTCCAATGAAAAGGGCTCGGTCACCGTAGAGTTTATCGCCATACTGCCGTTCGTCTTTCTGATCATGCTGATTTGCTGGCAGTTTCTTGTGGGCGTCTACGGCGTCATCATCTCTCAGTCGGCAGCAAATGAGGCAGCGAAGGTGTACGCCATAACGGGGAATTCGGGTGAAGCCATACAAGCTGCCAGAAATGTGGTGAACGCGGCAGGAGGCTATATTTCCTTCAGTGACGGCGATATCAGGTGGGATGGTGACGGATATTTTACAGCCAAGGTCGGCGTCCAGATGGAGCTGGGTTTCCTTCCTGACTGGCTCTCTATCAAAAAGGAAGACCGATATATCTCCTTTGATCGGGAAATGAAGAGCAGGGTGATGAACTAGATGGTACGTATACTGCGTCACTTGCAAAATGAACGTGGAAATATGACGATCTTCACCCTGACGATTTACTGGTTTATGTTCATGCTGGTGTTTGTTGCGCTGTTCAACTTTTCGACCATTTTTGTAGATAAGGAGCAGGCGTCGAACAGTGCGCAGCAGGCGAGTATTGCGGCGGTGAAGGATATTTATGATGAGATGGAGTGGGCTATTAAAATACATGATGCGTCACCCCAGCGGTATTATGACCAAAATTATCTCACGCTCAAACTAGGAGCTGCCAAGAGCCAGATGAGAGCATCGCACGCCGATTGGTCTCAAAGTGAAATTGAATATGGCGCGATTGACTTGGTATTGAGCAACGAATTACCAAGCAATGTTGAGTTGCAGACTTATGTCTACGCTGGCTTGCAAACGGCAACAGCAAAAATTACTGGGGTGGTTGCCAAAGTGCTATCAGACAACAATGCAACGCTCAGCGGCTCGTCCGTCCAATTGTTCAACAGTGACAATCGGATTGAAGTAACAACTTCTGTAAAGTACGAATCGGAATCGATGGGCTTTGACTTCATTCCTGCCTATTCCGAGCAAATCTACCAGACAGGGGAAAGCAGACGGATCGGTTTTATTGATGAAGTAAGCGGATGGGCGAATCTGCACATCCCTATGTAGGAACGGCGAGCATTGGAGGAAATGGCATGACAAGAAAGCTACAAAAAATGCAGCGGTTCTGGAATGGAATGACGGTGATCATCTATGGCGTTTTCCTGCCGCTGTCCTGTCTGTTCATGGCGTTGGGTGAAAAGCTCCCGTATGCACTGCTCTTTTTTATGTTTGCTCTTCCTTATATTGAACAGGCTGGCATGGACCATTTGCGTCGAAAAGAAATGAGTCGGTGATGATCAAGTGGATGAGAAGGAAGGTGTAGGCCATGTCCAGACAGGAACGAAACTGGCAGCGCTTTTGGCGATACATGATGATTTACTTTTACGCCCTGATCGTACCGGCTACGGTCATCGGCGCATTTTATCGAGAAGAGTTTCCATTGCAACTGCTCATACTCGCCATCGGTATGCCTTTTATCAAAAGAAACCATCTGGCGTTCATCCGAAAGAAAAACGCGGCGATCTGATCAACAGGGCAACAAGGCAAGGAGGATATGACCGAATGCGTAACACTAAAATACGGATGTCGCTCTTGATCAACAGCATCATGATCATGCTGCTGCTTTCTGGCTGTTCACTGGGCGCAATAGGAGCGGGTACAGGGATCCAGCAAAATCAATGGCCGCAGACGACACAGGAGTTGATTGCTTCACAGCCCGGACCGCTTGCTGGCACACAATTTTTCCATGCAGCTTATCCGCATCGAGCTGAGATCATACAGGTTTTGGATAAAATGCCTACCTTGGTCGATGGAATGAATGATGCTTACTTGGATTTGTACTGGAATCAATTGCTCACCCTGTTTGCCGAGGATTACCTCAGTCCCCAAATGGTTGTCGACCGTTGGAGAATGGCTTCGTATGGGAGTCCTGACATCGAGGACGCCCGCTTTCAGTTTCGGGAAAATTTCAACGTAGAAATCATCCTGGATGCAAGCGGCAGCATGGCTGGGAAAATCGGGGACAAAACGAAAATGCAGCTCGCCAAGGAAGCGATCCAGGAATTCGCGGAAGCACTACCAGATGAGGCGAGAATCTCGTTGCGCGTGTATGGACATAAGGGTAGCAATGCAGATGAGCATAAACAGCTCTCCTGTGGCAGCAGTGAGATGGTCTATCCATTGCAAGCCTACGATGAGAAAGGTCTTGAACAAGCACTTGGCATGTTTGAGCCGACGGGCTGGACATCCATTGCGCACTCCTTGCGTCTCGCTCAGGAGGATTTGGCGGGATTCGAAGCGGATAAAAATACGAATGTCATCTATCTAGTTAGTGACGGCATCGAGACGTGCGATGGCAATCCGGTGGCAGTAGCCAAGGAATTGTCCCAGTCCAAAATTATGCCGTTGTTGAACGTCATTGGCTTTGACGTGAATGCAGAAGGGCAGAAGCAATTGAAGGAAATTGCCCACGCGTCAGAAGGTCTGTATGCAAATGTGACGAACCGTGAGCAGTTCAAGCAAGAGCTGGAACGCGCGAAAGAAATTGCCCAGAAGTGGGAGCAGTGGAAACGGGATGCTTTGACAGAAGCAGACGCTGTGCTGATCGACCGCAAAAAATGGGTGGATGCTTACGACCGGGACTGGTACGAGAAAAACTGGCGGGAGAGTCTGAACATCGGAATGGCGATTGAGCATTTGTCTGCAAGTGGCAAGATTGGCAATCAAGCGAGGGAGTACCTTACTGGGAAAAGGCAAGCAAGAGAAGCGTTGGCTACACAGTCCAAGGAGGAGCTTACCAATTACTTGGTAAGTCTCACAACCGAGACCTATCAGGAAATGAGAGAGGAAATTGAGGATAAATACAGCGGAAACTAACAACAATGGGTTCTCCGTTACAAAAGCGATTGCGGTCGCAACGGAGAACCCACTGTAAATGTAAAGGATTAGGGTGCGTCAATCATAGGTGAACGTAACGACCTGTTGCAGGCCTGGGTCCACTCCGATTGCCACATCATGTAAGCCATCTGTGTAATAAAAGTAACGCTTGGCGTCATTGGAATGAGCGTCAGAAGCTTTAACCAATTGGAAGTCGTTCGTCGCAAGCAGGTTTTTCGAGCGGATGAAATCGGATGCCGTCTTTTCCAAATCTGCTTCTGTCATCGTTTTTGTCGCCATTTCTCCGTTTATTCCAATAACGTCAATCGACAGAGAAAGGATTTGCTTTGATCTCGGTTCGATGATGGCGTGAAAGCCATGGACATCGCCACTCACGGGTTCGCGTTTCAGTACGGCGTGAACAGGGACTCCTCTGTATACCGAATTGGTTGGGTCCTCCAGCGTGATTTCCCGATCAGTCGTATCAACATCCATCTGATAATATTGTCTAACAGCGGCTGCAGCGATTTGCGCCGCTTCTTCTTTTCCGAGCCCTTGCACTGCATCTGGTGAGCTGGAGGAGCATCCCATTAACAGAAAGACGAGAAGCGCCGTGCCCAGCCATGTGAACTTTTTCATTGTGAACCCTCCAGCCATCCCAAGTCATACGTGTAATCTTTTTTTATCCTAACAGGGATTGTTTCGACTCCCTATCGATTAACCTTTCCATTACCTTACGATGTTGTAAGTTTTGAGAAAAATGTAGGGAATGACAGGACTTTGGGCAAAAAAGACGAAAAATTCGGAGTATGAGTGGTGTAAGTGAATACGAGGGGGCAAATGGAATGAACGCCATCGAGCTAAATCAAGCGCTTCAAATGTATGTGAGGACCGAGACCTTTCCTGTAGGAGTTAGCATCCGAAAAGAAGAAGCCGCTCTGCCGTCAAAGGCAAAGCGACCTGTTCGTGATCTGGGTTATCCGATTACCATTTGCCAAGCTGTCGGTTTTTCACGGCGTTATGGCTGGAGTATCGCGATGAATGGAGCCGATCTGTCCTGTCCGATCGCGCAGGTGGCTTTTGGCTATGAAGAGCAGCCTGCGTTTTATACAGAGGGGCATCTCGCCTGTGGGATGTATACAGATTCATTGGAAAATGGGGCGAAAAGCGAGCTGGATGTCCCGAAATTTTCAGCAGAAGAAAGCGGCTACTACGTATCATTTCCGCTGGAGCGGGCAGAGATCGAGCCAGATGTCGTCGTGATTTACGGCAATGCGGCACAAGTCATGCGATTGGTGGCGGGGATGCTGTACAAGCGTGGTGGATCGATTCCTTCCACCTTTTCCAGTCGGGCTGACTGTGCAGACATCGCAATCAAGCCGATCCAGACGGGACAGCCGCAAGTGATCGTACCGTGTTATGGAGACAGATTGTTTGCCCAGACACAGGATCACGAGATGGCCTTCAGCTTTCATTTTCGCGATGCCGCCGAGCTGGTGGAGGGATTAGTGGGAACGCAAAAAGGCGGAATCCGCTACCCGATTCCGTCCTTTTTGCGCTATCAGGCAGAGTTTCCGCCGACTTATCAGAAGCTTGCGGGGATGTTTGGAGAAAAAAATTAACCCTTCAGTCGGTTGAGCTGGAGTAGGTGATGGCGATAGTGCATTTCTACGACGGCAAACCATTCCTTTGCCGTCAGCGGACCGAAGGCTGGGTGAGCCACCGTGTGATGCGCAGGAATTTCGTCCAGAATCGGTTCCAGCTCTTTCATTTGTGTGAGTACGCTGATGAGTCCATCAATCAATTGCTCCTTGCTCTCTGGCTGTGCAGGTGTGTACTCCGGGGAGGCAGGGACTTTCACGCGAATAGGCGGCAAGGAGCCTTGAGCAAATATCGTCTGCCCGATCTCGGATTTTTCGGTACCTGCTTCTGTGACAGCAGGACCTCCTTGTCTACACTTCTCGATACTTCCCAGTTGAAAATACCGGGCAGATTGGATCAAGTGAAGGTACATTTGACCGATCGACCATTCCTCTTCACTTGGTTTTTGCAAGAGTTGTTCCATGGTGAAGCCTTCTAATTCATGCAGGTAGTGGTTTGTCACGTCTTCAAATTTGTTCACGATTTCCTTTGTATTCATGGGCGAATCAGCTCCTCTTGGTTTTCTTGTTTTTATCATAGTAGAAAGCTACTGACAGCAGTATGTCAGTAGCGTTCGAATAATTTTTTGGCTTCTTCTCGCATTCGGCTACGCAAGGATTCAGGCGTAAGAACAACCGCATCTGCCCCCAACCCAAGTACCCAAGACAATATTTCTTCGATTTTTCTGACGCGCAATCTGAGGAGAAAGCCGTCCGGATGCTCCGTAATCTCTTCTATATAAAAATAGCCCGATTCTTTTACCCGATCAGCGATAATTGCACTGATAACGATCTGCACCTCCAGGGACCGATCGTCGAGAGGCGTGTAATCATCAAAATGGAAATGGTCAGGGAGGATAAAGCGGTCTTCCAATACGATCAGGCCGCTCATGCGTGACAGGCGGAATCGACGAATATCCTGTCGCAGATCGCAATGAGCGAGAAGTATCCAAGAACCACGAACCAGCACCAGACCATATGGAGCAACGTCACGCACTGTCTCACGATCGTCATCATGCCCAGGTGTGCCCCTCCGATAGTGGAACCGTACCTTCCGCTCATTGATGATCGCATCGTGGAGGAGTTGTGCATGCGCCTTTTCCTGCTCGCGCAGATTGTTTGCTCTGGGGCTTATGAGGCGAAAGGTTGAACGGATACGTCTTGCTTGTTCACCTACATCCGTTGACAGGATTGCTTCTACTTTGCGCTGTACAGCTCTTGCACTATTGCCAAAGTTTTGGTCAAATACTTGCTCAACCATGTCTGCACCGATCAAGAGTGCAACGGCTTCTTCTACCGAAAAGCTGACGGGCGGCAGAAAATACCCTTCCATTAACGAATAGCCCTGCCCTGGTGCCCCAACGATGGGGACGCCTGCTTCGCTCAATGCCTGCATATCACGATAAATCGTCCGAACGCTCGTCTCGAAGGTCGCGGCCAAATCTTCTGCGCGCAACGTACCTTTGCGCTGCAGCTCCAGAACAATTGCCAACAAACGGTCTGTTTTGTTCATGCTCTGACCCCCTCTCTATCCAGCTAGCATCTTTATAAAAATGAATGGCCAACTTTAAAATTATTTTATATTTACCCTACTTTTTATTTTAACAGTTTTCCCTATCCTACATGTGTAAGTGAAGGAGGAACTGTAAATGAAAAAGAGGGTTTTTTGGCTTGTGATGCTTTTGCTGTTTGGATATATCGTGATTCAAAAAATAGCAGATGGACCACCTAATGTTGGGGGACACACTGAAACGTTGGGAGAGGCTACCGAGGTGGAGCACCAATCGATACAAATCACAAAAGATCAAATTTATCAAGGAGACCTTCTCTTGGTCAATAAAGAGTATCCGGTTCATGAGGCAGGGGTAAAAAACGATGTGGTTCGATTGTCTGAGAATGAAGAACTGTTACAAGGCTATCGTTTGCAAGATCAAAGAATCGAAGTGTCAGAGAGTGTAGCCAAAGAATTTTTGGAGATGATCAAAGCTGCGCAGCAAGATAACGTGAGCCACTTTATCCTGAACAGCGGTTATCGAGGCAAGGAAGAACAAGATCAGCTATATGCAGAAATGGGGCCAGCGTATGCGATGCCGAGCGGTTATAGCGAACATAATGTAGGCTCCGCGCTTGATATTGGATCGACGCAAATGAAAATGGAGCGCGCTCCTGAAGGCAAGTGGTTGGAAGATTATTCATGGAAATACGGTTTTATTTTGCGCTACCCAAAGGACAAGGTAGCCATTACAGGAACGGAATTCGAGCCTTGGCATTTCCGATATGTTGGCTTGCCGCATAGCGCGATCATGAAGCAGAATAACTTTTCGCTCGAGGAATACCTGGATTACCTAAAAGACGAAAGAAGCATCTCCGTGACAAACGATGGGAAGATCTATGAAATTAACTACTACCCTGTCGATCAAGAGATGACGCTCAAAGTACCGATTGCTCGCAACTATGAGATTTCGGGTGACAATATGGGCGGCGTGATTGTAACAAGCTACGTGAACAAAGAAAGAAGGAGTGAATGAGTATGAAGAAATTGACTGTAGCGATATTGTTTGGGGGATGTTCTTCGGAGTATGAAGTATCTCTTAAATCTACGAGTTCGGTGCTGGAGAGTTTGTGTCTGGAAAAGTATGAGGTGATTTTGCTAGGAATTACGAGGGAAGGGCAATGGCTGCGATATACCGGCAACATCGAAAGCATTCGGAATGACAGTTGGCATCAAAGTGAGAAGTGCGTGCCTGCCTTTCTCTCTCCTTGCAGACAGATGCGGGGAATTGTTACACAGGAGAACGGTGCCATGATGATCACGCAGGTTGATGTGGCGTTCCCAATTTTGCATGGCAAAAACGGAGAGGATGGAACGGTGCAAGGGCTGTTGGAGCTCGCCGGAATTCCGTTTGTCGGTTGTCAGACACTATCCTCTGCGATTTGTATGGACAAGGATATCGCTCACACGCTGGCGGCAAGCTCCGGTGTAAAAACACCAAGATCCGTTACCGTTTATCCAAATACTGATCTTGCCACTGTTCAATCTGCCACTGAAGCACTGGAATTCCCTTTGTATGTCAAACCTGCAAAGGCAGGGTCCTCCATTGGGATTACAAAGGCATACAACACGCAAGAATTGGTTTTCGGTATAGAAAACGCCCTTCTGCATGATGACAAAGTAGTCATCGAGGAAAACATCGTGGGATTTGAGGTCGGCTGTGCGGTACTAGGAAATCGTGAGATCCTTGTGGGAGAAGTGGATGAAATCGAGTTGCTCCAAGGCTTTTTCAATTATACGGAAAAGTACTCATTGGAGACTGCCCACATCCACGTCCCAGCAAGAATTGACGAAGAACTCGCTGCAAAAATCAAGCAAACAGCCACCCATCTCTATCAGGTTTTAGGTTGTCGTGGTTTTGCTCGCGTAGATATGTTTGTCACGCCAGACGGAGACATTGTGTTTAACGAAGTGAATACAATCCCCGGCTTTACCTCGAAAAGCAGATATCCAAGCATGCTGCGTGCAGCGGGAATTTCCTATAAAGAGCTTCTTGATACGTTGATTATGCTAGCGTTGGAGGAGGACTAATCGATGACACAACTTCACGTCTCTACGATTTCTTTGAACAGCGAAAATCTGCATCACGGGCATCTGATTCTGGTGAATCGCCAGTACCCGATCCGCTGGCAAACAGACGACAGTATTTTACTAAACCGCATGAGGCTGATTGATGGAACACACAACCATATTATGCTGGAAAACACGGCTGCGAAGATGCTTGCCAAGCTGCTGAAAGCCTGTAACGCACAGCAGACAATCGTGCCAGTCAGTGGCTTTCGCAGCAAGGCCGAACAAACGGATATCTATGATCAATCCTTGCTCGAAAATGGACAGGTGTTTACCAGTAAATTTGTAGCACGTCCGAATGAAAGTGAACATCAGACCGGGCTTGCGATTGATGTAGGGGAAAAGAAGGAAGAGATCGATTTTATTTGCCCTTCTTTTCCCGATCATGGCGTATGCCGAATGTTTCGCCAACGTGCCAGTCAATATGGGTTTATCAAACGCTACGACAAAGACAAGGAACAGCTGACAGGCATTTCGGATGAGCCGTGGCATTTTCGATATGTGGGCTATCCGCATGCCGTTTTAATGGAAAAGCTTCAGCTCTGTCTGGAAGAGTATATCGAGTATGTGAAAAACTACGAATTCCATCAGGAGCATTTGCTAGTGGATGAAGAGAGCATTGAAATCTACTATGTAAAAGCTACCGATACTGTTACGCACATCCCGGTTGTGGATGGTGAGAGATACGAAATATCGGGCAACAATGTGGATGGATTTATCATTACGGTGTTTCATCAGGAGGCACGTAATGAACGTGGGTAGTGAAAAGCAGTATGGTGGGCTGGATCAATTCCGAATCATCGCAGCGATCCTTGTCATCGCAATCCATACTTCTCCTCTGCTGTCCATAAGCGAATGGGCTGACTTTACACTGACACGAACAATAGCCAGGGTGGCGGTTCCGTTTTTCTTTATGTGCACAGGATTTTTCTTCTTGCAAAAGCTTGGCACAGATCGCAACAGAAATGCGTACTTGCTGAAGCCGTTTTTATGGAAAGTAGGAAAGCTATATTTGCTTTCGATTCTTCTCTATCTTCCAGTGAATGTGTACGCAGGCTATTTTACGGATCAATTGACCGTGTTTTCGGTGGTAAAAGACCTCCTTTTTAACGGGACCCTGTATCATCTGTGGTATTTCCCAGGCATCATGCTGGGGGTGTGTATCAGTACCTTTTTGTATACAAGACTATCCGCATGGAAAACGTTTTGGGTGACCATGCTGCTGTATGGCATCGGGCTGTTGGGAGACAGTTACTTTGGATTTGCCCAGATGAATCCGTATGTGGATAGTTTCTATCAAACGATGTTTACCCTGTTTGATTACACGCGGAACGGTATTTTTTTTGCCCCGGTTTTTGTAGTCATGGGAGGGATGATTGCCAATACTCGCAGACGGAAAAAGAAAAAGGTTGCACCGTATGCCATCGGGTTTGTTTTGTTCGGAAGCATGTTAGTTATAGAAGGCTTGCTTTTACACGCTTTTCAGCTGCAACGCCATGACAGTATGTATATTTTTTTGATACCGTGCATGTATTTTCTTTTTCAACTTCTGTTGTTCTGGAAAGGCAGAAATCGCCCAGCCTTACGAAAGCTGAGTCTGTATGTTTATGTCATTCATCCGCTATGTATTGTGCTCATTCGCGCGGCGGCCAAAGTAACGGGACTGACATGGCTACTTGTTGAAAACAGCTTGGTTCATTTTACGCTAGTCACGGTGCTGTCGTTTGTTTTTTCTGTGATGGCGATGAAGGTGATCCAGCGCTTTCGAGGTGAGAAATCGGATCAAACAGGACGGGCATGGGCGGATATCCATCTTCCTCATCTCCAACATAATGTCAGGGAAATCCAGCGGGTTCTCCCGAAGGATTGTGCGGTGATGGCAGTCGTGAAGGCGCAGGCATATGGTCACGGCGGGTGGCAAGTCGCGAGGTATTTAAACAAGCTCGGGATTGATCACTTTGCTGTTGCCACAATCGATGAAGGAATCGAGCTAAGAAAGAAGGGCGTAAAAGGGGAGATCCTGGTGCTTGGCTATACCGATGAGCAACGGATACACCAAATCGCCCGTTTCAGACTGACGCAAACCGTAGTAGATGACGAATATGCCCAAAAACTGAATAGCTACAACGTGAAAATCCCTGTTCATATCAAGATCGACACGGGAATGGGGAGACTCGGAGAATCTTGGGAACACACGGAAAAAATTGCGGCTATGTATCGCTATAAAAATTTGCAGGTATGCGGTACCTTTACGCATCTGAGTGTGGCTGACAGTTTGGAAGCTTCGGATATCGCATACACGAAAAATCAAATTGCTCGTTTCCAGAAAGTGATCGAGCAGTTGAAAGAAAAGGGAATCGATCCACAGAAGCTACACGTCCAAAGCAGTTACGGCGTGCTCAATTATGGGGAGCTGCAATACGATTATGCTCGGATTGGGATTGCTCTCTACGGAATGTTGAGCAAGCAGGGAGACACGGTAAAAACAAGCGTCGACCTACGTCCTGTGTTATCACTAAAAGCAAGAGTTGTGCAGGTGAAACAGTTGGAAAAAGGAGCCTCCGTGGGCTATGGCCGAGCTTACACAGCACAGCAAGACAGTAAGGTTGCCATCGTATCTATCGGGTATGCTGACGGGGTTCCACGTATGCTGTCTCAAGCGGGCGCTACCTGCTTGATCAGAGGAAAAAGGCGACCGATTATTGGCTTTGTCTGCATGGATCAACTCATTGTAGATATTACAGATATGGAAGAGGTGCAAAAAGGGGATGTGGTGACCTTTATCGGCAGAGATCAAGAAGAGGGTATCACTGCCGAGGAAATGGCCCTTCCATGTAAAACCATTACGAACGAACTGGTTAGTCGTTTGGGAGAACGTGTCAAAAGAGTCTATCATGATTGAGCACTGGACGGAAGCGAGTATAGGGAGTGGTTCATTTTTTCCATGATGAAGAGGAGATATAGCTTTCGTTCCAAAATGATTGAGCTTCTTGGGTTTGGCATGCTTTTGGCCGGTCTCGTAACCTATCTGCTCTATAAAGTGCTCCAGTTTTACTATCGGGCGGAGGTCAAGTACGAAGATCCGCTTGCCCTGGTTCGCCGTTACATCAAGGAAATGGGAGATATCAATTTCTTTTTGCTTGTTTTTGCTCCCATTGCGATCTTGTTGTTCTATCTCCTAACCAAACGGTATGTTGGCTATTTTCAGGAGATTTCCAAAGGCATTCATTATCTGGCAAATGGAGATTTTACGCACAATGTGCATATTTCTTCCCATGATGAGTTCGCAGATATCGCCAAGGATATCAATCTGGCAAGTGAAATGCTGCAAAAGGCGGTAGAAAGAGGAGACTTCGCGGAAAGCAGCAAGGATCAGCTTGTTTTGAATCTGGCACACGATTTACGCACACCACTGACATCCGTGCTGGGTTATTTAGATTTAGTTTTACGAGACGAGCAGATGCCACAAGAACAGATGCGGCATTATGCGACGATTGCTTTTACCAAGTCGCAACGATTGGAAAAGTTGATTGATGAGCTGTTCGAAATTACGAGAATGAATTACGGCATGGTCAACATCGAGCAAAAGGTCATTGATTTGAGTGAATTGCTGGTTCAGTTAAATGAAGAGATGTATCCTTCCTTTGAGAAAAATGAGCTGGTCGCACGGTGTACGATTGCTGCTCAATTAGTGATCGTGGGAGATGGAGAGCTGCTGGCGCGCGTATTTGAGAATATCCTGACCAATGCGATACGCTACGGGGGAGATGGCCATTTTATCGATTTGAACGCTTACCGGGAGGGCGATGAAGTAGTTGTTCAAATCATGAATTACGGTGACCAGATACCTGAAGAGGCGCTGCCGCATATTTTTGAAATGTTTTTTACGGGCGACAAAGCGCGAGCTCATCAAGGGGGAGGCACTGGACTCGGCTTGTTTATTGTAAAAAATATCGTTGAGAAGCATCGGGGAACGATTTCTGTTCAAAGTGATGTGATTCGAACGTGTTTTGAGGTGCGGTTGCCGTATGGATGAAATATGCCAAAGAACAACTCTCGTACCGAATTCTATTTCAAGCAATAGGTATATAAACTTCCAGCATAAATAAAAAATGGAGACGCTTCAAAGTCTCCATTTTTTTATTGCAGATATTATCTATCAACGACAAATGGAATTCCTCATTCATGGAGATCTAAATTCCGATTGGCGTGCGCAACTATTTACCGTATTTTGGTAGAATGTTCCTATAACTATACCGTGGGTTGACTCATTGTATGTCTTCGAAACAAATTAACTTTGGGGGTTAGTTATGAATAAATACACATGGACATTGATAGGTGCGGTAATTGTTGCTGGAATATCATTGGCTACTTGGGCTGGGGCCATTAACCAAGGGGATAAGGAAGCACTACATGCATATAAAAAGATGGAACAGGCACGTAACCAAGAGAACCAACCCTTAAGCAAATCGAGTAGTAATGTAACCCTGTCAGACTTTTCGATTCAGGGAGCTGTTTTACCAGAAGCGGATAAAATACGTAAATACAACGATACGAATATGCAAGGACTACTATCTTCAACGGATGAAAAACTTTCGTTCATTATGGAAGAGGATGAAGTAAAAGGTATCGTTATAGCAACAGATAAAGAGCCAATCATGGCTGGTGGTGAAAAAAGTGGCCCTGAATTGTTTGACCTTTACGAGAACATTAAAAATACACTCGAGAAAGATGTAAACATTACGTACGTTAGTTATTCAGGTGGGTTTATTTTCGTTGCAACTGATAGTGAAGGTGAGGAAAGCTTGTGGCTCGATCAACGTGCGTCTACATTCTTAGATCTTCCTTCGCACAAGCAACTCAAATCTGAAGAAGTTGTAGAAAAAATTCGAGAAGGTGCGGAATCGGTGAATGAAGAAAAGACAAACCAACTAGAAATGGGAAGTAAATCTGAATAAATGAAATGCATTTTACTTTGGAACAGCAATAGTGGCTGTTCCTTTTTGCGTATAAAGCTAGCTGTTGGCTTTTCACAGAGATAGAAAATGGGCTAGGGAACCTCATTCCCTAACCCATTTTTTCATTCATTTCAATTAAATCAAATTCTCCGGGTTCAAGCCTTCCAGCTCTGGCAATACAAAACGACCGTCTTTTCTGATCAGCACATCGTCAAACCAGATTTCGCCGCCGCCGTATTCAGGGCGTTGGATTTGGACCAAGTCCCAGTGAATGGAGGAGCGGTTGCCGTTGTCTGCTACTGTGTAAGCATTTCCTGGCGTGAAGTGGAAGCTGCCCGCGATTTTCTCGTCAAACAGGATGTCCAGCATCGGGTGGAGGATGTGCGGGTTGAAGCCGATCGCGAATTCTCCGATATAGCGTGCGCCCTCGTCAGTGTCGAGGATGTCGTTCAATGCTTTTGTATTGGAGCTGGTCGCTTCCACGATTTTGCCTTCTTTGAAAGTGAACTGAACATCATTGAAGGTAATGCCGTTGTAGATCGATGCCGCGTTGTAGAAAATCGTTCCTTCAACGGAATCGCGCACAGGAGCGGTGTATACTTCGCCATCCGGGATATTGCGCTTGCCGTCACATTTGATGGCATTGATTCCTTTAATGGAGAAGCGCAGGTCTGTTTTTGGACCGACGATGCGTACACGATCGGTGCGCTCCATCAGCTCTTTCAACGGAGTCATGGCAGCGGACATTTTTGCGTAGTCCAGATTGCAGACGGAGAAGTAGAAGTCCTCAAAGCCCTCGAGACTCATTTTGGACAGCTGCGCCATCGACTTGTTCGGGTAGCGCAGTACAACCCAGCGTTTGTTCGGAACGCGCTCGTTCGTATGTACAGGTTGATACAGGACGCGAGCGTAAATGCCCATTTTGTCTTCCGGTACGTCGGCATACTCGTTGATGTTGTCGTAAGCGCGGATGGCGATGTAAGCGTCCATGTCTTTCATCCGGTCATACTCGTATTTTGCCATTAGGGCCATGTGTTCTTCGCTCGTGCCTTGATAGAGTGCACGCATGACTTCCTGATCTTTTAAGGTGACCAAAGGCAGAGCCCCAACTGCAAATGATTCACGCACAAGTGCACGAACGAGTTCAGGTTGCAGGCCTGTATTTTCGATCAGAACTTTTTCGCCTTTTTGCAAATGGAGCGAGTAACGGACGAGACGGCTTGCCAGTTCATTAATGCGTGGATCTGCCATAGGTGGTAACCTCCGTAGTAAAATAATTTTGATTAATGATTAATTTGTATTATTACACAACTAAACGAGGGCTCGCCAGTGTGTTTGATGCTTCGATTACAGGCAAGCCTCGTAGATCGCGATCACATCAGATTCATTCAATTTTCGTGAGCTAGGCAGATACCCGATTCCGCGTCCGCCGATGCGAACTGCTTCTTCAGCCATTTGTGCCAACGATTGTTGGGTCACGCCGAAGTCAGACAGACGTTCTGTGATTCCCATGCGCTCATACCAACGGCGAACGGCTTCAATCGTTGCTCGTGCTGCTTCGCCCTCGTCCTCCACGGTAACGCCAAAGCAATGACGTCCCATACGGGCTAGTCTCTCGGGACGGTCTTGCAAAATCACCTGTTCAAAATAAGGAAGGGACAGGATCGCCAGTCCCCGACCGTGAGCCATATCGTAGATTCCGCTCAGCGGATGTTCAACACCGTGCAACGGCATACCAGCACCACGACCACCAGCGGCGAATGGACTGATGCCCAGCGTGCTCGCCCACAAAAGGGTGGATCGTGCTTCTGCATGGTCTGGTTGCTGAATCGCTGTGATGGAGTGCTCGACGACGAGACGAATGAGTGTTTCGGAAATACCGTCCTGAACGTGGGTTCCTTCTGCGCTGATCAAGTAGTTCTCAAACAGATGCGAAAAGATATCGGCGCAAGATTCCGCTGTGACACGAGCAGGAACGGTAAAGGTGATAGACGGGTCAAGAATGGCAATCTTCGGGTAAAGTGCTGGACCGTTGATCGAAGATTTTTCATGCGTGTCCCAATGAGTCAGGACGCTGATATGGTTTGCTTCCGAACCTGTAGCGGCTACTGTCGGGACGGTCATGATCGGCAGTGCTTCCTGAACGGGTACCAGCAATTGACCAGAGCCGCTCGGATTTCCTCGCATGTAATCGTAAATCGGGCGTCCGGAAACCGCTGCCGCCGCAATCGCTTTGGAGGCATCCATCACGGAGCCGCCACCGATAGCCAGGATGAAGTCACACTGATGCTCACGAGCAAGAGCAGCTCCAGCATCAACCGTTGCCGTACGTGGATTCGGTTCGATTTTGTCAAAAACAAGATACGCCACCTGAGCTTCCTGCAATAGAGCCTTGGCGCGGTCCAAAAGTCCTGTACGCTTGGCCGCATTGCCGCCTGTGACGAGCAATGCTTTTTGGCCCATCGATTTTGCTTCTTGGCCCAAACGTTCCAGTTCGCCCATGCCAAAGTAAATTTTGGTAGGAAAAGACACTTCAAATGGAAACATCTGAAATTCCTTCTTTCACGTATTGGTTGTACCAACGACAAGTTTACCATAAACAAAAGAGAAGAGTCTGCTCCGTGGGCGGGCTCTATGTGCATATGAGGTAGTTTGAATAATGAGTTTGCGAATGTTAGTGAGGTTGAGAAGAAAAATATAGTGTAAATCCCGAACGTTTGTCGAAGTGTATTCCATCATTTTTCGTTGATAAATGCGTATGTTTGTGTTTTAATGTAGTTGAAACGTTCGTGAATTAACCGAAACTCAACCTTTTTGACTGGGAAGGTGACTCCTACGGTGGAAAAACAGGAACAACTCTACGAAGGTAAGGCAAAACGTATTTATCGGACATCTTTGCCTGATCAGTACTGGGTAGAGTACAAAGACGACGCAACAGCATTTAATGGAGAGAAACGGGCGCAAATCACCGGAAAAGGTGAGCTGAACAATCGCATTACGGCAATCTTTTTCACCATGCTGAAGGAGCGGGGCATCGACAACCATTTTGTCCGTCTGCTGTCCGCCACAGAGCAAGTTGTTCGCAAAGTGGAGATTATCCCTTTGGAGGTAGTCGTTCGCAATATCGCAGCAGGCTCATTGGCCAAGCGTCTTGGCATGGAAGAAGGAACTGTGCTTCCGCAGCCCGTTGTCGAGTTTTACTACAAGGATGACGCACTGGGAGATCCATTGGTGAATGCCTCCCATATCAAAGTGTTGGGGATTGCGAGTGAGAGTGACCAAGCGACATTGGAGCGCATGGGTCTTGCTGTAAACGAGGTCCTCGTGCCTTACCTGCGCGAGCGCAACATTACTTTGGTCGATTTCAAACTGGAATTCGGAAAAACAACGGACGGGGAGATTCTCCTCGCCGATGAAATATCCCCGGATACATGCCGTTTCTGGGATTCGGTAACAAATGAAAAGCTCGACAAAGACCGCTTCCGCCGCGATTTAGGCAATGTGGAGGAAGCTTACAAAGAAATGCTTACGAGACTAGGAGGAGACGTACATGTTTAAAGCTGTTGTTTATGTAACATTGCGCGAGAGTGTTTTGGACCCGCAAGGACACGCTGTAAAAGGTGCTCTGCACACCTTGGGTTTTGATGAAGTAAACAATGCGCGCATCGGGAAGTACATGGAGCTGGAATTGAACACTTCTGACCGTGCGCAAGCAGAAGAACGTGTACGTGAAATGTGCGAAAAGCTGCTGGCCAATACGGTGGTAGAAGACTATCGCTTTGATATCGTGGAGGGCTAAGGACATGCGAGTAGCCGTTATCGTCTTTCCAGGCTCGAATGCCGACATTGATTTGTTTAACGCAGTTGAAGATGTAATGGGAGTGCCAGTGGATTACGTATGGCATTCCGATACGGATCTTTCTAAATATGATGCGATTCTCTTGCCAGGCGGATTCTCTTATGGAGATTATCTGCGCTGTGGTGCAGTTGCTCGTTTTTCACCCGTCATGGAGCAAGTGGTGAAGGCAGCAGAAGAAGGCAAGCTGATCATGGGAATCTGCAACGGCTTCCAGATCCTGACCGAGGTCGGGCTGTTGCCAGGAGCACTCTTGCGCAACCGTTCACTGAAATTCCGTTGCAAGCTGTCCGAATTGCGTGTGGAAAACAACGATACCTCCTTTACCCGTGATTTCGCGGCAGGGGAAGTCATCCAAATTCCGATCGCACACGGCGAAGGAAACTACTACTGTGATGAAGAAACGCTGGCGAAGCTAAAAGCGAACAAGCAGATCGTTTTCCGCTATCATGGCGAGAATCCGAATGGCTCACTGGAAGATATCGCAGGCATTTGCAACGAACGTGGAAACGTACTTGGCATGATGCCTCACCCGGAGCGTGCCGTCCACTCATGGATGACTTCCGATGACGGACGCCGCATGTTTACTTCGATCCTGAAGACTTGGAGGGAGCAGAACAGTGTCACAACTCACGCATAAAGAACCGACAGCCGAACAAATTGCCGATCAAAAACTATACAAAGAAATCGGTCTGACTGACGAAGAATATCAGCGTGTCGTAGAAATTCTCGGCCGCAAGCCGAACTGGACCGAGACTGGTCTCTACAGTGTCATGTGGTCGGAGCACTGCTCCTACAAAAACTCCAAGCCTGTCCTGCGTCGTTTCCCGACAAAAGGACCTCGCGTTTTGCAAGGACCAGGGGAAGGTGCGGGTATTGTCGACATCGGTGACAATCAGGCGGTTGTTTTCAAAATCGAAAGCCATAACCACCCATCTGCGATCGAGCCGTACCAAGGGGCTGCGACTGGCGTGGGCGGTATTATCCGTGACGTATTCTCGATGGGCGCGCGTCCGATTGCGCTGCTCAACTCGCTTCGATTCGGGGAGCTCAAGTCTCCTCGTGTCAAATATTTGTTCGAAAACGTCGTTGCAGGTATCGCAGGCTACGGGAACTGCATCGGGATTCCGACTGTGGGTGGCGAAGTGAATTTCGACCCTACGTATGAAGGCAATCCGCTTGTCAACGCTATGTGCGTCGGCTTGATCGACCACGAAAAGATTCAAAAAGGGGTAGCGTCCGGTATCGGCAACCCTGTTATCTATGTTGGTTCCAGCACAGGGCGCGACGGTATTCACGGGGCGACCTTTGCGTCTGAGGAGCTCACCGAAGAGTCGGAGAAAAAACGCCCGGCGGTACAAGTCGGCGATCCATTCATGGAAAAGCTCCTGCTGGAAGCGTGCCTGGAGTTGATCGACACGGGTATCGTTGTCGGCATTCAGGACATGGGAGCGGCTGGTTTGACCAGCTCCAGCTCCGAGATGGCGTCCAAGGCGGGCAATGGTATCGAAATGAATCTGGACCTGGTGCCACAGCGTGAAGCTGGCATGTCTGCATACGAAATGATGCTGTCTGAATCGCAGGAGCGTATGCTCGTCGTCGTGGAAAAAGGTAAAGAGGCAGAAGCGATCGCGATTTTTGACAAATGGGGTCTGGCGTCCGCGGTAGTTGGAAAAGTAACGGCAGACAGCAAGCTGCGCCTATTGCATCAAGGTGAAGTAGTAGCCGAAGTGCCAGTAGACAGCTTGGCAGATGATGCGCCTGTTTACCATCGTCCATCTGCGGTGCCAGCTTACTACGAAGCAAACGCGAATGTAGATGCAGCGGCTGCAATCAGTGAACCGAAAGATCTGAATGTTACGCTGAAAAGCTTGCTGGCTCAGCCAACAGTGGCGAATAAAGCGTGGGTATATGAGCAATATGATCACATCGTGCGTGCAAACACAGCTGTAAAGCCTGGTTCTGACGCTGCTGTTGTCATGGTGCGCGGTACTCGCAAGGCTCTTGCCATGAGTACGGATTGCAACGGTCGCTATGTATACCTCGATCCAAAAGTGGGCGGTGCCATTGCGGTTGCAGAATCTGCGCGCAACGTCGTCTGCTCCGGTGCAGAACCGCTGGCGATTACGGACTGCTTGAACTTCGGAAGCCCGGAAAAGCCTGAGGTGTTCTGGCAATTTGAAAAATCGTGCGAGGGCATGAGCGAAGCGTGCGTAGCACTCGATGCTCCGGTCATCGGCGGAAACGTATCCTTTTACAATGAGCGCAGCGGTGACGCGATCTATCCAACCCCAACGGTGGGAATGGTCGGCTTGATCACTGATGTTGACCATATTACGACGCAGGATTTCAAAAATGAAGGCGACGCGATCATCCTGTTGGGTGAGACCTTCGCTGAGTTGGGCGGTAGTGAGTATCAAAAGATGGCTACCGGCAGCATTTCCGGACGTCCTCCACAAATCGATCTGACCAAGGAAGCGGCAGTACAAAAGCTGGTTCTCACAGCGATTCGCCAAGGTCTGGTGAACTCCGCACACGATCTGTCCGAAGGCGGTCTGGGTGTTGCGCTGGCTGAATCTTGCTTCGGCAAAGGCTTCGGTGCGCAGGTGGCTCTTACGTCCGAGCTGCGTACTGACGTGCTCTTGTTCAGTGAATCTCAATCTCGCATCTTGCTCAGTGCTTCTGGGGAGAAAGCAGCGGCGATTCTCGCATTGGCAGGTGAACATGGCGTACCTGCTGAAAACATCGGTACGGTCGGCGGCAATCGTCTGGTAGTAAACGTGAACGGTACAGAAGCGATCAACGCTTCGACTCAAGAGGTGAAAGCAGCCTGGAAGGATGCGATTCCATGTTTGATCGGCTAATCTGGGACAAATTGAACGAAGAATGCGGCGTCTTTGGCATCTACAACCACAAAGAAGCATCCCAATTGACCTATCTGGGTCTGCACGCCCTTCAACATCGCGGTCAGGAGAGCGCAGGTATCTGCGCCTCCGACGGCGAGAAATGGTATAAGCACCGCGGAATGGGTCTTGTGTCAGAGGCTTTTGGCAAGGGCGATCTGGAGAAGTTCAGCGGTCATATCGCGATTGGTCATACCCGTTATACGACTGCTGGTTCGAGCAAGATTGAAAATGCCCAACCGCTCTTTTTCCGCTATGCGCAAGGCAGTATGGCTGTTGCCCACAACGGAAATCTCGTGAATGCCGCCGTGCTTAGAAAAGAGCTGGAAGCAAAAGGCTCCATTTTCCAGACGACCAGTGACACAGAAGTGATCGCACATCTAATCGCCCGCTCTGAGTGCAAGGATTTGCCGGGAGCGGTAAAGGACGCCCTGCAATACATTAAGGGAGCGTATGCCCTTCTCGTCATGAACGAGAATCAGCTCGTGATCGCCCTCGATCCGAATGGCTTGCGTCCGCTGTCATTGGGACGACTCGGAGATGCGATCACTGTCGCGTCCGAGACTTGTGCGTTCGATATCATTGGCGCCCAATATTGGCGTGACGTGCAACCGGGTGAGCTGATCGTCATCGACAAGGATGGCATTACCGAAAGCAAGTTTACCGAAACGACACAACGTTCGATTTGTACGTTTGAATACATTTATTTTGCCAGACCAGACAGTGACATCGACGGAATCAATGTCCACATGGCGCGCAAACGTCTGGGCAAGCAACTGGCATTGGAATCCGCGATTGATGCGGATGTCGTCACAGGTGTACCGGATTCGAGTATCTCTGCTGCTATCGGATTTGCGGAAGCGACAGGAATTCCGTACGAAATCGGCTTGATCAAAAACCGCTATGTCGGACGTACCTTCATTCAGCCGAGTCAGGAGCTGCGCGAGCGTGCTGTCTATCTCAAGCTGTCTGCGGTTCGCAAGGTAGTGGAAGGCAAGCGCGTAGTTATGATTGACGACTCCATTGTTCGTGGTACGACGAGTAATCGGATCGTTCGCATGCTGCGTGAGGCTGGCGCCAAAGAAGTGCATGTGCGTATCAGCTCTCCGCCTGTTATGAATTCTTGCTTTTATGGCATCGACACCTCGTCGCGTGAGGAACTGATTGCATCGACCAAATCCGTAGAGGAAATTCGTCAAATCATTGAGGCAGATTCGCTGTCGTTCTTGTCTGTTGAAGGAATGATCGATGCGATTGGCCGCACCGATTCGGCTCCTAATAGAGGACACTGCCTCGCATGCTTTAACGGAGAATATCCGACTGAGATTGAATTCGAAGAAGCGCTTCCTGCGCTCAAATGCTAATACAAGCACCTCTTGCTAGGGGGAGAAACGATGAGTGAAGCATATAAACAAGCTGGTGTAGACATCGACGCGGGCAACGAAGCCGTCGAACGCATGAAAAAGCACGTCAAACGAACATTCCGCCCGGAAGTTATGACGGATTTGGGCGGGTTCGGAGCGCTGTTTCGCCTGGATACCAAAAAATACGAGAAACCGATTCTCGTTTCTGGCACAGATGGAGTAGGAACCAAGCTGAAGCTCGCTTTTGCCATGGACAAACACGATACAATCGGCATCGATGCTGTCGCTATGTGCGTCAATGACGTAGTGGTTCAAGGGGCAGAGCCGCTCTTTTTCCTCGATTATCTGGCAGTAGATAAGGTCATTCCGGAAAAAATCGAAGCGATTGTCAAAGGGATCGCGGAAGGCTGCTCCCAGTCTGGCTGCTCGCTGATTGGTGGGGAGACTGCCGAGATGCCTGGCATGTACGCAGAAGGCGAATACGACATCGCAGGCTTCACCGTAGGTGTCGTGGACGAGAGCAAAATGATTACGGGAGCGTCCGTGGCGGCAGGCGATGTACTGATTGGTCTGGCTTCCAGCGGCGTGCACAGCAACGGTTTCTCGCTCGTTCGCAAGGTTCTTTTGGCAGACAAAGGCATGTCCCTGCATGATCATGTTGACGTATTAGGCAAAAAGCTCGGCGAAGAGCTGCTGACACCGACCCGCATTTACGTGAAGCAAGTGCTATCCGTTCTTGAGTCACATGAAGTGAAAGCTCTGGCACACATCACAGGCGGCGGCTTTACTGAAAACATTCCACGCGTGCTTCCAGAAGGAATGCAGGCTGTGATCAACGTTGGTTCCTGGCCGGTGCTGCCGATCTTCGAGCTGGTACAGGATGCAGGTAACATTTCATATCCGGATATGTACAAAACGTTCAACATGGGCGTTGGCATGATGCTTGTCGTGAAGCCAGAAGACGCAGTGAGTGTGATGGAAAAGCTGCAAGAGCTGGGAGAACAGGCGTATTTGATCGGACATATTCAAGCGGGAGAGCGCAAAGTCGTATACAACGGGGTGGAATGGTGAGAAAGCTGGCCATTTTCGCCTCAGGCAGCGGCTCCAACTTTGAAGCGATCGTGCAGGCTGTACAGGACGGCAAGCTCCCAGGTGTAGAAGTTGCCTTGCTCGTGTGCGACAAGCCTGGCGCCAAGGTTTTGGAACGGGCAGAGCGTTTAGGGATCGACACCTTTGTTTTTCAACCGAAGGAGTATGCAGACAAGGCTGCGTTTGAGCAGGAAATAGTGGCGCAGCTCCAAAAACGCGATATATCGCTGGTTGTGCTGGCAGGCTACATGCGGTTGGTGGGCGACACTCTTTTGTCTGACTACGAAGGAAAAATCATCAATTTGCATCCGTCGCTTTTGCCTGCTTTCCCAGGAAAAGACGCGATTGGTCAGGCACTCGCATACGGGGTAAAGATAACGGGGGTAACGGTACATCTGGTTGATGCCGGTCTGGATACAGGGCCGATCATTGCCCAGATTCCCGTAGCGGTGCAAGATGCAGATACGGCTGAGACTTTGGCGGCTCGTATCCATGCCGTGGAGCATGAGCTTTTGGTAAAGGTCATTGGCTATTTAGCAGAAGAGAGAGTGAAGCTGGAAGGAAGGCTTGTCCAGCTGACGTAAATCGAGAGATAAAGGAGAAACCGACATCCTTTTATGATGTCGGTTTTTTGGTCATCTGTTTTAGAAATACTTCTTTCTCCAAAACAGGAGGGCTGTTACGGACGTAATAGCAGTGGACATGACCATAATGATCGTGAATGCGTGCGGATGATCCTGTAAAGGAAGCGGGACGTTCATGCCATAAAAGGTGCCGATCACCATAGGTAAGGTGATGACGATGGTAATGGCGGTCAACAGCTTCACTACGCGATTCAGATTGTTGGAGATGACGGAGCCAAAGCCATTCATGATGTTCCCTAAAATGGCGGTATAGATTTCCGTCATTTTGATGGCCTGCTTGGTTTCGATTTTTACTTCTTCCAGCAGTTCCTTATCTTCTTCGTACATTTTCAAATAACTGCCGCTCCGAAGCAGGGAGATCAACAGACTGTTCGTTTCCAGGGACGTCGAAAAATAAACGAGGCTTTTCTGCAATTCTAGCAAGGTAAGCAGTTCATTGTTTTTCGTCGATTGTCGCAACGATTTTTCCATCGTTTCTGTCTGCTTGTTGATTTTTTTCAAGTAATGCAAATAATCATGCGAAGTATTCGATAAAATTTGCAGGACGAACCGGTTTCGCATGTGCGTGTGAAAGTTTTTCACTTTCCCTTTGACGAACTCTTTCATGACAGCTGTTTCTACCAGGCAAACGGTTAAGATATAATCTTCCATCACCATAATTCCCAACGGAACCGTCGTATAGTGGTCCTTCGTCGCTTCCTTCGTGGAGATCGGAATGTCCACGTAGAGCTTCACGCGGTTTCCTTCCTTGTCGATCCGTCCGATTTCTTCGTCATCAAGGGCATCCTGCAAAAAATGAAGATCAATCGACAACTCCCTGACGACTTGTTGCTTTTCTTGCTCAGAAGGATCGGTCAGATGGATCCAGCAGCCTTTTTCAAATTGATGTAGTTCTTCTATTTTTCCCATGGTATTCGTTTTGTAAATGTTCAACATGGTTTTCTCATCCTTTCGCAAATAAGGATCGGAGGGATACGACCATGTTGCGCAAGCATGTCTACATAAAGTTACTTACATACACTCGTCCCATAAAAAGGGAGAATGTCAAATAAGGTATGGGGAACATGCCGCAGCGCCACAAGGCCGGAAAATTCTCCGTACACAATCTTGATTGCAGTTATTCATTCGGTACCTTGGACTACTGTCCATTAAAACGTTCCCCCCTTTCAAAATAAAAACCCTCTAGCGGGAATCTAGAGGGTTAGAAAAGTGCACAAAATAACACCACTTTTTCTCCCCCTACCAGAGCTTTGGCACTATACAACGTAAAGGAAACATTCCTTAGCCACCTTAAGAAAAGCCTTAGTTCGGCAGTTCCTGTTCTACCCATTGGCATCTTTCGATATTTCCGGGCAGTGGCCTATGTTTGTATAGGAGCCTCACCTAACGAGGATGAATGATTGACTTTGTCATCGTATTCTTGGCACCAATATTTGTCAATCATGTTTTCTCGTCCTACATGCATGTTATTCATGTCCTTTCATACGGTGTCGGCTTCTAACTATGACCGACTCACCCTATTTTGCTGCGAGGTTTGCCAACAACCACTCACATTCGGTTGCTGAAATAGGTTTGCTGAAAAAATATCCCTGGAAGGTGCTGCAGCCAAGTGAGCGTAAAAATTCCAGCTGCGCTTCTGTCTCCACGCCCTCGGCTACTAGAGAAAGACTCAAGCTATGTGCCATGGCAGCAATCGCGGACACGATGGACGTGTTGGTGGGCATGTTACGCATGAAAGACTGATCGATTTTCAAAGAGTTGATCGGGAGCGACTGCAAGCAACTTAACGAGCTATAGCCTGTCCCGAAATCATCGATGGAAATATGGATCCCCATGTCTTGAAGTGCCTGAAGACGCGGGATGACTGTATCGAGTCGATGCATGGCAATGCTCTCGGTAATTTCAAGCTCAAGGTAAGCAGGGGCGAGACCTGTCTTCTGCAACGTTTGCTGGACCATAGTCACCAGATGCTTGTCTTGCAACTGGCGCATGGACAAGTTCACGGCGAGACGTACAGGTGGCAAGCCTTGCTGCTGCCATTCCACGCATTGTTGGCAGGCCTTTTCCAGCACCCATTGACCGATTGGGATGATCAAGCCCGTTTCCTCGGCTAGGGGAATGAAATCAAGAGGGGACACAATTCCGTATGCAGGATGCTGCCAACGAATCAAGGCTTCCAGGCCGACAATCTTTTCATGATCGTACTGCGGCTGGTAATGTAGCTGAAACTCGTTGTGATCCAATGCGGTTCGAAGACCGGCTTCCAGCATCATTTTTTTGGCGAGAGCAATATTCAGTTCGGGGCAAAAAAACTGATAGTTGTTTCTGCCGTGTTCCTTGGCTTGGTACATCGCTGTGTCCGCATTTTTTATTAAGGTTTCAGCGTCAGTTCCATCTTGAGGGAAGAGACTGATGCCCATACTGGTAGTGACCACGAAGCTTTGGTTGCCCAAAAAGATCGGCGAGATGAGCTTTTGCATGAGCTTTTCAGCAAAATGCATCGCTTCATCGTGAGCCATTCCTGGCAGGATGATGGTAAATTCGTCCCCGCCTAGACGGCAAACGGTGTCATGAGGACCGACGCTGTCTCGCAAGCGCTCGGCAACTTGCGTAAGCAGATGATCCCCGGTGGAATGGCCGAGTGTATCGTTAATGTATTTGAAGCGATCCAAGTCCAGAAACAGGATCGCAAGCGGTTGTGCTTGGTGAGAGGCATGGAGTAGCGAATCTTCCAGCTTGCTTTGGAATAAGGAGCGATTGGGCAGACCTGTCAGTGTATCATGGTAGGCAAGGTAGTGAATCATTCTCTCGGTTTCTTTGCGCTTGGTAATATCTTTGGCAATGACAAAATAGCCGACATTGGTCTCGTTTACGACAATAGGGACGACGGTGGCGTTTAGCTCAATGCGCGTTCCATTTTTATGGAGCACAGACAGATCGTAATTATCGGATACGCCTTTTTGTGTATGACGTGACATGGAGAGGACGCGCTTGACGCCTTCTCTGTCCAGTAACTGTTGAAAGGACTGGTTGCGAAGATCGTTCAGGCTGTAACCAGTGACGACTTCAAACGCCGGATTCAGATTCAAGAACTTGCCTGCTAGATCCAGCCAGCACACGATGTCCGGGTTGTGCTCAAACAGTGATTTGTAGCGCTGCTCGCTAACCTCCAGCCGTTGCTCAGCCCATTTACGCTCCGTAATATCGTGTGTAACGATCAGGGCACCAACAGGTTCACCAGATGCTTGGGTGAGGAGCTTCCCATTGGCTACGAGAATCGAAACGGCTTTTCCACTCGGTTGTGTCCATAATTCCTGGCCATTGACGATTTCCCCGCGTAATACTCGAACAGACGGCAACTCCCCAAAAGCTATAGGAGTAATGCCGTCTGGATGATAAAAGGCAGAAGAGCCGTATGTTTGCTCGTGCAGATTTATCGCTTCGGACATGCCGAAGTGTTTGGCAGCTTTGTTGAAAAAAAGGACATTGCCGTCAAGCCCGTAAACAGTCACCCCTGCTTCCATATGCTCCAAGATTGGTTGTAAAAGGGTTTCATGTAGGGTAGAGGACGACAAGCCACCCAAAGAACCGTCAACAGGCGGAGAAAACAGAGAATTTCGAATAAAGTTCATATGGGCCCCCGGACTGTTGGATTTTGTTGGTATCATTTAAATGTTATATGAAACTGAAAATCATTGTCAATATTTGGACAGCGTTCCTTCCTCCGCGAATCATGACAAACCAAATCAACTCTTGTGACATACAGTAAGAGAGGGATATTCCCACAAAGGGAGGGGCCGACTTGAGCGGAGATTTTGTTTCGAACTTGCTCGATAAGCTAAGCCAAAAAACAGGGCGGCAATGGACGCTTAACGATATTATGAAGCTAGCGGAAAAAATGCCGAAGGGCGGAGCCAATGTAGATGCACTGCTCGATGAGTTGGGAAACATGGGATTCGAAGTGCCAGAGGAGACGAAAGAGCGCGTCAGGGATCGTGTAAAGGACGGCGAATCCATCTCTATGGAAGAGTTAGGGAACTTAATGCCCAAAGAAGTAAAGGCGAAGAGCCGCAAGTCGAAGAAGCCGATCAAGCCAATCAGGGCGAATGCCAAAAGCAAATCAGTCTCACTGTCAGGTCGCATTAAAAAGCTATCAGGCAAAGGCAAGAAAAAACGATAACTTTATCAAAGCAAATGCAGGTGTATGCAGTCGCAAGTGCCGAACAGGCATGGGCGGCTGCGTTTGTTTTCCTGACGAAGTTGTTGATAATAGCGTACAATTATTTTATAATATATAAGTATTGTTCGTGTTTTGGTCAATAGTTACCCATGTTTTCACTAAAATTCAGGAGGTTCTATCCGTGAGTGTGAAAAAAGCGTTGATCAGCGTTTCTGACAAGACAGGATTGATTCCGTTTGCCCGTCGATTGGTAGCCGCCGGGGTACAGATCATTTCTACCGGGGGTACGGCTTCTCTCTTAAAAGCAGAGGGAGTTCCCGTCATTGGCATTTCTGAAGTGACTGGATTTCCAGAAATTCTGGACGGTCGCGTCAAAACGTTGCATCCTAATATCCACAGCGGCCTCTTGGCTGTAAGGGACAGTGAAGCACATGTACAGCAACTAAAAGACCTTGGGATTGAAACCATTGATCTGGTTGTCGTGAACCTTTATCCTTTCAAGGAAACGATTGCGAAGCCAGACGTGACATATGAAGATGCCATTGAGAATATTGATATTGGTGGACCAACGATGCTGCGCTCTGCTGCGAAGAATCATGCGTTCGTCAGTGTCGTAGTCGATGCAGCCGATTACGAAAAAGTAGCAGAAGAAATTGAGGCAAATGGCGATACTACGCTAGAAACCCGTCGCAAGCTAGCTGCAAAAGTATTCCGTCATACGGCTGCCTATGATGCCTTGATCTCTCGCTATTTGAGTGAGCAGGTGGGCGAACTGTTGCCTGAGAGCTACACGGTGACTTACGAGAAAGCACAAGATTTGCGCTATGGGGAAAATCCACATCAACGTGCGGCATTTTACCGTGAGCCGTTATCGGATCAGTTGAGCATCGGGAATGCTAGTCAACTGCAAGGAAAAGAGCTTTCCTATAACAACATCAATGACGCAGATGCAGCGTTGGCGATTGTACGCGAATTCGCTGAACCTGCTGTCGTTGCGATCAAACACTCCAACCCTTGTGGAGTAGGGATCGGTACTGATATTCGCGCCGCTTACCAAAAAGCGTACGAAGCAGACCCTGTCTCTATTTTCGGTGGGATCGTGGCTGCAAACCGCTCGATTGACCGTGACACCGCACTCGCGATGAAAGAGATTTTCCTGGAAATTATCATTGCACCAGACTTCACCGAAGAGGCGTTGGCTGTTCTGGCTGAGAAAAAGAACCTGCGTCTCTTGCGTATTCCTGCGCTGAATGAACCAGCCAAAAAAGTGGACAATCTGTTCCGCGTGGCTCCTGTTGCAGGCGGGGCACTCATTCAAGACTTCGACTACAAGCAGCTCGAAGAAAGCGAGATTCAAGTGGTCACAGACCGTAAGCCTTCGGAAGAGGAGCTGTCACAGCTGAAATTCGCCTGGAAAGTCGTCAAGCACGTCAAATCGAATGCGATTCTCTTGGCAAAAGACAATATGACCATCGGCGTGGGTGCAGGTCAGATGAACCGCGTTGGGGCAGCGAAAATCGCCATCGAGCAAGCAGGTGCATTGGCAAGTGGCGCGGTTATGGCTTCGGATGCCTTTTTCCCGATGGGAGATACCGTGGAAGCGGCAGCCAAAGCAGGGATTACCGCTATCATCCAGCCAGGCGGCTCCATTCGCGACCAAGAATCGATTGATGCTTGCAACCGAGCGGGCATTACGATGATCTTTACCGGCACTCGTCATTTCAAGCACTAAAAGAGGCTATTTGGGAGTAACGTTCGCTTTTTTATCACGTACTTACGAGTGGATTACCTCTCACACAGGAGGAAATACGATGAAAATATTAGTGATCGGCGGTGGCGGTCGAGAACACACGATTGCCTGGAAGCTGTTGCAGAGCTCTAAAGTGACAAAGGTATACTGTGCGCCAGGAAATGGGGGCACTGCCCAAATCGCACAAAACGTGCCGATTGGCGTTTTCGATTTTGCTGCACTGGCTCAATTCGTCAAAGATGAGGGAATTGATCTGACAGTCGTTGGCCCGGAAGATCCTTTGCTGGCGGGGATTGTGGAATTTTTCCAGGAGCGCAATCTGCCGATCTATGGCCCGAACCAAAAAGCGGCAATGATCGAGGGCAGCAAGTCTTTTGCGAAAAATTTAATGAAACGCTACGAGATTCCGACGTCTGCCTATGAATCGTTCCTCGATTACGAATCCGCGAGTGCGTACATGAGAGAGCAGGGAGCTCCTATCGTTGTCAAAGCGGACGGCTTGGCAGCGGGGAAAGGGGTCGTTGTCGCAGAAACAGTGGAGGAAGCGGAAGAGGCACTCCGTCAGATCATGCAGGAAAGCGTCTTTGGTGAAGCGGGAGCGCGCGTGGTCATTGAGGAGTGCATGTTCGGCGAAGAGCTGTCGCTGCTGTCTTTCGTCGATGGAGAGACAGTTAAGCCGATGATTACTTCTCAGGATCATAAGCGAATCTTCAATGATGACCGAGGCCCCAATACAGGCGGCATGGGAACATACGCCCCGGTACCGCAAATGTCTGCTGAGCTGGTAGACGAGATCGTCAAAACGATTGTCCAGCCGATGGCGTCAGGGATGGCCAAGGATGGCATTCCGTTCAAAGGCATTCTCTACACAGGTCTGATGATTACGGAGCAAGGCCCGAAGGTCGTGGAATTCAATGCGCGTTTTGGCGATCCAGAGACACAGGTGCTCTTGCCGTTGCTCGAAACAGATTTGCTCGATATTTTTGTCGGAACGATCAATGGTGAGCTTGATGCAGTTGATGTGACATGGCAAAAAGGAAGTGCTGTCTGTGTCGTCATGGCAGCTCCGGGTTATCCGGGAGAATATCCAAAGGGTGCGTTGATTCAGGGACTGGGTCAGGCAAACGAGGGAGCGACGGTGTTTCACGCAGGTACGAAGGCAACCGAGGAAGGCATCGTTACGAGCGGTGGCCGTGTGCTTGGCGTCGTGGCAACCGGAGCGGATTTGGCGCAAGCGCGTGAGACAGCGTATGCGAAGGTCCAAGGGATCTTGTTTGATGGGGCGCAGTACCGCACGGATATTGCGGCACGAGCGATGAAGTATCAGCAAAAGTCGTAACAGCAAAAGAAACTGTTCCTTAGTGGGAAATTCTACTAGGGAACAGTTTTTTTTGAAAGATAAGTGAGTTCACGTTAGCATTCACTTTTATTTATTCAAATCCTTGAATTAAATAACTTAATTTTCCAAAAGTTATAGAATCTATTTACCGAAGATAGTGAATGTAGTATAAATGTTTATGGTAATATATGTAATATTTACCAAAAATATTTATTGAAGGGGGCGGAAGGTTGATTGCTACAATATGAAGTATCAACTGAATTTATGTTTAAGAATCAAAGGTGGATAACGGTGTTTATGGTCATCGCATTGTTATTTGGAAATGCTAGTGGTATTTTTGCAAAAACGAGCGATGAGAATGACGGCTATATTCAGCGAAATGAAATTGAACAGTATATAAACATGTTGTCAGAAGAGGGTACAGATAATTCCAAAAAATTGAGTGCTGAGTTAGATAAGTACTTGGAAAATAACGAATATTACTTGTTCGAAGAAATTGCTTTAATTGTTGATGAGTATGCAGATAATACAACGCAGTCTGAGAACAACGATAATAATATGCCGGTAATAGATAAAGAAGCTTTACAGAGGGACTTTGAGCGAATAGATGCGCTTGCTAAAGAATATTATGATTACTATCAGATCCACAATGAATTCCCAGAAGAGGTGGAGATCAGAAGTATAACGACGAGCCACGCTCTAACAGTATTAGAAGATATAGGGATTAAAATAACTGAGAAACAGTTACTTAAACGCTTAGCAGCATTGGGGGTTATTGCTGCGATTGATGGCCCAATACCTGTTGGGGATTTTATAGCTCTTGTTACAGGAGCGGTAATAACAGGTGAATTTGTAGGCGATTATGTTGCAAACCAGGGTGCCCTTGCTAAGGAAATAGGGGAATATTTTGACAGGTCCTTTATTAAATTTGTGACTAAAAGTGTTACAATGAGTGAAGAAGTTGAATATCAAATTAAAAAGAAAAAAGTAAAACATTTCAAGGCTTATTTAAACTCAGACGGTGGAATAATAATTTCTGAACCTTTAACTCTCAGTCAGGCTCAATTAGAAGCAAGAAGGGGAGGGGAAACCTTCAGTGTTAGCAAAAATTATGCAGAAAAAGTTGTAACACAGGAGAACTATAAATTTGAATACGAAGATCCCCATTATTTTGATAGGCATGGTAGATTGATGGTAGCTAATCTTCCTCATTTCCATTTAACAAAGAAGGTTAGTGGACAGTGGGTAAGATTAGACGGACATCATTTCTTCCCTTGGTAAAAATATAGGTTAACTGATTCGGCGTAACATTATTTTCTGTTACGCCCTTTCTTGATATGATTGCTGAAAAATAAGGAGATACCATGCGACTAAAGGTTGTTGACGTTGAAGCATTTTTTATAGTTGGTATTGAAGTGGATTGTTACTATGATCGGGACGAGTTCTTGCAAGCGCCAGATTCCAGATTGTGTGAAATTAATAATGTCGTCGACAGTCATTTATACTATGAAGTTTGGAATTCGATTTCGGAAAAGAAAATGATAGGTAGACGAGTAAGTATCATCACTCATGTTCCTGACGGGTGTGTCGTGGTGACCATTCCCACTGGTCCCTTTGCAATGATCCATAAGAGCCAAACCAATAATGAACACGATCTGTTTGCAATGACGAATTATGAGGATATCGAAAAGATTGAATTTAGAACTCTCATGCTAAAAGACGAGACGGCAACTGTTGTGCACATGTATCGTCCAGTTGAGTATAGAGAAGATGTATTGAACATTCGTAACATACCTGTCCTTTCTAAAGAAGTGTCAATCCAATTGAGAGAGCAATACATTCATACATTTTTTAACGTCAAGGGTGATTGTGTAAGGGAGTTTTTTTACAAACGGTACGTAAAACTAGACAAAGGCTATTTATGGGGATTTATCCAGGGAGACAGAACCACAGGGTTAACAGTTTCAGAAGCGATGGATTATCTTCATGACAAAGAAGAAGTATTATTTTTCTGGGATTCTGTTAGTTCGATTGGAAGAGACTTCACTCGAAATAAAGTATTCAGGCTGAGTACCAAGCGATTATTACAATCATACACCCGCTTTACTTTTGATCTGTATATCTTTGACTCTACATTGACCTGGACGATTATTTTTCATCATGAGCCGGATGCAGAAGGTTACAAATGTTGTTTGGTTACTAGTCCATAGGTGTTATAACGAAGTAGCTGTTCCCCATGAAGAAATTTGTTCATAGGGAGCAGCTTTTTTATGGGGAAAATAGGTTGTTTCAACTACACACCAACGTTTTCACTCGTCAGCGCCGCCTTTTTCGCCTTGGCAGCAGCCAGCTGCGAAAGGAAATAAACGATGAGGAACAACAGCAAGCACGCTGCCGACCAGCGGTACATGACAGAGTAGCTCGAATGTGTCGCAATGACACCGAGGAGCACAGAGCCGACCGCGATACCCAGATCGATGGAATTAAAGAACAGTCCATTCGCCATGCCGCGTTGCTCAGGTGTGACGACCTTCACCATCCACGCCTGGATAGATGGCTGAATCATGCCATAGCCAAGCCCGTAGAAGGCAGCAGAGACGAGAAGCAAGGACTCTGTTGTTGTCAGGGACAGGAGCAAAAGGCTGACCCCGACGAAAATCGCACCAGGAGGCAGGACAGCAATGTGCCCTTTGCGATCATACAGCTTGCCGGAAAAAGGACGAATCAACACCATCGCCAGTGCATTCGTAAGGAAAAACCAGCCAACATTCTCAATGTGGGCTTCTTTTCCGTACAAGGCCAAAAAGCTGAGAATCCCGCCATACGTAATGGATAGACAAAAATTCAATCCAGCTGGAAGCAGCAGCTTTTTATCATAGAACCGGCGAATGCCTGTGACGGAGGGCGTGTTTTCGGTCGACACAGGAAGTTGATTATACGCACGAATGAAATGCATCAACGGAAAAATAATAGCAACGAGTAGCACGAGAACCATGAGCATCCAGCCAAACCCAAACGAGTTCAACAGTCCAAGTCCAATCATCGGGCCGAGCGCCATAGCCAAGCTGGTCGATAAGCCGAAATACCCCATACCTTCGCCGATCCGTTTGGCAGGAATCACATTGGAGACAATCGTCGGAAAGGTCGTGCTGCCCATACCAAAGCCGATGCCTACCAAAATTCGCAACAGAAGAAAGAAAACAATGCTTCCCGCCCAATAATAGCCTGCGCTAAAAATCGCGACGAATCCAAGTGCTACGATCGCCAAGATCTTACTGTTTTTCGTTTTCAATGCTTCCCCAGTAAACACCCTTGCGACCACTGCTGAAAGTGAAAACAAGCTAATGACCAGGCTGACGACAAAATCATTGGCCTGATACGCTTCCTTCACATAGGCAGGGAATGTTGGGGTCTGCATTTGAACAGTGAGAAACAACATCAAATTACACACCGTTAACAGGACAAAATCTCTCGTCCACAGTCTCTCTCTACTCTCTCCCAATGCTGTCACTCCTAGTCTGTCGTTTTTCTATTGATGTTCTCGTTAATCTCCAGCAAGATTTCCCGCAAGAAGGCCAGCTTTTCAGGAGAGATCCCTTCCAAAATGTCTGCAACGGCATGAGCCTCTACGGGAATCGCCTGCTCAATCCATTCCCGTCCTTTCGGGGAAAGGGTAATGATGTAGGCACGGCGGTCTTGTTCGCTCAATGTCTTTTCGATAAAGCCTTTTTTGGCGAGTGTGTCTAAAATGCGTGTCATGGAAGGCTGATCCTTGGCCGAGCGCTGGGCCAGCTCTTTTTGATTGATGCCCTCTTCTTCTCGTAACCGATAAAGGACGGCAAACTGCTCCGTGGTCAAATCAAACTCCTTTAAAAAAAGAGAGACATAATGAATCATTCTCCGGTATGTATTTCCAATGAGAAATCCAACCGGTTCTTTTTGCCAATGATCGATCAGGGGAATGACCCTCTTTCGTTCAAAAATACTTGCAATGACAATTATATGTATAACAAGTAATTATGTAAATGGAAAAAACCGCCCGATGACAGGCGGTTGGTTGCTTCTCCTTTACTGACGATACCTTCCTTTTCTTCTCGACGTTCGAAAGAAGTAATATCCCATCACGCCGATGACGCCAATGATCATGGCAATGACAAAGAAGTTATGCGACATCCATTCATACATCTGGGAGCCGACAAGCATATGCAGTGCCTCCTCTCCTTATGTGTACGTGGGGTAGCGATTGCTGCTGTTGTTATTATCTTGGGAACGAAATGAAATGAACTCTCTTGCCGCCTTTTCGAGAAGTTGATCCTCGGGAGTAAGCTGCGCGTTTTGCTGATTGTCGATAGGTTGTTTTTCCTGGTTCGCTGATGATTGTGGGCTTGCAGAATACTGTATGTTTGCCTTATTCGTTGTCGCTGAAGTGTTGCTCGCATCATCTTGGCTATTGTTCGAGTCTTTGATGGGCGCAATATTCATGGAGCGCGTGAACTGATTGACCGCCATCTGCACGCCTTTCTTCTTGAGCTGATCCATCATGCCCTGCATGCCATTCCCTTTTGTCGTATTGATGCCCATCGCTGCGTACATCGGACAAAAGCGCGTAGCCCCTTCTGCTACTTTCATTGCTGAAAAAGCCATGAGCAGCCATGGAGCATTGTATGGGCGACGACTCATTCTTCCGATGCCGTATGCCAAGCCTAACAGACCGCCAGTCATACGAATCATGGCATCCGTTCTACCTACGTTTTTATGCATGAGAGTTGTCCTCCTGTCGCAATGACTTCTATTCGATAGTCTGCGATGAAGGACGACAAGACACCCGTGGGAATTGTTACTACCATCACCAATCTTGCAGGGGAATGATTTATGGGCGGCGAAGCTGTAAAGAGCAATGAATGATCGTTCATTTTTTAAAAACATCGGCAGACCAGCAAGGAGAGAAGAAATGATGCGCGTACGAGCCATATCAGATCGTGATTACTTGAACATGATTCGCGTGAGCAGACGTCAAGCACCGGCAAGCCTCTGGATAAAGGGTGCAAGCGTTCTCAATGTGTACACAAAAGAATGGCAAGAGCATCACGTCGTAGTGGCAGGAGAACGTATTGCTTATGTAGGAGAAAAAGAGCCATTGGTCGATGACCAGACCGTGATCATGGAGGCGGCTGGGCAGTATCTCGTGCCAGGATACATCGAGCCACACGCGCATCCGTTTCAATGGTATAACCCTTACACGTTGGCTGACTTTGCACTGCAAACGGGAACGACTGGAATGGTGTCGGACTCACTGATGCTCATGCATCTTCCTTTTTCGCAAACGGCAGCGATCATGGATTCACTGGCAGCTCATCCGGTGAAGCAATTTTTCTGGGGCAGACTCGATCCGCAGACAGGGAGGGCTCATCCGGCGTTCACTAAGGAAAGCTTGGCGCGAATGCTGGAGCATCCAAGAGTGATCCAGGGTGGGGAGTTGACGAATTGGGGCGGGGTTTTACAAGAGGATGAGACGCTGCTTTTTGGTTTGAAGCATGCGCGGGATTTAGGCAAAAGGATGGAAGGGCATCATCCGGGAGCTTCTTACGAGACCTTGAACATTGCCGCAGCAGCTGGCGTAACAGCTTGTCATGAAGCCATCCATGCAGCAGATTTGTTGTCGCGCATCCGTTTAGGCATGTATGCGACACTGCGCCATTCCTCCATTCGCCCTGATCTGCCGGAGCTGGTGAAAGGGTGGCTTGCGCTGGGGGTGCCGTGGTCATCACGGATGATGCTGACATCGGATGGAAGTACGCCGCCGATGCATCGTGACGGGTTCATGAATAGTACGATCCGTGTGGCCATCGAAGCGGGGATGCCGCCAGAGGAAGCATATGTCATGGCGACGTTGAACCCGGCTGTCTATTACGGGCTGGACGCTGAGGTCGGAGGAATTGCGCCAGGCCGAATCGCGGATATGCTGTTGTTGACTGCAAAGGATCAACCGACACCATCCATCGTGATTGCAAATGGACAACTGGCAGCAGAAAATGGAAACTTGCTTGTTCCAACGGTTCAGCCACAATGGGATGAAGCTTCGTTGCGATTGCAAGATCCCTTGGCGAAGAGAGCCAATCCAGAATGGTTCCGTCTACGGCCAGATGAAGACAGGAAGGCCCCAGTCTTGGAAATGCTGAATGCCGTTATCACGCGGTTGTCGCTAGAGGACATGCCCGTCGATAAGGATGGTTATGTAACTTTGCAGCATGATCCGCAGTTGGCGCTGATCGCCATCATCGATGCGACTGGCGGCAAGCGAACATTGGCAGTGCTTCGTGGCTTCGGTGAGCAGCTTGAAGGGCTGGCCAGCACCTATTCCGCGTCTGGCGATTGGATCGTAATCGGACGCAATCCCCAAGCGATGGCGCAAGCATTGGAGCGTATTCGTGAAATAAAAGGCGGAGTCGTCCTGATCGATGAAGGAAAAATGATATGCGAATGCCCATTGCCTCTTGCTGGAAAATACACGTCTGCGCCGATGGACGAAGTGATCAGCATGGGTGAAAATTTGGTAAATCAGCTCCGTGTCAAAGGCCATGTCCATCTCGATCCAATTTATTCAATTCTGTTTTTTACCGCTACTCACTTGCCATATGCGCGTCTGACGGCAGATGGCATTGTCGACATTAAGAGTGGGCAAATCGTCGTTCCGGCACTCCCTTTACCTTGAGGGAGTATTTTTTTGGGTTTTTTTGTTTGTACATCAATGATATATGTACATAAAAAATATTTTACTTCTTGTAAATTATCAGATTTATTTTAAAATAAAAGCAACCAAGCCTCATCTATCTTTATCCCCGAAGAGTCATCATTTTTGAAAGTCGCAACCTGGCTAACGAGGTAGATGGACTGGGTAACAAGAACAAAGAATGATAAAAGGGGGATTCATTCTGAATGAAAAAGCGTTCTTATGTCGGGGTTTTATCTGCGGTATTGGCGGCGAGTATGGCATTAACAGGTTGCGCAGGAAACAGTAATTCAAGCGGCGGAAGTAATGCAAGTGGGGGGCAAAGTCAATCAACTCCAGGCAACAGCGGTGGCGGAACGACAGAGGGTGGTCTCATCAAAATTGCCACACAATCCCCTCTGTCTGGGAGCAATTCCGCTGTCGGAGATGCGATTAAGACTGGCGCGGGTTACGCTCTCGAAAAGCGCAAGGAAGAGTTTAAAGCACTTGGCTTTGATCTCCAGCTTTTCCCTCAGGATGATCAAGGCGACCCGAAAATTGGGGTATCCAATGCGGAGATGCTTATCTCTGATCCCGATGTGTACGGTGTAGTTGGGCACTATAACACAGGTGTTGCGATTCCATCGTCTGTGAAGTACGAGGAAGGCAAGCTGACCATGGTATCCCCAGCCAATACAGGGGTGAAGCTCACGGAGGAAGGCAAGAAAACTGTCCATCGAATTTGTGCTCGCGATGACGCACAAGGACCAAAGGCTGCTCTTTATGCAAAAAATACACTTGGTGTAAAAACGGCCTATATTATCCATGATAAGACAGCATACGGCCAAGGTCTGAGCGATCAAGTGAAGATGCAATTCGAAAAGGACGGAGTCCAAATCCTTGGCTTTGAGGGCATTACTCAGGGCGAAAAGGACTACAGCGCGGTACTTAACCAGGTAACGGTGAAAAAACCGGACATCATCTTCTTCGGCGGTCTTTATCCAGAAGGTGGAATTATGGTCAAGCAAGCTCGTGAAAAAGGATTTAAGGGTTATTTTATGGGTGGCGACGGCTTGGATTCTTCTGATATGATAAAAATAGCCGGTGATGCTGTCGAAGGTGTAGTCTTTACGTCAGTAGCAGGGGACGTAACGCAAACCGAAGAGGGCAAGAAATGGGCTGAAGAGTACAAAAAAGCCACAAACAAGCCTCTGGAAACCTATTCCGTCTACGGTTTTGACTCCATGAACGTCATCCTCAATGGTGTTTTGGAAGCGACCAAAGCGAACGGAGGCAAAAAACCAACCCGCGAGCAAGTCCTCGATGCAGTACACAAAACCAAAGATTTTCAGGGTCAATTCACCAAGGTTACCTTTGATGAAAAAGGTGACAACACAAATGCAGATGTATTCATTTATAAGTTCGACAAGGACAAATCCATTTTCGTAGGCAAGGCCGAGTAATCACACCACACAACGCGCACACACTCCCATGCCTCATATCAGGATAGGGGGCTGCACGCCGGTGTTGGCCCCTTTTCCACGAGAAAACAAGTCCAGTCAACGGAATGGATGCAGAAAATTTGTACAAGTCTACAAGAGAAATGAGGGATGGGAAAGCATGATCAATATTTTGCCGCAGGTGTTGGTTGACGGATTGACACTTGGATTTATGTACGCAGTGGTGGCTTTAGGCTACACAATGGTTTACGGGATTTTGGAAATTATCAACTTTGCCCATGGAGACATTTTCATGGTCGGAGCCTTTATCGGTACAGAGGTATTATTGATCTCTGATGCGCTAGGGGCACTTGAAGGTATGAATCCATTTGTCGCACTTTTCATAACACTCATAATTGCCATGGTATTAACTGGTGCTTTGGGGGTAGGAATTGAGAGGATTGCCTATCGACCATTGCGCGGAGCACCTCGTCTTGTGCCGTTGATTTCGGCGATTGGCGTATCGTTTTTGCTGCAAGACCTCGTACGTTTTACAGAAGCACTGGCTCGTAATGAGTTTTATCTGAACAGTCCCGCTCTTTTTACAGGTTCGATTCCATTAGGAAGTATTGCTACGATTCCAACAAAAGGATTGATCGTAATTGTAATTGCGATCGTCATGATGATTGCGTTGACGTTATTTGTGAATAAAACAAAATGGGGAATCGCCATGCGCGCCGTCGCACAAGACCAGAGTA
Source organism: Brevibacillus sp. HB1.4B (assembly GCF_013284285.1). Lineage (NCBI taxonomy): Bacteria > Bacillati > Bacillota > Bacilli > Caryophanales > Paenibacillaceae > Brevibacillus > Brevibacillus sp. HB1.4B. Next base: position 102,373 of record NZ_JABSUT010000004.1, read on the forward strand.
CGGCTTCGCTGATGACCATAAATGTAAACAAAGTAATCATGCTTACGTTTTTGATTGGCTCCAGCCTGGGTGGCGCTACAGGTGTTCTGTTTGCGCAAAACTACGGGACGATCGATCCGTATATCGGTTTTATTCTTGGATTAAAAGCATTTACAGCTGCCGTTCTCGGCGGGATTGGGAACCTGCGTGGTGCGATGATCGGTGGCGTACTCCTCGGTCTTCTGGAATCCCTGTCCGGTGCCTTTATGGGGCCGTTGACCAACGGAGCCTTTGGTGCAGAGTACAAAGACGTGTTCGCGTTCAGTATTTTAATTCTCGTGCTTCTCTTCAAGCCGGAAGGACTGTTTGGCGAAGCTGTAAAAGAGAAAGTGTAGGTGAAATAAATGGCAAATCTCGCTTGGAAATCGTTTAAAGGCATTCCGCTGGTATTCACGTTGATTTGGATTGTAGCTTTTTCTGCCGCGTTGTACCTTATGGATAAATCGGTCATTGCGTTTCTCGGTATTCTTTCTTCCATTGTGCTTGTCTATTACACCAATACCTCAAAGACGATCAAGATGGTGATTGGCGCTATCGTTCTCCTCCTGATCATTCCGTTGGTAGCCGGTGAAAACCGTTACTACATGGAGGTAGCATCACAGGTAGGCATTTACGTAGCGATGGCTTTGGGCCTGAATATCGTAGTAGGCTTTGCTGGTCTGCTTGACTTGGGTTACGTCGCGTTTTTTGCTGCTGGGGCTTATGCGTACGCGATTTTCTCGACTTCGCAAGCGAATGAGTTTATTGCAGGGAACCTGTTCCCGCTATCCGGTGAGTGGTTTTGGCCATTTCTCATAGTCGGCTTGATTGTGGCTGCTGTTTTCGGAATATTGCTAGGATTGCCAGTTCTCAGAGTAAAAGGAGATTACCTCGCGATCGTGACCTTGGGCTTCGGTGAAATCATTCGCATTGTTTTCAACAACCTGGATAAGCCCATCAACATCACCAACGGTCCGCAGGGAATCACGCCGATTCCGTCTCCAGAGTTGTTTGGGATCAAAATGGGGACGCCGTTTTACTTTTACTTCATCGTGTTGTTTGTGATTGCCTTTATCGTTTTGGCGAATATACGCTTTGAGCATTCTCGTTTGGGCCGTGCATGGATTGCGGTACGTGAGGATGAGCTGGCTGCCCAGTCTATGGGGATTTCCCTGTTGAATACCAAGCTGGCTGCATTTGCCTTGGGTGCTTCCTTTGCTGGTGTCGTCGGTGTTATCTTTGCGGCCAAGCAGACGTTTATCGATCCGACCTCCTTTACGCTGATGGAATCGATCGGGATATTGGTCATGGTCATTCTGGGTGGTAGTGGCAGTATACCAGGGGTTGTGCTTGGTGCCGCTTTTGTCACAATCTTGCAGGTACAGCTGTTAAAAGAATTCTCCAACTTCCTGCACGGTCTGCAAAATGCGGGGATCATCAGTTTGCCTAACCAGCTGGACCCATCCAAGTTCCAGCGACTCATTTTCGGAATTATGCTCATTCTCGTTGCCTTGTATCGCCCTAACGGATTGATTCCGGCCAAACGGAAGAAAAACGATCTCGATGCGATCAAAAATAGCGAGTTTGGCAAAGAAAAGCTGGGGATTCTCGGTAAACTGTCCCAATTGGCTTCTGGAAAACAGTCATAGCGGACGAGGAGGGAAATGAGCATGGCATTGTTAGAGGCAAAAAATTTAACGAAGCGCTTTGGTGGCTTGGTAGCCAATCAAGACGTCTCGATTGGGATCGAAAAAGGTAGCATTACGGCTGTCATCGGACCGAATGGGGCTGGAAAAACGACTTTTTTCAATATGATTACCGGATTTTACGAGCCAGACGAGGGAGAAATCCTGCTGAACGGCAAAAGCATCAAGAAGCTTCGTCCTGATCAGATCGCGAGTCGCGGTATCACCCGTACTTTTCAAAACATTCGTCTGTTCAAAGAAATGACGGCATTGGAAAATGTCATGGTGGGTGTGCATAGCCGCTTATCGGCTGGAATTCTCGGAATCCTGTTCAATTCCAAACGGGTACGCCAAGAGGAAGAGCGGACGCGCGTCGAAGCTTATCAGCTCATGGAGTATGTCGGGATCTCACATATTGCCAATGAAGCAGCAGGGAGTCTGCCTTACGGGTTACAACGAAGATTGGAAATTGCCCGGGCGATGGCGACCAATCCGCAAATCATTTTGCTCGATGAACCGGCGGCAGGGATGAACCCTCGCGAGACGGTTGAGATGACGGATTTTATTCGTCGGCTGAAAAAAGAGCTCGATTTGACGATTATCTTGATCGAGCATGATATGAAGTTGGTCATGGGACTTAGCGAATACATTCACGTGCTGGATTACGGGAGAAAAATTGCAGAAGGAACACCCGAACAAATCCGCAATAACCCTAACGTCATTGAGGCCTATCTCGGAAAAAGTGCGTCGGACGTGTCGTAGAAGGAGGAAAATCGATGGCATTGCTAGAGCTGACTAACGTTCATACGTATTACGGCGGCATCCACGCATTAAAAGGATTGAGCATGACGGTAAACGAGGGCGAAGTGGTGACACTGATTGGTTCCAACGGGGCAGGTAAATCGACCACGTTGAAAACGATATGTGCGCAGACTCGTGCCAAAGAAGGAAAAGTTATCTTTAATGGCAAAGATATTACGCAGATGCGTACACATGATATTGCCTTAGCAGGAATCGCCCACGTTCCGGAAGGTCGCCGCATTTTTCCTAAGCTGACCGTACGCGAGAATTTGGAGATGGGTGCCTTCAGTGTATCTGATAAAAAGGTGATCGAAGAAGGAATCGAGCGTGCCTTTGCTTACTTTCCACGACTGAAGGAACGGGTAAATCAAAAAGGTGGCACGATGTCCGGAGGCGAGCAGCAAATGCTGGCGATTGCTCGTGGACTGATGATGAAGCCCAAAATTCTCATGCTCGATGAGCCGTCGATGGGATTGGCGCCGATTCTGGTGGAGCAGATTTTTGACATCGTTACGGAGCTGAACAAGGAAGGCATGACGATTCTCTTGGTCGAGCAAAATGCGAATCAGGCACTGTCTGTCGCGCATCGCGGTTATGTGATTCAGACAGGCGAAATTATTTTGAAAGACGACGCCCAGACATTATTGATGAATCCACAGGTAAGAGAGGCGTATTTGGCGTAATAGAAACGTGAGTACCGATGGGGATTTTTGTCTCCGTCGGTTTTTCATTTCGTCAGCGAGGAGGATGTAGCTTGCTAGATATTAGTCCCCGCTTTGTAGAAGGGAGCGAGCCTCTCTATCTACAGCTTTATCGCTATTTTTGTACAGAAATACAAGGGAGGCGCTTGATCTCCGGGACGCGTCTGCCCTCTGTTCGGGCGTTGAGCGGATTTTTGCATGTAAGTAAAACGACAGTCGAAAGCGCGTATCACCAGCTCATGGCAGAAGGCTATATCGAGAGTCGGGAGCGCAGCGGATTTTATGTGGTCGATGTGGACTGGGATGGGCCAATGCCTGTACCCACAGGGAAAGGGCAGCCACCAGTTAAAACGGTTCACGTCCAAACGCCTCCACCTACGACCTCACCAGTCCCGGTTCAATATGATTTTCATCAAGCACGCGTAGATGCCGAGCATTTTCCTTTTGACCGTTGGCGCAAGTACACCAACCAATGCATGCAGGAAGAAAACAAGCATGTACTCTACTACGGTGACCAACAAGGCGAGCCGCAGCTGCGGGAGGAGCTCGCACACTATCTCGGACGTGCTCGAGGTGTACAAGCTACGCCGGAACAAATAGTGATCGGTGCGGGGACGCAAGTGATGATCAGCTTATTGGGGTTCTTATTCGGGACACGAGGACAGGCTGTTGCGATGGAAGAGCCGGGCTATCACGGTGTTCGTGCCGTGTTTTCTCATTTGGGCTATGATGTACGCCCGATCAGGCTGGCGGAGGATGGGATTGATGTGGAAGCGCTCAATGAGAGTGGAGCGCAGCTGGTCTATATCACGCCGTCTCATCAGGACCCGACTGGAATTGTCATGCCGTATGCCAAACGGCTAAAGCTGCTACACTGGGCGAATCAGACAGGGAGCTACATCATGGAGGATGACTACGATGGTGAGTTTCGCTATCATGGCAAGCCAATTCCTTCCCTTCAAGGGCTGGATACGCAGGGACGCGTCATTTATTTGGGGACGTTCTCCAAGGCGTTATTGCCGTCGATTCGGATGAGCTATATGGTTTTGCCACAAACTTTATTGGCGGTGTTTCAGGAGAAATTGGTGGATTTTGACCAGTCGGCATCACGAATTCATCAGGAGACGCTGGCCTTGTTCATGAAAAATGGCGATTGGGAACGGCATATTCGCAAGATGCGGACGCTTTACCGCAAAAAGCATGGGGCTCTGCTTCAGTGCTTGCAGGAACACTTCGGGGCGTACATCCAGATCAAAGGTCAGGATGCCGGGCTGTCCGTAACGGTAGAAGTGAAAAGTGAGAGCACTCCGCAACAGTTGAAGCAAATTGCGGCTGCATCAGGCGTTCGTGTCTATCCAACCGCACATAAATGGGTTCATCCGCAGGAAAATGGACTTCCGGCTTTTCAGTTCGGCTTCGGGGGGCAGACCATCGAGGAGATTGAGGGTGGCGTTCGTCTGTTGAAACGTGCATGGGAGCCTTATTTGCACAAGGACATGGGCGAGGAATAGAACAGGGAGAGTCGCGAATCGTGCGCTAATCGATTATTAAACGGCGATCAAACGATCCCGGTTTAACAAAAGAGAAAAAATGAAAAGCAGCATCCCAGAAAGGGAATGCTGCTAATAATTAAGGGACGTACTGTTCTGTAATTTTTGTGATGATTCCATTCGTTACTTCAATGTGGAATGGTAGATGATAAGGAATTCCCTTGGATAGCACGAACTTTTTAAAAGTATCGGTGTTTACTGATTCATTCCAATTGAAATTGTCATCTTTTATAGAGTTGGTTTGAAGAGTAAAGGAAGCTTTTGGAGAAACTTCAAACGTTCTAATTTTAGGACTGTTATTACGAATGTAATAGGGCATTGGATAGTCCTCTTTTTCTAATGGATGATCTTGGCGATAAGCTTTTGCTCCTGCCTCACCGAAAAACCATTGAACATAGTCAAGCGAGACGATTAGTTTTCCATTTTTCACTTGTAGCGTTTTCACATATGCCATTGATTTTTCAATGGTATTTCCGTGTTTGTCCTTGCTACTTGTTGGAACCATTACTTGGGGAGGAACAGGTGCAGCCGTTCCTTGGGGTGAACCTGCATGAGCGTCAGTACCAAACAATGTACAGAATATCAAAGAGGTAAGCAGCAAATATGTTTTTCTCATAACAGGGTGTCACTTCCTTTCTAATTACATGTAATACGATTCATAATTAGTAAGACGAAAAACGAATAAGACCGTTTCGCCTCAAGATGAAAAATTTTACATAATTTTTGTTGGTGATCTGCGCCATTACAATGGGCAAAACAAGCGAGTCAGCACAAAGAGAAACCTCCTGTCATCAGAGCAGACTGATGAACAGGAGGTTTTTTCATGGCAGTTCAAGCAGATTTCAAGACATTCGATACCCTAACTGAGCAGACATCGCACGTACCGTCGCTAGCGTTTCTTGTAAAATCTCATCTTTTTTCGGCATCACGCGGTCAGAGGGACCGATGACACTGACGGATGCAGTTATGTGTCCAGTCGAATCAAAAATTGGGGCAGCGATTCCGGTCACGCCTGTATTACGTCGATTCGAGCTGATTTCATAACCTCTCTCACGGATCGTCACCAAGTCCTCTTTGATTTGCTCGACCGACGTGTACGAATGAGGCGTGTAGCTTTTCAGGGGATGTTCCTGCAATATCTCGTCCTGAAACTCCTCCGGCTGATAGGCGAGCAAAACCCTGGCGGCGGAGGTAGAGTAAAGGGGAAAACGCCGGAAGGATTCTACGGTAAACCGAACAGGGTGAAGTGAATCCTCTTTGGCTACATAAATCGCGTCCTTGGAATCCTGTACACATAAGACCGCCAATTCGTTTGTCCGTGAGACAAGCTGGTCTAAGAACGGTTTGGAAAAATCAACGATATCGTGATTCGTGAGCACCTTAGTGCCCAGTTCCAAAAGCGTGTAGCCAAGCGTATACTGCTTGGTTTTTTCATTTTGGCGGATAAAGCCTTCAGACTCCAGCGTGGACAGGAGCTTGTGAACGGCTCCCTTGGACAGCTGGAGCTTTTTGCTGAGCTCCGTTACCCCGAGTTCCTTTGGCGAATCGAGAAATATTTTTAACAGCCGACAGCCATTTCGAACAGAAGACAATACTTGGTCCATACAAACGTCTCCTTTGCTTACATTAGCCTTATTTTACGTGTAAGAAACAATACTGACAATCTCGCAATTCAGGCAATGATGATGCTATTACGACTACCTTGAATAGTCTGTATCTTTATGCTAGTATAACATTATCGTTCTCTAATAGGAAACGCTGTTCTCTATTCGTGAACAAAATAGACAATCGGGGGTCGAACTTACATGAAGAAAAAGGCATTATCCGTCTTGTCCATTTTCGCTTTGACTGGTTCCTTGCTGGCTGGATGTGGCTCATCCGCACCACAAACATCTGCTCCTGCACCGGCTGCTGGCAACAATAGCGGCACCGAAGCACAAGCTCAGCTGGAAGACACTCTGGTAGTAGCAGGAAATGGCGCAACCGTTGAAAAGATGATGAAGGATGAAGTCTTCAAAAAGTTTAACGAGAAATATCCGAATGTAAAGCTGACCTATGTTTCCGGGGTTTCTACGGACATCGTAGCGAAGGTTAAGGCACAAAAAAATGCTCCGCAAATTGACTTGACCATCGTTGAGGGCGGCGAGCAAGAGAAGGGTCGTCAAGAGGGCTTGTGGGAAACCGTATCCGCAACAGATATTCCGAACATGAAAAACGTACCGGAAGATTTGCATGTGACGGAGGATAGCGGTGTAGTCGTAAACTTTACGCCGATGGGGATTTCCTACAATGCGGACCTGGTAAAAGAAAAAGGCTTGCCTGTACCGAAGTCCTGGAATGATCTGGCGAAGCCGGAAGTGAAAGGCTACATCACGATGACAGACGTAGCGAGCAACTTCGGACGCTCTGCGATGATCATGCTGGCGTACGCAAATGGCGGGTCCGAGAAAAATATGGAACAGGGCTTCAAACAAATGGAAACGATTGCAGGATACATGCCGACCTTTGCAAAGAGCGCAGCACAGCTTCAGCAAAATCTGCAAAACAAGAGCGCAGCGTACACCACTTGGACAATGGCGCGTAGCTTGACCCAAAAAGAAGCAGGCGTACCATTGGAGTTCGTTTTCCCTGAAGAGGGCGGAAACATCGTACCGAACGTAGCTACGCTGGTAAAAGGTTCGAAGAGTCCAAAAGCCGCTAAAGCATTCGTCGATTTCCTTTTGACAGATGAAATTCAAACGATGTACGCAACGAAGCTGTACTACAATCCGGCAACATCCGTGAAGCTGCCAGACGATGTAGCGAAAACATTGGAATTCGATCGTACAAAGGTAGTCGATTTCGACTATAGCGTAGTGAGCAAGGAAACATCTGCTTGGTTGGATCGCTTTAACAAAGAAATCGCACCTAAAACAGGAAAGTAGGTATTCACGTGACCAAGGTGATTGACGTTGAACTGCGCGGCATCATGAAAAAATTTCAAAGCAATGTCGTGGTTCAAAACTTCAACCTGCAGGTGGAGCAAGGCGAATTCATCTCGTTTCTCGGCCCATCTGGTTGCGGTAAGACCACGACCTTGAATATGATTGCCGGTTTTTTGGACCCGGATGGCGGAGACCTCTTGATCAAGGGGCAGCGAATGAATGGCGTGCCTCCGTACAAACGGGAACTGGGAATGGTGTTTCAGACGTACTCGCTGTTCCCGCATATGACTGTGGCGGAAAACATCGCCTATGGCTTGAAATTACGCAAAGTGAGCAAGCAAGAGATGCAAGAGCGTGTGAATCGTGTACTTGGCCTGGTCAAGCTGCCAAACGTAGCAGACCGCTACCCGAAACAGCTCTCTGGCGGACAACGTCAGCGGATTGCGATTGCACGGGCGCTTGTTATTGAGCCGTCGCTCCTGCTTTTGGATGAGCCGCTCAGTAACTTGGATGCCAAACTTCGGGAAGAGCTGCGCGATGAGTTAAAGCGCTTACATCACGAAATCGGCGTTACGACTATTTTCGTTACACATGATCAAGAAGAGGCGCTCGCGCTCTCTGATCGCATCGTGGTTATGAATCACGGATTCGTGGAGCAAATCGGTACACCGCTGGAGATTTACAATCAACCCGCATCTGAATTCGTACATACCTTCATCGGTAAGACGAACCGTTTGGAAGGGGAAGTCATCGGAATTGACGGGGATGTACTTACGCTGCGGACGACTGGTGGAATGCTCGTGAAGGCGGCAAAGCAACAGCGAACAGTGGCACTCCATGAAAAAGTGATCATTTTTATCCGACCAGAGAAAATCAAGCTGACTGATACAGCAGTCAGTGAGGAAGCGAATCGGGTAAAAGGACATTTGCAGCTTGCCTCCTTCCTGGGTTCGTACACAGAATGTGAGGTCAAGGTCGGGGAGCATACGCTTTCGGTAAAAGTCCAAATGACCGATAGTTCGGTGGACCGCCAAGAAGGTCAAACGGTTTACTGTCAATGGAACGCGGACGACGTACTGGTCATGCCCGCAGGAAGGGGATGACGGATGAGCAAGCGTCTCTCGGTTACATTGTTGACAGCACCTGCGATGATTTTGCTGCTTGGCGTATTCATCCTCCCGATGCTGATGATGCTTTTGCTCAGCTTTCAGGATGAGAATCAGGCGTTCTCTTTTCACAATTATTCATTATTTATACAAGATCCGTACTACTTGGAGATTCTTTGGCGGACAATTCGCGTGAGTCTCTGGACGGTACTGGCGTGCCTCTTGCTTGGATTTCCTGTAGCGATGTACATGGCGCAGGCTACAGGGAAAATGCGTGGAATCGTCACGATGCTGATCCTAGCCCCTCACCTCATCAGTGTTGTTATTCGCAACTTCGGTTGGGTAGTGGTATTGGGGGAAAAAGGGTGGATCAATGAAACATTGATGAGTCTGGGGGTGATCGATCAACCATTGCGGCTGTTGTACAACGAGCTGGGTATTGTGATCGGTCTGACGGATTCCTTTATTGCCTACATGGTTCTGGCGATTGCAACCAGCTTGTATGCCATCGATCCGTCCCTGAATAAGGCGGCATCGATTTTGGGGGCTTCCCGCGCACGTACGTTTTTCAGTGTGACATTGCCCTTGTGTTTGCCGGGGATGATTGCTGGTACGACACTGGTGTTCAGCTTGTCGATGAGTGCTTTTGTAACACCTGCCTTGATGGGTGGAACGTCCGTGAAGGTCATGCCTGTCATTGCCTATGAGCAAATCATGGCGACACTGAACTGGCCTTTGGGTGCGGCACTTGCCTTCCTGCTTCTGGGCAGCACGATTCTATTGGTGACTTTGTATACGAAGCTGATTGAAACCAAGCGGTATAAAGAGGTGTTTGCGTCATGAAAAAAATAAACGTACTCGGACTCATCACATTCTTTGTGCTTGTTTTGGTCAATCTGCCGTTTCTGGTCATCATCCCGAGCTCCTTTACCGCAGCAGGATATCTCGGATTTCCGCCGGAAGGGTTTTCGTGGCAGTGGTATGAAATGATTTTGGATCGACCGGAGTTCATCGATTCGCTGTGGTTCAGTCTTAAGCTAGCTACGGTAACGGCAATTTTGGCGACTCTCATAGGGACATTGGCTGCATTCGCGCTGTCCAAATACAAGTTTCGTGGGAGCGGCATCATCAACGCTCTGATGCTTTCACCGCTTACCGTTCCTTCGCTCATTATCGGGATTTCCGCGCTGCTGTTTTTCACGCGAATTGGTATCGCGGGGACGTTTACGGGGCTTTTGCTGGCGCACATGCTGATCTCGATTCCGTATGTCGTAAGGCTGGTGCTCACAGGGCTTAGCTCGTTCGATTATACGTTGGAAAAAGCGGGATACATGCTGGGGGCCCATCCGTTTCGGGTGTTCTGGGATATTACGTTGCCACTGTTGCGTCCGGCCATCGTGTCGGGGATGATCTTTTCGTTCTTGACGTCGTTTGACAATGTGACGGTTTCCTTATTCTTGGTGGCACCGGATACGACGACGCTGCCACTCGCGATTTTCACCTATATGCAGGAAACACTTGACCCGTTGGTGGCTTCGATCTCCTCGGTGGTCATCCTGCTGAGTCTGGTGTTCATCGTCTTGTTGGAAAAAGTGTACGGACTAGAGCGCCTGTTCGGACTCAATTCACAATCTCACTAAGGAAGAGGCACTATGTCAATCCACACTTATGTACAAGAGAATATGTCCCACTATCTACAGCTACTCGAAGAGGCGGTCAACATGGACTCACCTTCTCGTGACAAACAGCTGGGCGACCGCATGGCGGGCTGGTTCGCTCTGCAGTTTCAACGGCTGACAGGGGGAGTAGCAGAGCTGATCCCGAATAAGACGTATGGCGATCAGGTGCGTTGTACGCTGGGCAACGGGGAAAAGCAAATCCTCATCATCGGTCACTACGATACTGTATGGCTAGAAGGGGAGGCAACTCGCCGACCATTTGCGATCCGGGATGAGAAAGCGTACGGACCGGGTGTATACGATATGAAAGCTGGCGTTTTGCAAGCCATGTTTGCGATGCGGGCATTGGTAAAGCTGGATCGCCTGCCTACAGATAAAAAAATCGTGCTCCTATTAAACAGTGACGAGGAGATCGGCAGCCCGACTTCTCGACGACTTGTAGAAGAAGAAGCCGCGCGTTCGGTGGCAAGCTTTGTGTTGGAGCCGCCAACCGAACCAAGCGGCGCACTCAAAACATGGCGGAAGGGAAGCGCCCATTTTACCGTGGCAGTCAGTGGTATTTCCTCACACGCTGGTGTCGATCATCAAAAGGGTGTCTCTGCTATTGAAGAGCTGGCGAGACAGGTGCAATTTCTGCATGCCCTGACCGATTACGAGAAAGGAACCACGGTCAATGTGGGCGTCATCAAGGGCGGGATTGGCTCCAATGTTGTAGCCGACTCGGCAGAAGCTGAAGTAGACGTGAGATTTATCTCGATGCAAGAGGCATTACGCATTGAGAAGGTAATGAGTGAACTCACGCCAGTGCTCGCGGGAACAAACATCAGCGTAAAGGGAGGCATTCGCCGACCGCCAATGGAGCGTACCGAAGAGACAGGCAAATTATTTTCCCTTGCACAATCGATTAGCATCAATGAACTAGGGATGGCTTTGGAAGAATCGGGTACAGGTGGAGTAAGCGATGGCAACTTCGCTGCTGCTTGTGGAGTCCCGACACTGGATGGACTTGGTGTAAAAGGTGGCTACGCCCACTCACCGGATGAATGGATCGAACTGGGAGAAATATCGACGCGGGCTACTTTGTTGGCGCGGTTGATAGAGGAAGTATAGAGAAAAAAGAGAAGAAGCACCTGCCCTGATGCGAAAGAGATTGCATCGGAGCAGGTGCTTTTGTTTTTGTGTGAGGAAGAAGAGGTTATTGTTTCGAGGATGTATTCAGCTTTTTCACAAAGCTGTTGAGGTAGTTCGCTCCGCGGCTGGTGAGGATACCAGCCAGCACGGCAGAAACGTAGTAGCCGCTGCCCTCAAGACCAAAGGGGTTGACTTGAAAAGCGAGGGAGAGCGAAATGCCAATGAGGATAGAGAGGATGTAAGTGGAGCGATCTTTTAATACGGGGAAGGCATTCTTTAAAATTTCGGTTACGGCTTCGATCAAGATCGCCATAAAAGTAAGCAAACTCAGGCTGTGAATAAATTGGTTCATGTCAATCAAAGGTTGTTCCTCCTTTTGTTGGTAAAGCGGGGCATGCTTCGGGGAGTCAGAGGCGATCAAGGCTGATAAACAAACATCCAGCCGTCATTCATTGGGAAGGGAGTTAATTCGCGAGGCGAGATTTCGCCCCAAGGAAGGGAGGAGTCACCTTTGTGGTTAACGTTGCAACATCTAGGAAATCCTCGCTTGCATGTACGTTTTGAGTTCGGTTTCTAGCTCTTTGACACGGTACTCTAGCTGTTGTCTTTCTACTACCAGCGTCGTGTATTTATCTCGCCACTCCTGCACGATGGTTTCAAGCTCCATGCAACGGTTGCGCCAAACGTGGAGTTCTTCCCGAAGCTTGTCCATTTCCTGACGAAGCTCCTGACGAATTTGCTGGTTTTCCTGCGAGATTTGCTGCCTGTCTGTAATCATCAACTCTTTCTTGTTGTTGTGGCGAGCGACCAGATAGGTGACGATTGCCGTCAGTACACTGGATACTACCAAAGGGAGAGTGGAAGAGTTGAGTAGTGTTTGGATCATCCGTTTATTCACCCGCTTTCTCTTGTGAGGTCTATATATAGAGTAGACAGTTTGGGAGATTTCTCACGGTGTTTTGAGTGAAAATGCTACCACAACATAGTCGTCGGAGTGCGAGGCTTGAATGCTGCCTGTCTTACTCATAGTAGTAGCCCCACGCATTGAGCTCTGCATTCCCAGTGATGATTGCTTTTACGACGAGTTGTGTTCCGACCGGTTGACTGGAAATATCCGTTAACGTTTGTGCAGGAACGTCTGTCCAAGTGTTTCCACTATCCCGAGATGCCTGGTATTTGATGCTTCCACCATTAACCGTCTCATCTCCGACAATCACGATTTTATTTGGCGGTGTAGTGGTTTTCTCGGGCTTGGATTGTAGATGATTTTGGTCTACGGCCTTTTGTAATCGTAATTCCTGAATTTGAGTTGCACCAGACCCGTATTGAGAAGAGGTAGAGTAGAATCGATAGTATTTATAAGGTTTGATGTTCTCAGTAGGAATAGTAAATTCATTGCCTTCATATCGAGTCCAAACATAGCCGGAAACAGAATGGAGCGTATCCCAAGTCGTATTATTATTGGAACCTTGCAATTGCCAGGTAGTAGGAGCGTAATTTGCGCCTCCAGATAAAAGATATCGATCGATAATCTGAGCGGGATTATCCAGAAAGATTTTGATCCAATGATGTCCACCTGCAGTTGTGCTCCAGCCACTTGCTAAGCTGCGGTCAAACAAATGAAACACAGCTCCACCAGTAACACTGTCTGCACTCACAATAAAAGGGGCTGGGGTGTCGTTAGCAGTCATGGGCGGTACGATATCTACAATTCCAGTAATGAATTTTTTTCGCACATGATCGTAAACAGCTTGGCTGTTTGTGATATCTACTCCAGAAAGATCGGTGAAGGTATCGATGACCATATTTTTCAATCCATACTTGGCGGCGTTCATGTACGTGATGAGTTGGAAGTTTGTTTTTAACAGATTGGTTTCGAGATCAATAACGCGTTGGGGGAGATTGGGGTCTGTGATAGCGGGATTTAATAACAGGTTGGAACTTGTTACAGTGAAATCTCGGATAGAAGGTGTACTTGTTTCGCTTGAGGGGGAATGGAGAATCGCACGGACTCGAAGATCGCTGTTGATTGGATTGGCAAATTCAATCTCTTGACCCAGCTCAGCAGATTGCCATGACCCGCCCCCATTGTTACTCACCTCCCAGAGAATTTCTCCGCCATGGAGAGCTTGATTGGCAGTTAGTGTGACAAATGCAATAGGGGTAACGGCTGGCAGGGATGAGGAAGTATAGGTTTGTGTGATTTCTCCTGCCGTTCCTCCTAGTGCAATACGGTAGTTTCTGAGTAAAGAAGAAATTCCTGGATTTGGTGACTGCATTTTTATTTTTATTTTCAACGCGTCTGTTTTAGTGGGGAAGGTGATTTCCTCTCCGAGTGTAATTGGAAACCAAGAGGTATCATCTGGTGAAATTTGAAAAGCAATGGAGGTAGGTACTGTATCGTAGCGTAACATTTTTATCAAACTATAATTACTTGAATACTCGGACGTATTCATGACAATCGTCAATCGACCATTTCCGTCAATACAGCCAGACACTCGTGTTGTATTGGTCCCGCTTTGGATCAGTGTGTCCGGTTCCACAATAGATAAAGTAGCAAGATCAATAGAGATAAGACGAGTAGAGCCAACCGTTTGTTGATGATAAATAACCCGCATGATATTGTCTTGTAACACAAATTCAATCGGTAAAGAATGATCAACGGTCATGAAACCTGTCAAGGGGAGTGTGGTGGATGATCCCGTTGACAAATTTAGGCGATGTACAACAGGGGCATTGTTATCAACACTTAAGATGGTCGTAATACCTGTTGATTCATCGTGGGTTGCGTCTAACCATTTACCTGAGGCCTTACCGATCAAATTGTAGGGGGTTTGGTTTGTTCCATCATAGTTAACACGAAGAGCTCTTAGAGTGTTATTAGAATATCCTCGAATTATAAAACATATATACCCTTTCATACGATCTTCTACAATTACAGCATTGTCAAATCCCGTAGATGGGTTGAAAGTTTGGGAAGTAGTAGGGATGAAAAAGGTACCATCTGAAGTAACGCATCCGTAATAAAAGGAACTAGAATAACTCCAAGAGTACCAGATTCGGTTGTTTTTATCGACATGGAGCTTTAAAAATGGAGGGTAGGAATATATGCTGTTGTTACCTCTTACAGAAATGGGATTTAAAAAGGATTGAAAATCAGGCTTAATAGAAAGAATTAACCCAGGCATGCTAGTTATGGCTGCTGCTATCCATACATTGTTGTTATGGTCAACTACTGCATTCATAATGCTTGGGGCTACAACGTAGCCAGTTCCTCTGTACGAATGCAAATACCCTTCAAAGGCAACTGAATCATCTGAATTGGTTACAACCGCATAAATTCCTTCACGGTCGACAGAACTGATAACCCAAGTCCTGTTTAACCGATCAACTAAAATGGTGGGTTCTAGGTGAGATAATTTTGACGCCATCTCCCCGGTTACTTTTTTGGTAGAGATGACGCCTAATGCGTTAGGAAGTAAATAGTCTGATTGAAAAGTTAGCTTATCAACTCCTGCTACTGGGAGAGAAGAAGACACTATGACTCCTTCAAGGGTGTTGCTCAGTCTTACCAATCCGTTTTCAATGTCGAAGTTAACGCCGTAAGAATTGAATTGATCAACAGCGCTCAAATCTGTGAAATTCTCGGTAATGGAGGGAATTTTAGAGGTACGTACACCGGTGGTTGAATACCATGCAGTTGTTTTCTCAATGTCAACTTTTGGTGAAGTAAATGTTTCCGTATAGGTCCGAGATACGGAACTACGATATTTCTCTAGTTGGCCCACTCTTTCTGCCAGAGTTGGATCGGTTCCAATTGCTGTGATCCCGTCACCCGTTCCGATAAATAATTCTTTGGTATCTGTGGTGAAAAGAGGTTCTCCCGCCGCTGCAGCGGAAGGGAGATTATTTTTTAGACCTCGTTTGAATTTGATTGGCAGTGTCATTAGAATGTGCCTCCATCTACTTCTGTGATCGTGGAGCCATTGCTACCGCCAGTGCCTACGTTTATCTTGTAATCTCCATCTGAGAGTAAAAAGACTCGGAGATTGGTATTTCGATTATACCCGTATTTGTAATCGACTCCGGGCATCGACATGTCCCAGGAATCTAGTAAATCGACATTCATGGTCAATGAGTCTAGACTTGTTTCATCAGTGGATGATGACTGTTCGAAGTAGAAGGCGCATCGCAAGTTTCTTGCTTGGCCTAGCTTCTCGTCCCATTCTTGGATGAGATTGAAATCGTCTATTGTCATTGCTTTTGCTTTGAAATCAATGGGGTTATTTACATCAACTGTTGTCCACGAGCCATTTTTTTGTTTTGCTTCCCATGTTGTTCCACTGTCCGTACTTATTGCGACTCTTAAAACGCCTTTCTCTGTACCTGATAAGGTTAAAGAGTTGATTTTAGCTACGCCAAGAAAGCTAGTATCATTTTTCATTTTCACGATTCTTGGTACAGGAACTCCAGTGAGATGAGCGACTGTTGGTTCTTTTTTAGGTTTCGAAACAAGGATTTTGAGGTTGGATGTGTCTTTTAAATCTTTCAAGTATGGGGCGCATGCACTGAGATCAAGCATGCCTTTATTTAGAAACATTTCATCTGTGGGGGGAGTAGTACCAACGGTTTCCCAGCCGGAAGAAGTGTACGTTTTCACGTCTGAACCGTCTTGTACGAGGAATCTATTGTTTATTGACTCAATCAGGAGAACAGGACGGAACCCTCGGCCTGGAGTTGTAAGATCTGTTGATCCAGATGTCCAGTTTTTGAGACCGTTATAACCTCGAATTACGCGGGCCTTTGAATTGGATTGATCAGTTGTACTGGTCCATGAACCGTGATTTACATTATTCCAGATCTGGTCATCGGTCATGTACTTATCCCATTCGTTGTCTTTATCCGATGCATTTACTCCACCTGTCGGCAGTCGCAATGTTATTTCTCTATCAGAGGATGTGAATAATTGGGCAGTATAAAAGCCGACATAATAATGTCCGTTCCACACAAAACGTTCTGATACTCTGATCCGATATTGTGTGTAAGCTTTATCATTATTGAATGAGAAGGTCTTTTTAAGACCGTGCCAGCTTGATACTTCATTTCCATTATGCAAGATATCCCATGAAGTTCCGTCATTAGAAGCTTCGAAGACCCATTTTTTCGGACTGTATATAGCATATAGATCATACGAAGTAATGATTGTTGGCGTTGAATACTCGATCTTTAACATCTCTTCTGTTCTTTCAGTAGCAGCAGTACTTGTCCAGTACGTAGTCTCTGATCCATCAAAAGCCTTCCATGCCTGATAACTTGCTGTGTCATACTCTGTTGAAGCAGAAACGTTACACACGGCAGAAGAATACCCAGACAATCCTGGAATGGTGTGCAGGCTTTTTATTGACAGCCCGCTTCCGCTTGCAATTCCTGCTGTATTTAAGGCATCCCATGAAATGATCTGGATATTGCGGTCAGCCATCAGCAACTTATCACCTTTGTGATTTGTACCGTACATGATGAAATACCCATCACCATTTGCACTTGTTGCAGGAGCATTGGGAAGAAGTCCTGACATTTCCTTTCCGATCGATATGGTTCCAAACGTACCAGCAGGTGCCAAGTAGTTCAAACGAATACGTTTTCCTACTGTTAAATCTTTAACATCTACTACTTCATCAGGGTGGAGAATCCTACCATTAGCATCAATATCAACGGCATCAATCTGTATGTTCTTCACGTTCACGTTATTTGGGTCAAAACCAATCCTTCCTGCATAGGAAGGAACTGTAATCTCTACAGTATGCATTTTATTCTCTAACCCTATTTTTTCGTACTGTAAAGCTTGAAACTTTAAATCCCCATACTGACTGAATGTTTCAGTGACACCATCAATCGTTATTGGAACATTAGGGAATTTGTTTTGGTACATGTTACCTATTATTCTGATTCTAGTGCCAATAAAATTAAATTTTATCTTAAAGTCTGCACTTGTTGCATAGTTGGAGGCTCCACCATAAAAGCTTTGATTTGATTCTCTTACGAAAGTTCCCAAGTATTTTATAGATGGATTACCGTCGTCATACCTTTTCCAACCTGGAGCTGGTGCAGTTAATTGAACGCCGATAGGAAATTCAATAGACCCTGTATCATCAATATCAATTGAATCAATTCCAAGATAATCTGTCCCAGAATTCAATTTCAGCTCAACACGGTGCTTACCTTCAGACAATCCCATTTTTTCAAATACGATGACTTGTGAAGTATTGGAAGCACTTCTTTCACTAAATGTATGTGCGACCCCATCAATCGTGATCTTCGCATCTGCCGTGAAGTTGTTCCAGAAAAAAGATATGATACGGATTTTTGTTCCTACAAAGTCAAACGTTGCCGTGTCTCCTGCTGTTGAAGTGTAGGTATCTGTTAATTCATAACTACCTGCATATCCTGTTCTTTTCGCCCATGTTCCATTATATGCAATAGACGGATAAGTGTTATCATACCGCTTCCATCCTGCCTCTGGTACAGCTAATTGATCTCCAATTGTAGCCATGTATTACACCTCCCTATATTCAAATACTGGACGAAAACCTGTACTCGCATAAGCAATTGATGTTTTACCCATCCCTAAACCTTTCCATATTAAGAAATTATCCTCACTTCCCCTTCCAACTCGCCAAGTATTGTCTTGAACTTCAATAGTTCCTGTACTTGATATACGAGAACCTGTCATAGTGGTATCTTGCGTAGTTGTAAAACGTACTTTGTAATGAAATACATCATCTACTGTATATCCATCTTTTACCATGCTTTGAGGAAATCCCATTAAGTACTTATCATATTCGTTGTTCACAGGAAAGCATGTTCCATTGCTCAATCTGGCATCTAAGGTTTTATTTTCATTTGCATCTGCATAAGCTACTCCACCTGAGAGAGATCGGAGTGTACCTGAAATATTCTCACTCGAAGCATAGCCTTGTGAGATATTCGAGCTTGTACTAAACGAATAGGGATTCCCTTGTATCACCTTCCCTGTATTCAGGGCATCCCAAGAGATGGAGTGTTGACACACCCTATCAGCGATCAGCAATCCTTTGGCAACTTTCACAAAATAAAATAATTTGGAGTTGCTAGTAGTGGACTCTCCTGTTACTGGCTTTTCTTCAGCCGTAGAGAATGTATCTGTCCCTAACCCAACTAATATCCCTGCTGGACTATCAGATAAGCTTCCACTAGTTCTATGAAAGGAGTACCAACACTTCACATAGTCACCGATCTGCATATCTGAAATTTTTGTTCTTAATTGTCCGGTTGTTGCTGGAATTGGCATTTTTGTCACCTCAACAATTCATTGAACTTTTCTTAATGCTAAATTGCTCTCTAATCAGAGACATATTCAATTCACCTTGATTTTCTCTATACTCAAAAATTGATTCACATCAAGGGTTAGCGAATACACACTATTACCAGATGGAAGCATTGCGTCTTCTGTCAATTCAATTGAGTAGTCGGTTTTAAGCCGTAATGTACCATCTAACGCCATGTATTTGTCATGATTAAAGTTAGATGCCTCGTTACTAGAAAAGGCTGCTACTTCCCGAGTGTAATTCTGTTCACCAGGGGCAAATTTTAAAACTTCAATAGGAGGTAGCTTGTAGTCAGAATTGTAGGGGATTGTTATGTTCACTTCTTCAGGTGTGTTAGGGGAGGCTATAACTCCGAATTTATTAATTTGGATTAACCCGGTTGATCCGGTGTTGCCATTTCCAGGTGTGACCTTGATGAATTCGACTGAATCATCGAACCATCCATAACCTAATGATGATAGAGTTGACCCTGTGGAGAGATTGGCACGAATGCAAACTTCTTTCCCACCAGTTACCTCCAAAAACTTGTCGAGAGTAATGTTGTTCAACCAGGTATTTCCGCCGTTCATAGATAAATCGTAGGTGACTTGCCCTTGGTGTTCAGCTATAACAATCATTTTCTTAGGTTCTACAGGAAGGGATTCCACGTTGGTATATAGAGTGGTGGGACCAGTAGAGTACAACTCTATCTCATTGACAAATAAATGTTTTTGGTTCTCTCCCGTACCGCCAATAGAATAGCCTACGCGGTAGTATCGATATGGGGTAGAGTTCGTGAAGGTAAAGTCAACCCATTTTCTAATACCATTGCCACTTAGACCAGTTGGCTCATGAAAAAGCAGAGTCCAATTGCTGTTGTCATCCGATCCATAGACGTATAGCTCGGGAGGATAGAAAATTCCAGATACCTGATACTCACAAAACATGGCTTTGACACGATTAATTATTTCTGGAACAGTAAGTTCAAAGTCTACCGTAGAAATCGATCCAGGAATCCCTAACTGACTAATCCAAGAGCCATCAAGATAATCGGCAGATGAGCCGTCTTTTCCGGCTTTACCATCAGTTAGTTTTGAGTATGGTGTATTATCTGGATAATTTTTTGTTGGGATAGGATTTAGGTAGTAAGTCTTGCCTTTAACTGCGTTATGTCCCATGCGTTTGACTTCACCATGTTCAACGATGAAGCCAGAAGATCTTGTTTTATCAATGCCCGAGTCGTCTATAAATGAGTCAATGACTAAATTTTTAGCGGTGTATTTGGGGAGATTGAGAGCTTCGGCAGCTCGGAAATTGGCTGTGATGAGGCCGATGGTATCGTATAAAAGGATAGAGCCAAGGGAAGGATCTACCTCTACTTTGGTATCGCTATTACCGGAGTCTTTTCCTCCAGAACTTCCACCTACCGTATCTGTATAGGTGGGGAGCGTGTCTTTGTCATACCAAATGCAACCAATGCTGTTGAGGACTGCTTTATCACTAAGGTTGGCTCGAATGACAAGAGAATTACCTGGTAGGAAAGTGCTTAAGTCCACCAACTGATTCAAAGGAAAACCAGTTGTGAACGTGGTTCCTCCATCGAATGACAAATCAATGCTGGCGTTACCCTCATACTCTGCATCCAATAAAAGATGGGTCGGGGCCTTTGCCAATGTGATCGGATTGGAAACCATGACGGGATTTTTATCAGATGCTTGCAGGATTTGTACCTCAGTGACGGTCATATATGAGCTTTTATTCCAGACAGTTACTTTGACTTCATTAATGAGATAGTCTAGCTCGATGGGGTAGTGCCATGAACCGTCACCATGTACTCCTTTATCTGTTTTAGAAGCGAGATTAATCCTTGGGGTAACTGCTTCCCATTTACCTGTTGATGGATTTTTGACAGAAATTTGATGATCGCAGTAATCGTGTCCGTTTTGTCCTAAACTACCATTCATCCAAAGAATGATTTTATATATTTCTACAGGTGTTCCCCATTTCATGAATAAGTCAGCATTTGTACTATTATGAAGCCAGTAATCGGTATATCCACCTGGTGTTGCAATAGCATTATCGTCTGCGATTTTTTCAACGGCATAGGTTGGGGAAGTACTATTTGATTTGTAAGGTCTAAAACCGGTGCTACTATTATACCAATCTCCAGTAGATGAAGCGGTTTGCACACCTAGATCCTTCCAGTTGAAAGGTACTCCAGCAGCTTTGATAAACTTTCCATTTCGTATTTGAAATGCTTCTGACTTAGATTCATCGACCCCAGATGAATTTACAAAAGCGTCTGCATACAAATTATGCCGAACCGACGCTCCCTGATTCGTACATTCCAAAGTGCGATAAGCATTACGCAAAATATTAGTAGCTGCCACGACGTCTACTAACGGTTTGGTACTGCTTTGATCCCGGCCTCCTCCTTCTTTACCTGGCATCTCAATAAGCATGCTATCGTCATACCAAGTAACTCCTAAAGATTTTAAACTGCCTGTAGCTGGAATGTTAGCTCGTAATTGGAGGTTTGTACCTTTTAGTGAAGAGGTATCGAGTAACTTGTTTAAATCGATGTTTTTTACCCAAGTTGTTCCATCAAGGGTCAGATCGAAGGTGACCGTGTCAGTATATTCCGCAGTCGTAATAATCTTGTTTGGAGAGCGGCCAACATTAACTGCTTTAGTTACGAGCGTAACCGCGTCAATAATTTCATAGAATTTAATCTCGTGCCAACCGGTATAAATTACGGGGTTTGCACTACGATAACTGCGAAGCTTAGCCAGGCGGTAATAGCGGTATGCAGAGGTATTAGTAAAGCTGTGTTCTAACTCTGAACCTGTGTTTGCATGAGATCCTGTGTATAAATCTGTCCAATCCGTATTGTCTTGTGAACCTTGCAGAGTAAACGTGGCTAGACCGTACTGTCCAGCTGAGATTCCAATAGCTCGTATTGCGAGCTTAGTAATTATTTTGGGGACGAAAAAGTCAATTTGCCACCAATGACCTTCTGCCGGAGGAGTCGCTCCATCTGAATAATAGGAATCAGTTAAATTTCCGTTGATTCCCATCCACCCGGGGTAACCAGACGTTTCACTAGACGAGGTTACGTGATAAGGGGCAGGTTCAGTAGGACTGGACATGATGATGTTTGTATCGTGAAGTCCGGGGAAGACAGTACCATTTATAATCCCAAAAGAAGATGACTTTTCGGTATCAATTCCTGAGGAATCGCTAAATACATCTACATACATGTTGTTTTGACGATAGGCCGATCTGTTATGTGTTTCCGCATCACGAAAGGTATTCAGTAAAATATTGATTGGGGTCTGCAAATCAAAGGAGCTGCTTGAGGCTCCTCCATTATTTCCCCCGCTACCCCCCGTACCAATCTTCCCCTGCATGTCATCCAACCGAGCTTTCAGACTAGGAAAAGTTCTTCCATCCCGATCCCGGCGTGCAGCGACCACCTCGGCGTTGGGGTTAGAGGAGACATCGCTTTGCAGCTTTAGAATGGCTTGGTCTTGCTGGGCGTTTTTTTGTTCGACTTGCGAAAGACGGAGATCTTGCGTCTGATTTTTTGCTTCTGCCGCACTGACCGTTGACGATAACGTATTCAGCCGCGCTTGAAAGGTAGAAACATCACTTTTCACGGCATCAAGCTGACGATCCTGTTCATCGTCTTTGTCTTTTAGCTCACGGAATTTATCCTTTAAGCTCGGTTTATCTTCTCTGGCATCATCCAGCTCATGGAGGTAGGAGTCGATTTCGGCATGGGTACGTTTTCCTTTATTGGCCAACTCATTATGATCCAGGACGACTTCGTTGCCTGTGCGGGTGATTCTGACCGACATACGTTCAGCTCCTTTTCGATTTATTTGGTATAAACGGCGGACAAATTGAGACCGAAATGGACATGCGTCGTTTTATCTATAAGGGATGGATCGGTTTCTCGGGAAATCCGCGTCCAGAAAACTTGTTCATTTCCTGCCGCAGTATCTGGCAGGGTGAAGGAATCGCCCCACGCGCCGGGCACACCGTTTTTGTCTGTGGCGACATCTACAAGCCGTTTGTACTGATCCGTACCTGCATAGGAGGTGAGAATGCCTTGGATACCTGTAAAAGTTCCGTGATGCATCGTATTTCGGGCGATTATTTTCACTTCTTTGTACTGGCCTTGGAGCATATGACCGAGAAACTCCTCTGTGTTGTCTTGCAGGTGGACTTCCTTTCCTTCTCCATCGATAAAAAAGAGGGTGGGGGAGGGGGAAAAAGCGTATTCGTCTCCGCCCCACAATTCCATCTGGTCGCTGGAGCTAATGGTTGTTTTTCCGTCTGCTTCCGCAAAACGGAGAGAGCCAGTGAAAGGAATAGGACGCTGGGTCATATCAAATTGAATGGATGTTTGGCTTGTCCGACACGTTTTGGAGTCGACAGCGGCTCCTGTGGAATCGAGCAACTCCACGCGGGTGCCGGGGGAGAGGTTTGAGACTGTGAGAGTGGGGAGGGAGAAAACGCGGACGTGTTCCATGTCCAGATAGTCGTCTGTAGCGCTGCTGTTGAGAAACATACCGATTTTGGGAGCAAGGCGATTGAATTCCTCCGAGCCGATGATGTTCCAGATGGTTCCGTCCTCGGACCAATAAGCGGTGTAGGTATTGTAGTTGCGTACCAACCGAAGCCAGGGGAAGGTTTTCGTGGTGCCTTGTGGTGCATCATAATATTCTTCGACGTGGAAAAAGTCGTTGTGGTTGATGAAAACAGTCAATCCACCTGTGCTTCCAGAAGCTTTCGGATTGTATGAATTTTTCATATCGAGGACGAATTGTTTCACGGGGGTAAGTGTGTCTAAAAAGAGTTGAAGTGGCTCAGCTCCGCCTTTTAAACGGAGCGAGCCTGGTGCGTCAGTTAGCGACCACCTTGAAGAATCATTTGGTGTCATGTTCCACTTGGAATCGAGGGTAAGAGAATCGAAAGAATCCTCGAAGAGAAACCCCGATTTACGTAGAGAAACCACACTCATAGAAGTACCTCCTTTACGTAAATAGCCATATTCGTTTGCCAATCACACATGCTTCAGGGCGTTGTTTCCAGATCGCCAGCAAGCATTTGATCAATGCTTCGACGCATTTGTCCCCGCTGCCGGGATCGCAGTAGGGGGTGACGAGGACCTTGTCGCAGATCCAGTTGGTTAGTTTGATGTAGTCGATATTGCAGTAATCCCAAACTTCCGATGTGCCTTTCGCTGTAAATACCCAGGTGAAAGTATGTCTTCCTCTATCTACTTGAAACACAGGGGCTCCACCAGCATCTGTATAGCTGCCTCGGAGAACTCCATCAATGAAAAAGTCCAATTGGCTATTAAAAGGAGAGGGGACAATTGTCCAATTTTCCGTTGCTTTGAAATTTCGGAGCTTGAACGTAGTCAAATAGCTTTTGCCGGTCCACTCACTTATTTCGCCTTTTTGTTCTGTCTTAATTTCGACACGTACTTTGGATACAGAAGGTTTGGATAGGTTTTCGAGGGTGAAGTCGTAGTTTCCGGAGAGATTAACAGTAGTATTTTGAAGTTTGTTGCCTGCTTGATCGTAGATGTTTACCTGAATATTGCTGCCGTTGCATCCGCCCATCCATATCGGGACGTTTGCTGTCGTCTCGAAATTGTAGACAAACGCCGATGATTTAGGGAGAGGGAGCTTGTCGTGAAAGGTATACTCTCCATTACTTAATCTCGCTTCGGCATCACAATCTGTATAGAATTTGATTCGGATAGAATAATTTTTACCTTCATCAGAATCATTGGTAATAGCAGCTTTGATTGTTTGTACATCATCAAAATCCGAGTATTTCTCTTCGGATATGATATTTCCATTGTCTTCGTCGTAAATTCTTACGCGGACATAGGCATCACGGCATGGTTTTGATTTTTTACTTTGCCTGATCTCGATTGTATCGATCCAACACCAGGAGTCGTCGGGTATGATTACTTGAGTTGGAGGGGGGAGATTAGGTTCATATGGCGAGTTGTCTTTTGGATAAATAGAACCAAGTTTATCTTTACAATAACTTTTCCAAATTTCTTGAACGGTTCCATTTTTTAACAGAAAGCAACCGCCGTTGTCATCTTTTCCTCCTCTATGACTTAATCCTTTTAATAACGTGTAATCAATTCGATAGTGTGAGTTTAGAGGAAGTTCATATTTTATTGATTTTTCTACCCATCCTTTACCTTCTGTAGTTAGGAGCTCGCTATCGATAATTGTACGATTAGATAAATCAGTTACGGTTAATTGGACTTGTGTGTTATCAAAGTCATTACTAAATTTACGCTGTTTATTGGATTGGAGTTTGAGATTACGGATTGCGATATAATATGGAATATTATCTTTGCCAACCTTTGAACTCTTTCCTAAAAAAGATTGAAATTCAAAGGCGATGCAGTAGGTGCCTGGTTTGTTACAGTAAAATTCTTGGGAGCTGTGGGGTTTTGAACCGCTCCAATCTTTTATTTTATAGGGATTCTGTAGTTTCCCTACATTCATCATTTTATTACCTGTGCGAGGGATTGATGGGGTACTCCATCTAATACCTCTACGTGTTGCGTATATGTGAGAATTGGTTTCACGCTTGTATTCTGCCACTGCTGCGTTACTAGCAATTCTTAGTGTAGAGACTTGTCTCCCATTTTTATTTCCTTGTCGATTATCTATTTCATAACAATAGTATTGATAGTCGAACTCAACTGTTAAACGTTCATTACCTACGCTATCAAAGACAGCATACCAATAAACATATGGATAGCTTTTATTTGTAACCTGTTCAGACGTTAAAACATAGGAATTTTCATAGTGTATCGGTGTCTTGTTAGGAGCGTCAGGAATAGGGCGGAATATCCATTCAACAGGCACATCGAATGCATTAGGAACATCGAAGCCTTTACCGGAATATATCTCCAATTGTTCTGAATATATCGCTTTTGTGATGGATGAATTATCTATAAATCGTCTAATTGTAAAATCATCTCTATAAGTGCCATGAGCAATGGGGACAGAACCAGAAGCATCATAGTATACTTTAACAGGTTCTGAAGGATCATATTGATAGCCCCAGTCAAATTTCAGATGTGTCTTATGAGGTGGCTTAGATCCAGGGCCGTATATAGCTGGATGAGTGTATGTTCCAGCCGGATAGCATTGCTCCCCACCTGTAGAAGGAGCGGGTTTCGTTGGAGGCTTGTATCCAGAATCAGGGTCTTCAACTTCGACTTTATCGCAATCTTCAAAAACCCACTTTAACGTTTGTTTTCCTCGGCTAAGTGGAACTACTACCGTATGACCAAGAGGATCACTCGAGCTTTTGTTTTCAGACCAAATTAACCGATTGTTACTATATAGACTGAGATACTCGTAGTCTGAAAAGGAACCGCCATATTCAAACTTTACGAATCCCGGTTCATCCAAATCTATATTCTCGACATAAAGGCGGTTCCGGGTACCGTCTTTATTCTCAACCTTGAGTACGCCGTCTCCCCCGTGACCTTCCCCATGATAACGAGTAACGATATCTTCCCATTCCCAATTGTCATCAACACGAATTTCACGTGCGTATTTATCCCGATTATTGAAGTCTTCAGAAAATATCACTTCATATTCGTCCTCTTTCGATTCATCAACAAGACTTTTTAGCTCCAGTTCTTCCGAAAATTCAAAGGATGAACCAGGATTCAGAAAGATATCGTACACATTTTCTGCACGATCCTTTTTTGTGTAACTAGAGTTTCTGTCTGTCTTCCATTCCCGGTCTACATCAATGTAGCTGCCCATTGGTGTTTTATGTTTGCCACTTGACGAGCGATAAGAGAATTCACCAGGATAAGTTTCCTCAAGGGGTTCTTCTGTCAGGTCATCTTGAATTCGAAAAATAACGGTATTACGGCCTTTTGTTAAAGGAAGCTGTACATTTTTCTCCCATTCATCACCTGTTGCTTCTAGTTGTTGCACGTCATTGATAATGACGAGGAGTCTTTCTGTATCACGTAAACCAGTGGTAAAGCTAAACTCAATCCACCCATCAGCCTCCAGGTCAAAAGTATAGGTGGCATCTCCATTTCCTGAAACGATTGGGTCCTTCATATAAATTCCGCTGCCAAGTCCAGGGATCGTCTCCCATTCCCAGCGATTTTCTCCGGTGAAGGAAAAGTTAATCGGATCAGTAACAGTGGTAGTTCGTTCTTCGTAGTGATCAATCTCCAGCGGTGGACAGATAAGTTGGACATCCCCCGTTAAATCAACGGAACAGTTGTCACCAATTTCAACGTCATAAGAAATGACAGCAGAATCTTCTTGTGTGGAGGATGATCGTCCATCCAATGACCATTGCCATCCATGGTGAGAGACAGCGGTACTTCCTCGTCCCCCTTCTCCGGACTGGGTAAGAGAAACAAATTCTTCATCGAAAAATAATGACGATTCATCCGTATATGGCGGGTTATCCACTCCCATTTCGTATTGAAAACTGAAATCTCCAGCGCATTCAGCGTCGATAACCCTTTGAACTTTCCTTGAAAGCATATCGTTAATTCCTGAAAAATAAGTGGTGATAATGCTCTTATCTGAAAACGTAATCCATTCCCACCCTGGAATGTCATAAGCCGCATCCCCCAACGTATCCACATCCGGCGGTGTCTGCTCATCCAGGCTCTGCACCACCTCGACGCACTCCACATCCTTGACATAAACCGCGTTTTTCCCAAACCGCCGATCACTCATCCGACGCACAAACCAGTCAAACTTGTACGTCTGCCCTGGCTTGACGTTAAATTTCGCCTCCTGCCAGCTGCTGTTCTGATTCCATTCCCCGCCGACCTGATTGTTGTTAATAAAAAACAGCAACCCATCGCCAGGAGAGGTGCTAGCCATGTACTTGAAACGAATGAAGCCTTGCTTTTTAAAGCGCCATTGAAAAGTCACCTTGCTAGAGTTGCCGTGCTTGAGAGTGGTCACATCCAGCTTCATGATGTTTTCACTCCCCGCCATCTCATTGGTGCCGACAGAGTGAACCATCTTCCATTCCTGATCTTCTGTCGAGGATACGTAACGGAAAAGGCCGTGAAACTTGTCCGACAGTGGGAGAGTCCGCATATCGAAGGTCGGGACTTCTTTATCGATGGCATCGTAATGATTGAGGTAGTAGCCGCTGAAGTGATGATAGTATGGAGCCGGGCAGACTGGCAGCGAAACATTTTGGTGAGTTCCATCTGGCTGTTCGGCGTTTTTCAGGATTTTGTAAATGCAATCTCGTACCATGAGCAAGGCGCGCTGGTAGTCGTTTTTTTGCGGATCGATTTGCTGATTGACCCACCATTCCAGACGACGGTACATGTTCCACAGCGCTTCGCGGCAACGAACCTTGGCGTACCAATTTTTGTCCCGAACAAATTGCTCCATCATCTGGTCGATCATACTTTCGAGAGAGTCGAGATTGACCGTTTGCCAACGACCAATCTGACCCTTGCCGGGATCACCTAGCAGCGGATTCTGATATCCAGCGTAACGATCCTCTGCGCGAGGACGATTGGGGCTGTCCGGATTGTCCGGATGATTCGGGTGGAATGCGCCCTCTACCAATGAGGAGCGCATTTTTCCGAATGTGACGTTGCCCACTGATTTAGAAAAAATGCCAAACGTATGACCCAAAATGATCACCTCTAATCGGTAAAGTCGTATTGCAGGTTATGATCTACCCAGACGCGGATGCGGTTACCCGTTACCCAAACACGCAGCGTATACCATTTCTCTTTTTCCCAGGCAAACGGGTTCATCGGGGTAGAGTACATGGTTGAGCTGCCATTCTCTACTTTGAAAAGCTGCATGGGTCGCGGCATTCCGCTGGCGCTTCCATCACTGACGACGAACATCCAGTAGTTCTGGTCGTTGTGATATTTGAACACGATACCAGCGCTGTCTCCATCTGCGGGCTCATCGACTTTGAAATCGACCTCAAACTGATAGTCTGTATAGGTAAAGTCATTTCGAATGTAGCCGCTCATGCCACTAGAGCCTTTTGTGTGGGTAAATGTGCCTTGGTCGCGATTATGCTCCCATGTACCAGAACCAAAACGAGTCCAGTTGTCTTGCCCCATCGCGAGTGCGTTCCTATCTGTCGTCCATGGGTAGTACGCATTGAATGGATCGTGGGGATCGTATGCTTCTGGAACAGAAAAACCACCTGACCAATGCTCGGGATCGTGTTCAGCTTCGAGTACATCGTTGGAGTAGTCGTAGACCAAACCTTGTCCTATTTCTTCTATACGATCTGCCCAGGCATTCTTGTAGTCGCGGACCGAAATCAATGGTTGTTCGATATAACCTTTTCCGCGATCCAATTGGCCAGCGAAGTATTCCAGGATGACGGCATCTGCGAGTTCTTTTTTACCCATGATTTGGGTGAGAAGTGAGGTAGCACGCTCTTGGTTGTTGGCTATCCAATCCGCGTTCATAACAGCTTGATCTGGTTGCTTGTAGCTGAGGATGGATTCGATCAAATGAGCTGCTGCTTCTGGTTGATAGGCAATCAGTTGCTCATGCAATACCGTTTGTTCCAGCGCGAGCTTGGCATACTTACGCCATTCATCGTCCTGCAGTTCTCCATCGCGGGCGCTTTTTTCTGCCACATCGTATAAATCGACGAGGTAACTGGCTCGTTCATGCGGGGAGGTTGCGAAGAGATAGCCGCTGCACAATTCCGTGATTCTGCTGCGCAGCAGTGCGGTGACCGGCAATTCGTCAAGATCGCTGGCGTGAGCGGATTTACGGGCAGTATGCTCGTCAAACAAAACGGACGGATCGGGTTCCATGTAACCAAAAGGATGCTCAATTTGCAGCTCGGCTGGACGGAATACATCTTCGCCAACGAGTGTTTCTGCTATAGATGCAGGAGCCGCTTCTAATTGGCTGGCGATTCCTTCTTCTGCGACCGTGGAAGAGAGCAAGACTTCCCGTTTCCCTAAAACTCTGTCCTCTTCAAGATGCGAGATAACCTCGTTTGGGCGAGTGGACTCCCATGTCTCAAAGGAAAGAATCCCTGCCTTTTCTTGCAACGTCTTACTGAAGATGACTTCGGATTCGATCAATGCCTGAACCCGCGTACGCACACCCTCCAAAAATTCTTCATCCACATAAGCCTCGAAAGTCTTGTTGGTCAGTGCCCATTCCATGAGTGCTTCCAAAATGCTTTGACCGTCTGTAAGGCGGGAGGCAAAAATCATGTCGTCCATCAGGTGGGAAGGAAATTCTTTAGAGGCGAGGATATCCTCCAAAAGATGAGCGGGCAGTAACCGTAAGATGGTCGCGAAGACCATATCTTCAGCCAGGAGACTTGGGCGTACATTTTCCAAGAGGGCGAAAATGTCATCCTCATCCTGATAAAAAGATGGCTTAGGTGCTTTGCCCCCGCTAAGATCGATGGCGCGTTCCTTTTCCCAAAGATGAGTAGCATGTGTGAGCTGGCGATCTGCGCGAACGTCATCCCTGATAATCGAAGTGGGGCGAGAAAGATGTTTCTTTCCAAGTTCGAGGTGCTGGGGAATCCAGAGCTTACTGGCTTTTTCGCGCTGAGAATGAATGAGAGGATTGGGGATAAACAGTTGAGGACTGTTGCGTCGAAAAGCTTGTTCGAGATAGCTCAAGATCGATGCATCTGTTTGAATCGAACGTGTGCCAGTAAGTTGTGACATAAAAATAGCTAAGTCCGAAGCCGCGTCTCGATTACCGATTGTATATTGTGTCATGAGTGTGCCTGGTGATTGATAGGGACGAAAAGCATGGAGTTGAGAGCTAATGATGAACAAATCATTTTGGTACGGACGGAAAGCTGTTGGTGAAAAGGAATCAAGGGAGAGAAGGCGCGTGAAATCTCGATAACCCCAGTCGTGCTTCTGTAAAATAGAACCACCTTGGTGTATGGTTCGGGTGCCTGTGGAAGCCGTATGGATAGCTAAATCTTGCGTAGCGATCCTGCTTGCACGGTGAAGGAAGTGCAGCAAGGCGTCATACTGACGGGCTTTGAGATAAGCCCAGTCCATGTCGCGAAGCACCTTCGTCGACTTTGTTTTAATCCGGTGAAAGGCTTGCACGAAGTGTCGGGTCATCTGGAAGGCAAATTGACGCTCGCCAATGGAACGGGACCAATCCGTAAACATGGCATGTTTATTGTCGCGGATGGATAGGGGAATAGCGTTTTCAACAGTGAGGTTGTGAGCAATCGATCTAGTCGCGTATTCTCTTTCTAACTGCAAAAAGAGCAACGCCCAAAACTTCCGCTCAGCTAAGCTTCTTTCCGTGTTGACGAATAAATCAAACGTGGAAGTACGCTCTCCCGTGAACCATTCATCTATCTTTTTCCCGGCGAATCGCTCAGTCCGTGTTGCCTTGTAATGATCTTTCATAAGATCAGCTTCTGCGGAAAAGGTACGGTTCGCTCCAGCTGGTGGCAAATCAATATACAGCTCATCCTTATTTACGCGCACGGACATTTGGGCTGGATTGAGCTTTGCCATTCCTGCTGTTTTGATCCGATCTGATAAATGAACGCGACGAATAACTTGTAATGGCTGCTTGATGATCCGGTCAGCATCCAAGGCATCGTCCTGAAGCAAGCTTTCTTTAAGCGGCGAGCGATCGGATACCACGACCAGTTCCATGGGATTGGCCATGCTGGTATCATTCCGGATCATATCCTGCAAAGAGTCTTGAAGATCAGCAGCAAATGATTTCCGATTCGCGAGCAAATAATCCAGCATGACCATACTGGCACTTTGTCCGTAGGGAATATAGACGAAGGAATACTTACGGGAGGGCGAAGTCGTGAAAGTTACGTTTCCTATATAGTTGCGAATAGAAGCGTAGTGGTCTGCAAGTCTGAATTGATAGGCTGCTAGAGAAGAAATCCCGGTCAAATGGTTCACCTCCCAAAAAGAAGGGGGAACACCAGAGATGCGTTCTAGTTTCCCCCTTTTGCTAGCTATACGGTTTTAGAGGGATTTCTTTTAGTAGCGAACTTCCTTCAGGAATGCGACCCCCATTTTTACGTTGGCGGAGTAGTTCATGAAGTTCTGCTCAGTATTGTGGTCGAAATAGCGGTATACTTCCTGCTTGTGTTTCTTAGTCGTGTCGCTCGGATCGACATCGATGATCAATTCATCCAAGTGGAGAATGTTGTTTTTCGAAACAGCAATGCATGCATCCAAGCTGCCGCGGTATCCATCATATCCGTGCACGACATAAATCGGGCTCAAATGGTAACGGCGTGTCCAAGCAGATGCGTTAAAGCCTTGAGGCTCCAGCAGCAATCCAGTATCGCCTAGAGGACCATCCTTATATGCCTTGCCCGGCTGTGGAGCTTGGGTAATGAAGGCAGGGTAGTGCTTTTGGAAGCGAATACCCGATTTTGTCGCCAGCATTTGCAAGGTGTTGTTGCCAAAAGAAGTGTATTGACCATAATCGTGTGGGGCGATCGGAGCAGCAGGCTCAGTAGCGACAGCTCCGGCTGTCAGCATGATGTTTCCAACTACGTCATCCATGTTGTACTTGAATGGCTTGAGTGCGCCTACGTACAGGAAGCTCTTACGATAATCTTCAAAGTGAACAGCCGGATCACCAACAGCTACGAGTGAAAGGCGATTGTTCATCACGTTCATGTACAGGTAGACAGGTTTATCAATCGTACGATCTGTCGGTTTGCCATTCACGACGAATTTCTCGTCAGCCCATTCAAAATTGACTGGATGTCCTTCTGTCGCGAAGGTTTTGGCTGTGGAATTGTAGTCTGCCAATACTTGAACCGTCAAGGAGCTGTGTTCCTTCGGGTTGGTGAAGCCTGGATTGACGAATTTGACATAAAAATCTTTGGACACGTTGTTGATGTTGGAGTTACCCTTTAAGACCAGCTCGGAGGTTTTGCCAGAAGCGGTATCTTTTTTGGTGAGATCGGTCATGACTGTCCAGGTTGATTTTTCTTGTGTCTCTCCGGCAGCTGGGTTAAAGGTATAGTTAGTAAGTTGTTCGAATTCAGATTTAATCGTATCCAGGAGCTCTTTAGAAGTGGTGATTTTTTCAATGTATTTAAAATTGGCCATGTGAAATTCCTCCTTTAATATACTTCTTTTAAGATGGCGATGGTGCAATCCGTAGGGTTGGGGGAGTACTTGAAGAAGTTGACAGGGGTATTGATTCGGAAGAACTTGTATACCTCTGTCCAAGTTCCGGCAGCGGGGTTTTTCGGATCTTTTAGTTCCTCTGTATCTACGACGAGCTCGTCCTTGTTGATCAGATTATGGTCCTCGATTGCTACGACACTGTCGAGGTAGCCCCGATAGCCTTCGAACTGGTGTACCAGATAGATCGGTGATGCATGATATTTCTTCGTCCATTTCGAGCTTTGGAAGCCGTTTGCTTCGAGTACCATCTTGGACAGCTCAGGAGGGAGCGTGCCCACTCCATCGTATTTGGGGAGCTGAGTAATGAAGGCGGGGTAGTACGCCTGGAAGTAGACGGAGCTTCGGGTTTGCAGCATGGAGAAGGAGTACATGCCGTTGGAGGTATAGCGTCCCCAGCCCGAATAGTTAGGATTGGTGTCCTGCTTGATGTCGGCTGGAAGGAAGCCTGATTTTTCCTTTGTCAAATCACCCATGCCGACAGTAATTCCAAAATTACCTTTGTGGTCATAGTCAGCAAAAGGAATGGTTTTTCCGATATAAGCAAAGCTGCTGTAGTAGGCATCCATATCAGGTGAAGGGTCACCCTCAATTACGATTGCTACACGATCATTACTGATGGAGAGATTGTATTCGACCCAGTAGTCTGGGCGACGCTTCTTGTTTGGTACCCAGGAGACGACAGAGTCGGCACCATAGAAAAAGTGGGAGGAAGGGCTTTTGATTTCTACTTTGTCATCGTAATCGAGTGCCCATGCTTCGTGAGGTGGAGTGTATTTGTCGGTATCATCGGGATCATTCCATTTGTTGTACTGGAGTTCAGCCTGTTTTTGATCGATGACGACAGGTACTTTACCGGGAATAACGTTACTATTATCGCAGGCTAGCAGGTAGGTATCGGCAGATTTGCCAACTGGGTTTTTACCTTTGAAGCCTTTGCCGTAGGACACATCCAAGTAGTTGTATTGATTAATAGGATGTTTTAGCATGACAAAATAGTCGTTAGGGGTTTGGCCTGAAGGTACGTCAGGAACGGCTTTTAGGACGACAGTTCGGTCGTAGTGATGGACAGGGTTGGCAATGTATTTGACCATTCCGAATTTGTAGAGGGTAGGACGGACATAGGTCCATTCCCAAGAGTAGTAAAATACCGACCATTGCCCTTTTGAAAGAAGATCGTTCCAATCAGAGGGCATTTGTGTAATGAGTTTATACTCATCCCACTCTTTTCCAGGGGTAAAAGTTACCCCATCCAGCTCATACTTGCCCTGTTGTACCACATAGCATTTCTTACCGACAGTGTTGGCAGGGTCGGTATCATCGACATTGACCACCAGTAGACCGGGAACAGGAAGGGTGACATCGTTCCCTGCATCATTTTTATAGACAAACTCTTTCACCTGAATTTTTTTACTTGATTTCACATTTTCTGTATTAATCGTTTCAAAGATATAACCATTGTCATCAACGAGCAGAGTCCCTCCATTGCCTCGTAACTCCCGCACATCCGGCAACACATAAACCTGATAAGTCTTCCCATCCGTATGCTTGTACGTCCCTTGCGTATTCCCAACAGTCGTCTTCTGATACGTAACCCACTTGTCTTCATTGACTTCAAACACCTTTTCCCATCGGTTCTTCGTATCCGGGATTTTGGCGTTGACGATTTCATCAGCCAGCTTGTTGATGAGCAAATCGGCTGTGACCTCGCCCTCGATCCAAGCTACTTGTTTACTAGGCATCCATACGCCTCCTTTACAGTTTCTTGCGTAAAAATTTCACATTGTACCAAACTTTCTTTTCCGTACCTGAAATGTTGTGGAAGTCAAAGCGGATCTGCGCATTTGGCTTCAACGGATAGACGATCCCAAAGCTATTTCCCATCGAGACGGACTCCGGGAGCTCTTTGGTATAAATCGTTTCACAGACCTTCACGCCGTCCAGACTCAGCTCCCAGTAATCGCCGACGCAATAATTATTGGTAGCAAACGCCACAGATAAAAATTCTGTCGGATAGGGAAGGGCATAGGTATCGGAAAAGACTTGCTTGGACGCGGTCACATCAATCATGCGTCCGCGAATGAAGGGCTCGGTAAATTTGGAAAAGTGTGGGTAGGGGAGCTCTCGTACCTTGTCGATTACGCCCCCGCCCGAATAAGCAACGGAGAAGCCCACTAGTACTCACCTCTCTTTCTCTATACGAAGGACATCGGTGCCAGTTAAGAGGCCCCTCGTATCATAGAGTAGACGGATCAGGTAAGATCCTACCGTTTTTCCGTCAGGTGCGTATCCCGCAGTGGTTACTGAGGTCAAGCGCCAAAGAGAATAGTACTCCCAGTCTGGATGGAGCTGATCGACTTCAAGGGGGAAGGTGGTAGTGTCGGTAGAGCCAAACGTGAGGGAGATGTCCAGCATGTAGCCAGACTCGTAGAATAGCTTGGCGCCCGTGACCTTTTCCGGATCGAGAGGATGCTCCCGGATCAGACGAACAGAGGGTTCCTCTGCGAACGGGTCTGCCGCGACTGTCGTAGTACGGTGCACTTCATCACGGATCAGATCGAGGATCGGGTAAATTAAATAATCATTAGCAATCCCGGCCATTACACAATCGCCCCCTCGTTGTTGCTCCAAAATAAATCGAGGATTTGCATATAGCCGTTCTGCGCATCAAACATCGTGCGGATTCCTTTGATGGTATACGCTTCGCGGGTGGTTGTATTGGAGTCGATAATGTAAATGCGATCGAGGACATCCAAGGCAGGGTTGCCGGGAATGGAAATTTGCAGCGTACGGCACAAGCGTTTCAAATCAAAAAACGTTCGCTGGGCAGCTAGCCTCTTCAGCTCGTCGGTTTTGGCAAAAGGAACGGATCTAACGCCTGTACGTACCTCGCCCTTCAGCTCCATCAAAATTTCCGTGTCTACGAAATGACCAACCTTATTTTCTTCATCCAAAATGACAAGATGGCTTTTGCCACGTGAAAAATCGATGGTCTTATGAATCGTGATCAAATTGTCATGCTCTGTAAAAGTAGCCACAATCGGCCGATTCATATCAATCTCTTCCAGGCGATACGTACCGTAACGGTCGCAATAGGAACGGAAAGGCGTCTCTTTCATAATTTCCGCGATGGCTTCTCCGACTTTGTATTGATACGATTCGAATTTGCGTCCGGGTGGCTCAACAAAAGGATTTTTCCAACCTTTTGGGGTCAAAGTGGATTCGGGATCGACTTCAACGAATTCGCCTTCTTTATCCGGTACAGCTTTGAAAACTTTGCCTGTCGCCTGCGTCACGTGGGTATAGCTCGTCTCTTGTACAATGGCATAGGGGTAGAAAATGTCTTGCGGATTACTGCGCCAGCCGTACATTCCTGCATAAGCGATCAAGTCTTGTACGATGGCGGATTTGAGGTAGGCAGCTTTGGCAGTTGGTTCGGTTGGGACAGGTGCGGTACTCTCCCAC
Organism: Brevibacillus sp. HB1.4B; assembly: GCF_013284285.1. NCBI lineage: Bacteria > Bacillati > Bacillota > Bacilli > Caryophanales > Paenibacillaceae > Brevibacillus > Brevibacillus sp. HB1.4B. The sequence continues at coordinate 138,994 of NZ_JABSUT010000004.1, forward strand.
TCTGGAATCGCATCAAACTCCGTGCTTGAGCGGAATTTTTGATAGATTTGCCACACGCTGTTATACCAGTTCGTATCGCTCGCCCATTGATAAGCGCCCTTGTCGCCTCCTTGCCAAAAATATTTGACATCGTCGACAGATTGAAAGCGCCAGCCTTTGCTCGCCATGGCTTCCCGATAGCGGACGGCTCCGCGATAGAGCTGTCGTTCGAGCCCTTGGTATTGCGGGTCACATTTTTCTCCGGTATAGCATCCATATCCGAGAATGAAGTCTCCTGGAGGAAGACCTTTCCCCAGCGTCCCCATTTTGGTTTCGTGCTCTGCAATGGCTAGCAGAAATTTATAATCGAGCTCTGGGCCCTGCTGCTTGGCCTGCTTTTTGGCTATCGAGATGATTTTGTCCCGGCGAGCCATTGAGGAAAAAACGTTAGTATCATGTGCGGCAGAATGCCCGACGTCTGAGGGATACTGCTTGTCTTCGGTAATGACCTTGTTCAAAATCTTCTTGTACATATCGCGGCAGTAAATGGTCATGGTCGATTCCTCGCCATTCAGATCGAGCTTGTCGATCAGCCCCGTAAATACCCGCATCAAATTCAGACCATAACCCATGTAGATCCGGACAGGAGTATTTTCGGAGAGAACACCGACATGGAATCCATTCACAAAATAAGACCAAGGCGTTTCCTTGTAGGTTTCGGGAAAGTAAAACGGATTATAGTCCGGACTGTAGTAGCCGCCAGGGTTTGAGATTGTGATGCGTGCCTCACATGATTCCATTTCATATTGGTCGTCCATTTCGATGTGGTTAATATTGTCGAGGGTAAGGGTGTCCATATAGACGAACTTTCCGACCTGGAGCGATACTTTTCGCGGCTGACCAGGCATGAAGGTGCTCGTAATTTCCCTTTCCTCAAAAAACTCCTGCTGCACAGTCGGGTCCACTTTGTCTTTGTTCCCGTACAGATCAGGTCGCCCTTGTAATTCCTTGATCTGAATGTATTGGAGGGAAAAACGATTGACCTGTTTCCCGTTCCAGAACAGCTCGATACGGATTTCCATTTCGCCATTGGGAAAGGGGATATCACGAATCTCTACGTTTTCTGTCCCGGAGAATTTGATGACCTTGACTTGCATTTTTCCATTGAAAAAAACGCGCAGCTCGCCGGCACCTTCACCGAAGTTGGTAGAGAAACCCATGCTAAAAATGCCGGGGTGAACGGAGGTCAGCTTGAGATTCATACCTGTCGTAACGGTAGGGGATGGGAAGACGGTCTTGTACCCTTTGGGATCAAAGGTAAAGGTGAGGTTGCTATGCTCAGTCGAGCTTCTCTCGATCATGGATAGTTTTTTGGTCAGCTCGTCTACTTTGTAGACAGATTTTGTGTGCCACGTATTATTGGTAAACCGTTCGTCAAAAAGAGTTGCTCCTGGCGTTCCAACATAGGTGGCATCGGTAGTGACTCCTGCGCCGTTATTGGAAGAGGCAGCGAACAGATGCTTCGAGCCATTCATATAAGGAAACGGATCGATGACGGCTTGTCCGTTCCAGACTTCAAAGTGCAGATGAGCTCCTCTTCCTTTGGAGCGGGGGGAATTGGGATCGTCATAGGTGCCCATGTTCGTAACACCTGCAGAGCGGACGTCTCCTGTATTGCCGCTTTTTCCGATAATAGTGCCTTGCGTGACATAATCCCCTGTTTTGACGTGGATTTCGCTCATATGGGCGTAACGGGTCCACATGCCATCCGCATGCTGAATTTCTACGCGAAAGCCAAAGCTCGTATATTTTTCAGACACGGTCACTTTTTTTACTTGGCCAGCCCAGGCAGCTTTGATAGGCGTACCGACCGGACAAGCAATATCGATCCCTTGGTGCTTGCGATTGTCGCCCATATAGGCGGTAATATCTCGGATGCTTTTGCCCTCGACAGGAAAGACAAAGGGAATCTTGGAGAGAGCAGTTCCCCCGTCCCCTGAACCATCTTGAATGATGGTGCGGGTCAATGTTTTCTCTTCCCGCCGATCACTCATAATGAAATCGAGTTCTTCGGTACGGCCCGGCACGAAGATGAGTCGATCTATCTCGACACGGCACGCGGGCTTCGATAATTCTCCTAGTTTGAGTCTTTCGGAGAGAATTCTGCGCAGCTCATTGGACATCGTTTGCATGAAAGCACCTCCTATTTAAACCGTTCCAGGGACCATTTTCGAAAGCGATTCAAAAAAGAGACGGCCTGTGCCCGGGTGAGCAACGAGTAAGGCATGAACCATTTTTCTTTCTCTTCCGCATTGGATGACGATACCTCGTACATATGGTTAACGACAGCTGCTCCATCGGCGAAATTGTTGATCGAAATGCCTTCGACCAGGTAATCACCGTTGCCAAATCGCTCGTCTTCCATAGAAAGGACGGATGGTGCCCACCATGAAGGATTGCTGCCCGTCATCCCGCCGTTTAGCGCAATTTTTTCCCCGGTGTTGCTGTTGTACATATACTTTTCGCGCCCGACATCTTCAAAGCGGGTGCTCGTCTCTTTGACATAGAGGAAATGAACGTTTTTGCCCGCCTCAAGCGGCATGTTGAACAGTACCGTATGATCATCAAATTCTTGATAGTCGGAACTATTCACCACTTTTCCATCTACTTTGACGGCAAGCAGCTTTTTACCCGCGGGATAGGTACCGTTTAGGCGGAAAACACGTTGCCCTTCGTATGCCGTGTGGGATTCATCTAGCCGCTGTGTGGGGGGCTGTGAATCCGTAAAGCGTTGGTAAAAAGAGCGCCGAAGCCGGTCAATGAGCAGAAAAGCCTCTGCCCGATTAATGTAGGCGTTGGGAAAGAAGCGATCATTTCTCCAAACGCCAGGGCTTTTCACCGAAAAATATCCGCCTCGCATAAACAGAGCGCCGTTTTCGTAGCTGTTGTAGATGAAGCGCAACTGTACGCCGTTTAGATTGTAGGGAAGATAAATCGTGGCTCCGGGAGCAGGGCTAACCATGTAGACGTCTTGCTTGAGTCCGATATATTTTTTGGCGAGCTCTTGGGCAGGTGTCGATTTCCATTCTTCTTCAGGCACATCAATTCGCTTAAAGGAGCGTCCATATGCGTACAAATACTCATTGAATTGGCGACTGAACGGATTGTAGAAATAGGTGTCTCCGTTATCGAGGCGTTTGTTCGGGTAAGCAAAGGAAGAGGAATTGGGGGGAATCGGTTTGCCAAAACGGTCCAAGGCAGGCTTGCCGAAGCTGGAAAAAGCGACAATCGAGTTGGCAGAAGGAGCGTAATACAGCTCGATGTCCGTTTTGTTCGGGTCTGTTTGATTCGGCCGAATTTCTTTGAAAAGGGTTTGCGTGCCGTCAATATAGACAAAGAGAGGGTTATCTGCACTCGGTGTCAATTTGGCAGTGAGTGTAAATACCTTTTGCCCAGTGGAACCCTTCTGTTCCTCATACAAGTAAGGAGCGTTGCTTTCAAAGGAGCCATAAGCAATCCCTTGAATGAACGGTTCTCCGTCAGCCATCAAATAATTGCTGGCCTCCATTACTTCATTAAAAAACCAGTCTTTTTCATTCACATCAGCCCAGCTGATCATTTTCATCACCTCCTATATAGAGTAGACAGAAACGTTTTAACTGCCTCAGCTATTCCCGGATCATCCGTTCTACCAGTCGCCTTGTCCGATTTAAAAAGGCAATAAATTCGGCGCGTGTCACAAAATCATTGGGGCGGAAGTAAATGACAGGCTTCCCATCTCGGGTAATAACCGTGATGAGCCCAAGATCGGCCATTTCCTCGATGTTTTTCTGCGCCCAATGCCCTTCAATATCTTGAAACCGGAAACGTGATTCGCGTTCGATCGAGTCTTTTTTGATGAGGATCAGATCGACGGTTACGCTGTAGCGCCGTCCTGCCTCAAGGACTTGGGGGGTAATAGATTCTGCGCTTCCGAGAAAAATGCTTCCCTTTTCATCGTAAAATTTGTGGGTCCAGCCTGCGTAGCTCAAGTATTGGTTATACGATTCCTTGTCTGGAAAAAGTAAGGTCAATGAACACTGGTAGCTGCTAAAACCGGAGTGGTGGATGTGCGAGGGAGCGTTAATGATTTTGATTTCGCGCAAAGAAGGCTGGGGGCTTGGCGGAGAATAGGGCTCGATGAGTCGGGCGTTTACTTCGATAAACTCAAAGCCAGTATCAAGGAACAGCTTTTTTTTGTAGCGCTGATTAGCAGTGCCAAAGGCGTATTGTTGGGTCATCGTTGTACCTCCTTACAATCTCGTGTAGCTCGTGGCGATGCCGGAGCGGACTTGTTGGCTTAATTCGGTGGAAAGGCTTGCTTGTGTACTGCGAACGGCTTCGCTGACGGTCGAGCCGATGCGCTGTAGGTCAGCTTCCGTTCCGCTCATGTTGGCAATGGTAATGTTCACATTGCTGTCGCCGCCATAGGTAAAGTCGTAGGTGCTGTGTGTTCCATTGGCCGTTTGCATGCCCCAGTAGGTCAGTGGCTGCAAGCCGTCGGGCATGTTGAAGGTTCCTTTGGTGGGCTGCTTGGACATGTGCAGAGATACGAGATTGTCGTATTTGGCTTTTTCGAGGCCTTTTTTTAAGTTCTCGATGTCTTTCTTGAATGTCTCATTCATTTGGTTCCCGGACAAAAGGCGATCCAATTCAGAACTCGTCGCTTCGAAAGTCTCATTGATACTGCGTAAATATTCTTCATCAAGCTTCTTTACTACTTCAGAATTTGCGCTGTGGCCTGCCAAGATTGCTTTGTTTCTGTCGATCGAATATTGAAGTTCTTTACTTTCCAGCTCAGAGCTCAGCTTGTCCTTCACGGAATTAATTTTTGTGCCGGAGGTATGGTTGTTTTTATCGAGGTTATTTTGTGCGATAGAAGCCTTTATATCAGCGATTACTGAGTCTACTACGTCAGAGGCAGCTGTACCCTTAGGAATTTTAGCGAATACCTCTTCGAAAAAGGCTAAGTGTTCATTCCGTTTCGTATTAATACCACTGTAGTAATCATCATAAGCTTTCAGCATTTCTGGAGAATCATCGGATTTACCTTGATTTTTAAGAGTAGCCTGCGTTCTCTCTAATTCGGATCTTAACTTGCCTTCCTCTAGAGAGAGGCTTTCCAGGTGATGACCAACCACTTCTTTGCCAAGGTCGAGTGTTTTGACCTCTTCCCATGAAGTAATTGGGGTATTGTCCAGCTTGGAGCCGCTGTCATCGATATCTATAAGCATTGAGTTCTTGTCTTTTTCTTCTTTATTTTTGTACGCAGCTTTATATTTATCGAATTCGAGTTGAGATTCCTTGCTGTCTGGCTGGAAGGTTTTATTTAACTCTTCTTTGAGGTCTTTGCCATCGTATTTATAAGCAGCTTCGAAAGCGTTATAGTAATCGCCAAATGAAGGAGTAGTGCCACCCATTAAGTTGATCAAACCATCTGAAATACCTGTAATGGCGGTATCTACAAAAAAAAGATGCTTTAAACCAGGAGGCATTTTGTCAATATTCGTGATTTTGCCCACGAGGCTTTTTTGATTTTCCAACACTCTGCTTTGTTGCTGGGTATCGGACATAAACATAGGTTGCAGCCAATCTGTGTTTAAACCATCCAAAAATTCTGCCGCTGTCATGGCAACGCGTGCGAGAGCAAAACCTTTTAGCAATGTCCCGGCTTTTTTTAATCCTTTTCGCCATAGTGGTTCGCTTGGGCCTGGATTATTATTGGGAGGCGTTGGATCTCTGTCTGCGCTCCCTCTCGTTGGGATATCCGGCGTGGAGCTTGACTCATCCTTATCGTCCGCCGTATCGTCCGATTCTTTCTTGTCCTCCTTCTTTTTGAGCTTTTCCCGTATCTTCGTCTTGAGATCACCTGAGAACTCCTCAAAAAGGAGAGCAGCAGCAACAGGGGCGAGTTTGCTAGACGTGGAGGATGAACTGCTGGCGGCTGGAGCTGAGGAAGCAGCCTGAGGACCCGCTGCGGCAGTCGGAGGTTTGGGTATAGCCGTGGACAGTGCTTCTGTCAATTCCTTCAAGGCTTCCCGTGTTTTCTGGAGCTGTTTTTCCTGCTGTTTTAAGTCACTGGTCATGTTCTGGATTTGCTCATCAGTAGCAACGGACGTATCAGATAGAGCACGCAGTCTCTCGTCCAGCGAGGAGACGGAAGGAATCAAGGCGGTAATCGTGCTTTGCAATCCACCGAATGCGCGCTGGACCAAAAGGGTTCGGCTGGTGAGCAAATGTGCCTGACGCTCTACATCGCGCATCTTCAGCCAGAGCAGATGCAACTGTTTCAGCAGCTTTTTCTCTTCTGCAATCAGTGCTTTTAACAATTTGTCATTGTACGGATACAGCTCTTGTACCCTTTTCTGTTCCAACCTGTTGCGAATCAATCGAGTGCGGCTAGCCTGATAGGAAGACAGATTTTGCAATTGCCAGGATTGGATCTCCAGTGCTTCTTGCGTAAAGGGTGAAGAGGATTGACCAAGCAGGGCGGTAACACGCTCTTGTCTTCGCTGCTCACTTCCTTCATGAAGATTGCGCTGAGCTTTGACGTAGGCAGCTTTTCCTCCGTATTGATCCGCAGCATTTTTCAACAGGCGCACAGCGAGCGATAATTGGCTCTGGCTTTCTCTCATGCGCTGAAGCAAGTGGACCAAAAGCGTGGGAAAGCTACCGGGCTGATTTTTAAAAAGATCGAATGCTTCAAGGGATGCTGCTTGCCAGATGGATTGCATCTGGGTTTGGGGAGCAAGAGGGTCATCTGGTAATAGAGCTGCTTTCTCCCGAATATCAGCTACAGTTACATGCGGGTCATTGGATTGGCGAGAAGACGTATAGTAAGCTCTGGTTACTTCTTCAAGGCTGACGGCATGTGTTAGCGCGATATCCCGCAGGTCTTGTTTGACTCCCGATCGCAAGTATTCGCGCAAACCAAGTGCTTCTTCTTCCACTTGTTTTTGATCCGTCGTTCGTCCAGAAACACGTGCCTGCGCCAAATCCATCATGTTTGTGTCTTTGAACAAAAAATTACGCTCTGCCTTCTTAATCATACGGTTCAAAGATTTCGCTGACTCCCAATTTTCGATATCCATCGAGGTGATCAGCGTGTGAAGGCCGTTACTCATCATGTTTCGTAACATATCTACGGCAGCTTCTTCCCATGCTTGTGAATGGCGGGTGCTTCTTGTGCCGTAGGACTTTTCCGTTCTTTTAACAGGAGCATCAGGAAAAGTAGCAAAGCGGAACGGAGAAATGACTTCTCCTGTACTTACGGATAGCCGGGAAGTAGGAGCAGCATGGGAAACGGGCTGAGACTCGTACTTACGAGAAAAGCTGAGCGGCTTCGACTCAATGTCGCGTATCATCTGGCGCAATTCATACAGTTGTTGATGCATTGCTTGAAAAAATGGGGTAGCTTGTTGGGCACGAAATGGAGATGCCGACTGCTCTACAGAACCCCGTGCAGTACTCGTTATAGAGCGGAGGGCATCGGTCAAGCGTTGAGTTTCCATGAATATCACCTTCCTCAAAAGAAAAATCCCGTTCTGGTCTTAGAATAGACAGAAACGGGTTATAGACCACCTAACACTTTGCCAAGTACGGCAATATCGTCTTCGGAAATTTCCTGATAGTCTTGCGAACTAGATGCATGGGGAGAACTGGCAGCAGAATTCGTTCCCTTTCTTCTCAGGAAAGGAAAACCCATGCGTGTCTCTACCTCAAATTGAATGTATTTATTCACTCTCTTCATTAACTCTGCTACTTGGGGAAGGGTGTACTCCCAAATATCCCATTTTTTCAAACCACAGTCTTTATGGAGATGAAAAAATAGATCGCCCCAATCAAGTGGCTCACCAGATTCCATATCGCGAATCGCGGAACTGTCACCCTCGCCACTCTCTACTTTTTTAAGCCGTTTAGACCAATGAGAATATTAATAAGCTTTTTGGCCGTCTCCAAATCACAATGTTCATCCAAGTACTCGCGAGTGACCATAGGGTAGTTGCGAAAGCCTAGAAGTAGGATATCGAATAAATCATCTTCCTTGTTTTCATAGGGGAGAAAATTTAGGATAATCGCGTCGATATGGACGGTTCCCAGCTTTTTCATCAGGATGCGGGCGTCTTTTAAGGTCACAGGCGGAATCCGATAGGTTTTGCCGTCACGCAGCATGATTTCACTATCATCTTCAAAGAAAATAGCTTCTACCAGATCAGCCTCCTGCTGTTTTTTGATACGCTCTACAGCTTCCAGGTTCATCATCTCTGCGTGTTTTTTTTCCAGATCTTCTTGGTGGTTTAGCATGGAAAAATCCCTCCTTGTACTATCCGAGAAATCATCAGTAAAATTTATCCACTTGCTGAATGTGATTTCGTTCGCTATGATTCGTTGTAAGTTATTCCCTTTTTAAAAGAGCAAGGCAAGAGCGAAGAGCATGATGCTCTCCACTCAGCCTGCTTAACCTCGAAAGATTTACACTTTTTTGTTAGATACGAAGCGTTTCACACTACCTAGCTTGCCATCTGCTCGCTCTGGATCGATAACGGACAAGGAAATAGCGGAAGTGCTGGCTGTGGAGCGTGCCGCATCGATCGAGAAGCTGCCTTTTGCCATGCAGGAGAACAGCTCTGTTTCAATACCTGCATAGGTTCCGTCCTTTTGCAGGAAAGAGCCGTGATGGACGACATGAACAGGGAATGGCACTTCATCCATCAAAATATCGACTACATCTACGATTTCTGTTCGCTGATAGTTGAAGACCACATCTTCATTGAGCAGGGCAGGCGAGAAGATGAGACGAGCTTTATCTTCACTGCCATCTTTGAAAGTATCCACCATGAATTCGTCAGCTTTTGGAGCAGCAGACGTGCTCAAGCTAACTTGTTTCAAAAGACGATTGCTATTTTTCAGACGAACAGCAAATCCGCCGCCGTTGAAGAGGGTACCGCCAAAGTCAACTTCACAAACACCAGCGTCGCCAGTGGATGCAGATCGATCCAGGCTGCCAGCTTTGATTGCTTTCTGCTCACCCAGCACATACACATAGTCGCTCTTTTGCTCTTGCAGCTTGGAGCCCATCATGAGCTCAAGTGCGGCCAGATCAAATTTGGCATCCGTTGCGGTAATCTCAATGCTTTTCGATTTAACGAGAGTATCAATGGCGAAGAGTCCATCGCCGCCGAAGATATCCTCCATTTCAACATTCATGTCAATTTTCAAGTCCTGCATATTACCAAGCGTAATGACTTCGACGCCATTTCCATCCTTGGAAGCGCGTTTGGCAAGAAATTGACCGACACCTTTGATAATCATTTTTTTAGACAATGAAAGTCACTCCTTCAAAATAGGGGATTTGGGTGCTGTTGCTGAATCGTGTGGAAAGGGAACCTCGATCAGCTTGTCATAGGATAGACGGGGTTTTGAAATGTCTAACAAACTTGCAAAGTAAACTTCGTGATCAGTGTGAAGCAGTACGCAGAGGAATGACCCAAATCCGTTTCCTGCTGGGAAACGACATACGTGTCCAAACCTTCTATTCCATTCATCGATAAGCTTTTGCCGTCTAAGAGATGGAAAAGATGGTTCGCGATTTGATGCGCCAGCTCGATATCACCAGGCGTGATCACATCGAATCGGAAGAAGCTGGTGAGAAGGAGGGGATTAACGGTGTCGCGCTTTCCGGAAGTTGCGTAGAAGGAAAGGAGAGGTTTCGCAACATCAGATAGCGCGGCGAGCTTTCTTCGTTTGATAATCTGCCTGGTTAAGGAGTCCTTGTCATCTGGAGCAATTCCTAGTAATGCGAGCAATTGGCTATCCGTCGAAAGTAATTCATAGAGATGATGATAGAGGTCGACAACCATGAATGATTCACCCCCTTTTGCTGAGAATTTTTGGAACAAAATAGGTTCCTTCTACGTTCATAGGTTAGACAGATGGGGAATATGTCTCCCTTTGAATACATATTCGGTTGTAAAAAAGCCAGGAGGTCATAACATTGCGAAGTGATAGGATACAAATCATCATTCAACAGACTAAGGAAAAAGTTTCTACGAAAGCGATCGAAGATCATGAAGCCGTTGTTGGGATTATGGCGATGGCCAAGAACTACACACTGAATGAAGAAAGTGTGCGTACAATCATTTACGAGGTTTTTGATGGAGATAAGGAACGAATGGCAAAGGCATTGACAGTAGCCAGCCATTTGATTGATGAAAGTTTGATTCAAAAAATAATCTCAGATGTAAAGTAAGCTCGTAAAAAAGCGGGCTTTTTCTTTTTGTAGAGAGAAAACTCATTCGAAACTGTCTATTCTATCTCAAACGAGAAAGAAGTGAGGGGATAAGAATGAGAGATTCCAAAAAAGCTGTATTGTATGTCGTGATTATTTCTGCATTAGCTGAATTTCTGCTAGGAGAGGATATCGATCGCGAAGGCTGGGAGGAGCTTAGTGACGCGTTTGGCATGGTGGGAATGGATCTGAACGAGGTTTTCACAGAAAACGATTCCTTGCTGTTTGGATTTCAAAAAGTTTGTCAGGAATTTGGAAAGATGAATATAACAGAGGAAATGATAGAGGAATTATATGTAGAGGACCAGCTGGAATAAACGGCTGGTTTTTTTTTATTTTCAAAATCCGCTTAATTCACCTCAAATCGCTTCGTATAGATTCGACAAGAGGCAAAAGGAGGGGAGAAACCATGTTATATCAGATTAGTTTTTCGGCAGATGGAGAGCAGGTGCAGGTCATGAAATATACGTCGACCCAAGACACCCCGATAGCCGTTTTGGAAGAGTTCTTTCGCGAGCATGTTCAAGTGAACCCAGAGTCCTTAAAAGGAATCGGGATCGTCAGGATCGGTGGGTAGCATGGCCTGTCACGGATGTGATTATGAAAAAGTCTGCCAGAAGAAAATGACAGTCAATGACATCGTGATGTCAGCAAAGGAACAAGATGTCGTGCCGATGACTTGTCGTTGTGTGGTTCATGACATTTGCCGCGATTGCCAATGGTACATCAAGCGTCAGTGCGCCTCATGGAAGATTTTGAATGGAAAAGTATTCACGGCTGGTACCTTGCAAACTTGTCCGAAAAAAATTTTGAAAACTGGTTGCTAAAACCCTCCTCAAATTACCTAGTGTGATAGAGCCACTGTGAATAGGAGCATGAGGAGGGGAGAAGTATGAAAGATCAACTTCACCAAATGGACGAGTTATTTTTCGAAGGGAAAGTCGATGATTTTTTGCAGAAGGCAAAAGAAAACTGTGAAGCCAAGCTGACCGGGATGACGTTTGCTGGAATGACCCATGATGATGTCGTTCAGGAGGTTCTCTTAAAGGTGTATCGCACGATGAAGGATTACGACCAGGAAAAAGCCAGAGTGACTACCTTTGTCGATCATGTGATTACCAATAAAATTCGTGACTGCTTGCGGAAAGCCGGCACGCAAAAAAACCTGACAAACAGTAATGCAGTTCTTGTCTCTGGTGGAGATGAGAATGAAGAGGAAACGATGATCAGCCGTATTGCTGCTCCGAGTGAGGAGTTTCGATATGAGGAAGTAGAGATGATGATCGACATCATGGAGTATATGAAGCTGTCCACGCGAGACAAGCTGATTCTCCAAATGAGAAGTGAAGGCTACTACCATGAGGAAATTGGTCAGAAATTCAACATCAGCAAGGAAAGAGTGTGTCAAATCATCAAGGCGATTTTGAAGCAGTACGGTGAGCTGTAGACATACACAAATAATCGATGAAAAGGAATGATCCAGCATGGCAGTTTTGTTGAAAAAGATGAATGAGGAATTGACAGAGGAGCTCTCCCACCAGGTCATTGGAAAATATGTACACGTTCCGACCAATATGCATACAACACCTACAGCCGAGGGTGGAGAAGAAGAGGTCAATATTTGGTTCGGCGGTTGCGTAGCGGGCATTGAAAAAGCAGTCATTGCCTTCGATTACGAAAAGCAGGAGTTTCGTGAGGAGCCATTGACCTACACAAACTTTTTACTGACCGACGGTATGGGATACACGGTGAACCTACTCCAATCCGAGATACATGAGATTACAAAGGAAGAATTCGAGCAAATGCTAGCAGACCATCTGGCTACTCAGGCTGCTGAGCTTGAAGCAGAGAAAAAGCTTCGTGAAGCAGCAGAGGAAATCTCGACAAATGAGGAGACGATCTAGTGCCATGAGACAGCCCATGATTGTCGCTTTCGAAGGAATTGACGCCAATGCGAAGGAAGCTCAAGCGGCGTTGCTAGAAGAAAATTTGAGAGGCCTCGGATATAAAGTGAAAAGAGTAACGTTTCCGCGTTTAGATACCCCAATCGGAGCGGTCATTGGCATGTGGCTTCGCTGCGAAATTGAACTGGATGAGAAAGCGGTAGGAAAGCTATTTGAAGCGGATTTTCTGGACTATCAACGAGAGATGGCGCGGATTTCGAAGGAGAACGTCGACTTCATCATCATTGATCATTACGAACTGTCCAATTATTACTACTTCTATATGAAGGATACTCCTCTTTCCTGGTATGCCACGATGAGTGATTTGACGAAGCGGCCCGATGCAACCTTTTTTCTGCGAACGGAAGTAGATGCGAATAATGCCATGCTGCTAAAGGTGCAGGAAGCCTATCTTTCCCTTGCCCATGCTTCGCGCCGATCGGTACATACACTGGATACGGCAATCGGGGTGGAAAGTATGCAGAAAAACATTCTGCAAGCAGTCCATCAGCTACATCTGAAAAAGCGAGTTACGTGCTAACAAAGCTAATCGGCATTGTTGCCGCAGTGTTCATTCCCGCAAATGTTGTAGGGCCAGCCGTGGAAAAGGGGCTGTTGGAAATTCATCCTGTGGTGAAAATGGCCAGGGACACAGATAGGCAGTTGCGTACAAAAAGGGAGCTTGCAAACGTAATCACACAGGTTGCACCGAGACTGGATATTGCTACAGTCGAGCTTTATACAGAAACAATTTTTGTATTATCCAAGCAATACGAAATAGATCCGGTTTTGATCATGGCGATGATCTGGCAGGAAAGCCGTTTTCAGCACGACGCGATCTCTGGCAAGGGCGCTAGAGGACTATTACAAATCATGCCGCGTACAGGAAGCGGGCTGGGAGTTCATCCTGATGACTTGTTTGATCCCGTGACCAATCTACAAACAGGTATCAAGTATTTGGATCTCTTGCAAAAGAAATATGGAAACCTTCGTTTAAGCATCATCGCCTATAACCAAGGCGAGGGAAATGTCGACCGAAATCGTTATCACGATGGCTACTATACAAAAGTCATGACCCATTACCAAAAAATGAACGGCTTATTAAGAGAATCATGAAGATAGGCTGGGAGGAGGTATTATGAGTGAGCATGCCATGTTCGTAAAACAAAGAGTTGGCAAGGATAAAGAACAATACTCCTTGTATAACATGGAGAATATTCGCCGCTGCAAGGAAGACAGTGAGTATCTGGGTGAAGTGATACTCGCAAATGAAGATCTCATTTGGCATTCTGTGCACAAATATATCGGAAAGCCAGAGACATTAGTGAAGCAATATTGCTTGGAAAAAGCGGATATCTTGCAATTGGGGAGAATGGGAATCATCAAGGCCATCAAAGCATTTGATATAGCAAGAGGCGTGAAGTTTTCGTCCTTTGCCGTCATCACAATTGTGAGGGAGATCAACTGCTTTTTTCGAGATAGCGGACATATTGTACGGCCGACTAGAACGGCAACAACGATTCTCCAACAGATAAGTAAAATAGAAGCAGACCTGGGATATCTCCCTACAATGGAAGAACTGTCCGAACTGTTGGGGGAATCTGTGGAACAGATCAAAAAAGCGCTGGATGTCGGGAGACCTGTGAAGTATTTACAGGAGCCACACCTGAAGGCATCCGCTTCGGGCAATGAAGCTGCCACCGCTATGGATGTCTTGAAGGACGAAGGACGAGACGTGGAAGAATATGTGTTGGACAAGCTATATGTTGCTGCAATGCTTGCGCAACTGCAAAATCAAATCTCATCAAAAGAATGGCAAGTCCTGCAATTAAGGATGGCAGGCTATAATCAGACACAAACAGCAGATTTTTTAAAGGTATCCCAAATGTGTGTATCAAGAACCATGAAAAAAATTCAGAATATTTCGAAAAATAAACTTTCCTAATCTTATTTTTCAATCCCCACCCAAATAGGAGATAATGGAAGAGCACTCCTATTATGAAAAGAGGTCGATCACAATATGAAATACTACCGACTCGGTGGCAGTGGATTGAAGGTATCAGCATTGGGATTAGGCACGAACTCATTTGGAGGGCGTGCGGATGAGCAAACGTCTGTAAACATCATTCATACCGCAATCGAAAGCGGGATTACTTTTATTGATACGGCAAATATTTACACGCAAACAGAATCGGAGCGAATCATCGGGCTGGCGCTAGAAGGAAAGCGGCACGAGGTCGTTTTGGCGACGAAGGCTGGTCTGGTAAAAGGCGAAGGACCGAATCAGAGAGGCTCATCGCGTTACCACCTGATGCTGGAGCTGGAGAACAGCTTGAAGCGTTTACGCACCGATTATGTGGACTTATATCAAATTCATACGTTTGATCCAGAGACGCCTTTGGAAGAAACACTCCGCGCACTAGATGACATGGTTCGATCTGGGAAAGTGCGTTACATCGGGGCTTCCAACTATGCGGCTTGGGAATTGATGAAGGCAATTGGCATCAGTCAGCGGGAAGGGCTGAATCGTTACGTATCGACGCAGGTCAGCTACTCGCTGGCAGATCGGACACCGGAGCGTGAACTCGTACCGCTTTGTCTGGACCAGGGGGTGGGGATCATTCCGTACTTCCCGCTTGCTGGCGGCATTTTAACAGGCAAATATACCTCCGCAGAACAGGCCCCAGCTGGTTCGCGGGCGGACAAGGAGCCGCGATTCGTGCGGTTGCTGAGTGAAGACAAGCTGGAGTTTGGACGCAAAATCAGTCAGGTAGCGGCGGAGGTTGGTGTATCCTCCAGTGTGCTGTCCTTAGCTTGGCTCATGCACAAGCCGGCTGTCTCTTCGGTGATCGTGGGCGCGACCCGTGTAGAACAGCTAACGGATAATTTGCAAAGTGCAGCTTTGACGCTGGATGCAGCGACCTTGGCAGAGCTGGACCGATTGAGTGACACGTACCGAAACGGGGAACCATTTGCCGTATATCGTTTGCCGTAACAATGATGACAGTTGTCGAATAATATGATCAGTCCCGAAGCCTCCTAGAATAGGGGGCTTTTTTGTGTTCAGCATAGACCCCAGAGCCATGAGGGATAGTAAACATATCCCGAACTGGAAAAAGAGTGATTTGAAATGATCCATACAGAAAAACAAGCTGCGCCCTTCCTTTACTCGTTGGACGAAAATCTGGAAAAGGTGAAGCGAGAGCTCGGCAACAGCACGGATCTTGTGACGCGCCAAGTGCGTTTGGAGGCTGTCGATCAGATGCAGGTGGGGATTTTATACACCGAGGGTCTGGTCGACAAAAATATGATTAGCGGCTTCATGGAGTCTCTCATGCTTCATGCCAGGAAAGAGGACTTCCCCGTAGAAGCCAATCCGTTGATGCTGATGAAGGACTTCTTGCTCACGATCGGTGGAGTGGAAGAGGTCTATGACTTTGACCATTTGTATGATGCGATATTGACGGGGGATACCGTTATTTTGGTAGATGGGTATTCGTATGGATTTATCGCAAATACGAAGCAGTGGGAAGATCGTGGTGTTCAGGAGACTTCCGTGCAAACGGTGGTTCGGGGTTCCAGAGAAGCGTTTTCGGAAAACCTCCGGACCAATACGGCTTTGGTGCGCCGGCGGATCAATAATCGCAATCTTTGGTTGGAGACCATGCAGATCGGGGACATGACACAGACCAAAGTCGCTATGATGTATATAAAAGGAGTCGTGCAGGAAAGCGTAGTGACAGAAGTCCGAGAACGCTTGGGGCAAATCACGATTGACGGTATTTTGGAGAGCGGAAACATCGAAGAAATGATTCAGGATCATACCTTTACGCCGTTTCCGACCATTTACAATACAGAGCGCCCCGACTCGGTGGCAGCCGGGCTGTTGGAAGGGCGTGTCGCCATTCTGGTGGACGGTACACCGATTGTTTTGTTGGTCCCAGCTGTCTTTGTCCAATTCTTTCAGTCCTCCGAGGACTACTACATGCGTGCGGATTTTGGGATTCTGCGTATTTTGCGCCTTATCTCTTTCTTTATCGCTTTGCTCGCGCCATCCCTGTATGTCGCCGTTACGACCTTCCATCAGGAAATGCTACAGACGAATCTGATCATGAGCATTGCAGCCCAACGTGAAGGCGTGCCCTTCCCAGCAGCAATTGAGGCGCTGTTGATGGAGTTTACCTTTGAAATGCTGCGAGAGGCGGGGGTACGAATGCCGAGGGCGGTGGGGTCAGCTATTTCCATCGTGGGAGCACTCGTGTTGGGGGAAGCTGCCGTGCAGGCAGGGCTTGTTTCACCCGCTACCGTCATCGTCGTTTCCATTACAGCGATCACTAGCTTTGTCTTCCCTTCCTTTTCTATGTCCATTCCGATCCGGCTGTTGCGGTTCGGGGTGATCGCACTCGCCGCCAGCTTTGGTCTGATCGGCGTATTTGTGGGGATGATTGCTTTGTGCATTCACCTGTGCACCCTGCGTTCGTTTGGTGTCCCCTATATGGCTCCGCTTGCACCAGTGAATCTATCCGATCAAAAGGATACGCTGATTCGGCTGCCAATCTGGATGATGCATACGCGTCCCCATTTTTTGCGCCAGAAAAACAGCGTCAGAGAACGAAAAAGTAAAATATAGCGCAAGTATCGTGCCGATGTGATGATAAATCGATAGCCGAGGTGGAGACGGCATGAAACGAAAAGGTGTGTTCCTTCTAGCCCTGGCTCTTCTCGTTTTATTGACAGGCTGCTGGAACCGCAGGGAATTAAATGATTTGGCAATCGTCATGGGAATGGGTATCGATAATATTGATGGAGAGTATGTGATATCCACCCAAATCGTCAATCCGGGAGGGGTAGCGTCAAAGGAGAGCGGGGGGATGAGCCAATCAGCTGTTGCGACTTACAGCATGCGGGCATCGAGCATTTTTGAGGGAATCCGGAAAATGACAACGGTAACGCCGAGAAGGCTTTACTTTTCCCATATCCAGGTGCTGGTTTTGGGGGAGCAGATAGCAAAAGAAGGGACAAAGGAAGTGCTGGATTTGTTATTTCGCGATCATGAGGTCCGGCCCGATTTTTATGTCATTCTGGCCAAGGACGCTACAGCACTACAGATTCTCAGCATGATCGATCCACTGGAAAAAATCCCGGCGACGAAGCTCTATAAAAGCTTGGAAACGGCAGAGAGCGCTTGGGGATCAATTGTCTCCATTCAATTGGATGAGTTTATTGCGGATTTGCTACGGGAAGGGATCGAGCCAGTGTTGGTAGGCGTTAATCTGAAAGGGAAGGTACATACGGGGACTTCTAGTGGTACTTCCCAAAAAGAAAGCCAGTCAACGCTGCTAAGGTATCACGAAATCGGTGTCTTCAAAGAAGACAAGCTACTGGGGTGGTTTAACGAAGAGGAAAGCATCGGATTCAGCTACATCACGGACAGAGTGGACAGTACAGTAGAAGAAATTCCTTGTACCAAAAACAATAAAATTGTCATTGAAATCATCCGAAACAAAACAACTGTGAAAGGCAAGGTGGAAAAAGGAAAACCACAAGTAGAGGTGAGCATTTCCGCAGAAGGCAATGTGGGCGAGGTGGCGTGCCGTATCGATTTGTCCGATTCCAAAAGCATATACAAATTGGAAGCTGACGTAGAAAAGCAGATCAGAAACAAAATCGTAAGCGCCATCCATAAAGCACAAAAACAATACCGATCAGATGTTTTTGGATTTGGGCAGTCGATCTACCAAAATGACCCCAAAGGGTGGGAAAAGGTGAAAGAAGATTGGGATTCACAATTCTCCAACCTGAAAGTGAAAATCAAAACAGACGTGAAGCTCAGGCGGACAGGAAAAGTGGGCAATTCGTTTATTCCTTTCATGAAAAAGGAGTAGAGCATAACTTTTTCCATCCATGGAAATGGTAAAAGTAATCCTGCAAAAAAAGTAGGTGCACTGCACAGCATGTGGACCATCATGATGATTTTGCTGATCAGCCTACTCATTGCCATCTTTGAGGTGCCTTATCTGAGAAAGAACGCGATGAAAAGGGAAATGCTGGTTTTTTTCATATTGCTAGTAGTTGCGACGGGGCTTGGCATAGCGGAATCGCTTGAGGCGAATATTCCGAACCCGTTGGACTGGATCACATTTGTCTATAAACCATTCAGCGACTTCATTTTGGGAACTGTGGAATGAAGCAGTAGCCAGTAGCGAGGCGGGGGAGCGAGAGGAATTGTTAGACAACGGCCATATTAGCGCAAGGCAATTCATGATACTCGTGGCGCTTTTTGGGATTGGTGATGCGATTTTGTACGTACCATCCCTTACTGCTACCGCTGCCAAACAAGATGCCTGGATCTCTGCCCTCATCGGGTGGGGGGAAGGCTTTCTTTTAACCTATCTGTATGTTTCGCTGAGTATGCGGTATCCGAACAAGTCGATCTTTCAGTACAGCGCGGAAATATTGGGGAAGTGGCTGGGGAAAGCGGTGGCTGTGTTGTTCATCAGCTATTTTTTCATCGATGCTTCGCTCATGCTGATGGAGATTGGCGATTTTGTCACGACGCAGATTATGCAGGAGACCCCCATTGAAATTATTCTTGTCCTTTTTCTGGTGATCATCGTCATGGGGGTCCGCAGTGGAGCAGAAGCCTTATCTCGAGTGAGTGAGCTGTTGTTTCCGTATTTTCTGTTGCTTTTTTTTATCTTGATCGCATTTATTTCCCCCCAGATCAAAATAGAAAATGTGAAGCCTGTGCTTGCGCATGGATTTGCTCCTGTTTTCGGGGGGAACTTCAGGTACGTGGGTTATTTGCTGGAAACGGTCATTCTGATCGTGATGTTTCCCTTGGTCAAACGGCCAGCGCGTGCAGCCAAAGCTTATATCTTGGGCATCCTTTTTGCGAATTTCTTCCTGACGATGATTACCGCAGTGGCTATCTTGGTCTTGGGTGCCGATATTACCGTACTGCTCGCTTACCCAAGCTACACACTTGCGCAAAAAATCAGTATCGGCAATTTTTTTGAGCGAATCGAAGTGTTGATGGCCGTCATCTGGTTTATTACGCTCTTTGTCAAAATTACGATTTGCTATTATGCGACGAACATTGGAATCGCATATACACTGGGGCTGCGGGATTACCGCCATTTGACACTTCCGCTGGGGATGATCATGATCGTATTGGCATTGACGACGATGCCTAACCGCCCGTATTTTGACTCTTTCGTTTCGGACATTTGGATGCCTTATTCCTTGACGTACGGTTTGTTCTTGCCCGTTCTCTTACTGAGTGTGGGGGCCCTAAGAAAAAAACCAGTCTGCTAGCATTGTGAGCCGCAGACTGTTTTTTTGTGATTACGCGTCGATTGTATTACTCAGCAGCCATGCTGCTTTCTTTCAAGATAACGTCATGTGCGCCGCCTTCTACCAAGCTAGTAGCCGAGATGACGGTGATTCGTGCTTTTTGCTGAAGCTCTGAGATGGAGAGCGACCCGCAATTGCACATGGTCGATTTGATTTTGCTCAAGGTACGGTCTATGTTTTCGCGCAGGGTGCCCGCGTATGGAACATAGGAGTCTACGCCTTCCTCAAAGACGAGACTGCTTTTGCCGCCAGTGTCATAGCGTTGCCAGTTGCGAGCGCGGTTGGAGCCTTCTCCCCAGTATTCTTTCACGAAGTTGTTGCCGATCTTCACTTTTTTGGTCGGGCTTTCGTCGAAGCGAGCGAAGTAACGTCCCAGCATGACAAAGTCTGCACCCATAGCCAAAGCCAGTGTCACGTGGTAGTCATGTACGATTCCGCCGTCGGAGCAGAGCGGAACGTAAATGCCTGTTTCCTTGAAGTACTCGTCGCGAGCTGCTGCCACTTCAATCAGGGAGGAGGCTTGACCGCGTCCGATTCCTTTTTGTTCGCGGGTAATGCAGATGGAGCCGCCGCCAATTCCTACTTTTATGAAATCTGCGCCCGATTCCACGAGGTAGCGGAAGCCTTCCTTATCGACGACGTTACCTGCACCGATCGGAACATTGAAGTTTTCTTTTACATATTGAACCGTCTCGCGCTGCCATTCGCTGAAGCCGTCGGAGGAGTCGATGACCAGAATATCAACGCCTGCTTCCACCAATGCAGGGACGCGCTCCTTGTAGTCCTTTGTATTGATACCGGCACCTACGATATAGCTCTTGTTCGCGTCCAAGAGGGACAGCGGATTGTTTTTGCGGGAATCGTAGTCCTTGCGGAAAACGAGGAAGTCGAGGTTTTGATTTTCGTCTACGATTGGCAAGCAGTTGAGCTTGTGCTCCCAGATCAGGTCGTTGGCTTCGGAGAGCGAGATGCCAGATTTGCCATAGATCAGCTTCGAGAATGGTGTCATGATGTCGCTGACGAGCTTGTCCTGAGAGTCGCGGCTGATGCGATAATCGCGACCCGTTACGATTCCGAGCAGCTTGCCTTTTGCCGTACCATCTTCCGTGATGGCAACGGTGGAGTGGCCTGACGCCTCTTTCAATTCCAAAATGTCTTTCAGCGTATGGCTTGGTGTCAGGTTGGAGCGGCTCACGACGAAACCAGCCTTGTAGCCTTTTGCTTTGCGAACCATGGTTGCCTGGCTCTCGATAGACTGGGAGCCAAAAATAAACGAAATACCGCCACATCTAGCCAATGCGACCGCCATATGATGGTCGGAAACTGCTTGCATGACTGCGGATGAGAACGGTATGTTTAGTGAGATGGCAGGCTTTTCACCTTTTTTATACTTGGTAATCGGAGTGGATAAGTCCACATTGTTCGGATTGCATTCTTTTGTGGTGAGATTTGGCAACAACAAAAACTCATTAAACGTCCGAGATGGTTCTGTGTAATAATAAGCCACGATTCTCTCCTCCTAGGTGATGTTGGTTTCCATTTTTTGAACTGCCTCTTTAATAGAGAAATTTTTACCATGTTAACCGCGAAGTACGACAACGTCAATAGGGAATCGGTAGAAGGAGTGATTTCTTTGCTAAAATTGCGAACAGGTCATGAACAACGCCAGCTTTTGGAACAAATTTCGTTAGAAGATTCGTATATTTTATACGGGAATATGTACTTGCGAACGGTTCGGAGCGTCGTCGTAACGGACAGCGTCCAAGGAGAAGTAACCGCCATCGGGTCTTACTTAAAAGGGATGCCGTTTCACGCATTTTCTCTCCATGTGGTCGAGGGGGAGGAAAATTACGAGGTGGAACCGATGCTCTCCTATATGAAAGAAGTGCTAGATGGCAGCCTGCCAGATGGACAAAAGGGCGTGATTGCACTCGCAGAGCCTTGTCTGACGCGCGTACAGATTCCGAATATACTCGCCACACGTACCATGCGGTTGATGAAACTAGCAGATCCAGAACGGCTTTTACCTGTGGGAGAATCACGAATACTGGAGTTATCTGAAGCACAGATCGTGGAGAATATGGCGGCAGAGCTTGGCATGATTAGTTTTCGGGCGGAGGAAGTATCAGAAATGCCACACATCGCGCTCTTTTCGGAAGGAGGAGAGCCAATGGCCGTAGCCGGCTTTCATGTCTATGACGAAGCCTACGTCGAAATCGGGAACATTGGCACATCTGTCCATCATCGGCAAAAGGGGTTGGGTACGCAAATCAGTTCAGATATTTCCCGGATTGGCTTGGAGAAGTCTGATCATGTCTATTTGGTTGTCTTTGCAGATAATCCCACGGCGATACACGTGTATGAGAAGCTCGGTTTTGTCACGGTATCTTCCTACGCTTTTATTGAATTTCTCCTTTAGAATAGAAAAAGAGAGGACAAGTGTCCCCTCCTATCAGTTCAATCGGCCTTTAAATTCAACGGGTACGATCATCGTAAAGCAAGGTCCATCTGGATCGTTGCGGGCATCGATCGTCCCTTTATGTGCTTCCAAGACGGCACGGGCAATCGCGAGTCCAAGCCCATGCTTGCCCGACTTTCCTTTGCGGAAACGCTGGAACAAATTCGGCAGCAGCGCCTCCTCAATGGGTGGCCCATCATTGGAAATCGCGACGACGACGCTTTTTCCTGCGTGTCTCCCTGTGATGGTAAGTCGGCTTTTGGCGTAACGCAGTTGATTTTCCATGATATTCACGAACGCAGTGCTCAATTGCTCGCCGTCTCCCTCCACGATCAAGTCGGCTGCCAGATTTAACTCCCACTCGATTTGCGGGTTGAGCACGGAAAGACGCTGCTTCAACAGGTGCATCATCTCTGACAGGTCGACGCGGTCGACTTGCATCATTTGAGAGACAGACTCGATCTTTGTGATATACAAGAGCTGTCCGACGACCTTTTCGAGACGCTTGCTCTCTTCCATGATGATGGAAAGCCCTTTTTCAGCCTGAGGGCCTTGGAAGACGCCTTCGATGAGGCCTTGCGTGTATCCTTGAATCGCCATGATTGGTGTTTTGAGCTCATGGGAAATATTTTGGACAAAATGTTGCTGCGACTCGTCGTATTCCTTCAGTTGGTTTTTCATCATATCGAATGAGCGGGCGAGCTGTCCGATCTCATCTCCGCGATCCATCGTAAGCGGGATATCGAACTGACGACGAGCGATTTTTTTACACAGCTCTTCAAGTGTGCGCAGCGGTCTGCTCAAATACCCGCTAAACCACACGGCCAACAACCAGCTTACGAGCAGCAGCAGACCAAATATGAACAAAAACTGACGTGTCAAAATCGAGTTGATCTGGTTGAGCTCCTGCTCCTTGGAGAACAGCACCATGTAGTAGGGGAAGCCGTGGTAATCCATTTTTTTGCTGACGAATAAATAGCTCTCGGCTCCACGGTCCAGCGAACCATGCTGGAGCTTGTTGCTTGGATACGAGGCGGCTTGTCGGAACAACTCCTTGGCATCCTCGTAGGGAATGCGGCCATTGCTTCGGCTGCCCAGCTCTCGTCCGTTCTCAGCATAGACGATCATATCAAATGAGTACTCATAACGTTGGAGCAAGAGCTGTAAAAAGTAAGGGGCCGCAGCCGGAACAGGCAGCAGCTCATTATGCTCGTTGAAGGAGATATGCTGTGATAATGTGTAAAACTCTTCTTCCAAGAGCGTGTAAGTGTTGGATACCAGATACTGTTTGACAGCCAGTGGATACCCGATGCCAAGGCCAACCCCGAGGACGCTTGTCAGGATCATGAACAAAATGAGGATTTGCCTGGAAATCGGCAGGTTTTTCAGTCGGAATTTGCTCATATACGTGTCATTCGGTAGCCGAAGCCATAGACCGTCTCCAATGGAAACTTGGGCATTTTTTTGCGGATGCGCTTCACCAAGTCATCGACAGCCCTGTCTGAGCCGATGTAGTCTTCCCCCCAGATGGAGGTCAGAATCTGCTCGCGATTCAAGGCCAAGCCTTGATTGTGCAAAAGGTAGACGATGAGCTCGAATTCTTTTGTGGTTAAATCAATGAGTTCGTCTCCTTCTTTTACTTGTCTGCCTTTTTCTGAGATCATATAAGGATCAACCGTTACCCAATCTTGGAAAGTTTGGGTAGAGGAAGCAGTGGAACCGGGCTTTTCATAGGTGCGCTGTAGCAGCTTTTTCGCACGGATGACCAGTTCGCGTGGTAGAAAAGGCTTCGCCAAGTAGTCATCGCTGCCTAGTTCCAGTCCGATGATTTTATCGACATCTTGATCGCGAGCGGAGATGAAGATGATCGGGACATTTGATTTTTCACGAATGAGACGCAAGAGCTCATAGCCGTCGATGTCGGGCATCATGATGTCCAATATCCACAAATGTGGTTGTGTATCTTCATCAAGTAACGGCAAGACGTCCTTGCCACTAGAAAACGCTTTCACCTGCAATCCGGCACTTTGCAAATACGATTGCAGCAACTCCAACAGGTTTGTTTCATCGTCCACCAGATAGACGAGGTAGGGGGTATTCATAGATTGTGGCCTCGCTTTGCATCTGTTTTTCATTATTGTAGCATAGCCAAAAACAAGATGTGTGGCACGGGCGTATGAGAATCGTGGAAAACGTGTGGAAGCAGGATTCCCCTGTATCCTTCTGGAAAAAGAAACAGGGAAAAAAAGACAACGAGAGATGGAAAGGAGCGATTCATATGAAACGAACAGTCAAATCGTCTCTCATGGTACTAGCCTTCATGCTCTTAACAACGGCCTGCGCTCAAAAGCCGGTGGACACCCAACCTAGTCCGCAGATACCCGATCCGATTGTGCAAACGCCACCGGAAACGAATCAGCCCGTCGAGTATGCGTATAAGGCACCGATGACAGGACTTGGCAGTCACGAAAACCTGGGAAGCAAACGCCCGATCATGGTAATGATCAACAACGCGCCGCCCGCCCGTCCACAAACAGGCGTCAACAAAGCGGATATGATTTATGAGGTATTGTCAGAAGGGGAAATGACCCGCTTTCTTGCGATATTCCAAAGCCAAAAACCAGAAGTAATTGGACCTGTCCGCAGTATCCGTCCTTATTTTATCCAGATCGGGAACGGCTTTGATGCGGTCCTCGTGCACGCAGGAGGCAGTCCGGATGCGCTGGAAACCTTGGCGAGAAAAGACTACAGCCATCTGGATGAAATTCCGAACGGTCAATACTTTTGGCGAGAAAAATTCCGGAAAATGCCACATAACCTGTACACCAAGCCAGAGCTCTTGGAAAAAGCGATGCAGGATAAAGGGATGCGTCAAACGGCAGAGGTGCCTCACTTCACTTTCCTGAAGGAGGACGCTGAGATCAAGGAAGGCGAGCCTGCAACACAGGTAGATCTGACCTTCCACTCATTGAATAAAGCTGCTTTTACCTATGATGCCGAGCAAAAGAAATACATGCGCTTTACGGCAGGCAAGCCGCATTTGGACTTGAGCGACAAGAAACAGTTGTCCACGAGCAATCTGTTGGTCATCTCCGCCAAACACCGCGTGCTGGATAAAGAAGGGCGTCTATCGGTCGATGTAATCGGGCCGGGGGACGGTTATTTATTCCAGCAAGGAAAAGCACGCAAGGTCAAATGGAAGCGCAGCAATGGTGTCATCCGTGCCTATGAGGACGCGGCTTTGACGCAAGAGGCACCGCTTTTGCCAGGAAATACATGGGTGGCGATATTGTCGGCCTCACCGGGTCTGTCGAAGTCGCTCAAGTTCCAGTAAGGATTAGGGCTTGCGGATGAAGGCGGTTTCTTCTAAGATAATTGTTAAAGCTTTAGTGCTTAAAAATTGTACAGTGAGAAACCGTTCGAAAGACGGACTATATAACAGAGGTGACAGACATGCAATTGGAAAAATTAAAAGGAAAAGGGCTCGAACAGTTGTTTGAAGCTGTTCTTTCCCTGGAAACGATGGAAGAGTGCTATCAATTTTTTGACGATTTGTGCACGGTGAACGAAATGCAGTCGCTCGCACAGCGCCTGGAAGTAGCGAGAATGCTCCGCAAAGGCTTTACTTACAATCAGATTGAAGCAGAGACCGGCGCAAGTACGGCGACTATTTCCCGTGTCAAACGCTGTTTGAACTATGGAAATGACGGATACCAGATGGCGCTTGAGCGGATCGGAAAATAGCTAGGAGGCAGGCAACGTTGATTGACTATCGTGGCTGGCGCCATACATTTAAACTAGACCCGGATAAAACAATCGATGACGAGGCCTTGGAGGCGATTTGCGAGTCCGGAACAGATGCGATCATTGTAGGCGGCACGTACGGTGTGACCTATGACAATACGCTCGAATTGATGTCGCGATTGCGACGTTACGCAGTACCGGCTGTCTTGGAGATTTCCTCGCTGGATGCAGTTGTGCCGGGATTTGATTCGTACTTGATCCCGCTCGTACTGAACGCTGGCGATCCAGACTGGATTTTTGCTCCGCATGTATCGGGGCTTCAAGCGTTTGGCGCTTATATTCATTGGGATGAGATCATTACAGAAGGATATATTATCGCCAATCCAGACGCGGGCGTAGCACATCTGACGAAAGCACGTCCGATTGCGGATGCCTCGCAGGCCAAAGCGTACGCACAGGTAGCGACGAACATATGTCGTTTGCCGATTGTCTATATGGAGTACAGCGGTACATACGGCGATCCGGCAATCGTGAAGGCTACCAAAGCAGGCGCGGGCGAAGCCCACCTCTTTTATGGTGGCGGGATTCGCAACCCGGAGCAAGCGGCAGAAATGGCTGCGATTGCAGATACGGTTGTCGTAGGGAATGTTATCTATGACGATCTAGCTGCTGCATTAGCTACTGTGAAGGCCGTTAAGAGAACAAGCAACTAAAAAACCACCTCCCCAACTTATGATTGGGCGAGGTGGTTTTTCATGTCTGCTTTAGTTTTTCAAGGGAAGGGTTGCGCTCCAGTCGACATCTTTGTTTTCTTTCAATTGTTCTTTAATGACAATCGTCAGTTCTTTCGGGATCACTTTCAGATCTTTCACCAAATCGAGTGGACCGCTCAAGACAATATTGCCTTTTGCATCTCTTGTTAGTGAGCCTTTGAAATAGCCAGTGTATTTATTGCCATTTTCATCTACTGCTGCAAATTTATCTACGTCCGCAACACCTGGTGCCAAGGTTGCATCCAGTTGCATCGTTGCACTCATTCTCTTCTCGTTCCTAATCGTTTCTTCTTTTACAGTAAAATTCGAGAAGGTGAACACGTTTCCATCATGCTCTGTCGTGACAGACTTGTTTTTCAGAGTATCAATGGACAGCTTTTGCTCAAAGTCTGCGGAAGTTGTTTGATAGGTCGCTGCGACTCTAAAGGTCAGGTCTTTATCCGTTGGCAAGGAGTGAAATGTGAGAAAGTTAACGATTTTGCCTGTAGGTGTGTCATCGACAATACGGACATCGTAGTTTCTGGCTACATTTTTGTAATATGGCTGTGGGTACCTCTCCTTGTTCCCTCTGTCCATTTCGCTCCATTTCGCAAGCACCGCTCCCGTATCATCCACTATTTCATAGGTAAGATCCTGAGAGGTATCCTCTGCCAAGGTGCTCTCGATGACGAGTTCCATCTGGCCTGGTGTCACCATGACTTGTTTGAGATCAATCAATTCGCCATTTGGAGCGGTGTATTGTTTATGGATGGGAACAATTTTTGTGTCTTTTTTCGCTTTGGAAATGTCAACTGGAAAGATAACCTTCCATTTTCCGTCAAGGTCTTCGACGTCCTTGATCACAAGTTCGATGTTCAATTCATCTGGAATCTCGCTCGTATCACTAAAAAAGGTTTGGATGGGACGGCTGAGCATAATGAGCTCGCTCTGTCCTTTTACTGAGATCAAATCATTATGCCCGTTTTGAAATTCCTGATCGTAATTTGTATACGTCTTGCCATCCTTATCTGTTATTTTCAATTCATAGGTTGGAACATCGTCCTGCAAAACACGAGAGAACAGATCCTTAATTGGTTTTCCATTCTGATCCTTGATGGTAAAAAGAATTCGGACATCCCTTGAGTCCGCCATGACTTCTTTTACTTCAAGGGTCATTCCATTATCGACAGCTTTCAGATCAACTTTTTGGTTATAGCCTTCTTGAAGGCCACGTTGGATGAGGAGGTTTGTGGAGGTTAGTGTTTCAAAAAGGCTGCTCTCTTGCGTCTGCTTCAGCTGAGGTTTGATGGTAGATGCATACAAACCATGTACATAAGTTGCAAAAGAAGGGGAGGTAAGTGTTCCAAAATAGACGACAGCTGCTATTCCTGCTACGGCGATCGTTGCTTTTTTCACGATATCCAGACTCCTTTTTTTCCAATTGATTTTATTTTGTAATTTTTGTCTCTCTGATCGTTTCAGAACGTGTATAGGGTAAGGGGGAAGGTTCGCCATGATGCCATGAATGACAACTTCGGACGGCTCGTCTGTCGCCAGTGAGTCTTCCGGATCTTCCAGCTCATCCAGCTCCTGCTTCAACTTACGCTGGCAATGACGGCATTCTTCCAAATGGGCGGACATGTCCTTGGCTTCTTCTGGTTCCAGAAGGTCGTATAGATACAAAGCAATCTGTCCTTTATCTAAGCATTTCATAGATGAAAGTCCCCCCCTTGCCCTGTATGCCCGATTGCTTCCCTGAGCTTGTCTTTCCCACGAGACAGGCGCGTCCGCACAGTACTCGACGGAATGGACAGTCGATGGCTGATTTCCTCACAACTCAATGATTCGAAGTAGCGCATTTCGAGGACGATCCGATACTTTTCTTCGACGGACATCATCCTTTGACGCAACAGGCGCTGACCCTCCTTATTCAGTAAGGCAACCTCCGGCGTATGGCTATCCACTGGTTCTATCTCTTCGCTTGCGGTGAGCCGCTGCTTTCGCTTGCGTTTGCGCAGCTCGTCCAGACAGTGGTTGGCTGCTATCCGGTATAACCATGCAGAAAAATCGTAGTTTGTTTTATATTCTGGTAAATGGTAATACGTCTTGATGAAAATTTCCTGCACGATATCTTGTGCATCCGGTGTATGTCCCAGCATTTTACGAAGAATGGAACTTACTTTTCCGTGGTATCTGGAAATGATCTCGGAGTAGGAGTCTTTGTTTCCTTTCAAGACCCGCCCGATGATCACTTGATCTTCCTCCATTTGTGCTCCCCCTAAGCAAAAAAGGCTCGCTGCGCAGCTTCTCCTTTTTTGATCAAACAAAAATGACCTTGGTTACATTTCCCTATTACATCCTATTACTACGAATCCCCAAATAAAAGCGTCCCAAAATCAGGGGTATTTTCCAAAAAGAATGAAAAATATTTCCCTGAAAGAAGGAATTCTGAGAATATTCATAGAAAATGGAAGGAAAATCCTATTGCTTACGAAATAAATAGTCGAATATTACCAGAATATATAATTTTTTGCTAATATTTGTAGATTTATGTAAATTTATGAAATATAATGAACTTGTCTTAATTTTCGATCATAGAGAGGAGGAACTATCCATGAAAATCCAAGCGAAAAAAGTTGAAAGCGTTCGCACTACTGCAGTAGCAGCTTAATTCTCTTAAGAAGAGGGGGAATAGCACACGAGCTATTCCCTTTTTTTATCTAAAATGAGCCGGGTTAGCGAACCCCATTATTGGGAGGTGTTTTGTATGGAACGTCGTCCTTTATTTAAACCAGTACATCCCGTTTATGAAGTGACAGAGCAAATGATCCGCTTGGGAGAGGCTCCTGGCTATACCTTCGAATTGGAAGACGAGAACGGGTCCATCCGCAAGATGATCAGACTGATGGATGGCACTCGTACTATCGGTGAAATACATACATTATTGGTTGTGGATTACCCCGAAATTACGTATGAAGAAATATCGGAAGCAGTGGAATCACTGAGTGGATTGGGCTTCCTGATGGATCAGGCGAAGGAAGAGGCTTCCGCTCTGACTTCAGAACAAAAGGAAAGATATAAAGCGAATATCCGCTACTTCTCCTTGTTTACCGATCTCAATCAAAGTCCAAGCGAGCTACAGGAGCAAGTAAGTAGAAAAAAAGTGACGATCCTGGGAATGGGTGCCTTTGGCTCTACACTACTGGTCAATCTGGTAGGAGCGGGAATCCAGCATATCAAGCTCGTGGATTTTGATAGAGTAGAGCTCAGCAATTTGAACAGACAAATGGTCTTTAACGAGCATGATATTGGTCGCCTGAAGGTGGAAGCGGCACGTGATTTCATCGGAAGGCTTCATTCTGAGGTATTGATTGAAACGGAGACGCTGCAAATCAAGTCAGGCGAAGACGTGGAGCGGGTTATTGCCGGAAGTGACCTCGTGATGCTCGCAGCCGATCAGCCCTTTTTCTTTTTGCAGAGATGGGTGAATCATGCCTGCACCAAGCTGCAAATCCCGTTCATTGCCGGGGGATTCAACCTGATCGAAGGACAGTTCTTCATGGTAGAACCGGGCAAGACAGGCTGTATCGACTGCATGCATTTGCATCGTTCTACACAGATCGAGGACTATCCGCAGTTGATCCAAAGGCTGCTCGATACCAACTTTATTCTGCCTACCGCCACCATTGCCCCCAACACCATGATGATTACGGGAATGATGGCTTCCGATGCAATCAGGTATTTGACAGGAATCGCTCCGGTACAATCGGCAGGCAAATTTATCATTTTTGATTTCAACACGTTGGAAAAGAGCGTGTTTTTTGAGTGGGAGCGAAATGAAGCCGAATGCCCAACTTGCGGGGGCGGCAGCGGAACGGAGCCGATTTTTCATATCAAGAGAAATGAAGTGCTCGCAAAGTAAGGAGTCGTTCCTGTAAGAGAGGAAGGTGTCGGTCAAGTGAACATCTCAGGAGAGAGCATTCTCAAGATGCACCCGCTTGCGCGTCGGGCGGAAAACGAGGAAGAGATCCTCATTGGACGAACGGATATCAGCAATTTCATTGTGCTTCCGGCCATTGGTGTCGAGATCATCGATATGCTGGATGAAGGGAAGAGCATCAATGAAGTCGCGACGATCATGGAAGAACAGTTGGGCGAACCGGTGGATGTGCTTGACTTTGCGCAGGATTTAATTGCTTCCTATCAATTTGTGTACATGGCAGATGGAGAAGTTGTCAACGAGCCAGTACCGGTAGTAGATCATTTCTCTTGGATCAAGCAGGAGACGGGTCAGTTTTTCTTTAATCGTGTTGCCTTTGGATTATACGGTCTCTTATTTGTCACAGGTCTTTTGATTTGTGTGTTTACGGGCAAGTATATTCCGGTCTATTCCGATATTTTTGTTTCTTCTTCCGTGACGGTTTCGGTTGTGGTTTCTTTCGTGGCCACTTGGGTTTTTCTCTTTTTCCATGAGATGGCCCACTTAATGGCGGCCCGATCATTGGGAATCGGCAGTCGTATTGGTCTGGGGCATCGACTTGTTTTTGCTGTAGCAGAGACGAATATGTCCAATATTGTTCTCGTGGAGCCACAGCGCAGATACAGGGCGTTTTTGGCGGGAATGTCCTGGGATGCGATGTTTATGGGAATCGGTGTCATTCTGTTGTTTGCCAATGATCAAGGCTGGCTGACGCTTGTGCCTTTCATGGAAGCATTCATTCGTATGCTGAATGTGATCCTGCTCATGGCTTTGGCCTTTCAGTTCATGGTTTTCATGCAGACGGATTTGTATTACGTGCTGGCAACCAAGTTCCATTGCTCCAATTTGATGGTGAATACACGTCTGTTTCTAAAAGGGAAATTCCGTTCCTTGAGGCAGGATGAGCAGGAGGAATGGGAGTACGTAGCCGACCATGAGAAAAGAGTTATCCGCTGGTATAGCTGGGTCTACTTGATTGGATCGGTGTGGGGAATCTGGTTCTTTGTCCAGTATCAACTGCGCATGGCGGTCGATTTTATCTGGATCATCGGCGACGACATGAAGAACGCTCCGCTTCACTCGTGGGAGTTTTGGGACGGCATTCTGTTGATCCTGTTGGTTCTGGTTCCGTTTCTCATTTTGGGCTGGTCGTGGATGAGAGCGTACCGACAACGGAGAAGCGAAAGAGAGCGGGCAAAATCTTTGCAGGGCACATAAATTACGTCTTCACCTTGCCAAGTTGCCCTGTTACGCTAGGGGGAAGAGAGATACTCAGGCAAAGGAAGTGCTCACATGAACCCGATGATCCAAAATATCATTCAACTGCGAAAAGAAGGGCATCTGGACGAAGCGATCCAGCTTGCCCTTCAGCTCGTCAGCCAATCCCCGACTGATCCTGTCGCCCATTATCAATGTGCGTGGTGCCACGACGCAGCCGGATTGGAGAAGGAAGCCGTTCCCTTTTACGAAAAAGCAATTGAGCTTGGACTGTCTGTCGATGACGACCTGCAAGGGGCATTACTGGGTCTGGGCAGTACGTATCGCGTGCTGGGACTATACGAGCAGGCAGCAGCTACGCTCGCGAAGGGGATGCAACAGTTTCCCGAGGACCGTTCCTTTCCGATTTTTCTTTCCATGGCCTATTACAATCTCGGGAAGCACCACGAAGCCATGAATCTCCTCCTGAAAAACCTCGCAGAAACCTCAAGCGATCCTACGATTTTGGCCTATCATAAAGCGATTCTGTTCTATGCAGATGATCTGAATATGACGTGGTAGCGCCATAACCTTCCATTGGCAGGAAAACAGTCGCCTCCCGTTGTACAAATACAACAGCGGGAGGTGCCTATGTATAAGCTGATATTGGTAGATGACGAAGAAGATGTGAGAGAAGGGGTTAGCCAAGAAATTGACTGGCATAGCCACGGATACGAGGTGGTTGCCAAAGCAGAGAACGGCAGAGAGGCATTGGAGCTGGTTGAGAAGCTGCGACCGGACGTCGTCGTAACCGACATCAAGATGCCCTTTATGAACGGACTTCAGCTGGCGGAGTCCATCGGGCGCGAGTATCCTGCCATTCGCATCATTATCCTGACTGGGTTTGATGAGTTCGAGTATGCACAAAAGGCCGTGAAGCTGCAAATTGATGAATATGTGCTCAAGCCGTTTTCTGCGAGTGAGCTGATGGAAGTGCTGGACAAGGTCAAGCGACGGATGGACGAAGAGGCGGCACATCGGGAAAACGTTCAGCTTTTGCGCGATAGTTATCGAAAAAGCTTGCCGGTTTTGCGGGAGGTTTTTTTATCATCTTTGCTGAGTCGTCAGCTAGTCCAGCACGATGTTTTTTCAAAAGCCTGCGAATACGGGATAGAGCTCAGGAGTCCCGAATATCTCGTGGCTATCATCTGTGTCGACCAGCCCAAGCAGGAGGAGCAGCAGCTGTTTCTTTTTGCTGTGAAAAATATTGCAGAAGAGCAGCTGAACGCAGGCAAGCAGGAAGGTATCGTTTTTCTCCATGAAGATCAGGTCGTGCTGCTCATGCAAACAATGGCAGACGACACGCAGCGAATTGAAGTGCGAACACAAAACATCGCAGATGAAATCAGGCGAACGATTGAAAAATATATGAGCATCACGGTAACCATCGGAATCGGCAACGTCGTGACAGATGTAGCAGCACTCCCTTACTCGTATGAGGACGCCAGGCAGGCACTCGACTACAAAAGCATCCTTGGCTGCAACAGGATGATTGTGATCAATGACGTGGAAAAGCAAGCGAGTGAGCAGATACGACTCGATGAGAGAAGGGAGCATGAATTTGTTCGGTGTATCAAAATGGGGACGAGTGCGGAGCTTCGGATCGTAATCGATGAAATGTTTGATCAAATGATGGGTGTACCCATATCGATTGACGATTATCGAATTTTTTTGTTGGAGATTATGACGACGATTTTGAAGACGGCCCATCGAGCCGAGGTCGATATGGACCAGTTGTTTGGTGGTCAATACCACCTGTTGCAGGTCATGACGACTTTTACCGGTATGGAGGACGCACGCGTACAGATTACAGAAATTTGTGAGCGCATCATGGCGAGTATCGCAAGCGGACGGCAAACGACGTACAGAAGATTGATCACCCAGGCATTGGACTACACCCACACGCACTATCATTCTCCCGACATATCCATCCACAAGGTGTGCGATCATCTGCACATCAGCCTCGGTTATTTTAGCGGTATTTTCAAGAAAGAGACGAAAACCACCTTTGTGTCCTATCTCCTGTCATTGCGCATGGAAAAAGCCAAGGAGCTTTTGCGGACGACCGATTTGAAGTCCTTTGAAGTCGCGGAGAAAGTAGGATATACCGATCCTAATTACTTTAGTTTCAGCTTTCGCAAGTATGCAGGCATGTCCGCTAAAGAGTACCGAAGTCAGAGCGAGCAGGAAGGTTAACCGATGAAAAGATTGCTCGCGGTGATCAAGGTCAAAAGGATTCAATTTATCATTACCACTTCCTTTACGCTCGTAACGGTACTCGTCATGCTGTTTGTCGGGGTGATGCTGTACGGAAAATTTGCGCAGACAGCTGAGCAAAACGCCTATCTGCACACGCAGCAAATCCTGGAGCAGGTGAAATACAATCTGGACAGCTATTTGAATGGGATGACGCAAATTTTCGAACTCGTCGATGATAAGATCAGAAGAAGCAAGGGACTCACGGCAGACAAGCTGAGTGAACAGCTGGAGACAATCGTAGAAACGAGAAAGGACATCGTCTCCATCGCGGTTTTTACACGTGACGGAACGTTATTGGCCACCACTCCTTCCAAAGTACTGAGGAGAAACACTCGTTTGACCGAACAGAGCTGGTTCCAAAAGGCGATCGAGGACCCGACGAACCTGTCCTTTTCGCTCCCGCATATCCAGAACTTGTTTAAAGGGGAGTACACCTGGGTCGTCTCGATGAGTCGGGAAATTCTTCTCCACGGACCTGACGGAGAAATTCCGGCTGTACTTTTAGTCGATGTGAATTTCAAAGAGATCGATGACCTGTGCCAAAGAGTGGGCTTGGGGAAAAAGGGGTACGTCTACATCATCGATTTGGTTGGGAACATTGTCTACCATCCGCAGCAGCAGTTGATTTACGCCGGATTGAAAAATGAAAACCGTTCCTTGCCGCTGAAGCATTCCTACGGCAGCTATGTAGAAGAGACACAGGATGAAACGCGCTTGATCACCATCAAGACGATTGATCAGCTAGGCTGGAAAATCATTGGGGTTTCCTATATGGACGAGATTGTGACGACCAAAAACGAAATCAGTCGCTTCATTTTTTGGCTGCTCATCTTTGTAATTGTCATTGTGCTGTTCGTGCTGCACTATCTCTCTGCGAAAATATCACGACCGATCAAGCTGCTGGAGCGATCCATGGAAAAGGTGGAGCAGGGAGACTTTTCAGAGAGTGAACCGATCCGGGGAAGCCATGAGGTCGAGCAGCTTTCCTTGCGTTTTCATCTGATGGTCGCGAAGGTCAGGGAATTGATGCACCAGATCATTTGGGAACAGGAAGCCAAACGAAAAAGCGAGCTGGAGGTGCTACAGGCACAGATCAATCCGCATTTTCTGTACAACACGTTGAACTCTGTGGTCAGAATGGTCGGCAACGGAAAAAACGAGGATGTCATCACCACGATTACTTCGTTGTCAAAGCTGTTTCGGATTAGCCTGAGCAGAGGCAAGAACATTATTACGGTGCGAGAAGAGCTGGAGCATGTGCGACATTATCTCATTATTCAAAAAATGAGGTACAAGCAAAAATTTGAGTACGAGATCGTGGTCGAGGATGAAGGTGAGGTGCTCAACTGTCTGACGCTGAAGTTACTGCTCCAGCCGATTGTGGAAAACGCCATCTACCACGGAATTGAGCATTTGGCTGATCCAGGCAGGATTCGTATATTGGCAGCACTCATCGACGGTAAGGTGTTACTTCAGGTAAGCGACAATGGCTTGGGCATGTCCCCTGATGTTCTTGCACAAGTAAAAGCTGGCTTTTACAAAAGCGAAGAAGGATCAGGCGTTGGGATTCAAAACGTGCAAGAGCGCATCCGCTTGACCTTCGGCGAAGAGTACGGTTTGGAAATCGCGAGCGAACAGGAAGAGGGGACCGTTGTGCGTGTATGGATTCCGCGCCAACTTGCAGAGGAGCGAGATCGTTTATGAGGACAGCAGCGGTGAAACGATTTAGCGTATACGGACTGTTCTTTTTGGTAGCGGTGACGCTTTTCTACTCGTGTAGTGCTCCGCTTACGGATGGGGAAGTAGACAAGAAAAAGACAGTGGCGCTGATCGTCCGTATGAAGCACGGCGATTATTGGCGAACGGTCAAGCTCGGAGCGGAGATGGCTGCCAAGGAATATGAGCGAAACCTGAATTTTTACGCGCCGGACTATGAGGAGGATGCCCACAGGCAAATGGAACTGGTGCAGCAGGCAATTGCTGATGGCTCCGAGACAATCGTGGTGGCACCTAGTGACGAACAAGTCTTGCGAGAAGCCATCAAGCTGACAAGAGAGCGGGCCATCCCGATCCTTGTACTCGACACAGTCGGAAATGATTCAGCCGTCAAAAGCTACATTGGGACGGGTAACTACGATATGGGCATGAAGGCATTCGAAAAAATGGTATTCCTGATCGAAAAAAAGGGACAAATCGCATTGCTCGGCACAGATCGGGTAAAGGCAAATGCCAAACAAAGAGAACAGGGCATCCTCGATTTGCTCCCACGGGAAACGCAGGTTGAACTGGTGGCCAACGAAAATGTTCCCTTGGATAAAAAGCAGATCGGTGACTGGACGCGCGGACTGATCCGCAAGCATCCGCAGTTGAAAGGGGTGATTGCACTCGATGCCAGTACTGCGATCGGTGTGGCCGAGGAAATGGAAAACAGTGGACTGCGGGACAAAGTCAAAATCGTAGCAATCGACAGTCCGCCGGAAGTACTGGAGTATTTGCAGGAAGGAATCATTTCCGCGACGATCATCCAGAAGCCGCTATCGATGGGATATCTCGGGGTCAAGTACGCAGTCGAAGCGAGCAACGGTGAAGCCGTGCCCAGTCTGGTCGACACCGGAACAAAAGTAATCGATCGGGAGAATATGTTCTGGTCGGAGAATCAAAAGCTCCTTTTCCCCTTCGTTAAATAGGCCCCCGAAAAACAGATGAGAATTTTGATAGAAATGCGCAGGATTTTCGATGGAACACATTTGGGAAAACGCTTACATTTGGTGTATATCAGATGTAAACATAGGGGATAAAGGGGGATTATCGAATGAGAAAGCTGATTGCCACTACATTGGTGGCCGCTGTTACACTCTCGGTGGTTGGATGCTCACAATCAGGCGGTTCGCAGCCGACAGCGTCGGGGGGAGGATCGGCTCCTGCGGGGAATCCCAAAATCGGAGTCGCCATCTACAAGTTCGATGATACGTTCATGACAGGAGTGCGCAATGCGATTTCTAAGGCCGCGGAGGGCAAAGCGGAAGTGGACATTGTAGACAGCCAAAATGCCCAGCCTACGCAAAATGACAAAGTGGATTTGTTCATTAACAAAAAGGTAAACGCCCTCGCCATCAATCCGGTGGATCGCACAGCTGCTGGTGTCCTTATCGACAAGGCGAAGCAAGCCAATATTCCTGTCGTCTTCTTTAACCGTGAGCCGATGCCAGAGGATATGCAGAAGTGGGATAAGGTCTATTACGTGGGAGCAAAAGCGGAGGAATCCGGCACGATTTCTGGGCAGCTGATCGTCGATTACTGGAAGTCAAACCCGGAAGCAGATAAAAACAAGGATGGCGTCCTCCAATACGTCATGTTAAAAGGTGAGCCAGGGCATCAGGATGCTGAGCTGCGGACGAAGTTTTCGGTGAAGGCGATTGAAGATGCAGGGATTAAAGTAGAGAAGGTCGCGGAAGATACAGCCATGTGGGATCGCGTAAAAGGGCAGGAAAAGATGGCAGCCTTCCTCGCAGCATCCGGTGACAAGATCGAAGCTGTTCTTGCCAACAACGACGATATGGCACTAGGGGCGATCGAAGCGCTGAAGGCATCCGGCTATTTTGCGAATGGCAAGTATATGCCTGTTGTTGGCGTGGATGCCACAGCACCTGCACTGAAGGAGCTGGAGGCAGGAACCTTGCTCGGAACGGTCCTCAACGATGCGAATAACCAAGGAAAAGCCACCCTTAGTATCGCTGCGTTTTTGGCAAAGGGCGAAACGCCAACGAAAGATTCCACAGGCTTTGACATTACGGATGGCAAGTACGTGTGGGTGCCCTACAAAAAAATCACCAAGGAAAACATGAACGACGCGAAATAAAAAAGCAGGAGAGTCGGTGAAGAGACGAATCCGACTCTCCTGTTTCGGTGATGGGGATGATTTTTGCAAAAAGGAGGGCATTCGCATGGACCAGCATGCGTTTTTATTGGAAATGAACCACATTCATAAAGAATTTCCAGGGGTCAAGGCACTCGATGATGTCACGCTAAAAGTCCGTCCCGGCACAGTCCATGCATTGATGGGAGAGAATGGAGCAGGCAAATCGACCCTGATGAAGTGTCTCTTCGGAATTTATCGGCCAGATGCGGGAGAAATCGTGTTAAACAAAGAGCAGGTGACGATGAGCAGCTCAAAGGACGCGCTGGCACATGGCATCTCCATGATTCATCAAGAGCTACATCCGGTGCCCTTTCGCAATGTCATGGAAAACATATGGCTAGGACGTTTTCCGGTCAAAAGAATCGGTCCTTTTCCGTTTGTGGATGAGAAAAAAATGCTTTCGGATACAGAGAAGCTGTTTGCTGATCTGGGAATGGACCTGAATCCGCACGCTGTAGTCCGTGACTTGTCTGTATCCAAGGTACAGTCGCTTGAAATTGCCAAAGCTGTCTCCTACCAATCCAAAGTGATTATTATGGACGAACCGACGTCTTCCTTGACGGGAAACGAGGTGGAGCAGTTATTTGCGATCATCCGCGAACTGAAGAGCAGAGGTGTCGCCATTATCTATATTTCACACAAGATGGAAGAAATTTTACGGATTGCGGATGACGTGACGATCATGCGCGATGGCAAGCTCATTGGAACATGGCGGGCGACCGAGCTGACGACAGACCTGATCATCTCCAAAATGGTCGGACGGGACCTGACGCAGCGTTTCCCGAGTCGATCCAATACGCCAAGGGAACCGATTTTGAAGGTAGAGGGACTGACCTCACCCTTCCCCCAGTCATTTCAGCACGTGTCGTTTGAATTACGCAAAGGCGAAATCTTGGGCATAGGCGGCCTCGTGGGCGCACAACGAACAGAGCTGATTGAGGCATTGTTTGGACTGCGCGCGGTGTCAGCAGGGAAAGTGTCGATCAACGGTCAGGAGGTACGGATCAAATCACCGAAGGATGCGAAGAAGTACAAAATGGCGCTCTTGACGGAGGAGCGGCGCGTCACCGGCATCATTCCTGTCTTATCGATTTTGGAAAATACGGTCATTGCGAATTTGTCCAGTTATCAAACCCCTTTTCTGCTCCTCAATGAGCGCAAGTGTAGAGCCGATGTCAGCCGCAGCATCGAGATGCTCCGCGTTAAGACTCCCTCTATGAAAGCACTGATCAAAAACCTGTCAGGAGGCAATCAGCAAAAGGTTCTGCTGGCGCGGTGGCTTTTGACTGATCCGGATATTTTATTGCTGGACGAACCTACGCGTGGAGTCGATGTCGGCGCCAAATACGAAATCTATACAATCATCGCGGAGCTGGCGAGTCAGGGAAAAGGCATCATCATGATTTCCTCGGAAATGCCGGAGTTGCTTGGAATGTCAGATCGGATCATGGTCATGTGCGAGGGGAGGCTCTCGGGTTTTTTGTCTGGCCCAGCGGCAACCGAAGAAGAGATCATGCGGCTGGCTACCAAACATC
Source organism: Brevibacillus sp. HB1.4B (assembly GCF_013284285.1). Classification (NCBI taxonomy): domain Bacteria; kingdom Bacillati; phylum Bacillota; class Bacilli; order Caryophanales; family Paenibacillaceae; genus Brevibacillus; species Brevibacillus sp. HB1.4B. Next base: position 178,502 of record NZ_JABSUT010000004.1, read on the forward strand.
TTGCATGAGAAAGGAGGGGGAAGAGGTATGTCTCAGTTGTCTGCTAAACAGGTGCAAGGCTTTGTTACGCAAAACGCCATCTATATCGTTCTGGTTTTGTTAATAGCGGGAATAGCGATTTACGATCCCAATTTTCTTTCCATTACAACGCTTCGGGATATTTTGATGCAATCCTCAACTCGCGCCATTATTGCCTTGGGTGCTGCGTTTGTTCTCATCACAGGAGGAACGGATCTCTCAGCGGGGCGAGTGGTTGGATTGACGGCTGTCATCTCCGCCTCGATGCTGCAAAGCCAAGATTATCCGCGGAGGTTTTTCCCGGATTTACCCGATTTGCCGTTGCTTATCCCCATTCTCATTGCAATTGCTGCGGGCTTGCTGGTTGGTCTGATCAATGGCATCATTGTGTCTCGTTTTAGTGTGCCCCCTTTTATCGCCACGTTAGGCATGATGGTCATTGTATACGGATTCAACTCCATCTATTTTGATATGGAGCCCAATCAATCGCAGCCAATTGCTGGACTGCGCAGTGACTTCAATCAGCTTGGGACAGGGTACATCGGCCCGAGTGGCCCGTATTCGATTCCGTATATCGTTATCATTGCGATCATGGTTGCGTTCATCGTCTGGGTGATTTTCAATAAAACACGGCTTGGAAAAAACATGTACGCCATCGGAGGCAACATGCAGGCCGCAACTGTTTCCGGGATCAACGTCGCTTTTAACCTCATGATTATTTATGCCATTGCTGGTGCCCTGTATGGACTCGGAGGCGTTCTGGAGTCAGCCAGAACAGGTGGCGCGACGAACAACTACGGCAACATGTACGAGCTGGACGCCATTGCAGCCTGTGTGGTAGGTGGAGTCTCGACGTCTGGCGGAATTGGTACCGTTCCAGGTGTGCTTGCGGGTGTCCTTATTTTTGGCGTCATCAACTACGGACTTACGTTTATCGGAGTCAACCCGTATTGGCAGCTCATCATCAAAGGGCTCATCATTGTGGCAGCCGTTGCTTTTGACATTCGCAAATACTTGGCGAAAAAATAGAAAGAGACCCCGGATCAGCTGTCAGGCAGCTTTTTCTGGGGTCTTTGCTTGTTTATTTTCGCAGTGGTGTGATTTTCATATACGTAAATAATCGCCATACCCACTCAAGTGGCCCCATGCGGAAGACAGACAGCCAGCGTACACTAAATACCATTTGGACCACGTAGATACCGAGGCAGATCAGTGTCGTTTGCAAGTAGCCCAGATTGCCGAACCAATCGAACAAATAGCTTCCCACAAGGATCAATACGGTTTGTCCGACGTAGTTTGTCAAAGCCATGCGACCGTAGCTGGTTAGCGGAGACAAGAGCGTTTGGACGGTTTTGTTTTGCAAGAGCCGAATCAGGGTCGTTGTGTAGAAGGCAGCCATGACAAGACCTGTGGAGGTCAAGGCAATCGTGTAGTTCATCAAATGCTGTAGGGTTTCTTCTGACATGGTATCGTCTACAACCAGATTCGCTCCACCCAATGCTGGATCAGCAGGAGTCAGCCGGTATTGGATAAACAAGCCGATTAACGAAAGGATGAAGGTCACGCCCTGCACTTTTTTAATCACAGGCAAAAATCTCAGAATGTCCTGAAAGACCCCGTACTGCCCAACAGCGAGTCCCAAAATAAACAACGGAAGCACCAAAAGCGGCTTGAAGCCGGTAGCGCAGACAGCTATAGACAGAATAAGGCCGACGACCAGATTGGTTTTCGCCTTCAAACGATAAAAAGGCAGTAAGATGAAGCCGAAGATGGCGTAGATGAAGAGCGCTTCGCCAGGGTGAAACATTTTATGCACAAAGCCAAGAGTGAGCAGCGCAATCAAACGCCGAATGAACAAAACGGTACTATTGGCCCCTTTTGCTTTTGCACGACTGATGAAAATATAGAAGCCCACGCCAAACAAGAAGGAAAAGATCACGAAGAAGCGAGATTCCACAAAGAAATTGAAAAACTGGAACAGCCAGTGGTCCACACTTCCTATCTCAGGTGTTTGTGCATACAGTAATGCCACAATGTTGACGAGGAGAATGCCCATTAAGGCGAAGCCCCGTACGGTATCTACTGTATCAATTCGTTGGTTCATGGTAGGTGCGTTTTCTTTCAATCCCATCACTTCCTTCTCTCGTTGTTCGTCGTCCGATCGCGCACTTTTCCTATCCTAGCTCATCCGGAGATGGAGGAGAAATGGCATATGCTTACGTCTCGCTTACAAAAGTGTAAGAAGTGAGGGGCTCTCCCGTATTCGACCGCAACTTCATCCCAAATTCTTGCGTCTATTGTAATAATCAGGAAGTCGGGGTGCGCAATGAAACCGATCGCACGGGGAAAGTGGCGTCTGGCAGCAGGCATGGCCTATTTTCGTTGGAAAAGGTATGTACAATGGACATTTGGTCAAACGAGGTTCGCTCATGAGAAAAGAAGCGAATGGTTGCGTTATGTCCATTATTCTCATCAAACGATTTTGTTACGCCCATTACAGAACGTGGAAATGTGGATGCAGCACAACAAAGTGATCAATTTGCGTCTGGCGATTGCACGACTGAACGGATTGCTTATCCATCCTGGAGAAACCTTTTCGTACTGGAAACAGATTGGCAAGCCGACCCGTAGCAAAGGCTATGTAGAGGGCATGTTGCTCTCACAGGGACGCGTCACAGCTGGAGTTGGCGGAGGGCTTTGTCAGCTCTCCAATCTGCTGTACTGGATGACCCTGCATACGCCGTTGACAGTGACGGAACGACATCGTCATAGCTACGATGTTTTTCCCGATTCGAATCGGACACAGCCGTTCGGAAGTGGGGCAACTTGTTTCTATAACTATCTGGATTTGCAAATCGCCAACCGGACGACTCAGCCCTTTCAACTGCATGTCTATCTGACCGATACACATTTGGTAGGGGAGTGGCGTTCAGACATGCCTCCGACACGGACGTATGTCATTATCGAGAAAGAACATGAGATCCATCCTTCGATTTGGGGAGGGTATGAACGGAAGAATGAATTGTATCTTGATGTTTATTCGCTGGAAGGAGAATGGGTGGAGCAAGAATGGCTGACGCAGAATCGGGCTTATTTGATGTACGAGCCATTGCTGCCGAAAGGATGATGTTTCCTGTTCGGGATACGAACTGGAACTCCACTGCGATCTGTGCGAAAATAGGAACATATGCTTTCGTCTAGGGAACGTGGAAAGGTGGATTTATACATATGTCTTTTGCAGATCGTATCATAGCAGGGCTGAACCCGGAGCAGCGGGAAGCAGTCCTTACAACAGAAGGCCCCGTCTTGATTTTGGCCGGTGCGGGTAGCGGCAAGACCAAGGTACTGACACAGCGTATCGCATACTTGATCAGTGCCAAACAGGTAGCACCTTGGAGCATTTTGGCAATCACCTTCACCAACAAAGCAGCACGCGAGATGCAAAACCGTGTGGCTGCCATTATTGGCGGAGCGGCAGCGCAGGATGCATGGCTGTCGACATTTCACTCCTTGTGTGTGCGGATTTTGCGCAGGGATATCGACCGACTCGGCATCAATCGCAGCTTTTCCATTTTGGATGCTGGTGATCAGCTGTCTGTCGTCAAGCAATGTTTAAAAGAATTGAACATCGATCCGAAGCAGTATGAGCCGCGTTCGATTTTGGCAGCGATCAGTGGAGCGAAAAACGAGCTGACCGATCCAGAAACCTATACGCGTCTTGCGGGCGATCCATTTGCACAAGTGGCAGCAAAGGTTTACACGGCTTATCAGAAAAAGCTGAGAAATAACCAGTCGCTGGACTTCGACGATCTGATCATGACGACGGTTCGTCTGTTTAAAGAAGTGCCGGAAGTCTTGGAGTTTTATCAAAAGAAATTCCGTTACATACACGTAGACGAGTATCAGGATACAAACCGGGCGCAATACCTTTTGATTTCCATGTTGGCAGACAAGTATCGAAATGTATGCTGCGTGGGGGATGCTGACCAAAGTATTTATAAATGGCGCGGTGCCGACATCTCGATCATTTTAAACTTTGAAAAAGACTATCCCGAAGCCAAACTTATTAAGCTCGAGCAAAACTATCGCTCTACCAAAACGATTTTGCAAGCGGCGAATCAGGTCATTGCCAATAACAAGCTGCGCAAGGAAAAGAAGCTCTGGACGGAGAATCCGGGTGGCGACAAGATCATGTGCTTCCAGGGTGATTCCGAGCATGACGAGTCGTATTTTATTGTCGATACGATTCGCAAGCAGATGGCACAGTACAAGCGCTACGACAAATTTGCAGTCCTGTATCGGACGAATGCACAGTCCCGTGTGGTCGAGGAAGTTTTCATCAAGTCGAACATTCCGTACACCATCGTCGGCGGAACCAAGTTCTACGATCGCAAAGAGATCAAAGACATCTTGGCTTATTTGCGTCTCATCTCCAATCCGGATGACGATATCAGCTTGCAGCGCATTATCAACGTACCGAAGCGTAATATCGGGGATACGACAGTAGATAAGCTACAAGCGTATGCGAACGCAAATGGTCAGTCCCTTTTCCAAGCGATTCAGGAGACGGCTTATATGGGGCTGCCTTCACGTACGACGAATGCGATCCTGTCCTTTAATGATCTCATCTCGAATGTGATGCAAATGACCGATTACTTGAGTGTGACTGAGCTGGTGGAAGAAGTGCTGAAGCGCTCTGGATACCGCGATTCTTTAAAAGAAGAAAAAACGCTGGAAGCACAGGCGCGTCTGGAGAATATCGAGGAGTTCCTGTCTGTAACTCAGGAGTTCGAGCGCAAAAATGAAGACAAGAGCTTGCTAGCCTTCCTGACTGACCTCGCGTTGGTGGCAGACATCGATTCCTTGGGAGAAGATGGTGCTCAGGAGGAAGTATCGGCAGATGGGCAGGTTGTATTAATGACCTTGCATAGCGCCAAAGGGCTGGAGTTTCCTGTCGTGTTCCTGGTTGGTTGTGAGGAAGGTGTCTTCCCGCATAGTCGCTCTTTGTTTGACGATACCGAGATGGAGGAAGAGCGCCGACTGGCTTACGTGGGAATTACACGGGCGGAGGAACGTCTGTACATGACTTGTGCCCGTATGCGGACGTTGTTTGGACGGACCAATGTGAATGCGCCGTCTCGTTTCCTGCAAGAAATTCCGGCTGAGCTGTTGGAAGGAAATCCAGCGACAGCGGACCGAAGCTTCGGCGGTGGACGAAGCAGTGCATTTGGACAGCGTGATGGCAGTGCTTTTGGACGTGACACGGGAGCGAGACCGTTTGGAGCGTCCTCCTCACAAGCAGGCTCTGCTCCGAAATTTGGCATGGGTCAACGAACCGCAAGCAGCACACCTGCTACGTTTACCCGTCCAGCGGGTGAAAAACTGCCTGGTCACGGTCAAGGAGCAGGCGTTGATTGGAAGGTTGGCGACAGAGTAGCACATGGCAAATGGGGCAACGGTACGGTCGTCAAAGTAAAAGGAACGGGCGACGACATGGAGCTCGACATTGCATTCCCAAGCCCGACTGGCATTAAAAAGCTATTAGCGAAGTTCGCTCCTATTCAAAAAGGATAGTGTGCAAATGCAAATACAGCCAATCGCAAAAATGGTAGTTCAAAAAGTCGTCTTTTGATCACGAAGCAGTCCGGGAAGCTTATTCGCATCGATAATGGCGTTCACCTTCGAAGTCCGGTGCTCATGTAGGGACCTACACTCCGCTCCTCCTTCGTACGGTTCTCACCATTATCTCGGTGCTGAAAAGCCAACTTTTTGAACAGGTAAGAGTAAGAAAGGATGAACGAAATGGATCGATTGACGGCGGAAACAAAAATTAAAGAATTAGCGAAACGAATTGAGCGGCATAATCGTCTTTACCATGAAGAGGATCGACCTGAGATTTCTGACCAGGAATACGATCAATTGATGCGGGAGCTAAAGGAGCTTGAAACCAGCTTCCCTGATTTGCAGTCACCTGATTCTCCTTCCTTGCGTGTAGGGGGAGAACCGCTGCCCTTCTTTGAAAAGGTCGTTCATAGGACACCGATGCTCAGTCTCGGTAACGCCTTTAATGAGGAGGACATCAGGGATTTTGACCGCCGAGTACGTCAGGCCGTTGGCAGTCAGGCTGTCCGATATGTAGCTGAACTGAAAATTGATGGTCTGGCCGTGTCACTTCATTATGAAAATGGGCTGTTCGTCCGCGGGGCTACCCGTGGAGACGGAACAACAGGCGAAGACATCACACAAAACCTGAAAACGATTCGTTCCATTCCTTTGCGGCTGACGAAACCGTTGACCCTTGAGGTACGCGGTGAGGCTTACATGTCCAAAGGAGCATTTGAAAAGCTGAATAAAGAACGCGAGGATCGTGGAGAAGCGTTATTTGCCAACCCGCGTAATTCCGCAGCAGGCTCGCTCCGACAGCTCGATCCGAAGATTGCTGCATCCCGTCAACTGGATACGTTTGTTTACGGCATTGGCGATTTGCAAGGGGAGACAGTGGAATCGCACAGTGAAGGGCTTGATTTGCTGGAGACGCTCGGCTTCATGGTGAATCAGGAGCGACGCGTATTTGACGAAGTCGATGAACTTCTCACTTTTATTGCCGGCTGGACAGAGAAGCGTCCACATTTGCCTTATGAAATAGACGGCATGGTGATCAAGGTCGACAGTTACGCGCAGCAGGAGGAGCTCGGATTTACTGCGAAAAGCCCACGTTGGGCTATCGCATACAAGTTCCCTGCCGAAGAAGCGGTGACGGTTCTCGAAGGTATTGAAGTATCTGTGGGTCGTACAGGGAATGTTACCCCGACTGCTTTGTTGAAGCCAGTTAGTCTGGCAGGTACGACTGTGAAGCGTGCTTCCTTGCACAACGAAGATATTATTCGGGAAAAAGGTCTCCTTATCGGCGATCATGTTGTCGTCAAAAAAGCCGGTGACATTATCCCGGAGATTATCGCGGTCTTGCCAGAGCGTCGTACTGGAAATGAAGTACCGTTTGCCATGCCAACGCATTGCCCGGAATGCGGCAGTGAGCTGGTGCGCTTGGAGGAAGAAGTGGCTCTGCGCTGCATTAATCCGATGTGTCCGGCACTGATCCGTGAAGGCATGATTCATTTCGTGTCTCGAACAGCCATGAACATTGACGGCTTGGGAGAAAAGGTCGTGGCTCAGCTGTATCGCGACGGTATTATTCACAGTGTTGCTGACCTGTATTACTTGCACCAACAGCGCGATGTTCTAATGGGCATGGAGCGCATGGGTGAAAAGTCCGTAGATAATTTGCTCGCGGCGATTGAAGCGAGCAAGGAAAACTCGCTGGAGCGTGTACTGTTTGGTCTTGGTATTCGTTTGGTCGGAGCCAAGGCGGCACGTGTTCTCGCGGAGCATTTTGGCAATATCGATGCCATTATGCAGGCATCCGAAGAAGAGATTACACAAATCGATGAGATCGGGCCGAAAATGGCTGCGAGTCTCGTGAACTACTTCGCACAGCCGCAGGCTCAGGCAGTTATTGAGAGACTGCGTACGGCCGGAGTGAACATGGAGTACAAAGGAATCCGCATTGAAAGTGGCGCAGACCTCCCATTCTCAGGCAAAACAATCGTTTTAACCGGCACCTTGACGCAATTATCGCGACAGGAAGCAGAGGAAGCGATTGCGCGCTTGGGTGGGAAGGTAACGGGCAGCGTCAGCAAGAAGACAGACCTGGTGATTGCAGGTGAAAAAGCGGGCTCTAAGCTGGAGAAAGCAGAAAAACTAGGCGTGGCTGTTATGGACGAAGCAGGTTTCCTGCAAGTATTGGAGAGCAACGCCTAAGAAAACGGTGGCGACAACGGATGAGTAAGGGAAGGGACGTGAAGAGCATGAATAGCTTTCTGAAATGGGGAATCGGTGTATTAGCCATGCTGCAATTGGTTGGCTGTGGAAGTAACAGCAGTACTGGCAGTGAACAAATCAATACGAATCCTCCAACAGTTACAGCTGCTGCTCTACAAGGGGACTTGACCTATCAGGACGTATTGGAGCAGGGAGCAACCATTCACAATCTGATGATGACCGATGATGCTAAGCAAATATGGGTGGGCACCGATGCAGGGCTGTATAGCTCGGTTGGGGGTGGATCGTGGGGATCTCTCTCGGCAGATTTAGAGCAGTATGCGATCGAAGGTTGGTTTGTGGACCCGGATGATCCGAAGCAAATATTTGTCGGCGGGATTGATGGGGTTCTTCATTCGACAGATGGTGGTAAAAAATGGGCTTCTGTCAACAAGGGGTTGCCAGAGCCTGCGAATATCAGCAGCTTTGTGGGGAGTCGCCAAGGAGGCGAAATACGTCTGTTTGCCTTTGTCTCGGGTGAAGGCATTTATCAATCGACGGACGAGGCCCAATCTTGGAGCCTGTGGCAGCCGATGGACCAGGAAGTATTTGCCATGGACTTTGATCCCGAACAAGACCGACTCTATGTAGCGGCTCAATTCAGCTTGCTCTATAATGAAGAGGGGCAGTGGAAGACAGAGGAGATTCCCGGAGCACAGCAGATCTATTCGCTCGCCATTAACAGACGAACTGGCACTCTCGCTGTCGCAACCGAAAAAGGTATCTATGAGAAAATCAAGGGCGAATGGCGTTTGCTTGATGCTCGCTCACCAGAAAAGCTGATTGTCATTGCGTCAGGTGGCGAGGATACAAAATGGGTGGGGATTGGCGAATCGGCATTGATCTATAAGCTCGAAGACAATCGATGGATCAAGTGGAACGAATGATTTGTACATCGCCCACTTTTGGATACGAAAAGGAGTAATCTATGAAAGTGAAGTTTTTGACAGGATGCAGGTTCTTCACAGCTGTACTTCTTGTGATGGCATTGACTGGCTGCTCGTTGATACCTGGGGGCAAGGACAAAGCTCCTGAGCCTACTACACCGTCCTTGTCGGAGGTAGTGGAAGTATCCGAGGATTACTACGGCAGTATTACGCCATATCAGCCGAACCAGACGCGAGGTATGCTTGGGGATACGAAATATCGCATCGATTTCAGTCATCTTGAATTAGGCCTGATGGAGTTTGCTCGGGAGACATTCCCGACGTCCGAGTATTATTTCCAAGAAGGTCAAGTGGTTAAAAAAGAGCAAGTCACCCAGTGGATCGCACAAGAAAAGACGGCTGGGGCCAACGGGAAAAAGAAAAACGGAATTCTCGTGCACGTGTTGGAGCACGATTACCTGAACAAAAAGGATAAGAGCTTGGCTGGCATGGTGTTGGGCTTGTCGCTTTCGCCGAACTACCAGGATGCAACCGGTCAGGACAAGGTCTACACGACTCAAGAACTGCAAGCAAAAGGCCAGCAGGTCGCAGCTCGTATTGTGCAGTCTGTACGTGCCAACAGCCCGCAGGTTCCGATATTGATTTTGATGTATCAAGTACCGGAAGCGAATTCTTCTCTGGTGCCAGGTCACTTTATCATGTCAGGAACTGTAGGGGCGAATGAAGCAACGGTATCCAAGTGGCTGCCGATCGAAGAGGAGTTTTTACTATTCCCAAGCTCTGAGGCTGAGAAGAAGTACCCAGAAGTGTCCTTGCAGTACGATAAGCTCATGCGCCAGTCTAAGGGTTATTTCGGTGAGTACATCGGGATGACTGGTCTGGGGCGCTTCATGGATGGCAGGCTGACGGAAATGACAATCACAGCTACGGCAGAGTATGACTCCAGAACAGAGGTATTGCAGTTTACTCAATTTGCAGCGGGCAGTATCAACCAACTATTCGATAAGAACGTCCATGTCAACATGTACGTGCAGTCGATGAACAAACCATTGTCGCTCTACATTCGACCGACAAATGGTGAGCCGTATATGCATATTTACAGACAATAAGGAAAAGCAACAAGCACCCGAATGATCGCCTGAAAAGGTGAGTAAGTCGGGTGTTTTTTTGTACACAAAAGATAGTGAGTTGAACAAAAGTGTAAAGTGATGAACGGTTCATGTACAAAAGTGTTCGAAATACTTCTTGAATCATGGCGGTGATTTTTCGGGAAAAATGCAAACACTAATAGAGTCGAGCTTTTAATTGTTTGGTTGGTATGATCCTTGCATATGTTTTATGAGTGATCCGAAACATGGAAGATATCGATAAGGAGGCGTCACAGATGCAAGTGGAATTCAAAAACGAGGCGTTCACCAATTTTAGTCTGCCAGAAAATAAAAAGGCATTTGAAGAAGCACTCGCTAAGGTAGAAAGTGAGCTTGGCCGTGAGTATTCGCTTATTATCGGCGGAGAACGCATCACAACTGAAAAGAAATCCAGCTCCTTCAACCCTTCTAATAAAGAACAAGTAGTGGGCGTTGTTTCCCAGGCTGACCAAGCACTGGCTGAAAAAGCGATCCAAACAGCTGCTAGCACTTTCGAAACATGGAAAAAGGTGCCTGCACAAGCACGTTCCCGCTATCTGTATAAAGCAGCAGCAATCCTGCGTCGCCGCAAGCATGAGTTCTCTGCTTGGCTCGTAAAAGAAGCAGGAAAAAGCTGGCCAGAAGCTGATGCTGACACAGCAGAAGCAATCGACTTCATGGAATACTATGCACGTCAAATGGATAAGCTGTCCCAGCGCCATGACTTGCCACGTATCCCGGATGAGGACAACGAACTGTACTACATTCCACTTGGCGTAGGTATCGTTATCCCGCCTTGGAACTTCCCTCTGGCGATCATGGCTGGTATGACGACAGCAGCTCTCGTAGCGGGTAACACTGTTGTATTGAAGCCTGCTTCTACGACTCCAGTTATCGCTGCGAAATTCATGGAAATCCTCGAAGACGCTGGCGTACCAGCTGGTGTTGTGAACTTCGTACCAGGTTCCGGTAGCGAAATCGGCGATTACCTCGTAGAGCACAACCTGACTCGTTTCATCAGCTTCACAGGTTCCCGTGACGTAGGTCTGCGTATCAACGAACTGGCTGCGAAACATCGTCCAGGTCAAAAATGGATGAAGCGTCTGGTTGCCGAAATGGGCGGTAAAGACTCCATCGTGGTTGACAACGATTGCGACACCGAGTTGGCTGCACAGTCCATCGTGGCTTCTGCATTCGGCTTCTCCGGTCAAAAATGTTCCGCTTGCTCCCGTGCGATCGTTCACCAAGACGTGTACGATCAAGTACTGGGCCGCGTAGTAGAGCTGACCAAACAACTGACTGTCGGCGACATCAGAACCAACGAGTTCTACACAGGTCCTGTAGTTGACGAGAAAGCATACAACAAAATCCTCGAGTACATTGAGATTGGTAAAACAGAAGGCAAACTGGTTGCAGGTGGCGAAAAAGGTCCAGAATCCGGCTACTTCATCATGCCAACTGTATTTGCAGATGTAGATCCACAAGCTCGCATCATGCAAGAAGAAATCTTCGGCCCAGTGGTAGCGTTCACGAAAGCGAACGATTTCGATCATGCACTGGAAATCGCGAACAACACCGAGTACGGTTTGACTGGCGCTGTCATCAGCCGCAACCGTGAAAACCTGGAGCGTGCACGCGAAGAGTTCCATGCTGGTAACCTGTACTTCAACCGCAAGTGCACAGGCGCTTTGGTAGGTGTACATCCATTCGGAGGATTCAACATGTCCGGTACAGACTCCAAAGCGGGTGGACCAGACTACCTCTTGCTCTTCACACAAGCAAAAATGGTTTCCGAAAAACTGTAAGCTTCGCAATAAAAAAGGCTGCCTCTTATACAGGGGCGGCTTTTTTGTTCCCATTTTGTCCACACTAAAGACAAAATGAAGGGCAAAGCAGGTGAGGGTAACTGTTTACTTATATCGTGTCAGGACTCTCCTCGTTTTTTGTTGTGTATTTGTTAATGCCAGTAGCAAATTGGCTGGCTTGGAAAACAAAGCTGCTAGATATACCAAAGGGAAGAAAGGGACATAGCAGACCGATCCCATTATCTGGTGGGTTGGCGATGTTCGTCGGTCTCTTGTTGGTGTCAACTTTTTTTGCAGGGGCGCAAAAAACCGTTGCAGTTTTGGCAGTTGGAGGGGCCATGCTGGTGGCCATTGGATGGGTAGACGATACGTACAAGTCGAAGAAAAAAGAGTTTCCGGCACTGCCGAAGCTGATGGTGCAGTTATTGGTAGCGACGCTGACATTCTTCATGGATATTCGCTTCCGGGGAATCAATTTCATGTGGCTGGGGGGAGAGGAAGGGATGTATATCTCATTTCCAATCCTGGTTTCCCTGCTGATGACCGTGCTGTGGATCGTCGGCTTGATCAATATGGTGAATTTTTTGGATGGGGTGGACGGACTCGCTGCAGGTGCTACTGTGATCTCAGCGGTGACCTTGTTCTTTTTATCGATGCTCAAAGGTCAAGAATTAACGGCACTATTGGCAGTCGCACTGGCAGGTGCTGCACTCGCTTTTCTACGCTTTAATTTTTATCCGGCGAAAATTTTTATGGGTGATGCGGGATCGATGTTTTTGGGATTCGCTCTCGGCGTGATCTCGTTGGAAGGAACGATGAAAGGGGCTACGCTCATTTCATTAGTCGTGACTGTGCTGGCAGTAGGCTTGCCCGTCATAGACACTGTACAGGTCATGATCAGTCGGCTTTTGGCAGGCTCCCCCATGTACCAAGCGGATCGTCGACATGTTCATCATCGGCTCATGTCCCGGGGGTTGTCTACGAAGCAGACGGTCATCATTTTGTATGTGGTGAGTTTGCTGTTCTCTGTCTTGGCAGTGTTTTTGTTTTATAGTCAATAATCAAATGGGGTCAAAGAAAAAGAAACGATTGCGCCCTGTCTTTTTGGCCTGATAAAGTGCTTTGTCTGCATTGCTCAACAGTTGTTCCGCTTCGCTTGCAGATGCCGGGTAGAGGGCAATGCCTATGCTTGTCGAGAACGGTACGGCCCGGTCCTCGATCATCCACGGCTCTTGAGTCGCAAGCAGGATACGGTTCGCAATTTTTTCAACCTGACGTTCGGAGTGAATGCCGGTCAGAACAATGACAAACTCGTCTCCACCCAGACGTGCGACAATATCTCCATCTCGAACGGATGATTTGAGGCGTGTAGCCAACATTTGCAAAAACAAATCTCCAGTGTCATGACCCCAGGTATCGTTAATTTCTTTAAAACGGTCACAGTCCAAATAGAGGGCAGCGACTATCTCCTCTTTTGATTGGGCAGCACGTAGAGCTTGCTGGAGCTTTTCGGAGAGGAGGCGCCTGTTCGGTAATCCTGTGAGCACATCATGATACGCCATATAGGCCAGCTGTGACTCCAGGTTTGTGCGTTCGGTAACATCGCGGGTAATGGAAAATACATGCGTACATACACCATTACTATCGTAGACAGGAGAAAGAATGGATTCGCCAATGATGTCACCATTTGCAGTAAAGTGGATCGGGCTCCCGCTTTTTACTGCCTGTGTGTACATGTGCTGCAATAAGCTTGCTTTCTCATAAGGATAAACGTCTTCAAACCTTTGTCCGTATGCTTCCTCGCACAATTGAGCATTGTGCATAGCAGATGGATTCATCAAGACATAGCGGAACTGATACTCCCCGTCCGTAGCTTGTTCGACAGCCATGAGAAAGAACATGTCCGACATATGATCGAACAGACTGGTTAGGATATCTCCATGTTGACTGACAAGGGTAGTAAAATCGAGCTTCTTCACCATAACCGATATCTCCTGATAATATGTGTTCAAAAAGTCGACCTTTTGAACAACCACTGATAGTTGGCTTGTTAGAATGATTATAGTATAGCAAGACCGTCGAAGAAAATGATGAACCTCTGGTAATAGTGCGGGGTTTACTGGCTGTTAGCAGAAGTGGTAAAGTAAGGGTATTGTTGTTTTACGAAGGAGCATTTCTTATGGGCAAAAAGCTGCTCCCAGGTCTCATTCATCGCTTGCCACAAAACGCGATGTCGCGGACTATGGGCAAAATTACCGCTACTCCCTTTAGTCGATTAGCCATTCAACGATACATAAAGCACTATCAAATTGATACGTCCATCATAGAAAAGCCGGCTTCGGAATACCGCACGCTGAAGGAGTTTTTTTCCCGACGCTTGAAGCCCGTAGCGAGACCGATTGCACCTGGCCCAGATACCATCGTCAGCCCGGTAGATGGAACTGTTTCGCAGTTAGGTGATATTTGCGAAGGTACCTTGATTCAAGCAAAGGGAAAAGAGTTCAGTGTGAGTGAGCTGTTGGGCGGTTCGGAGGAAGAGGCCAAGCGTTACTACGGTGGTAAATTTATCACCATTTATTTGAGTCCAAGGGACTATCACCGGATTCATATGCCGGTAACGGGCGATTTGAGCTGTTATTGCTATTTGCCTGGCAGACTCTATCCAGTCAACCAGCTCGGGATAGAAAACGTAGACCGCTTGTTTGCCCGCAATGAACGCTTGGTAACTCACATCAAAACAGATAGCCTGGGCGATATGGCTTTGGTTAAAGTAGGAGCTTTGTTTGTAGGAAGCGTGAAGGTCTGCTACAACACGGCTACGACGAATATCAAGCATGGGCGCCAAACCCACGAGAATATTGCTGGGACACCTCGTTATGAAAAAGGGGCGGAGCTGGGCTGGTTCGAATTTGGATCCACCGTCATTTTGTTGTTGGAGTCCAACGAGCTCGAATGGGCAACGGGCGTTGAAAAAGGGAAGTCTCTTTTGATGGGGCAGGCCTTGGCGAAAAAGAAGGCTGAATAGCAAGAGATAGAAGACGCACAGTCCAGGGCAAATGCCTTGGGCTTGTTTTTCTTAGGAGATGAAGTTTTCTAGTAGATGTGGCTGTGGTGGGGAGAAGAATATTTCCAGTCTAGGCTCCAGGCTCCGTCCTGCTGAGGGCTAAGACTGCCCGCTCCGAAGGGATTCGCGGGGAAACGCAAAAGTGGTAGCCGCTACGTCGCACGGGCACGGTTGCGTTTCTTTTGCCCGCTCATCCCTTCTCCGCTTACAAGTCGCTACGTCTGGAAATATTCTTCTCTGTCGTAACTGATTACATTCTTCCATCTTTTAAGTCTTTTAAGACCCGTTTAACACTGAACGCTCGTAGAGGAAACAGGAGAAAAAAGCGAAGATCTTTGGTACACCGACTGAGACGGAATGCAAAAAGCGAAACACGCCTTTAAGCGTCCACCTCTGAAACAACAACTTGAATGGACTACTTTGGACGCGGTTTCGCTTTTTGCATGGAGTCGGGCAGTGAATCCCCCAGCGGGTGGGACAAGAAGCTGAGCGTTTTCTCCTGTTTCCTCCCCACCACAACAGCGAGCCAAAGTTTTTATTGGCGAATAATCGATCAATATTTTTTTGTCGAGAACATTATTTGTTTTTCCTGTTGAAATCCCTACGAAAATTGACTGAACCTGCTCTTTTCAAGTAAGATCAAAGTTATGTGATACGATTCGGAGGTGGAAAGAATGAGTGCCATTACTCGCAAAGAAGTAGAACACGTAGCTAATTTGGCCCGTTTGCAGCTCACTGAGGAAGAAGCGGAGCGGTACACAAAAGACCTGAATGCGATTCTTGATTTTGCAGCCAAGCTGAATGAGCTCGATACATCTAATATTGAGCCAACCAGTCATGCTACAGACGTGAAAAACGTCATGCGCGAAGACGTAAACAGACCGTCCCTGCCGCGTGAGGACGTGCTGAAAAACGCACCAGATCACGAAGACGGGCAGTTTAAAGTACCGGCTGTATTTGAATAACCTACTGGATAACGAGAAGGGAGGAACCCACTGTGTCGCTGTTTGACAAGCGATTGTCTGAGATACATAGCGCCCTGCGCGCAAAAGAGATTTCGGTAACGGATCTGGTGCAGGCTTCCATCGCTAGCATCAAGGAGCATGACGGAGAAATCAAATCCGTCCTGCATGTAGATGAAGAGGGAGCCTTGGCTCATGCCCGTCAATTGGACGAGCGTCTGGTCAAAGGAAATGAGGAACTGGGTCTTCTCTACGGCTTGCCTGCCGGACTGAAGGACAACCTGGTTACAAAAGACGTTCGCACGACTTGCGCGAGCAAATTTTTGGCGAACTACGATCCTGTCCATGACGGGACTGTTTCCAAAAAGGTCAAGGATGCCGATGCGGTCATCGTTGCGAAGCTGAACATGGACGAGTTTGCGATGGGCGGCTCCAACGAAAATTCCGGCTTTTTCCCAGCGAAAAACCCGTGGAACACCGACTACGTTCCGGGAGGCTCTTCCGGTGGCTCAGCGGCGGCAATGGCTGCGCGTCATTTTTATTTCACACTCGGCTCTGATACAGGTGGCTCCATCCGTCAGCCTGCTGCTTTCTGTGGCGTTGTCGGCTTGAAGCCTACATATGGACGCGTATCCCGTTTCGGGCTGGTTGCGTTTGCGTCCTCGCTGGATCAAATCGGACCTGTGACGAAAAACGTTGAGGATTCTGCCTATGTGCTGCAAGCGATTGCGGGACATGATGAATACGACTCTACCTCTGCTAATGTGGACGTACCGGATTACTTGTCCGCGTTGACTGGAGATGTGAAAGGACTGCGTATCGGGGTACCGAAAGAGTTGATCGGAGAAGGGATTGACCCTGAGGTTCGCGATGCTGTTCTGGCAGCATTGAAGCAGCTGGAGAGCATGGGAGCTACATGGAGCGAGGTTTCCATGCCGCACACGGAATATGCAGTGCCAGCTTACTACCTCTTGTCTTCGTCTGAAGCTTCGTCCAACCTGGCTCGTTTTGACGGCGTACGTTATGGTGTACGCGCAGACAATGCGGCAAACCTGATCGAGCTGTACAAGGAATCCCGTAGCCAAGGCTTTGGCCCAGAAGTGAAGCGCCGAATCATGCTCGGAACCTACGCACTCTCGTCTGGTTATTACGATGCTTACTACAAAAAGGCGCAGCAGGTTCGTACCCTGATCATTCAGGACTTCAACAACATTTTTGCTGACTACGATGTAATCCTACACCCAACCACGCCTTCTACGGCTTTCAAAGTAGGCGAAAACGTAGATGATCCGGTGAAAATGTATCTGGAAGATATTTGTACCGTTCCTGTAAACCTGGCTGGACTGCCAGCAATCAGCGTGCCGTGCGGATTCTCCAAAAACGGTCTGCCGATCGGTTTGCAGATCGTAGGTCGTGCATTTGACGAATCCACCGTATTGCGCGTAGCCCATGCGTATGAGCAAACAGCAGGCTTCTACGGGCGCAAACCGGAATGGGTGAGGGGGTAAGAGCATGAGCAAATACGAAACCGTCATCGGCTTGGAGGTTCACGCCGAGCTATCGACCAACAGTAAAATCTTTTGCGGCTGCCCGACTGAATTTGGTGCACCGCCGAATACACATACATGCCCGATCTGCTTGGGACACCCAGGTGTACTGCCTGTAACGAACAAGCAAGCGGTAGAATTCGCGATGAAAGCAGCACTCGCCCTCAACTGCGAGATTTCCCGTGAGACCAAGTTCGACCGCAAGAACTACTTTTATCCAGACTCGCCAAAAGCGTACCAAATCTCGCAGTTTGACCAGCCGATCGGCTACAATGGCTGGATCGACATCGAGGTAAACGGTGAGACGAAACGCATTGGCATCACTCGTCTGCATTTGGAAGAGGATGCGGGTAAGCTGACGCACAGCGATTTTGGCGGAGAGTCTCTGGTAGACTTCAACCGCGTAGGGGTACCGCTCGTCGAGATCGTTTCTGAGCCAGACATCCGCACACCGGAAGAAGCACGTGCGTATCTGGAAAAGCTGAAAGCGATCATCCAGTACACCGAAGTATCTGATGTTCGCATGGAACAAGGCTCCCTGCGCTGCGATGCCAATGTTTCGATCCGTCCATACGGTCAAGAAGAATTCGGAACCAAGGCTGAGCTGAAAAACATGAACTCCTTCCGCAACGTACAAATGGGCTTGGAGTACGAGGTACTGCGTCAGACGGAGGTAGTTTCTTCCGGTGGCAAGGTCGTTCAGGAAACACGCCGTTGGGATGAAGCGAACAAGAAGACGTTGACGATGCGATCGAAAGAAGAAGCGCACGACTATCGGTACTTCCCAGACCCGGATCTGGTTCGCATGCAGATTTCCGAGGAGTGGATTGAAGCGGTTCGCGCAACCATTCCAGAGCTGCCAGATGCTCGTCAGGCACGCTATGTGAACGAGTTTGGCTTGTCTAAGGATGATGCCGGAGTCATTACGATCTCCAAGGAGACGGCTGATTTCTTTGATGAGACTGTGAAAACAGGAGCAGAGCCGAAGTCCGTAGCGAACTGGCTGATGGTTGACCTGTTGGCACACCTCAACGCCAACAATCTGGTGTTTGCTGATGTGAAAATGACACCAAAAGGCTTGGGTGAGATGATCAAGCTGATCGAGGACGGAACCATTTCCTCCAAAATCGCCAAAACCGTCTTCAAAGAGATGGTCGAGACCGGCAAAGAGCCGAAGCAGATCGTCGAAGAAAAAGGACTCGTCCAAATTAGCGATGAAGGCGCTCTGCGTCAAGTCGTCGTCGATGCGGTCAATTCCAACCCGCAAGCCGTGGCAGACTTCAAAGCCGGAAACGAAAAAGCAGCTGCTTTCTTCGTGGGCCAAGTCATGAAGCAAACCAAAGGTAAGGCAAACCCGGGAATGGTAAACAAGTTGATTCAGGAAGTATTGAACAGCCTGTAGGCAAAACATACGACAGCACTTTCTCTGGAAGGGGAGAGTGCTGTTTTTTTGTGCTGTAAGCTATGCTAAATAGTGGAAAAAAAGTAAGATAGAATGCGTAGCTATCATCATAATTGATTAGGAGAAATGTTCATGACACAAAATTGGAAAAGTGCAACGGCTGCTTTTGCAGTGACAACCATGCTGCTGGGGACGGGTGCCCAGGCATTTGCTACAAGCCCGGAAATGATCTTGAAAAATGCAGAAACTCCATCGGAAGCACAAGTCAAGCTGCCTACTCGTGCGGTAGAGATTGTCGCTGCGCTGGAGAAGCTGGAGCCTGCTTTGAAAACTTTGACGGTACGGGAAGTCTTCATTTCCGAGCAAGATGAAAATCAAGTGGTCTTGACTATGCATCATCCAGACAACATACACGAGGATGCGTATATCCTTTTTGATCGCAATAGCGGTGAGATGGTTGGCTTCGAGGCTGCCACCATCATCTGGGATCAGAAAGAAAAAGCAACAGATGAGGCCATTTTGAAAAAAGCCGATAAAGCCGTTGAGGAGTTGTTTGGGTCGAAGAAGCGGAGTATGACGGATGCCCCACAATTGTCAACATACGTGGATGATGAGGAAGAGTCAAATGAATTCCGAAATGTCTATTATCCGATTCTGTTGAACGGTCTGGAAATAGAAGGAACGCGTTTTGGCATAGATGTAGACATGGATTTCGCCGGTCATTTAATCGGGATCTCGTTTGAACCACTCGATTTGAAGGGAGTTCAGGTTGCTGACCCGAAAAAAGCTGTCGCAAAAGAGGCGATCCAGAAGCAGATTTTTACACCTGAACGAATCCAGCATGGATATGTATGGGAAGGCAGTGAAGGTAAGCCTGGCTTAGCGTATAAGCTAAGAACATCTCCAATATTTGATGCACTGACAGGCAAGCAGATCGTTGATGGATGGGGGGAAGAAAACGGGGAAGGCAAGCTAAATGCTGCCGATCTGAAAAATATTTCCTTGAAGCCCCAGGCAAAGCCATTCATTGAGAAAAATGCAACGGATACACAAATTTTAGAGCGCCTGTTTGGAATAGATACGAAGAAGACGTATTCGACCTATCGAAAGGAGGAGCAGGACGGCATAATCAATCATTATTGGGCCAACTATGTTGAAGTGAATTACGCTTCGGTAGTGGAGGACAAAATGACAGGAGAGATTGGTGGTTATCTGAATTGGACGCATATCCCATATCTTCCTGCTCCGCTCACCAAAGAACAATCGTTACAAAAAGCGATTGCTTTCTTGGAGCCTTATGCTAAAACATCCGAATGGCAAGTCGAAATGTACGAACGGATCAAACCAGAAGATTCACTGGCTCTGAAGGTTCTTTCGAATAGGGATAACAAGCAAGAGACTGAGGAAAAGAAATCCATCGAGCAGTACGGCTTTTTATTTTTCGAGAAACAAAACGGTATACCAGTCATGGAGTATTCCTATGGAGTAGTTATTGATCCAATTAAAGGACAAGTCGCAGAGTTCTTGGCCTCAGTTCCCGCAGAGGATCGCAAATATCCTGTGCTCAAACCATCCGTAACAGACCAGCAGGTTGCCGAAATTTTCGCCAAAAATGTACCGGTAAAGCTGACTTACATCTGGCCGACATCCAGTGATCATAATGCTCCCATTCTTGCCTACAAACTCGATACCAGCAAAGGCTGGCCAACTGTAGATGCCGTAAACGGATCGTTTACGTGGGACGAGATAGAGGATTAAGGGAGGAGATTTAATGAAACGAAATGGAAAGCACATAGCAATTGCTTTGACAATAGCAATGATGTTGCTAGGAACAAGTGGAACAGCTTTGGCTGCAAGTCCTGAAATCCATCCTAGCCACAGTGCAACTGTTACGAAAAGCGAGGAAAAGCTCCCAGAGCGGGCCACTCAGATCGTAGCTGCTTTAGAAAAGCTGGAGCCTGCATTGAAAGCATTGACGAAACGAACGATTGTGAAAAGTGAGATCGATGAAAAACTGTTAAAGCTCTATCTGAGAAGTCCCGAATCCAATGACATGGGTGCCACTGTTGTCTTTGACAGCAAAACTGGAGAGTTGTTCATGTACAGCGCTAGTTTTCCTATTTGGAAGCAAGGGGAAATTGCGACAGACGAGGTTATTTTGCAACGGGCAGAAAAAGCAGTGCTTGAGTTATTGGGAGCAGACAAAAGAAAACAATTAGGCTCCCCTCAATTATCGGACGCTGTTGAAGAAGTAGACTCTGAAGTTTTGACTGATCCGTTAGCAATATACCGTATTGTTTATTATCCAAAGTTACTAAATGGGCTGGAGATATTGGGAAATGGAACGGGCATATACGTGGCGACGGATTATGCTGGTCATCTTTTAGAGGTATCCAGTACGACGGATTAAGCTGGTCATATTTTGGAGGTATCCAGTACCCCATTTAGGAAGCTCCTTTTCTCACCCTTGTCTATACGATTGACAAGAGCAAAGGCTGGCCTTACGTAGATGCCGTAAACGGCACACTTGAATGGGGCGAATACGAGGAATAATTCGAACGAAAAAGAACGCAGCTTTTCTGACTGCGTTCTTTTTTCTGTCCCTTTTATGTGCGCGCCTGATTTGCAATGAGTCCCGTCTGTATTTGTTCCAGTACAGATACGGCAGCACGCTCATTTCGCTCAATCGCCTGCAACAACGCAATAGCCTGCTTACCCTGCTCCGCATCGTTCGGCTCGCCTCCAGCCGGGAACGGGAAGAGCTTGCTTAACATGTCAAAGCCATCGGCAATCGCCCCGTACAAGCTAGCTGCTTCTTTCATCAGTGGGCGAACCTCATCAAACACAGAATCTGTCCACGTATCAACGATTTCGCTCCAGAAAAGAGAGGCGTAGCGACGTGCATCCCCGTTCACCACGGTCGTATACGCGTTGCCATTCGACTCAACCGTTCCCTTTTCATAGGCTTCCTGCCAAGCAGCATAGGCGGCTAGACCATTGACACAGCTCGTGTCCTGCGGTTCTTCTCCACGATAATGAACGAGTGCAGATTGGAGGGCATTTGCGAGCATCGTGCGTTGATCGATTGGAAACGCACGGTCGATGGCAAGGACAAATAGCTCCTCGAGGATACCCCGTCCCAAGTTTTCATAAGGAATGGTGCTGTCGTTTCGGCAGTTATCTCCTGCGTAAAACACTCTTTTTTCATCATCATAGCCGTAGATCAATCCGAACTCTGGCATGAACAGGTCCCAAGCAAGCACAGGGTGCCCTTTGTCGATGGAGCGGTGTACCAGCTCCAATGCTTCTGGCAAGAGGACAGACAGCTGACGCTTCTGGCGTGCTTCCGGGCTGAGCAGCGAAGGTTCTACTTGATTGGCATTCATGCTTGGCTCGCAGGAAAGATGATACGAGGTAACGGCACGAGATTCAAAGCCCATGTTTTTCAAACCCTGCTGCAAGACTCGCTGAAAGTGAAACATCGTCGGACCCGCAATGTGGATATTTTCAGGGACGATTGTCAGGCGAAAGGCATGCCCGCTCAGGCCAAGGATCATCGGCAAAGACATTTTTCGATCGGTCGATTCTACCAATCCGTATAGTGCTGCTGCGCAAGTAACCCAAGTAGGCATAGTGAATGCTTCTGGTTTATTTAATACTGCTTGTTTCATACTCCCCGCAACCTTTCTCGTCTTCATGTATTGATCAACAACGACACGAGTTTTTTCCTGAATCAGTTTTTTGCGAGAACGCGATAGCACTTGGTAGACATTCGCCTGGGACATCTGGAACATGTGGGCGATCTCATGAGGGGCCAAATGGTCAAAAAAGTGAGATTCCACAATGCGTCTCTCCCGAGGATTGAGGCAGTACAGCAGGCTCCTGATCGTCTCAAACAGTTCACGCCGCACCATGACCTCTTCGGGATTGGTGTTCTGCGCAGAGTGTGACCAAGATCGTCCCAGCCTGTGCAGGATACTATCGAGGTCCTCCCAGTCAGTCGGTTCCTGCTCATACGTCTGTTTGCCTAGACTAGAGAAGACAGTTTCCCTTTTTTGCGGACCCTTCGTCAGACGCGTGTACGCTTGATTGCGCACAATCCGATGCAGCCAAGGAAGGAAACGTCGGCTGTCCACCAGTGTTCCAAGGTGCAAAAAGGCGCGAATGAGAGCATCCTGAACGATGTCTTCGGCAAGAAAGGCTTCTTGTGTATACGACCGTGCATAGCCGTATACTTTGGAGCGATGACGCCTGACCAGCTCGCTAAACGCCGCTTGATCTCCGGCTTTTGCTTGCTCTACCAAAGTCTCGTCGTCTGTCTGGTCTTGTTCCTCATGAGTCTTGGGCCTGATTAACAAGTGATCCATCGCAAAAACTCCTCGTGATTTGTTGATTTACTATGTAGACTTCTGGTTCACGGATTATCTGACACGGGATGCGAAAAAATTTCGGAGTTTTTTAAATCGTTCTGTCTAGTGTATCAGACAAATAAAGGCAGTGGTTTTTCCAATGGCAGATGACAAAGCAATTTGTAACAATTTCCACTCTCCCCTATAATGAACGTACAGGAAGAAAAAGGAGGATGGAAGTACATGAAGCTCATTTCTGTTGCAGGAGAAAGTGTGGCACCTGGAAAAGGTGGATCACCGTCTGATACATTTGATCGTTCCATTTCTACGTGGCAAGAAAATGGTCAAGAAAAAACAATAACAGTCACCTATGTGCGTTATTTTGGCAAAGTGCTCGCTGAGCGAGGCATTTATGATCAAGAGGCAGAAGGTGTTCCTGTCAGCCATTTGGTAGCGACGCTGTATCTAGAAAAGCATCCAGAGGCAAAAGAAACCCGTCATTATATTAACGATACGGAGTCTTTCGTCGCGCTGTTTGAAGATTTTTCCCTGACAAAGTGGAAAGAGCGCTATCCGTTGTAGGATATGAGAGTTACCGTTTTTAAAGTCAAAAGATTCTGATTCGCCAAAGACACATACGGGTAACTTTTGTGAGGGCATGCTAAGGGCACCAATTATTGGAGGGAATTAGCATGTTTTCTATTTGGTTGCCGCTGATGATGACGTCTTCTGCACTTATTTTTGGTGCAATACCTTCGCATGTCCCTACGACTACGACTTCCTCGGCGGCGTGGATGGTTGCTGTACAGGAGTTTGATGCGTTTTTGCAGGACTGGAAAAAAGGGCAGACGCTTGCGAACCTGCGTCATCCGCTTTTTGACCTCACGGAAGTGTCAGCGGTGTCAGGAATGATGGAAATCATCCGTTTTTCGGGAGAAGCACACGGGCAACCCGGAGAAATCACCCTGTCGTTTTACACGTTGGAAGGCGACCAGGTCTTTTCGCCCCCAGGCTCCGTGTCTGTCGCGCGAGTCGATGAGAAGCGGCGGGAATTCCAAGTCACTGGCGCTATACCGAGGGTTTTGCGCGGGCGGACGGGTGTCGTACAGGTGACGTTTACGGGAGAAAAGCGGGCATCGTACTTGCTGAAGGTGCGATTCTAGTAAAAGTACGGGAGAGGAGGGGCTGCTGTTGATTGAGGTCAAGGATGTCAGCAAGCGGTTCAAGGAAATCGCAGCGGTCCAGCATGTATCGTTTCGGGTCGAGGCAGGCGAGGTATACGGACTTCTCGGCGAAAACGGTGCGGGTAAGACAACGACGATGCGCATGATGGCGACAGTTTTGACCCCGACCGAGGGAGACATCGAGATTAGTGGTTTTTCCGTTCGACAGCAACCGCTTGAAGTGCGCCGCAGAATCGGCATTTTGTTCGGGGGAGATGTGGGACTTTACAGCCGTTTGACAGCGCGGGAAAATATCGCGTACTTCGGTCGTCTATACGGATTAGAGCAAGCGAGGCTTGAGGAGCGGATTCATAGTCTGAGCCGGATGCTTGAGATGGACGACTTTATCGATCGGCGAGTGGGGGCCTTTTCCCGGGGAATGAAGCAAAAGGTAGCGATTGCCCGGACGCTGGTACACGATCCAGATGTCATTTTGTTGGATGAACCGACGACAGGACTGGATGTAACGGCTGCTACCATCTTTCGAAGAATGGTCAGAATGCTGCAAGAAGAGGGGAAGACGATTCTGTTCTCCAGTCACAACATGGGCGAGATTAACAAGCTGTGCAAAAGGGTTGCGCTCATGCACAAGGGTAAGCTGCGGTTCGCCGGAGGATTGGATACGTTGCGCGAGCAGTTTGGGACAGAGGATCTGGACGACATTTTCATGGCTGTCGTGGAAGGGAGCGAAGGCTGATGGGCTCACATGTCGTTTGGACCGTACTGAAAAAAGAACTGATGGACTTGTTTCGCGATCGCAAGGCATGGATGGGGACGCTTCTGGTGCCATTGCTCGTCATTCCGTTCGTCTTCTTTTTGCTGGGAACATCCTATAGCAATGTGGAAAAAGAAGCGAGGGAGTACATCCCGTTAGCTGTTCAAGGATCATCCTCATTGATTACGTCTTTGCAAAAAAATCCTGCCGTTCAAATCCTAGAGCCAGCCAATCCGGAGCAAGCACTGCAAGCAGGTCAGCTGCGCGCCATTTTGACGATTCCTGCTGGCTTCGATGAAGAGATCGCGGCGGGAAAAACAGCACAGCTATCAGTTGCCTATGACTCCACCAATCAAAAATCTGTCTATGCCCGTACGTTGATCGAGCAGACAGTAGAGGCGTACAGCAAAGACGTTGTAGCAAAAAGGTTGAACCAAGCGGGCTTGTCCGAGCAGACGATTCAACCGATTGTCTCCACCTTTCAAAATGCAGCCTCTGAGGAAAGGAAGTCGGGAGGGATGCTGGCTGGCATCATTCCGTTGATGTTGGTAGTCTCACTCGCATCCGCGGGAATGGCCGCAGCGAATGATCTCGTCGCAGGTGAGAAAGAGCGGGGGACACTCGAATCGCTGTTGACGGCGCCGATTGCAGCCCAGCACATCCTCACGGCAAAGCTGTTGGCTGTCATGACCATGAGTACCATGGGGGCAGTAGCGTCACTGATCTCTGTCACGCTGGCCATGCGTCTGGGACCAATGGGGACGGAAGGAGATCATTTTACACTCGCCTTCTTCTCGCCTGTCACTTTGTTGGTGCTCATCGTGACTATTTTGTTGTTGGCGGCGCTCTTTGCAGGGTTGGAGCTTGTTTTGAGTACGGTTGCCAAGTCTTTTAAAGAGGGGCAGACGTACATGAGTGCTGTCATATTTTTGGCGATGGTTCCCTCATATATGCTGATGCCAGTCAGTCCGGTCGACATCCCTACACATTACTACGTGATGCCCGTGTTCAACGGTGTCGCACTGTCAAAGGAAGTGTTTTATGGCAAGGTCGACCCGATGCATGCACTCCTGGGGATTGGCTCTTTGCTTATCTATGTGGTTTTCACCATTTTTCTCGCGTCGCGCATATTCCGCAGAGAAGGGGCGGGGTTGAAGCACTGATCGTAAAATTTTCAGACCTGTCGCATCACTCGTCGCTGTCATTTCGAGAAAGCTGGTGAAATGTTGTGAATCCGCTGTATGTCGGTGTGTTCTATATTTTCGGATCGGCTGCTGGTTTTGGCGTCATGTCTATTTTTGCTGTGTACGCCTACGAAGCGGGTGTGTCTGTTTCAACGCTCTTATTTTTGCGGTTTTTATTGGCGACTGCTCTGTTTTTTGGTTTGTTGCTCTGGCGTAAGGAGTCGCTTCGCTTGGATAAAAGACAGGTGCTCGCCATGTTTTGTCTCGGCGGGATCTTGTACACCCTGCAATCCCTTAGCTTTTTCTCTGCGGTACAGTACATACCGACCTCAATGGCGGCCTTGCTGCTGTATACATTTCCGGTGTTTGTTGCCATACTGAGCTACTTCGTCGAGAAAGAGCAGTTGACGAAAAAGACTGTCATCGCCATGCTGATCACACTTGTTGGTCTTGGACTGGTGCTCGGCTTGTCATTTGGCGGGATTCAGCCGATTGGCGTGCTGTTGGCGCTTGCAGCGGCGTTGTTTTATTCCGTTTATATTGTGGTGGGAAATCGAGTGGTTAAAGGCGTCTCGTCCTATGTAACGTCTGCGTACATTGCCCTGTTTGCTACCATATCTACCTTTTTCATTGCGCTAAAAGACGGAGGTGTCGACCTGTCTTTTGCGGTACAAGGGTGGTGGGCGCTGCTGGGGATCGTCGTTTTTTCTACGGTGGTCGCTATCAGTTTTTTCTTCCGCGGCTTACAATTGATTGGCTCAACCAAAGCGTCGGTGCTAAGCACGCTGGAGCCTGTTGTCACGTTTGGGTTTTCGGCGTTGTTATTTGGCGAAGCTTTTAGCCTGCTCCAGTTGTTGGGGGGATGTGCAGTGCTCATCGGTGCTGCGCTGATTGTTTCGGGGAAAGGCGGCGAGCCAGAGCTGGCACCCAGGCAGGCTTCTTCATAAGGTTATTCCAAAAAGACGCTCTTGCTGTGAGGATTCACGTGCAGGAGCGTCCATCTTTTTATAGCGGATCAGGATTCGTTCATTTGTGAGCGGATTAGCCAGCCTGCACCGTACACACCCGCATCATTGCCAAGTTGAGCCGGAACGATTTCTGTGGAATCGACGACATAGGTGAATGGAACAAAGCGTTTGAATGATTCGCGGATTCGGGAAAAGAGGAAGTCACCTGCTGCGGCCACGCCTCCACCGATCATAAACTTCGCGGGATTCAGTACATTCGCCAAATGAGAGAGAGCGAGACCGAGATAGAGCGCCACTTGATCGGTAATGGCTAGAGCTGCTGCGTCTCCTGCTACGGCGGCCTCGAGGACATCCTTGGCGGCAATGTTTCCTTTGGTAGCTAGTACAGCGGCAAGCGCCGGGCTTGATCCGTTTGTAGCTGCAAATCGCCCTTCCCGAATGATGGCAGTCGCAGACGTGTATGTTTCGAGACAACCTGTTTTGCCGCAATTGCAGGGGGCACCGCTATCCGGGGTCATGGTGATGTGACCGATTTCGCCGCCAACACCGTTGATACCATGGATGACCTTTCCATTCAAAATGACGCCTCCACCTACACCTGTGCCGAGCGTGATGAGCACGAGGTCTTGTGCACCTTGGCCTGCACCTTGCCACATTTCCCCGAGGGCTGCGACATTGGCATCGTTGTCGACCGCGATTGGCAAACCTGTAAGGGCTTCCAATTTTTCCTTTAATAAAACGGGTTGGCGCCAGTGAAGATTCACCGCTTGGAAGACGATTCCCTTCCCGCCATCGACGGGTCCGGGTACTCCTACACCGATTCCGCAGACTTGTGAAAGAGAATAGTCGTGCTGCGCAAGAAGATCATGAGACATGTCTAC
Organism: Brevibacillus sp. HB1.4B; assembly: GCF_013284285.1. NCBI lineage: Bacteria > Bacillati > Bacillota > Bacilli > Caryophanales > Paenibacillaceae > Brevibacillus > Brevibacillus sp. HB1.4B. Next base: position 206,512 of record NZ_JABSUT010000004.1, read on the forward strand.
GATTTTTTGCAAAATGCCATCCTCGCCGTCCGCAACAGGCGTCGGTTCTTGCATTTTAGTAACCAGCTCGCCTTCTGGCGTAATCAAAGCCATCTTGATTGCAGTGCCACCCACATCTACTCCCACGATGATCTTCTTCACAAGCGTCTCCCCTATCTCCTTGATTTCCATCTTTTTCTATCTTATCACGCTATATGGAGCATAGCGATTCCCAAAAATGGCTATACAGGATATGATGGAAGAGAGTACCCCCGTGAGCGAGGGAAGGAAGAAGGTATCTGCCTTGAAACGAGCCAGATTAATCTACAATCCAAGCTCCGGCCGGGAGATCGTGCGTCGGCGATTGCCGGAAATCCTCGATTTAATGGAGTCGGCCGGATATGAAACTTCATGCTATGCGACCAAAGGGGAAGATGATGCGACAGAAGAAGCTGCTCGTGCAGTAGCTCGCGGTTTTGACGTCATCCTGGCCGCTGGTGGAGATGGAACCATATATGAAGTAGTAAATGGGATGGCAGAGCATAAAGCGCGTCCATCTCTAGGAATAATCCCCTGCGGAACCAGCAATGATTTTGCCCGGGCGGTCGGTATACCGAAATCGATCACGCGTGCAACGGAGATTGTCGCCAAGGGCAAGAAGAAACGCATTGACCTGGGACGCATCAACAACCGCTATTTTATGAATATCGCGGGTGGCGGCTCGCTGACGAATTTGACCTACGAGGTCCCGAGCAAGCTAAAAACGCTGATCGGACAAATGGCGTATTACGTCAAAGGCTTGGAGAAGCTGCCGTCGCTGCACCCGATCCGTGTTCGTCTGGAGAGCCGTAGAGAGGTGCTGTTGGATGAAGAAATCATGGTGTTCCTCATCGCTAATAGCCGATCCGTAGGCGGTTTTGACAACATCGCTCCGGAAGCCGATTTGTCAGACGGCAAGCTGGATGTCATCGTCGTGAAGAAGTTGAATATTGCGGAGTTTATTCGCTTGGCGACACAAGCAGTTCGCGGCGAGCACCTGAAGGACCCGAACATCCTGTATTTCCAGGCAGATTACATCAAAGCTACTTCGCCAGGAGGAGAGACGGTTCAGCTCAATCTGGACGGTGAGCTGGGCGGACAGCTGCCTTGCGTGGTGGAAGCACTGCCGGGGCATATCGAGTTGTTCGTCCCGTAAGAAGATAGTAAAATGAATAGCAATAGCCGTGGGGATGCCGCTTTTCGCTGTGCATCCCTGCATGCTTCCTGGAGCGAAAACGAAAACCTATAGAGCAAGATAAAAGGAGCAATAGATAGTGGCGAAGACAACAAAGAAGCGGCGCGGTCCGCACCCGACAGCCAAAGTGGAGCTGGACGTCCCAGTGCGTGTCGGACAAACCGTGGAAGTGGAGATAACCGGACTGAACCACGAAGGAGCAGGAGTCGGCCGGATTGAAGGATATACGCTGTTCGTAGATGGCGCACTTGCAGGAGAGCGAGTTCATGCGCGCGTCGACCATGTGAAGAAAAACTTCGGCTTTGCCAAGCTGACAGAAGTAGTAGAAGCGAGTACCCATCGCTTCCAGCCGCCCTGTCCGCTGTACGACCGTTGCGGAGGCTGTTCGTTGCAGCATCTCGCATACGAGGAGCAGCTGCGGCACAAGCAGCAAATCGTGCGGGACAACCTGCGGCGCATTGGCGGTTTCCAGGTCGAAGGGGAAGGGGCCATTACCGTTCATCCGACACTCGGCATGAGTGATCCATGGCGCTACCGCAACAAAGCGCAGGTACCAATCGGCGAGGAAAACGGGGCGTTGGTCGGCGGCTTTTACGCGGAGAAATCCCACTCGATCATCGACATGAACGAATGTCTCATTCAGCATCAGGCGAATGATGAAGCAGTGGCAGCCGTGAAGCAGGCGGCGACCAAGTTGAATATCAAAGCATATGATGAGACTCGCAATACTGGCCTGCTGCGTCATGTGGTAGTCAAGGTTGGCGTCAAGACTGGGGAAGTCATGGTCGTGCTCGTAACGACAGAGGAGCAGATTCCGCAGCGCGATCAGCTGGTGGAAGCGATTCGTGCAAAGGTAGCTGGCGTGACGAGTATCGTGCAGAACATCAACCCGGACAAGACCAACGTTATTTTTGGTAAAAAGACCGTGACACTCTGGGGCAGCGATGTGATTTACGATTATATCGGTCCGATCAAGTTTGCCATTTCGGCGCGTTCGTTTTATCAGGTTAACCCTGCGCAGACCGAGGTGCTGTACAACAAGACGCTAGAGTACGCGGGTGCGACTGGTACGGAGACGGTGATTGATGCGTACTGCGGTATCGGGACGATTTCGCTGTTTTTGGCGCAGAAGTCCAAGCATGTGTATGGGGTAGAGATTGTGCCGGAAGCGATTGCGGATGCGAATCGAAATGCACAGTTGAATGGCGTGGAGAATGCGACGTTTGAGGCAGGTCCTGCGGAGGTTGTCATTCCTGCTTGGAAGGAGAAGGGCATACGGGCGGATGTGATTGTGGTTGACCCGCCGCGTAAAGGCTGTGATGAGGCGTTGTTGACGACGATTTTGGAGATGCAGCCGGAGCGAGTGGTTTATGTGTCTTGTAATCCTTCTACGTTGGCGAGGGATTTGAAGGTGCTGGCGGAGAGGTATGAGGTGAAGGAAGTGCAGCCGGTGGATATGTTTCCGCATACGGGGCATGTGGAGTGCTGTGTGTCGCTTGTGAGGAAATAGAATATCGGAGCCGCATTTACCTGTTCTCAGAAGCTCAGGCGTATTCAACGCTTGGGCTTTTGCAATGTGAATTGGCGTGTTGGTGTAAAATTAATGGATGGGCCTGAACGGATTCAGGTTCGTTCGAGCTATGTATCAGCCAGCTTATTAGCTTAGTAGGGTGTGTTGGGATTATTGGGGTAAACTCGCCAGATGCGGCGTAGTATGGTGAAATGCTGACACGTAGCACCGTTGCTAATGAATTGTATAAGCAAGCGTATGTCTTCGGCTCCCGCTATTCCTGGTGGGGGTCGTATTTTATTATTTTTCGACACTATTCTCCCATATATCGCCAAATTAGGACTCTGGTAGTATAATAGAATTGACGAAAATAAGTAGTGCGAACTAAAAGTGCGGAGGGCTAGTATGAGTTCAAAAATGAAGATGGGTTGGGCGCTACACCCTACTGCTGGCAGAGTATCAGTCGATGATATTCAATTGGATGAAAGCTTAAATGAATCACTAAAATGTGAGTTTTGTCATGTTGATTTGAGTTTTGTAGGAACGTATATAAAGTTGGACAAATATGTTGCTCCAATTTTACGATTGAAGAAAGGTAAGAAGAATCATTTAGAATATGACGGTGGAGAATGTCCTTATAATAAATCCAACAACCAAACTCAGACACTTCGTAAGAGCAAAGTGGCAGGTGTTGTCCTTGATAAGGAAACTGTTATCAGGGTTAACATCCCTGTCGAATTAAAAAAATCTTTAATGGATTTATTATCTCAAGACTTAATACCTAAAAAGGGAAAATCGGAGAGTCCTAAAACTAAAAAATCACCGGGGAATTATTCAAATAGTGAGGGCGAACTATCAGACTATATCAATTCAGCAAGAGCTTTCGCAAAAATAGCTAAATATTTTGAGCAAAATAAAGTTCAGAATTTCCTTGAGTTCAAGTTTTTTGGAATCACTGCAAGGTGGATGGATATATATTTTGAAAATTGGGATAAAGTTTATGAAAAATTCCAAACAAAGTCACCGAAAGAATTGATTTGCCTTAGAGGGCTATATGCTTCAACGGGTCAACCGTATGTAGATAGTAACGGGCATGAGTGGGTTCATATAAAATTAATGAAAAGATCTATTTCTTCTAAAGCTCCCTCTGAAACATTTCCGCAAATCAAGTTATTTAAGCCGATTTTCTCTAATTTTTTAAAACAATTGGAGGAAGCGAAGCAAAAGGCTGAGCAAATTGAAATAACCTTCTTTGGAAAAATAGAAAGATACGAGAAAGATGGAAATAAAAACATAAAGGGGATTGCCGTGTTGAGAAGACAGATTCATTTTGAGAGAATCATATGAATGACGAGAAATGTTATTGGTGTGGCCAATCTGCAACTTCGATGGAGCATGTACCACCGAAATGTCTGTTTCCTGAAGAAAAAGATATCAAAGATATTTTTAATAAATCGTATAGAAATAATCTGATAAGAGTTCCGTCGTGTGATGAACATAATATGAAAAAATCAAATTTGGACGAGTACTTAATGGTTACATTGAGCGGCAAAGTAGGAAATAATTCTGTTGCTTACATTCATACCGCTACGAAGGTCAGTCGTAGTAGAATCCGAAACCCTAAAATAATTAATATCGATAGAGAGGATATTCTGAAAGTTAAAGATAAAGAATTTCCGGTTCTCTGGATCAATGTCGATAATGATAAGTTAAGATATTCTTTTGAGTCAATAGCAAGAGCAATATACTTTTACGAAAATGAACACGTTTTTCGCGGAAAATGTTTTGTTATATCAAGATTGTTTAATCATCCTGATGATGTTAAAGGTTCGGAGTTTAATAATAGGTCTTCTGAATTAATAGAAAACGAACAAAAATATTGGATAAATGAAATAAAAGGAAATAACCCAGATATATTCTCCTATCAGTTTAGTGAAGTTGACGGGTTTAAGTGCCAAACACTAGCTTTGAATTTTTATGAAGGAACTAAGGTTTACGTTATCTTAAATGGTATGACAGATGAAGAAATGGAAGAAGTAAGACCTAAACTTGCTGCTGTTACTGATTCTTTATTTGGTGATCTACGAAATGAATAAAAACTTGCAGTTAAAGCAAGCGGAAAATACTGTACCAACTCCGAATCACAGCCGACATTATGCTTTGAGCCTAAAGATAAATGAAGTTCATCATGCGTAATGAAAGGATAAACGTATGCAAAGTTTCCCACCTGAAAAGCTTTACCCTAAGGCTGAAATTTCACCGGAACAGTTCGAATTGTTAGTAATGAATAAATTCAACAAACTATATCCTCATGTTGAAATATTACATAGAGAAAATTTGAAAGGTGTAGATGGGGAATATAACATTGATCTTAGTATTCGTTTTCAAGAGCTTGGTGTTAACTTTTTAGTGCTTGTAGAATGCAAACACCATAGGTATCCAATTAAGAGAGACTATGTTCAGCTACTTCGAGATAAAGTTGATTCTCTAGGTGCTCAAAAAGGAATACTAGTGTCTTCCAGTTCTTTTCAATTAGGAGCGATTGAATATGCAAAGATACATAATATCGCTCTAATTAGGTTAATAAATGAAGAGTTTATGTATGAAAGAAGAAGTAGAGAGTTTCTTGAAAAAGTCGTACCTCCGCAATTTTCAGGAAACATTGCATTGCAATTAATTGAATCATTGAGTGCATCAAGTCTAAGAAGCAGTATAATTGATAACTTTAACGAGTTGCTGGGTATTTCGGAGAAGTGATTGGGACTTCTTTTGTTACATTACGATCTATGGAGTTGATATCAATTTGGACAAACATTATCAGATATTTATTAGCTCTACTTATGTAGATTTGAAAGAAGAGAGAAAAGCGATTTTTGAAGCAATTTTAAATTCAAAACATATACCTGCAGGGATGGAATCATTTTCTGCTTCTAACGATGAGCAGTTTAAGTAAATTCCCGTACAAGACCAAAAGCGGCGCCGGGATTACCCCCAACTTACAGAAAAAAGCTGAGAACTTAATCCCAGCTTTTTGCCAGTCATGCATTAGTCGATTCATCCTGAAGACGCACTATAAAAGGCGTCCTTTTTTCTTACTCTTCCTCCTCATAGAACGGAATCCAGAATTCCTTCCCCTCATGCTCAATGAGCTTATCCAGCCATTCTGTAAATGTCAGGTCAATGTCAATCGGGTTGTCGGGGTCCATTGATTCAATCCATGTGAGGTAACCGTTTCCGCTGTCTAGTCGGTCTTGATCTACGCATATACAGCCTAAAGAGTGACTGCTCCATGCGATAGGATAGTAAGGGTGATCTATGCTGTATCCTTTCCAATACTGAATGACGAGTTGGGGGCTCAATATACTGCAACCACCGCCCTGTCTCAAAGTTCGAAATAAGACGGCACTATCGAACTCATGCAAAAATTTTACATAGTCTTCAGGAAGATCAAACGATTTCAGATACGCCTCTATACTGGCATTAGGATCGATTGCTTTGTAAAAAATGGAGTCATGTTTTTCATTTATAATATTCAAGTTCCCATCCCGCTCTGTTCGACTTCCTCGGATCATACGGATACTGCCGTCAAACGAATTACTCATGTCTACACACCCTTTCAATAAAAGTATGGACTGCCACCTAGATGACAGTCTGTTCTTTTTTAATTTTTCCGATAACTTCTCCGCCAGTTAGTGACATCATCATGATGTAGGATGTTAGAGTTGCTGTTCGGATATCTGAGAAGCGGAATCAAATTACTCATATCATTTGATCCATAGTTTTCGATAGAGCATTTTCACATCGATACCATTGCGACGGGCAACCTGAGATGCATTCCCTGCTCCTTTGGCTCCTTGAACCAGTTAATGTTTGAATTCGAGTGAATAGCGTTTTCGTCCTCCCAAAGCTCTCGGTCATATGGAGATATTTTATCAATCTCTTCGACCAATTTTTCTACCTTGATATTAAAGACATCCAACCCTTTAAAAGAGCACATATAACAATTTTCTGTATCCGAGGTAACTTCTATAAAATTTGCTTTCCCGTCGGCACTGACTCTATGTGAAAGTAGGGGGCAGATCTGTTTAGAGTAAGCTTGAATGAGTGCTTCCACATCTTCCTTACAACTAGACAACTAGAGAAGTCCCTCTGAAACGTTGATGTATCAAGAGTTTCGATATTAAAAATGGGGTGTCTCTCAGTCGAAAAAATCGACTTTTGAAACAGCCCCTTCTTTATTTCCACTTACCAAGTCCAAAACTCTGTTCCTTGTGCAATTATTAATCTTTCTAACCAAGTTTCAAAAGTCATATTTAAGTAATAACCTTCTGAGGTTGAAACATCATCATGATTAAAACACACTAAATAGTTGTTTTGACCGGACGCAACTCGATTAGAGTCAATAAAAATGTAGTCACCATTGTTAATCGAGATAGGGTACCAATTCACAGGCATATAGTCGAGATGATTGTCCTTAATTTCATCTAGACTCAGTATCTCATATCCTCCACCATATCTTACACTCTTGAATAGCCATGCTCCATTATGGATTAGGAGAAAATTCTTATAGTCAGTTGGTAAGTGCCAGTGAGTGCTCCTTAAAAACTCCTCAATTTCTTCCTCATTAGCAGGAGGGTTAAATGTAAACTGGGCTGTATCAACTTTTCCATTCCTATTTTGCACTAATAATCGATTACTATTATCGAGTCTTTTTTTTAACCCTTCCAATACCAATTCAGATAAATTGTTCTTCAAGGAGAATCACCTACTATTCTTTAATAGTCATCACCAGAAGGTACATATTTGCCATAACTAGCCCACCAAGGAGTAACCTCTTTTCGGTGGAAGTCTTTTGGTAACGGAATTAAATTATCATAGCTGTTATCCCCACCATATGCAAGGGGAATAATGTGATGAATATCTACGTCATCCCAAATGAAATCGGGGGTGCCATATTTATTCTCATACCAATCAATATATAAGCCTCTCATGCCAGATTCTCTAGGTTCTCTTTGATTATTAGGAACCCAAGCGAGATCGGCTTCATCAGGCTCAAGCATTTTTATTCTACTATGCTCATCTCTATACTTAGGGTATTCGATACCCTTTTTGTTAAGCAAAAATTCTTTTCCTACTTTATGGTCTGCATCGCTATACCCATCACTCCATGTCGCTACTGAGGTATTAATAACACGCCAAAAATTAGTATCTGAAATACTGACTGGATCACTTAATTTTGTTTCTTTTTCTCTTAATTCTGTCCCAGTAAACGTATAGTTTAAAATATCTTCATCTCTATATGATTTGTTGCGATTAGTTGAATACTGCAATGTTAGTTTCCCAGTAATTATTGTCGGCCTGGCCCGACGAATTTCATCGATTGTAACATACGAAAGGATTTCTTTGTTTGTTTCATCAATTACCAGACCCCCTTTAAGTCTGACACCTGAACCTCTTTGTGATGAAGGAAGAGTTACTTCCTCGTATGTGTTTTCTTCAATCGATAACTCTTGAATCTCTTGTTCAGGTAACTCAAAGTTCTTTTCAAGGCTTTCGCCAGTTTCCTTCTCAAGTTCTTCAATGGCTGCTAAGTGTATGGAGGTAATTTCCTCTGTATTCAGAATTTCTCCACTATCAGAATCGTAAGTAAGTTCAATTATCGTAGAAGTAAGTTCTTTTAATTCACCTCTTTCTATTTTTTCTTGAATGCTGTTCTTAGAATCTTCCGCATACGAACCAGATGGACTTATTATGAGCAAAGCGAAAGCGAGTAAAGAGAGTAAATATTTTTTCACTTAATAATCCTCCTAACATTTAATTTGGTGCGTTCTTTTACATGTTTTTATTCTATGAATCTACCTGTTCTAAGGGGGATGACACTAGATTTTTCCCTTACTACACTTGCTCACATTCTTTCTTCATCATTTTTGATTGAATTACCAGAACGAGCAAATGCTCCGCTATGTTTTTAGGTCTATTTCGTAAGAATCTCCTGCTTTCTAATCTGAATATCTCATGATAGAGTTAAATATAGGAGTTTCAAGCGGCTCCTATTAAGGGCGTTCCTGTTGCCGGGAAGCAAAGGGGGAACGTCCTTTCTTGTTGATTTGCCTTCTCAAAACAAGTCCATTCACTTTTGAAATTTTCCTCCTTTCTGATAAGTAAGATTTCTTCGTTGACACTCTAAGATGTACTTGTCTAGTTCTTGACTTATCTTCAACATATCGGAGTCTGTCAGTTTACCCTGTTGTTTGAAGACTTCTTTAAGCTGATATTGTAGATTCTTGATGATTTGTGTAAGGTCTTCGTTGCCTACTTCTGGCCATTCAACCATCGTTATCTGTCCCCCATAGTCTCACCCCCTTATTCTCACTCTAGCACGTATATCACAAAAACTATGGAAAAAATTACCTTGATACATTTGACATCATTCGATAATTTCCGCAAATCGCAGTCGAAATATGTCTGTGTGTTTTTGTTGATTCACAAACATCGACTTGCTATAATCCTACTCGATTGCATTGTAAAAAAATGGAAGTTTTTGTTGTGGGAGGAATATAGTGCAAAAGAAAACAATTGGGGATATGTTGTCTGAGAGCCGAAGAAATGAAGGCTTGTCTTTTGCTGAGTTAGAAGATAGAACTGGTGTAAGTAGAGGCGTACTACAGAAGATTGAGAGTGGAGAGACAAAACGCCCTGAATTTAAAACAGTGAAGTCCATAGCCGCTTTATTTCCATACCCGTATGAAGAAATTATTGAAGGATACCTTGAGGAAGAGACTAGGAGTGAAACGTTATTTGAAATTCTTCAAGAAGTTATTCAATGTGATCATACTTCACTAGTCGAAAGAGTTTCATTGAAATTTCTTCAATCCCCTAATGAAAAGATTGAGAAGGCATTGGAGCGACTGTATAACTTCTCTGATTCGACTGTTGTAATAGTAATAAATAACGAAATACGCTTAGCTCTCTTTAAGGTCATCGCAAATTATGCACGACAGTGCGGAGAGCCGAAATACATTGCAAAAGCTTTATTTAAGAAATATCTAATTGAACGAAATGATCTCAAAAAACTAAAGGAAACCTTTTGCAATGGGGAGGAAATTTTACACTATGTTGACTTCCTATCCCATGATGAAAAGATTACATTTTATTATAGAATGGCGCTTCATGCTCATAACATTGAGGACTATAACAAATGTATTGAACTGGGGAAAACAGGTCATCTCGAAGATAAGACAAGTAATACGTTAAAAGAACAGGTTGCTTTAGCTATATGCAACTCATACCTATTCTTAGGAAAATATAGTAACTTGGAAGAACACCTGAATATTTATGAAGAATTGAAGTACACGCAGATTATTAAACGGTTGAAGTTTTACCGCGCCATTATTCTATCTCGGACAGGGAAATATAGCGTTGCTATTCCTATGTTGTATCAGTGTGTAGAAGAAGTAACTGATAGTAATCGTTTACATCGAGTAAATATGCTTTTGGAAGCTTTATTTAAAGTCAATGATCTTGATTCAATTAGCAGTATTCTGGGGTCAGAAGAGAGTAAAATATTACTTCAGTACACCGATCCATATCAATATTCCGAACTAGGAAGGTATTACAAATACAAAGGCAAATTTTTGGTTAAGAGGGGGTGTTTTGATGAAGGAATGGAGGCTTATCTAAATAGTATATTACATTACGCTAAGATAAATGATTATAAAAGTATTTTGCAATGTTACAATGATATACATTCTCATCATTACACACATGAGAAAATGATGAAATTGGAACTTATAGGAAATCTGAAAGAGGTATATAATGAAGTATATAAGGAAAGCGAAGCGAGGGATGAATGATGAAAAAGTTAGTAATGAATATTGTAACGTGTTCTGTTATAATATCGTTTTCTGTCTTGACAGTAACTACTCCTAATGTTAGGAATGAAATTGAACAAGGAACTAACGTTTCTCCAATAAAAACTATAAAGTTATATTCAGATAATCCCGGACATTAATAAACGAAATCCAAAGGGGAAAGTTATGAACAGGCTTCTCTTGCATATATTTATGACGGTGTTCTTAGTTGCTGTGCCTCTAACTATTCAAGCAAATGAGGTACAAAACATTCCAAACCATTCTCAAGTAGTTTCCTATGGCACTGACCCAGGGTGGTAAAATCGGATGCTTTGTTCTTGTGTAACAAAAGCACTTTGACAACTATTGCCAAGGTGCTTTTATTCATCTTCTCGGCACAAATATCAACAATACCTACTGAGACGAAAAGGATGCATCTGTCGAGAGCTAATCTAGGATATGCGCCATTACCGGTAAATAGTAAAGATAATAGTTAAGGAGATAATTTATGAAAGGCAAGATACTCTTATTATTTTTTATTACGATAATGTTTTCATCTTGTCAAAATATTAGTCAATCGACTACTTTGAACAGCGAAACTAAATCAATAATGAATTCTGAACTGCCTCCTGATGTAGGGAGTACAGGTAATGGAACAGAATCGAAAGAAATAACTGAAGGTCGATCAGATCCTTCTAACAATAAAGTGTTATCCATGAACATTGGGAACTATGATTTGACTGGAGAATTTTATGATGAAATGCTTCGAAATCCTATAGATCATGATTATGAAGTGGAATTTAATGAATTTCAAAATTCCAAAGAGATTATTACAACATTGGGATGGGGGGCTTTGGAAAGCAAATATACAGAGATTTGGGATAAAGAGTTGAATCAAATATATAAAAAGCTTCTTTCTAAGTTGGATAGAGAACCAAGAGAAGCACTAATTGAATCGCAGAAAGTATGGTTACAGTATCACTTAAGAGAAACAAAATTTGTAGAGAAGACATTTATTAATAATGGTTACCTTGGATCACAAGGATCGGTAAGCCTAGGCACGGTTATACGGGAGAGAATTAGGGAAAGAACAATGCAATTATTTGAATATCGATATTTGCTAGATGGTGAAGTTGAGTTTTTATACCAAAGTAAAAAATAGAGTTGGAATCTTGATCTAAGGTTTTTAGGTGATGCTTCAAAGACAGTAACAGGGCATAACACTGTATTCACGCTGCGGGGCTACCACCCCTACTGTCTACTCGTCACATGTGGAGTGCTGTACACTGTTAGTACGGAAAAATTAAAGCAAGAAGCATTGGTGTCTAGACCCTTCCTAAATGTGGAAGGGTTATTTCGATTCATAATGGAAGCGATAAGACTCTTAAGATATAAAGGGTGGGGTAATGTGGGAGATTGGAAAAGCATTAAAATAAATGGAATCGCAAAAATAGAAAAATTGGTGGCAGATGAAAGCTACCATCGTAACACTGAAGGTGGGCAGTACTTAACACACAAGCAGTTTTCTGAGATAAGTATGCCCACAGTTAAGAATTTGAAAAAAGGATCTTTCAATGTTTAAGTAATATTGATACCAAAAAAAGAGATCAAATTATTGATGAAAACAAAATAGAATACTTCTCTAATTCCCCTACGCTCGCCTCGTAACAAAGGTTAAACATCCCCAGTTACCATAATTTTTAATCCTAATTTACCTGCCTTCGTTTTCTTCTATTTTTCCAAATATATTTTATTTTCAAAAAAATCAAAAGATTATTGACAGTCAGAAAATTACAAGATATCATTACCAGTATATACCATACATTCGCGAATATGGTATAAATAACAATTTATCGGAGGCATTATTATGAAAAAAATTACTGTGCAAAAAACCGAGCCTGTAAAATTGACTTCAGTAGCTAACACAATGTACGACTGCACATGTGAGCAGGCATAAAGATTTGTCAGTAACATGGAAAAGTGGGGCATTTGCCCCTCTTTTTCAATTATGAAGATAGCATGACAACATCCGGGAGGAAAGTCATGAACGAAAATCGCGTGATCCAATTACACCCGTTAACATTTCTGGAGGATAAGCAAGGAGTCCTGATTGGGCGGTTTGGGACGGATACGTTTGCTGTTTTTCCTGAGGATGGAGCAGCACTTGTACGAAAACTGCAAGAGGGCATGGGGGTTGCCGAAGCGCATTCCTGGTATCAAGATACCTATCACGATGAAGTGGACATGGATGATTTTTTGCAGACATTACGTGACCTGACATTTATTTGTGATGTTGAGGAAAAGGAAACGAAAGCGCAGAAAGTATCGGGGCAATGGTTGGGTAAGCTAGCTTTTTCTCCACTTGGTTGGCTGATTTATGTTGCCATCATAACCTGTGCCTTGTGGTTGTTATACCAATATCCACAGATTCGTCCGGGTCGATTAAGCATCTTATTTTCCGAATACGCCATGGTGGTTTTTCTTGGCATGACGATCGGTCAGATTCCAGGGATCTTGTTTCATGAATGGATGCACATGCTTGCCGGACGAAGACTGGGTATCCCGTCAGAACTAAGTATAGGCAGAAGAATGTACTTTTTGGTCTTCACTTCTTCCATGCCAGGTATTTGGGGATTTCCAAAACGAAAGCGTGTTCTTCCATTTTTAGTTGGAATGTTCGGTGATATTTTGTGGTATTCCTTATTGGTGATCGTTGCTGGTGCAATTTGGATAAATACAGGTGAGAAGACAATCATAGCTGCATATTGTATGGGACTAGCATTTACAACGCTGTTGCGTTTCTTCTGGCAATTTTATTTTCATCTTCAAACAGATATCTATTATTTAATGATTACGATGTTGGGGTGTGTAAATCTTCAGGAGGCTACACGTTCCTATTTGAAAAATATATGGTATGGACTAATTGGAAAAAAGAACAAGATGGTCGATATGTCCAAGTATACGGAACGGGATCATCAGGTAGCGAGATGGTACAGCTTTTTTTACGCAACTGGCTGGATGATGATGACAGGAATGATGCTCTATATGATTCCGGTCGCTATTCAACTTTTAACGAATATTTTTCTCTCCATATTTACAGGAGAAGATATGAAATTCTGGGATTCCGTTGTTTTCTTGTCTATAACGGGAGTCCAGTATGGAATTGTATTTTATCTATACCTAAAAGAGCGTAGAAACAAAAGGGAAATTCGGAATTTATCAATGGAACAGAGGGGATGAGTCGAAATGAAACAATCGATTACACACCAATGGCTGATTGGATCTCGACGCAGCGACCGAGAAAAGAAGTACTTCGAAGAGCAATACTCCACATGTTATGTCAGCAATTGTCATTGCAATCTTAGAGGACCCTATACAGGTACTGGTGACCTTCTGCGCCAGATTATTCCAGAAGCTTATTCGAAATGGCCAGACCTGATTTTATCACACTGCACCGAGATCTTATCCATAGCACCAGAACTGAAAGCAGTCATTCCTGTTAGTGTAGAAACACTTACCTCTCTTGCTATTCCGAAAGAAAGAACACGTTATTATTCGAAATTGCGTACACTTCGCATGTCGAATGGTTTGATCGATCTTTTATTGGCATTAGCGAATCGGGAACGAATGGGAAAATTGACCCTGGTTTTTGAAAATGTGCAGGCCTGTGATCAACTTGATGCAGAATTGATAAGTACACTTCTGCGTCGTGCGAAGTCTGACCTGATTCAGGTGATCGTAAGTTCAAGTGAAATAGCGGAAAAGGAAGCCCTGAAAAAGGCGTTACAAACGTATACGGAGCCTACTACTATTCTTTCTGACATCGAACAAGATAGGGGGATAGTAAATCTATCTGACGAACAGCGACTTGAGCTAACGAAACGATACATATTTTCTGACTGCACATCAGATTGTGAGCAGGAATTGCTCGCCTATGAAGCAACTCCTATTGAAATTCGTCAGAGCCTTCACGATGAGCGGGCAGAATCTCTTATAAAAGAAGAGCAGTGGTCACTGCACTTAGGCGCCATTCCGTTTCATCTGGAGCGCGGTACTTCTGAGAAATCAGCAAGCGAAGCGTTGTTTAAAGCAGTTAGTTATAGCATTAACATGGGTTTTTACGATGCGACTATCGATATGAGCCTACGTGGCCGGAAACTGACGAATTGGAGCAGCGAATTTGATAATAGCCGGTATTTTACAATGAAAATGGCTACGTCTCTGGCTGCATTGGGTGAAACTGATGATATACCGACGCTTTTAGGAGAAGTGTACGCAAACACTGATGATTTTAGAGTTCATATGCAAATTTCATATGGATTTTCGATGTACTATACGAGGCATCACCGAGAACGAGAACACGAGAAGGCGAAAGAATGGATACAAAAAGCCATTGATTTGGCAGAATTGATTGAAGATGAAAAAGAACGTGCATTTCAACAAGTATTTAACCAAAATGGATTGGCTTTAGTAGAGTTACATATGGATAATCCTGAAGAAGCGCTTCGATTGGTTACGGAAGGATGGCAAAGGTTAAATCAGACTCTTGCTCCTGATGAACATATGCTGCATCGCTCGGTGTTGCTTCATAATAAAGGGCTGATTTACGTAGCTTTAAAAAGGTTTGAAGAAGCAGCTGAAACATTTAGCCAAGTGATACAGATTGATTCCAATTATCCAGAATATTACTTTGATCGTGGAAACCTTTATAGCCGAATGGGGCGACTGGATGAAGCCATTGAAGATTATAACCAAGCGATAAAGCTTAGTCCTCCGTTTCCAGAGGTTTATTTCAATCGAGCTACTGCCTTCAATCGTCTTGGAGATGTGGAGAAAGCAATGGCGGACTATGACTACTTGCTTGATATAGACCCCGAAAATCTTGATGGATTACTTAACAGAGCTACATTATTGTATCAAGTGGAGAAATTCGAAATGGCCCGAAAAGATGCTGAATTCGGTTTAGAAATAGAGCCTGATCATACGCGGCTCCTGTGTACACTAGGTTTAATTGAAATGTCGGATGGCAATAATGATCAAGCACTAAAAACGTTTACCGTTGCCCTAAACAAGGATAGGGAAATGATGGCCGCTTGGACAAATAGGGCTGTCCTGTACTATGAGATGGGGGAGTATGACAGGGCCATAGCTGATCTAACTGAAGCTATTGCACTAGAGAAAAATGCAACCGTCCTTTACAACCGTGCATGGGTCTATGAAGCACAGGAGGAGTGGCAATTATCCATTTCCGATTATACAGAGGCCTTAGCGTTTTCTGATGCAGACGAACAAGATATTTACTATCGGAGAGGTTTGTGTTTTATCAAAATGGGTGATAGGGAACTTGGCACGGAAGATTGGAACAAGCATCTCATGTTTGGAGAATCACCGCATGTGAATGAAATGATGCAACTGTTACCCTCCCTGTTCGTTTCGAAATAATGAAATATTTTGTGGACAAGGGAGGACTTTCCCCATCAAAGGCCACGTGGTATAGGGCAAGCAATGTGAGGAGCATCCAGTAACGGCTATTCATTTGAATGAGGAATAAGAAAAAGAAAAACGGCTGAAGTCCTTGATAAAAAGGATTTCAGCCGTTTCTTTTCTCAACTAATTAAATGTAATACCACCTGTTGGATTTAATGTCGTTCCACCAATTTCAACTTTAATTTCACTAGTTAATGGAACATTGTGTTCATCAATAACGGTTCTCCACCACTCCCAAGCAAGGCCGGTACATTCTTTCGCAAAAATCCTTATATTTTTTGCATTAGGAGGCAGAGGAATGACTGTATTGAAAGGAGCTGTTCTGTCTTGGTTGCTTCCTTCCCACGTTTTATGTGTGAGTATTTCTTCACCATTTTCATCATAGGAAACTTCATCCCAGGAAACATCAAATTGAGCGACATACCAGCCATAGTGACCAAGGGATATTTTGCCTTTCGAATATTCTGTAGCTGTAGTCTCAATATAATCAGTATTGTTATGAACGGCAGCAATTGCATTATCTTTTAAGAAAACACTTGTATATGAGATTGGGTATGCTGGGTTCTTTAGGCTAAATTCTGCATTATCTTTAATGATATTACGGATCTCACTAAAGTCTTTTGTAACCACTTTGTTATGCTCTTGTGAATCTCCGCCTAATACGACAGCTGTAAAGGAACTGTCTTCATAAATATCCTTGTACTCGGCATTCGTTTCTACACTGCCTTTATTCTGAAGCAAGGCTTTAAATGCTGCTTTTACGTCTTTGCTCTTAGAGGTTGTTTCTAATTTCACATAAATGGTTCTACCATAAGCTACATTTGATACCATTACAGGCGGGGATTGATCACTTACCCCTTTACGTTTTAAATCTTTAAAAGTAACACTATCATCAAAAAGATCGGATGGATCGTTAGGCAGTTCCGCACTTACCGTATAAAATATTTGTTTATATGCCGCCACCATCACTTTTTTCTCTCCACTAGAAATCGCATTAAAGTCAATTCCCAATGTAGAATCAAGATATTTAGCGTTAACATTTAGAGCACTTCCGATTTGAGATTTGCTATAAACCATTGATTCTGCATACTGCAATCGCGCAGGTAAAGTATGTGTTTCTGAATACTCATCGCTCCATTTAGAAACAAGCTCATCTACTGCTCCAGACACATTACCGTATGTTGGATTATCCACAGTAATTGAATTTTCCTTTTTCAAACCTGGTAAATCAATACTAATAGTCAAAGGTTTTCTTGGTACGAGTAATAGACTAGGTTTATTTTCTGTAAAAGCTTGATTGGCAAGTTGTAATGCTCCTGGGTAAGTGCGATTAGTCATAGAATCAATAATGGAAATATCGACTGGAGAAGTTGCAAGTGACTTCTTTTTACGTTCGATGACAATAAACTTACCTTTTGGATTGATTCCTTCTTTTGGAACAAAGCTATCTATCTCATCACCACTTACTGCTAAAATTTCGTCATTATCATAGTCTAAGTCTGCTATACCGGTATTAATGTCATCGGCGTTGCTTGATTCACTGACTGAACTAGAATCACTTGTTTCGGCAAAAGAGATAACTGGATAATTTACAGTAGCGAAAATAACAGATAAACTCGCGATTAATTTGAAAATTCTAGTATGATTTCGTTTCTTCATAAGATATCCTCCTTTGAGATGTGAGCATGACGTCAAATAAATATGCTCACAGTAAATATTTTCCGGAATACTAACTATATCGGTCGTTTCGGAAATAATCTTTAGATTTAACCAGAAAAAGTATATGGTGGGGCATATCTTACAGCTATGGAAGCCATTTAACAAATGGTGTACAAAAAAAATAGCCGTTCGATTAGAACGACACTTTGGGTGAGTAGTTATGGTTGAGGAGTAGGCAGTTTAAATAGGCTGCACGTTAACGACAAAGATCGTGCAGCCCATGAATTCGCGAGACAGGTTGAATAAATCCCTGGCTGTGTTGCCAAATTCAAAGTATACGTATCCTGTGTATCGAATCGGTGTAAAAGGGAAGGGAGCCGTGGCTTACAAGCATGTAAATGCAATAATTAACCGTAAATCAAATCCAGTTTGTCTCCAAGACCTCCCCGTCCATCTAAACCCTGCAACCGACCTAGAACCTACAAAAACGGGGAAAAACCAGAAT
Organism: Brevibacillus sp. HB1.4B; assembly: GCF_013284285.1. Classification (NCBI taxonomy): domain Bacteria; kingdom Bacillati; phylum Bacillota; class Bacilli; order Caryophanales; family Paenibacillaceae; genus Brevibacillus; species Brevibacillus sp. HB1.4B. Next base: position 224,736 of record NZ_JABSUT010000004.1, read on the forward strand.
TGCTCTCCATTTACAAGCCAAAGATACGTAAAACGAAACAAACAACCTTCAATAGCCCTTGGATCAATTCGAAAGGGAGCGGGTTGTGGGGGGATGAACGATGGGGGAGGAGTTAACGGCTCTGGTACTTGCTGTGCTCCTGGCGGCTGACCCGGAGGTGGCCCTAGAGGTGGTCTAAATGCCATTAAAAATCTCTCCTTTTACAATGAATTCTCAACAGTGTATGTTCAATCCAAAAACAATGATTGGGCAGGCCACACCTATGGATGTGACTAGCGTATGATACGTAGCGAATCATGCATGATCACATTCCCGCGCGAGCTTATAAAAAAACTGCCCCTTTTTTCGCTTGGGGCAGTGTAATGTCTGGGCTGTTTTCGCCCATAAAATTAAAAAGTATTATATACATTTTCACATTCTTTCGCTGTCGGCTCATAAAAACAATGAAGCTTGTATCGTCCTACGTGCGGCTGATTATACCAGGTTGGCGGACAAGGCAGGGGATTTTGCGCCGTGCCCGGACGAAAATACCAGAGGGAGAATTTGCCCGGCCAATGCCGCTCCCCATTCACAGCCCGTCGTGCCAGACGGCGTTCTTTCTCTCTAGACCTTTGGTAGTACATACCATGTTGCAGAGCTTCAAACGCATGCGGCTGGTTGATCATTTGGGGAATGGTTCGGATTCCTTTAAAATCGGAGCAATTCGCTCTTACTCGGTTAACGCCAACATTTCCAACAAGGAGCATACCCATTTCGCCTTCACCCACAGCTTCGGCTCGAAGCAACCTTGCCAACATGTCAATATCACTGCTCCTGGCTTTTACGACTGCCATCGGCTCACCTCTTTAGATTGTTCTAGGCACATTATATTGTAGATGAAACGGATATGTTACGCTGGCTTTTCAACGAATAGAAAAAGCCGCCCCCTCGCAGAACAACGCGAAGAGCGGCTACCAAACTAAGAACGATCTTTAAAAATCCCAAACGGACGACCAACAGGAAGGAATACTCTACCAAAGTGATTATTCAACACCGCTGCCCCTGCACCGTAGAAGGAGAGAAGAGCGATTCCCATTTCAGCATAAGCAGCCATTGGTTTGAATACGCCAGAAGCAACACCAAAAGCATCAAAAGTCAGACCCACGAACAAAACGTCGATCAGGACGAAGATTAAGAACAATACTTTGTGAGTCTCCATCGATCCAATCGTCATCAGAATGGAAAAGATGAGATATCCAGCGAAGGCAAAGCCGAGCTGTGCACCGTCAGCATTCGCAGCGAGTGTCTCACCGAATACACCGAGCTTCACAAGCCAACTGCTTGCCGTCGCGAACCAGAAGAATGCATACGCCCCAAAAGCGGTCGTCCCGAATGTGTTGTTGTGCTTCGCATCGAGGATAGAGGCGTAGAGTTGGGCAAAAGCACCGAGGAAGATGGCCCAAGGGATCACGAGTCCAAGCCCTTCTGTCAGCCCAAGCTTTTGCGAAGAAGCTACGAACGTAACGATAGCCAGTCCGAACAAACCGATCGCGCTCGGATCGGCTGTGACGATTTTGACGTTGGTATGTTGTTGACTGTTCATGATAGCAGTAAAAGCCTCCAATATTATCAGGGTAAACCTGTGAAAGATTTGGACCTTCTGCCGATAGCAGAGTAGCACTGATATATTCTAATCGAAAATATACTCGTCGCATAGATGGAAATTTTGCGGGGAAATGAGCGAAAGTAAGAGGACTGTCTTAAGTAGAAATTGATCTTCTACCTAAGACAGTCCTCCTTGTTTGCTTCAAAGTCATCAGTCCTTATTTCCAAATGAGCGATATGGCGTCAAGAGCAAGAGATCTTCCTGGCTTTGTGGCAATTTCGATAGCGGGATCTGGTATGCCATTTCGATAATTTTGCTTGCGACCTCAGCGCCGTTGGTAGGGATAAGACGAAATCTTTTTTGAATGACCTCTTTATTTCCTAAAGCATACTCGATCTTTGGTACAATCTCTGCCGGTTCCTGGATCGATACCTGATCACTATTGGCTATTTCTCGCAGCATATCTATTTTTTGCTCGCGTTCCGCATCATCCGGCGGAAGGAAAAGCAATGGAGTTCCTGTAGAGATGCAATCTCCTAAAATGCCCATGCCCGGTTTGCTAATGACCAGACTGGCCGCCTGTACAAGGTTTTTGCCATTCGGGATGAGAGGGGCTTTGATGATTCTTTCATCGAATGGGTAATCTTCATCTGCCAATTGCCCAGCTATAACAAATCGATAGCGGCTGGCAAGTGAGTTTATTTGATCATACCACTTCACGATCTGTTCATAACGGTTAGCGAGTCCGCCCCCCATGTGAACCAAAATAAACGACTCGTTCTGCTGAAGACCTAACATGCGTCGCACTTCTTCCGGTGACTGGCTGATTTCCCTGGTGATTAAAGGAATCGGGATGTAGATGCAGTTCATTTGCGGATGGGTCTGCTTAGGCGGAATCAGATTCATGTGCAGAAAGATATCGGAGTGATTGGCGATTTCTACAATGCGATTTTTATATTCCTGCATGGGAGCTGAATCACTTTTATCGATGATAAAGTCACTGTGATAGAGGGTCACTACCTTTGTGTTTCCATCGACTTTCCCCTCACTGCGAAATCGAGGCACATCGGCGCGCCAATCATTTATTAATAGTGTGGTTTGTTTACCATCCTCGAATTTTTTGGATTTAAAGGCCTTCAATTGGACGTCATTGTGCAGGTTTTTCGCTAAATAGCCATGTGTTTCCCGAAAGGCAAACACGTGAATAGGAAGATGGTGTTGCTGCAATTTTTCCGTTATGCTAATGCATCTACCGAGATGGCCCATACCTCTGCCAACCACAAAGGAGATCATATTTCATCACCCTTTTAAATAGGTACTTTCTTGTTCCCTGTCTGTCTGGAGCTTGGACAAATTACCCCAATAACGCTCTTATGGGATAAGGTCATTGCCGAATTCGAGTCGTTCCTCACAGCTTATATATTTTATGGGGATGGATAGAACATGCTCTAGTCGTATAACGGTTTTCTGATCGATCACAGAAAAAAGCCGCATTAGCGGAGGCTTGCAGCTGTGAATTGTGCTCCCATCTAGAAATAATTAGGTATTTTCATCACACAAACCAACGCTGTCCATGAATAGTGTGTATATATAGCTCAATAAGGATATGGGGTGGGAGAATAGTGGGCACGATTCATATTGTAACAGCCGTTAATGATGGTTTTGCTATCCATCTCGCAGTCATGTTATATTCCCTTTTTGAAAATAAGGTTTCTAAAAACCCAGTCACCGTTCACGTTATTGACAGTCAAGTCTCAGGGAAAAATAAATCCATCTTAACGAAAACTGTGAAACGATTCCATGCTCAAATCAACTATGTAACTATTGATCCGACCCTATATGATGGATTCCTCGTCCGTGATCATCTTACGCAGGAAACCTATCATCGAATTTCGATTCCAGACCTCTTGGACAAAGAGATTGAAAAAGTGATTTATTTGGACAGTGATATGGTTATTAAAGAAGACATCACTCCATTATGGAACACCAATATTGATGATTACTTACTTGCAGCCGTGAAGGATTCTTGGCAAGGGGTAAACAAATTAAGACATGTCGATCTGTCTATTCCGGATGACTGTGATTACTTTAATGCGGGAGTATTAGTCATGAATTTGAATAAATGGAGAGTGCATAACATCACGAGCAAGATTTATGATTACATGAAAAAGAACCAAAGTCTTATTCGTTATCCCAGTCAAGATCCGATGAATGCGATTCTTCATGATAATTGGCTCCAACTCGATACAAAGTGGAATTATCAGTCCAAGCATCTTTATAAAAGCAACCTGCGAATAGACCCGGCCATTATTCACTACACAGGGGAAGATAGCAAACCGTGGTTGAGTAAAAAGCACCCGCTTCGAGAGGAATATTTTCACTATCTCAAAAAAGTACAGAAGTTAAACTCCTTGTAGGCATCGGGCCTTCGGGGTTTCCAAATTAAATAAAACGGATGGAAATCCCTTCACATGGAGATATGATGGCTGGAGGGATTTTTGTGTTTCTGAAATCCTTGGAATATAATGGTTTACCTGCAAGACTAAACATCTTCATATAAAATATTGAACAAATTATGAAATATTTGGAATGTAACCATTTTCACCAACCACCTGACCTATAATGAAATGGAAACAATTTCTAATTAGGTATTCTTTTGGAGGTGGAGTGAGTGGCACGCGTATTGTATGTTACGATTCCAGCAGATGGTCACGTGAATCCTACATTGGGATTAGTGAAGCAGTTAGTCGACAACGGAGAAGAAGTCGTCTATATGTGTTCAGAAGAATATCGGGATAGGCTTGCCCAGACTGGGGCGCAATTCCGGGCTTATCAATTGGATGAACAAGTACTTCGTGATTTAGGCTTTAACCCAACAGAATTTAATCACCCTCTTCATTTCACCGATTTTATGCTGCGAGGTATTATTGAACCCCACATTCCCGAGATTCTCCGGCAGATAGAAAATGAATCATTTGATTACCTGATTTTTGACTCCTTGTTTGGGTGGGGAGGGGCGATTTTAGGGGAGAAGTTAGGAATCCCGACGATCTGCTCCGTAACCAATCTGGCTTTTGCTGAACCGCTCAGCCAGATTGTAGAAGTATTTGATGCAAGTGATGTAGATGTGAATGCACTTTATGAACGAGTGACGCAGACTGCACAAAGCATTGCTCGTATATGCAACGTACCCGTACCTGCCATTGAAGATATTACCCGCCAGTTTGGGGACATGAAGATTGTCTTTACCAGCCGTGAATTCCAGCCAGATGCTGACAAGCTGGACGATAGTTACATTTTCACAGGACCTTCGATTACTTCGCGCCCTGATGCTCCTTCTTTTCCGTTTGAAAAGCTTCGCTCACCATACGATAAGGTCGTATACATTTCTATGGGCAGTATTTTGACCAAAGATGTGGAATTGTACAAACTGTGCTTTGCAGCCTTTCAAGATATCCCAGCTCAAGTCGTACTGTCTTGCGGAAAAGATACAGAGCTGGAATCGCTCAGAGAGTATATTCCACCGAACTTCATCGTTGAGCCTTACGTTCCTCAACTGGAAGTGCTTCAGCAAGCGGATGCTTTTATTACCCATGCTGGCATGAACAGTACGAGTGAGGCTCTCTATTTTCATGTACCACTCGTCATGATTCCATTAAGCTCTGATCAACCGATTGTGGCGAAGCGGGTGGAGGAGCTGGGAGCGGGGATTATGTTAGATAGAGGGCAGCTTACACCGACAGTTTTGAAGGATGCTTTGCTGCAAGTGTTGAACGAATCGACCTATAAAGAGCGTGCGATGCAGGTAGGGGATTCTTTGCGTAACGCTGGCGGATACAAAGAAGCTGCAAGACGTATCATGGAGATGTTCGTGCCTGATTAAAAATGAAAAGCTTCTTGCCTCCTTAATCATGAGAGGCGAGAAGCTTTTTTTCTATAACTTTTTCCATATATTGAAATGGAGCCATTCCTCTTGAAGCACGTCTTGGCCATTGAGGTTAAGCAATGGGCCGAACCACAGCTTGAAATCCTTGTTCTTGTCAAAATGCTCCGCTGGAACCAAAATGACCAGCATGCTCTCCACACTTTCACCTGCTTTTAACTCGTCCTTGACTGTGGGGGTCAATCCGTTCGCGGCTTTTACAGTGGCTTTGGAATCGGGCAAATCAAGCGTCGCCTGCAAGCTGCTAACTTTAACCGTTTGCGCCGAGGTATTATCGATTCGGTATTTGGCTGTCAGGGCGACAATCCCTTTATCGCTGAACCCTTGAAAAGACTTAACGTAAGCAGGCTCAATCGTCAGCTTTGCCCATTGATAGCCTTGCAGTGTAATTTTGATGTTGTTATACTGATCGCTCTTGTTTGGCTTGAAGGTAAAGAGTACTTGTTTTTTGGCGATTTTTTTGGTGGTGAGAAAATCAGTATAAGGCGGTTCAGGAGGCTGAGGTTTCGCGGCGTTACCATCCGCGAGCAAAAAGTCTCGACCTCCGATGCGCAGCATTTTGGGACTTGGCTGTTCAGGTAGGAAAAATAGGAGCTTTTTCGTTTTGCCATCCTTATAGGTTAGAGAGAGAGTATAATTTACGATCTGATAGGTTCCGGATGCTTTGGACTCTGATCCGACGCTAGTAGAAGTGCCCGAATTATCTCCTGTACTGGAACCATCTGTGGTGACGCCCACGAAGCTGCTGTCTACAAAGGTACCGTCTTTATTGAATACATAGGTGATCGAGCTTGCGTATCCGGTGCCAAGAACGTTGGAGGAATAGCTGAAAGACTCGTACTTGCCTTGAAGCTTCAGCCCAGAGGAGGGGGCATATTTGATGAATTTTCCACCGTTGATCTCCAGTTCGTTTGCTGATTTGACCTTGAACGTATACGATTTTCCGTTACTGAGCGTGAGTTTGTTCCCTTTGATTTGATAGGTCAAACATGTATTTTTACTGCAATTGAGTGCATCTATTCCGCCATCTGGAAATGTTGTTGCCACCTGCTTATCGTTGATGAAGTAAAAATACTCCCAACACAACGAGGAGCATCCTCTTGCTCCGCCCACATCCATTTCCCATTTTGCATAAAAGCCTTTTGGTGCGACTTTGGCTGCAGATACAACATTTGTGTTTGTGGATGCGTCAGATCCCTTGCCCTGTGCCCCTTCTACAGATGGTACAAAGAGCAACAGTATGGCAGAGAGCATCATTACGCTGATCACCCAAAGGGATATTTTTTTCTTCCTGACCGCTAACAATAGGCAACCCTCCATTTTCTTCTCGATGGATAGAAGACAGGTGAACTGGCGAAATTCCGTTCATTTTATTCATGGGATGACGGGAACAGACCTAGATTCGAGGAATTTATATGCGATCAGGTGGTGTTATTCGTGTGACGTAGTGTCATAATAGAAGGATGATAGTCAGAAGGAGATAGATTCGATTGAATAATACTGAAATCAAAAATGAGTTTCCCCTAAACTTTGAGGAATTAAAGAAAGCTGCTAATCGAACATCAAATTGGAGAGAGCGCTTAGAGGCTGTTGAAGAATTAGGGCAGTGGAAGCATGAGCAAACGATTCAATTACTGAAGCGTATCGTGGAAAATGATTCGGTGTACAAAGTGCAAGAGACTGCTTTTCATAAACTGAAAGCCTTTGGGGAAGGTGTTCGATTACCTGCTCAGAAAAAAGGCGACTTGATCAAAGGAGCAACGAAAGCCTTGGTAAGAATTAAGAAAAGCTTGCCAAAAGGCCATACATTTGAGGAGTTCAAAGAGAAACTGCAAAAAATGAGAAGCGATATATATGATACGTATGAGGGAGAAAAAGGTGCTGATTTTGATCAGTGGCTAGAAAGCACATGGGCCTCGTTATAGAAAGAACAGTAGACATGGAATGAGTTGCAAAGGAAGGGGATCACGCCCCTTCTTTTTGTTTTTCTGGTTTCAACGAAATGTAAGAATTACCGATATAAGTAAAGTGGTGCAATGATTGCGAAATTCTTTCACAGGGAGTAATGACATGGGAATTCCAAAGCATGTAACATTTGAAAGTTGCACAGAGAAAATAGACATCCAAGATATCGAGGAAGTAGAAGCTGCCTTGGGCGTCCGATTTCCCAAAGATTTTGTAGAGTGCATGCTTGAGAATAATGAAGGATGTCCTGTTCCTTGTGTCTTTGATTACGAGGAAGGAGAAGGTAAAGTATTTCATACATTCTATAGCCTTAGTAGTAAGGTTGGGAGTTACTATATCTTAACAGCACACGAGGATCTTAAGGATTGTGTACCTGACGGAGTGATCCCAATCGGGTATGATGCTGCCGGTAATTACATTTGCTTTGACTATAGTAACGGAAAGCATGCTGAACCAATCGTTGTTTTCGTACATCACGAATTCTTGATCACAGAGGAAGACCTGTATGAGGGTGAAATAGAAGAAAAATCATTGGAAGAATGGCAAAGAGATGCGATCTCCCCAGTGGCTGAAACATTTACAGAATTCTTATCGAAGCTGTATGAAGGCGGAGACGAATAACTAAGGAAAAGCCTCGTGGACATGTATCACCCACGAGGCTTTTCTCTACATTTTATTTCAAATCCTTACCTACTTTAATCACATACATTTGCGTCGGATTGCTATTAATTTTAATCTTGCCCTTCTCATCATAGCCATCTACGCCGAAATCATTGTCATTCACAATGGCAATCGTATTTTTATCCACAATCGCTAATCCTTCCAGCTTTTCATGCGGATAATTCAGCTTGGCTACATCCACCAGCAATTCCTTGGAAATCGGCACAATTCCTTTCTCTTTCACTTGGGCAACGGTGAGTTTTTCGAAGTCATGCTCACTTGTTGACGTACCGAGTAGATTGGTTGCTTTCGAAAAATCAGCCTTGTAAATACGCTTAAGCTGTGCGTTTGCACCGGCATTTTTGTCTCGCTCGTCAATGAGTAAAACATCCTGACTGAGTGCGGCCAAGTCGCTGATGACGACGTCTTTTTGTTTCACTTTCACGAAGTCTTTCGCGTTTTCTGCGATGTACATGTACTCGCCTACGACTTTTTTGGTGGCGAGATCCATCTTTAAAATGCGCAAATTACGGGAAGCTTCGCCTGTCTTTTTATCAGGGAGTGCCATCGGACTTTGGATCGAAGTATACAAGAACTTACCATCTGGCGAGATCGTGACACCTTCGAAGCCACGGTTTGCAATGCGTTTGGAATAGACGGCTGGCAGCGTATCAAATATCTCCATCTGTGCACCTGCTGCAAGTAAGGCTTCTTTGGTACCCTTTGGTACATAGCGGCCCAGGATTGTGCCGTCACGCTTTACTTGAATGATGGATGGGCGATATTCGTCGGATAACCAAAAAGTATCGTCGATCGGGTTGTAAGCGATGCCTTCCAAATCCAAACCGTCTGGATCGTAACTAAGCTTTTTAGTTCCCGTTACATCGTAAGGAACTTCATCAGGGCCAGCGAGGTTCGGCAATCCACTAATATAAGTCGTTTTCGTAAAAGGGTTGATCTTGCCCTGTGGCAAACGCAGCTTGATGGTTTCCAAAACGTGAATGTTCCCGTTTTCTACTTTTATTTTGTACATGCGTGGTGTGTAGTTTTGGTCAGGGAACGTACGCAGCTCGTCCTTGCCGTATTGCCCATTTGGTCCACGGTCAGCCAGTGTATAAAAAATAGAAGGAGGATCGTTAGGAAGATGCACGAGACCAGAGAAGCCGCCTTCCTTAATACCTTCAGTGAGCGCAGGAGGATTTTTCCATTCATGTATTTCTGCTACTACTGGTGCTCCCGTTACATTTTGAGTTGCACCTGCTCCTTGTGTGCCGATCAAGGAAAGAGCCGCAATTGTTGCGACTAGCAAGCTTTTCTTTTGAAAAAGAATCTTCATCATATCCCTCCGAATGAAAAAACGACGTAATGAATCACTTTTGTTAGACTACCCTATCTATATTGGGGAAATATGAAGCTAAAATGATGGTTTTGTAAAAAATACCAACAAACAAATGAATTCTGAATAATCATAAAATTAAATTGACACACGCTCTTTTGATCTTATAAAATGCAAGGAAGGATTGAGGACTAGTTATAGCTGAGGAGAGATGAGCATGTCATTGACAGAACAGACAAAGAAGGGATATTTCGGTGAGTTCGGAGGAAGCTTTGTACCTCCACAATTGCAGGAAGTATTGGACTATTTGGCTGAACAATTTGAAAGGTATAAAGATGACGAGGAATTTATCGAAGAGTACAAGTATTATCTGAAAGAATATATCGGTCGGGAAAATCCGTTGACGTTTGCTCGCCATTTAACTGCAAAACTCGGCGGTGCCAAAATTTATCTAAAGCGGGAAGATTTAAACCATACGGGTGCCCACAAGATCAATAATGTCATTGGGCAAATCCTTCTGGCAAAACGAATGGGTGCCCAGCGTATTATTGCCGAGACAGGTGCAGGACAGCATGGAGTTGCTACCGCGACTGTTTGCGCGATGTTTGGCATGGATTGCGTGATCTATATGGGAGCGGAGGATACGAAAAGACAGGCGTTAAATGTGTTTCGGATGGAGCTTTTAGGGGCAAAAGTGGTAGCGGTGTCCAAAGGGCAAGGAAGATTGAAGGATGCGGTTGATGAAGCGCTGAATGATTTGGTTGAAAACTATCAGAGCACGTTCTATCTATTGGGATCTGCGGTTGGTCCGCATCCGTTCCCCACGATGGTAAAGTATTTTCAAGCGATTATCAGTGAAGAATCCAAGCGACAAATCTTAGAAAAAGAAGGTCGGTTGCCAGATGCGGTCATCGCTGCTGTTGGCGGTGGCAGCAATGCGATTGGGGCTTTTGCCCATTATATTGAGGAACCATCCGTACGTCTGATTGGTGTGGAGCCTGATCAGGCACCTACCTTGACCCAAGGGGTTCCAGCTGTCATTCACGGTTTTAAATGCCTCGTATTGCTGGATGAAAATGGAGAGCCGCAAAAAACGTATTCGATTGCGGCTGGATTGGACTATCCTGGAATTGGTCCAGAGCACAGCCAGCTAAAAGTCAGTGGACGAGCGGATTATTATACGGTGACGAATGAAGAAGTGTTGGCGGCTTTTCAAGAACTGTCCAGAACAGAAGGGATCATTCCCGCCTTGGAAAGCGCACATGCCATTGCCTATGCCTTGCAGTTGGCCCCCACTCTTTCACCAGAGCAGATCCTGATTGTTAACCTTTCAGGACGAGGTGACAAAGACGTAGAGCAAGTTTTCCATCTGTTAAACAAATAAAGTGACTTAGAGGCTATCGCGAAAGTAGATTTTTTACTGGAGGATAGTCTCTTTTTCGTTCTTCAGTTGTGTTGTTCATAATGGTTATATATTTTTTAGTGAAACTTTAGTATTATTTTTTGAAGGGTTCCAAATAATAGTGGTTTCATTGTACTTCTTACAAGTTCATGTATGAGATTGGAGATAATAATGATGAAGAAAAACATTTACTTTAACCATGATGGCGGCGTTGATGATTTAATTTCTTTATTTTTGCTGCTCCAAATGGACAATGTGAATCTGACAGGGGTATCTGTCATTCCAGCGGATTGCTACTTGGAACCAGCGATGTTTGCCAGCCGGAAAATCATTGATCGTTTCGGTAAAGGCGGTCTGGATGTAGCCGAGTCCAATTCCCGCGGGAAAAATCCTTTTCCAAAGGACTGGCGCATGCATGCCTTTTATGTAGACGCACTGCCCTTGCTCAATGAATCAGGAGAAGTGATTACGCCAGTAGCGGACAAGCCCGCGCATCTTCACATTATTGAAACGCTGCGTGCTACGGAGGGAAAAACGACCTTGTTGTTTACTGGTCCTTTGACTGACCTTGCGCGTGCGTTGGATATCGATCCGACCATCGAAGAAAAAGTAGAACGCCTGGTGTGGATGGGCGGAACATTCCGTGAAGAAGGAAACGTGCATGAGCCTGAGCACGATGGAACCGCAGAATGGAACGTATTCTGGGACCCGGAAGCGGCTGCTCGCGTATGGGAAAGCGGAATGGAGATTGAATTGGTCGCACTGGAGAGCACGAACCAAGTCCCACTGACACTGGATGTTCGTGAGCGCTGGGCAAAAGCACGTAAGTATATCGGTGTGGATTTCTTGGGGCAATGCTATGCAATGGTACCGCCGCTTGTCCATTTCTCGACCAACTCGACTTACTACCTGTGGGATGTATTAACGACAGCGTTTGTTGGCAATAGTGATCTTGTAAAGGTACAAACGGTTAACAGCATCGTGATTACAGAAGGGGCAAGCCAAGGCCGAACTGTTGAGACGGCTGATGGACGCCCTGTACATGTGGTGTATGACGTAAATCGTGATGCATTCTTTGATTACATAACAGAATTAGCGAAAAAAGCGAACTAGAACAAAGCAAATCATCTTAGATATCGACACAGCTGGCGATAAGGAAAGGATATGTTCATGCAATACATTTGGGGAGTTCTCGGCATCCTGGGAATTTTTTTGATAGCCTTTGCGTTTTCGAAAAATCGGAGAGCGATCAATCCGAGAACGGTCATTGGTGCGTTTTCGATTCAGTTTATTTTTGCTTTGATCGTACTGAAATGGGATTTTGGGAAAAAGCTTCTGGAGTACTTGGCGTCGATTGTTCAAAGCATGATTGATTCGACGAATGCCGGAATTCAGTTCTTGTTTGGCGGGATACTCGGTGCACAGAACGCAGGCTTTACGTTTGCCCTGCAAGTATTGCCAATCATTATCTTCTTCTCTTCCTTGATTTCGGTTCTGTATTATCTCGGAATCATGCAGTGGGCGACGAAAATCATCGGTGGATTTTTGTCTCGTGTGCTCAAAACGAGCGAGACCGAATCCATGTCAGCCTCTGCAAATATTTTCTTGGGTCCGATTGAGGCGCCACTTGTCGTAAGGCCTTATATTGAGAAAATGACCAAGTCCGAGCTGTTTGCTGTCATGACAGGCGGACTGGCGTGCGTTTCGGGTTCGGTTATCGGTGGGTATGCGATGCTTGGTGTTCCGATTGAATATTTGCTAGCCGCAGCATTCATGGGAGCGCCGGGTGGTCTGTTGCTTGCGAAAATGATGATGCCGGAGACAGAACAGCCACACAGAGTGGAACATGTGGAAGTAATGAAAGATACGGAGTCCAGAAACGTCATTGACGCGGCAGCTCGTGGAGCTTCGGACGGGCTAAAAGTAGCTGCTGGTGTCGGTGCGCTTTTGCTAGCATTTATCTCGTTGATTTTCTTGCTGAACTCGATTATTGGCTGGCTTGGCGGGTTAGTGGGAATAGAAGCGTTGACGCTCGAGCATATTTTAGGCTACCTGTTCGCGCCGATTGCCTTTATGATCGGGGTTCCATGGGAGGAAGCGCTAAAAGCTGGTTCTTTCATCGGGCAAAAGATTGTCCTCAACGAATTTGTCGCGTACACGGCTTTTGCACCTGAGATCGTGAATTTGTCGCAAAAAAGCGTTGTGATCATCAGCTTCGCCCTTTGCGGCTTTGCCAATTTGGCTGCGCTGGCTATGGTCATTGGCGGTTTGGGCGGCTTTGCTCCGTCAAGAAGATCAGACCTTGCGGAGATGGGCTTACGTGCAGTAGTTGCGGCAACCTTGGCGAATCTGTTGAGCGCAGCGATTGCGGGGATGCTCATTTAGATGAATTAGTAGTACTACTCGCTTTTTGATGCAGGTATGGAGGCATGCTTCCATACCTTTTTTCTATGGGGTGGATAAGGAGGAAAAAGAGTTATGTTGGAAAAATTAAGAAGTTAGGTAATCTCAAAAGATGGAGCTGAAATTATGAACGTTGACGTACTTTTTAACCAGTTTCCCATTTTAAAATCAGATCGTTTCACTTTGAAGAAAATCGAAGAGCAGCATTTGGACGAAGTATTTGAAATCTATAGCAATGATCATGTATTTGCCTACTGCGGCATTATCCCCAAGCATAATAAAGCGACAGTGAAAAACATGATCGGGCATTTTGAGAGAGACTATTTGAAAAAATCGAGGATCAAATGGGGGATATTCACCAATGATAACTCCGATCACTTGCTTGGTATTATGGAAGCTTTCGACTTTCATCAAAAGGTAAACATGGTGACGATTGGCTACTTCTTGTCCGAAGCGCATTGGGGAAAAGGGATTACGACGGAAGCGGTAAACATATTGCTCCACTTTTTGTTCATGGATGTCAACGTCAACCGAATACAGGCGGAAGTGATGCCTCCGAATGAGAACTCCAAGAAAGTATTGATGAAGAATGGCTTTATGAAAGAAGGAACACTCAGACAAGCAACGCTATGGTCGGGAAAAGGAATCGTGGATGTAGAGATTTATGGAATGCTAAAAGAGGACTATGAAAAAGGAAAGGGATGAATGTTGCCCATTCACCAGAATACACCGTTACCCGTAAAAGCCCTCCTATGTTACTATGATGGGTATGATCAATCATAGGCATCTGGAATGGGGAAAACATCTTGAAAACATTTAAGAAAGTCTATATAGAAATCACCAGTGTTTGTAATCTCGCCTGTACCTTTTGTCCGCCAACAGAGCGCAGTAAAAGTTTTATTAAAGTAGAAGACTTTGCGAAAAGGCTGGATGAGATCAAACCGCACACCGATTACATTTATTTGCACGTCAAAGGGGAACCGCTTCTCCATCCCAAAATTGATGAGCTGCTCGATATCAGTCATGAGAAAGGCTTCAAGGTCAATATCACCACAAATGGTACGCTGATCGCGAAAAATCGGCATAAATTGCTGGGCAAGCCTGCGCTCCGGCAAATGAACTTCTCGCTTCACAGCTTTGACGGACATATCGGCTCAACCGACCGCGAAGGGTATTTGCGCGAGATTCTTTCCTTTGTTCGGGAAGCTCGGGAGCATCAAGTGATTTTTTCTTTCCGTCTGTGGAACTTGACGCAGGATAACGCCACGAACATTCAAAAGAGTAGAAACCGCCAGACGCTTGAAGTGATTGAAAAAGAATTTGGGCTGGACTATCGAATTGAAGAAAAAGTAATGCCGGGCAGCGGGGTAAAAATCGATGACCGCGTTTATTTGAACCAAGATTACGAATTCCAGTGGCCGAGTCTGACAGCGCCTGAGGATGATGGAAAAGGCTTTTGCCATGGTCTGCGCACACAGGCGGCGATTCTCGAGAATGGAACGGTTGTGCCTTGCTGTCTCGATGGAGAAGGGGTTATTAATCTAGGGAATATCAATCAGACCTCTTTCACTGATATTGTGGATGGCGAGCGGGCCAATGATCTGGTAGAAGGATTTTCTCGCAGGGAAGCTGTCGAGGAATTATGCAGAAGATGTGGGTACCGCCAGAGGTTTGGAGCGTAGCAAAAGCAAAACGTCCGAGTCAAATGATTCGGACGTTTCTTCATTATTAGAAGGACACTACTATCAACGGCGGTGACGGCGACAACGGAAGAAACAGAAACGACAGCGGCGACGACGGCGACGGAAGAAGGAACAAAAACGGCAGCGACGACGACGACGACGGCGGCGACAACCACAGCCACAACGATCATGGTCACTGTCAAAATCTTCGTCCACGTCTCTATCGAAATCCCTTTCTATGTCTGTGTCACAATCTTTTTCAATCTCGTGTTTTTTTTCTCGATCATTACAACCACAAGACATACATCCACCTCCTTAGCGTTCATACAATATTTTATGAATGCCGCTTGGACATGACTGGACGAACTATAGGGGAAATAAGCTTGTTTTCAGTCGCGGAAAAGTGGCGAATGCTGCTATCCTTCCACAAAGTCATGGGCAAAAGTGATGGTAAAACGCAAAAAAGATAGCAGATCCCATAGCTAAAAGAGCTAATGAGAACCACTATCTTTTTTTCTAGGCCATATGAGCCAGGGTAGACGAAAGGTAAAAAGCCCTCAGCTATGTGAGGGCTTGTAGCCTGTATTACTTTGCAGATGTATCGCTGGAGTCTGTATCTTGGTCGGATTCTTTAGCGGCTTGAATGTCGTCAATGATAACGATTTTGCCTTCTTCTTGCCATTTTACTTCCGCGTTCAGCTGTTCACTGATGAAGCGCAGAGGCAGGAATACACGTCCATTTTTCAGTACAGGTGCAGTGTCCAGAGAAATAGTTTTTCCGTCTACAGTTGCTTCTTTTTTATCGAGGTACAGCGTGATAGATTTTTCGCCACGCGAAATTTCGACGGTACGAGTCTCTGGCTTCCAGTTCACTTCCGCTTTCAATGCGGAGCTGATGGCACGCACAGGCACTAAAGCTCTTCCACCTTGTACAAACGGTGCCACATCCGCATTTACCTGTTTTCCATCTACGAATGCTTTCACTTCTGTCGAGCCAGTATTCTCAAGGAGTTCTCCAAGCTTTTTGAATGGTGTGTGATCTCCTTTTTGGTACGTGCGCTGAAGAAGCTCAAGCTGTACGTCCAAAGCTCCCTGTTTGTCAGTGGTTTTTTCCAGTTCAGCTACCAGCTGCTCGTATTCCTTTATTTGATCTTCCGTGATTTCAGCCGTATGCTTGAGCTCTTGGCGAAGCTCGATCAGCTGTTTTTTCAATTTTACGTCTTTGATGTTGGTATCTGTGCTAGCTTCGGTTGAGTCCTCATCGTCGGTATCGGTATCAGATTCTTTGACAGAAGTTTCTTTTGATTTATCTTTTGCTTCTGCCTTTACTTCGGGCTTGCCGTTCCCATTTCCTTTGCTCTCCTGGTCAGCAGCCAGAGCAGCAGGTACACTTGTTGCGAGTAGAATAGCAACCAACGAAGTAGATATCGCTTTTTTCATTTGAATCTTCCTCCTTCTAGGTGTAAGTCTCATGAACTCGACATTCCAGACGGAGGAAAATATGAATATGTTGCATAGGTTTTGAGAAAATATTTTTATTTGTACGAGTGGTTACCTTTCAGTGTCATTCCTTCCAAATCCCGTATCTTCCTCACACGCCCGATTACGATTCCCAGTAGCGTCACAAGTACGCCAGAGAGAACAAACAGAAAACCAATCCCCCTGCCAGGCCCCGTTCCGATGATGTGCCCGACCGTTTGCCCAAGCAATTGATCTGCATCAAACAACGGATTGAATACATGATCCGCCAAAAATCCTGCCGATCCAAATGCCAGTACGAACCCGATTTGTGAAATAGCCGTGATCATCGACCATACTCTGCCTTGCCGTTCATTCTCGACATTCGTCCGGATGAGAACCTCGAGGCTCGTGTTTACAAAGGGAAGCGTGATGAAAAAGAGGAAGCCAAAAACCATAATCAGCCAAACGGAGGTGAACACACCCATCAGGGCATAAAACAACCCAGCAAGTACGAGGGAGAAGGACAGCATGATCACCTTGCTCTTACTCATACCGAAAAGACCGATCAAAAGGCTACTGACGAGCATGCCCGATGCAGATGCAGAGAGAGCAATACCGAGCGTCTTGGAATCAGTTAATGTCAGCATCATAGGCCCAAAAAGCGATTGCATCAGTCCGATGTAAAAGCACACGACGGACATTAACAAAACTAACGAGAAAACCCCTTTCTTTGAAAGGAGATAGCGGAAGGCTTCAGACATTTCGCGAAAAAAGCTTTGTCTTTCCTGTTTCTGCGGAGTGGCATCGTGTTTCATAATCATTAGCACGGCGCCGACAGCTAGAAGGAAGGTCATCATATCGATGAGTAAGACGAGCTGGATATCAAAAGCACTGAGAAGAAACCCTGCAACAAGTGGAGAAATAAGATATTGAGCGGAACTTGCCAGTTGGATGAGCCCGCTAGCCTGTGAGTACATCTCTTCCGAAACCAGATCGGATACGGCTGCTTTAAAGGCTGGGTTTAGGATGGCGGCAGAGATCGAGCTGATGCCGACCCCCAAATAGATGTGCCATAATTCCATACGCCCGGACAGCATGACAAGCAAGATGAACAAGATACCAGCTATGGAACCGAGATCGCCAATGATCATCATTTTTTTGCGGTCAAATCTGTCTGCCAGCACCCCGCTAAAGGGAAGTAAAAGGAAGGAGGGGAGAAAAGAGCAGAGAATGATGAACGAATAGCTCGTGGTAGATTGGGTCTGTTGAAAAACAAAGACACCCAAGGCAAAAGCGGTAAGTCCACTTCCGATAGCTGATAAAAGCTGCCCTGACCAAATGATCAGGAATCTACGAAAGGCTTTATCATGAGCGATCATTGTCTTTCCTCCTTTTCATCCATCACAGAAACGAGAAGGACCCCGGCGCAGCTCCTAGTGACCTTTCAATAATCACCTGCATGGCTTGTAATCGTTTTGTCTGCTCCTCGTGCTCCCAATGAAAAATGCCTGATTCCAACAAAAATTGCGAGCCAGCGAGGAGAAACTGAACGGTCTCCAAGGCATTTTCGACATGAAAGACATCTTCTTGATTTCCTTGTTCAATGACTTGTGCAAGGACAGGGGCAACTTTCAAGATAATGGCGATGTTCAGACGCTCGTGAAGCTCTCTGTTTTCAGGGCGATGCAAGCTTTCCATCCATTCGGCTTGCTTGTCGATGGGTTGGCTTTGACTGCGCAGCATCTGGCGAACCTTCTCCATGATACTTAAGGTAGAGTCATCTGCGATTTTTTTATATTCTTCGCAAAGTGTATCGACCATGGACTGGACAAATGCTTCGAGGATTTCTTCCTTCGATTTGAAGTAGTAATAAAAGGTTCCTTTCGCTACGCCCACCTTTTGAATGATCGCATCCACGGTTGTATGGACATAACCCTGATTTCGAAATAGCTCCCCGGCGGCTTCCAATATTTCTGCTCGCCGTGTTGTGGGGTCTTTTACGATTCTTTTCATCGGCGCCTCCTTCGATTGTCAGTAAGTGGTTGGATACAGATTACCATATGACTGACCGTCAGTCTATAAGCGCTTGAAAGAAAAGAGGAGGGTAAGTCTCCTCTGTTCGGTAGTAGGAATTTAGTAAGATGATGGCAAACGTTCGTTATAATTTCTCGGCGATAATCGTGAAGGTTTTCGGGATTCCTTTGTCAAAGACTTCTGAGGAAAGGTTCGGGAGCTCTTCCAGCATTTTTAGGCACAGCCCTTTGCTTGCAATGGCCGTTACAATTTCCCCTAATGTCCAATTGCGTAACAATACTTTTGATTCAGTGTCATTCATCCCGTTCGAAAGGAATTTGGAGAAAGCAATGTCCTTTTCCTCAAGTGAGGTATCGAAATAATCGCCTGTTACTTTATGTTTGCGGATAGTAGCAGTCGTTCCGCGTGAGGAGATGAGCTTTGTGGATACCGGATGGAAATCTTGGAGGACGAGCACGCCGCCTTTACGCAGGAGCGAGTTGACCACCTGGAATAATTCGGTTAAGTCCAAAAAGTAATGAAGAATACCGAATTCCATAAAAACGAGATCATACTCACCAGACAATGCATCTGGAGGTAGCTGCAATACATCCGAAACGATGTAAGTCAGGTCAACGTCGGCAGCTGCAGCCAGTTCTTTGGCGTACTGCTCATTCTCATAAGAGAAATCGGCGATGGTCACGTCGGCACCTAGCAAGGCAAGCGCAACGGCTTTGTTTCCATTTGAACCGAGTAAATTGATAATCTTTTTGCCGCGAATATCCCCCATGTGCTCATATACTTTACCGATTCGCTTTTGGGGGTCTTCTTTAATTTTGACCGCTGCCTCAACAGGTGTTCCAAAGCGCTTCAGCCACGCTTGATATGCCCCAGTGTTCCAAGCCGTTTTATTTAGTTGTGCTGTTTCCACAAATTCCCCTCCATAGAGTATTCCATTCAAAAAATTGGCCCAGGTATGTTGGTTACGAGGGCTCAGGTAATTTATGATACTGACACAGCTCATTCGTGTCTATATCTTTTCGAAGTGTTAATTTTTCCATGTGTGACGTGAAAGTGAGAACAATTGGTGGCGAGATTCTACAATTGTGAAGCAAAGCGGGACAGTGGTAATATTGGGAAAAATAGATACGTCCGCTCTTTATGCGGTCGAGGGTTTGTTCGACAGGAGGCAAGCTGCTTTGAAAATCAAAGTGTTGATCGCAGACGACAATTCGTTTATACGCGAAGGCATGAAAATCATCCTGACGAGCTTCGAGGAGTTTGAAGTAGTCGGGAGTGTGGAGGATGGGGTCGAGGCGGTGACGTTTTGCAAACAGAACGAGGTAGACGTCGCGCTCTTGGACGTTCGGATGCCGAACATGAATGGAGTGGAAGCGACTCGTGTGCTGACTGCCGAGACTACGGTCAAACCGCTCATTTTGACCACATTCGACGATGACGAATTTGTCCTCGAAGCCATTCAAGCGGGGGCACGCGGTTATTTATTGAAAAACAATGATCCCAACCGCATTCGAGATGCCATTAAGAGCGTCTATAACAACCATCATGTGCTGCAGGATGTCGTCCTGGATAAGATCAAAATGAACCTGAATACAGGGAAGAACGCTACGGATACCGTGTCCGCTACCGCTCCTTCCAAAGCGAAAGCAGCCAACCCTACCGAAAGCAAAATCGATCAAAGCTTATTCACGGAACGGGAGCTCGATGTCATGAAGCAGATCGCCAAGGGACTATCGAACAAAGAAATCGCGAAGAAGCTGTATATTTCCGAGGGGACAGTTGCGAATTACATTACTTCCATCTTGAATAAAACAGCACTTGAACATCGTACGCAGATTGCCATCTATTATTTGACGGGCGAAACGAACATGTCTGATTGAAAGGAGGTCACAACCGATGGCGTTATGGACAATGGCGAATAAGACAGCGGTGCTTGGTTTTATCATCGTGACTTCTTTTCTTGCTCATCCCACTTCTGAAGTTGACCCGTGGCAAACTCTCGTGTACTTGTTGTATCTGGCTATCAATCTTACTATTCTCATTTTGAAACAGATGAATCATAAGCAATGGTTTGTTTGGCTATCCATCATGTTTGTGATAGCGAGTGGACTCGTGCTGGATCCGTTGTTTATGCTGCTCTTGCCAATCAACGTTTTAGAGCTAGCTTTTTTGGCAGGTAAGCAGCGGGTGGTCGTATTTCTCTGTATGTTGTTGCCATTGTTCATGGTGCCATCTGAATGGGTGCCCTTGTATTTATTAACGGCCTTTCTTAGCTTTTTGCTGTATAGGTGTGGCAGCAGGCTAACGGACAAACTCGGCAGGTTAGAAGCTGAACGGGAGAAGCTGAGAGAGGATTTACAAAGCTTGACCCGCTCCTTAAACGAAAGCAGTGAATACTTCCGCCAGTCGACTTACACGATTCAACTGGAGGAGCGCAATCGCCTTTCTCAACAAATTCACGACGATGTGGGACATGCAGTTGCAGGTGCGCTGATACAAATGGAAGCGTCGCGACTGCTGATGGCGACTGATCAGGACAAGGCATCCGAGCTGCTCCGCAATGCGATCACGATATCGAAGGAAGGGCTGGAGCGAATCAGAGTGACACTCAAGGAAGTAAAGCCACGGCCGGAGGAGCTGGGAATCAATCGACTCCGGTCGTTTGTCGATGAGCTGTCTGCCAGAGAGACAGTGACAGCCACGCTTACTTTTGCCGGGGACATTGACGTCATTACACCGCTTCAGTGGAAAATCATCCAGCAAAATGCAACGGAAGCGGTCACGAATGCACTCAAATATGCGAAGGCGACAGTGATTTCCCTAGAGGTACGGGTGCTGAATACATTCATAAAAGCAGTGGTCACAGACAATGGCGCCGGCGCAGAAAAGATTGTAAAAGGGCTTGGCATTCTCGGGATGGAGGAGAGAGCTGCTTCCGCTGGTGGAACAGTGATTGTAGACGGTACGCGAGGCTTTAGCGTGACCACACTGCTGCCTTATCGCAACGAATGAAAAAGATCATGAGAAACAACATGAGAATTCTCATGTGCCAAGGGATGAACTTATGCACTGACATAGGGGCATCCTTTTTTATTACAATGCAGACATAGCCACGAAGGGAGTGAGTGATGTGAGTCATGTATTGGAAATTCGTCAGCTAACGAAAAAATTCGGTGAGTTCGTCGCCGTCGACAATATGTCTCTGAATGTGCGTGAAGGAGAAATCTTTGGTTTCTTGGGGGCCAACGGAGCGGGAAAGAGCACGACCATCAACATGATCGCCTCCCTGTTGCGCGTAACAAAGGGTGAGATTACCCTGCTGGGAAAAAACATTGAGAAACACAGCAAATTCGCCAAAATGAACATCGGTATCGTACCACAAGATATCGCCATCTACGAGGATATGACTGCCTATGAAAACGTGAGGTTTTTTGCTGGCTTGTACGGACTGCGTGGATCACTGCTTCGCGAACGGACGGAAGAGGCGCTTGAATTCGTAGGTCTCGGTGACAAATCTACTAGCTTTCCCAAAAACTTCTCTGGCGGGATGAAGCGTCGGTTAAACATCGCTTGCGCCATTGCCCATCGGCCGAAGCTGATCATCATGGACGAACCTACTGTCGGGATTGACCCTCATTCGCGCAATTATATCTTGAATTCGGTACGCAAGCTCAACGACATGGGCTGCACGATCATTTATACGAGCCATTACATGGAGGAAGTCGAAGAAATCTGCACCCGTATTGCCATCGTTGATCATGGAAAAGTCATCGCGGAAGGATCGAAGGAGGAGCTAAAAGCGATTATTACCGACGCGAAGGAAATTTGGATTGGCGTCAGGGCAGATGAACCATTAAACCTCGAAGGTATTAAGGCGATTCCTGGTGTGAATGCAGTGCTTCAAGAAGAGAATACGATCAAAATCGTATCGAAAACGGAGATCAACAACCTTAACCGGATCATTCAACAATTAATCAAGGACCAGGTAGAAATCCGCTCCATTGAAGAGCAAGCACCGAATCTGGAGACTGTGTTCTTGACCTTAACCGGTCGAAACTTGCGAGACTAGAGGAGGGACTTTGCCATGAACATATGGAGTATCGCTGTAAAAGAAATCAAGTCCAGCCTTCGTGAAAAGAGAACGTTTATGTTTATGCTAGCACTTCCCATCATCTTGATGCTGATTTTAGGTTCCGCCCTTTCCAATGCATTCGATGATACGAGGACCGTAGGAGACATGCGCTTGCTGTATAAAAGCAACGGGACGAATGCGCAAATGTCTACGGCATGGAACACGTTTATAAAAGCATTGCGTGATAAAGGAGTGGAGGCCGCTCCAGTAAGTTCAGGCATGGACGGGCAGGAGGAAGTTCGCGCGGATCGCTATACGGGGTACGCAGTCGTCAGTGATACGGGGATTGAGTTTTATGGAAGCAGCAAGAATGCGATAGGAAGCAATATCCTTGCGGGGATGCTAACCGTTTTTGCAGATCGGTACTCGCTCGCATCTGCAGCTTATCAGATAGATCCCGAATCTGCTTCGGCAATCGTCAAGGGTACCGGACAGCGTAGTGATTTTATTCAGGAAACGGCCTTGCATGCAAATAAAAAACCGGGGGCAATCGACTATTACGCGATTGCGATGACGACCATGATTGCGCTCTACTCGATGTTTTCTGCGAGTTATTTGTTCACCAAGGAGCGTACGAACAAAACGTCCACACGATTAATGGCAGCACCTGTCAGCAAAGGTGCCATTTTTACTGGAAAAATAATCGGCAGTACGTTCGTCAATATGTTTTTCGTACTCGTCGTGTTCTTAGTCAGCAAGTTCGTATTCCAAGCAGATTGGGGTAACCACTACGGAATGGTTCTCCTCGTGCTTTTGACAGAGGTGTTGCTTGCAGTCAGCCTGGGTCTGGGGATTGGCTTTCTTTTCAAAGGGGAAGGAGTACGGGCAATCAACAATATTTTTACGCAAGTCGCCTCCTTTGTAGGCGGTGCCTATTTTCCCGTTGATCAATCAGCTGGTCTCTTCAGCCTCTTGTCCAAAGTCTCTCCCCTTCACTGGGCGAATACAGGTCTGATGCAAATCATCTACACAGACAATCCGAGAGGTGCATGGTTTGCGATTGCGATGAATGTGAGCATTGCCACGGCGTTCATCATCTTTTCTGTTATCACGATGCGCAGACGGGAGGGTGCTTTTGTATGAGTGAGATGCTATGGCTAATTCGGAAAACCCTGATGGAGACGTTTCGCAGTAAAAAAAGCTGGTTTACTTACTTGGGGTTGCCGATCTTAGGTGTTCTGTTATCTCTTACTCTTTACAGCAATGGAGGCAGCGGTACGATCCATGTCGGAATCATCAATCAGGATGGGGACCAGGTGATCACGAAGGACACGATCCGGTTTATCGAGAGATTGAATCATATCAAGGTCACAGTCATCGATGAACAAACGATGCGTGAACAAATCGTTTCTGGTGAGCTGGATAGCGGAATTGTTTTCGAGTCAGGGTATGCTGCTAGTGTTCGAAAAGGGGCGCCAGCACACTTGAATATGGTATCAGTAAAAGGTGAACAGGTTACTGCCTACGTGAAGGCCATGCTGCACAGTTATATTGGCAATCTTGCCGCGATTGGAAAAGCGACACAAGCGGATGAGGCTAAGTTCACGAAGCTGTATACGGCATACCACGAGCAAAGCTACAAGCTCAATACCGTAGAGCTTCCAGACACCTCGAACGTGACGCGTATGACGAATCAATCGATTGGTTTCCTCATTATGTTCATGATGTTTTCAGCGGTGAACATGTCGGAGATCATTTTAAAAGAAAAAGAAAATCGCACCTTTTTGCGACTGCTTTCTTCGCCGATGTCGGCTAGATCCTATGTATTCTCGAATATTATCGTCAGCATGTTTATTTTGCTGCTGCAAATCATCGTGACCTTGCTCGTCATGAAAAACGTCTTCGGCATAGATGCAGGCGTCTCGTACAGTCAAATGATTCTGCCGCTGTTCGTGTTCGCGCTGGGGGCAATCGCACTTTCTCTGATGACCGTTGCCTTTGCGAAGAGTAGAGCAGGTGCCGGAGCGATTTCCAACCTGATCATTGTACCGACGTGCCTCCTGGCTGGCTGCTTCTTTCCCATGGAAATCATGCCGGACACGGTGCGCAAAATTTCAACATTCTTGCCCCAGCATTGGTTGCTCGATACGGTGAATAAGCTTCAACAAGGGTATAGTTTGGGGAGCTTGTATTTGAACTTAGCTATTTTGCTCGCATTCGCGACGGTTTTTGCCTTGATCGCCATTTATCGGTTTGGGCGGAATAACGATAGCAGACAGTTTGTGTGAGAAAATAGGACTAGGTGAACTGTAATTTGACAAGGGATAATTCGAATCGTGTCGAAAGATGCTTACTATGATAAAGCAAAGCATCCGTAAACGGAGTCATTCAAATGCACTCATAAGTAAGCATCTTGTGATTCTTCTCTTGTTTTTAACATTTCTTCTAGGTCTTCGATCGTTCTGGATTTCGTTTCATGCGTTTCCAGAGCATCCGCCTGTTGTTCAAGGGGTTCTTGATATGCGCGGGTGGGACTTTGAAAATTCCTCGTCTATTTCATTGGATGGGGAATGGGAGTTTTTTCCTGGTTCTTTGATCACGCATGAAGAAGTCAAGCAATCATCGAGTTACGAACAACAATACATTCAAGTGCCTGGCAATTGGAGCAGCGCTTTTTCCAGAGACTCTCCGTCAACGTATGGTTATGGAACATACCGTTTACGGATTTTGGTCGATCAACCGCTAAATCAGCCATACACCTTATGGGTTCCGCAAGTGGACGCATCTTCCACCGTAGAGGTTAACGGACAGATATTAGCCAGAGTCGGAGTGCCTGCGACAACAGCGGAAGATTACACACCGCTGAAGCAATCCTTCACGGCTACGTACATTGCAGGTGATGCAAAGGTCATTGAAGTGCTCGTCCGAACGGCTAACTTTCATAATCCAATCGAAGGGGGCATCGTCAGATCGATTTACTTCGGGTCGCAGGCCGCTGTTGACTCCGAACGTTGGTATTCTATCGGCTTCCAGATGACAACCTTCCTCATCTTGTTGCTACATGGTTTGTATGCAGGCATCCTCTACATATTGAATGCCCGTCACAAAGAGTTTCTGGTGTTTTTGCTGTTGCTTTCCTGCGTGGGGATAAAGACTGTGTCCGATTATGACAATCTGCTGTTACTTTGGCTCCCGATCGATTATACATGGGCGGTGAAGGTGGAGGTGCTCGCCTACATATGGCAGCCTTTGCTGATGATATTATTGGTCAGAAGTTTATCTGAACAGGGAGAGAAAGAAGACTCCAAGCCGTTCAGGGCATATCTTTCCGTGCTCAGTCTTTATTCGGCAGTCATCATACTGGGAACGGCACAATGGGTGTATATTTTAGCTGGAACGCCATTTTTGGTCATTCTTTATTTCGGTCCGTTGTTGCTATTTGTGTTCAGGATCAACCGCATGCTCATGCAAAACAAGCATGATGCTGTGTTTTTGCTAATTGCTGCTACGAGTATTTTTTCCAATGTTATATGGTCCGCACTCATGGAATATAAAATCATCGATATCAAGTACGTGTATTATCCGCTCGACCTGATTGCTGCGCTTGTCAGCTTTTCTGCCTATTGGTTCAAGCGATTCTTTCGCAATTCAGCGGAAAAGGCACAGTTAACGGAGCAATTGAAAGAAGCCGACAAGCTCAAAGACCAGTTTCTCGCCCATACCTCTCACGAACTGAGAACGCCATTGCACGGCATCATGAATATCGCCCAGACTGTCGTGAACAATGAAAGGCATGTCATGGGCGGTCGCAGCACGCAGGATATGGAGCTCTTAATCACGATTAGCCGCAGAATGTCGCATTTACTGGACGATTTGCTAGATGTCGTACGGTTGCAGGACAAGCATATCCTGTTGCAGAAGAAGCCGTTGCATATTCAATCGGTCGTTTCCGGCATCATCAGCATGCTCACCTACCTGGTAGAAGGCAAGCCTGTTCAACTGAAAATGGACATACCAGAGTCTATCCCGCCAATCTTGGCAGATGAGAAGCGGCTAGTCCAGATTCTGTTCAATCTTGTTCACAATGCACTGAAATTCACAGAAGAAGGATCTGTCGTCGTTTCTGCTGAGATCGTGGACGGACAGGTGGCGATCTATGTATCCGATACAGGAATCGGGATGGATGAGCAGACCAAGGCACGTATATTTTTGCCGTATGAGCAGGGAGCGCAAGCAACGAACGATGGGGGAGGAATCGGCCTCGGTCTTGCTATTTGTACACAGCTGGTAGATCTGCATGATAGCGAACTGAGAGTCGACTCTGAACCGGGCAAAGGTTCGGTATTTAGCTTCTGGCTGCCCGTGGTTAGTACAGATGAGATGAAGGCAGCAGAGAGCCAATATGTGGAGCAGATGGATAAGAACAATCAAGTGACGGCTAGCAACCAGATGAGGCATAGTGAAGCCCCAGATATCTTGGCTTTTCAGCAAACGGCTGCGCATGCATCTGTTGACAGAAAGGCGAACATATTAGCGATCGATGACGACCCGGTTAACCTAAGGGTGCTGGATCGAATGCTCTCATCCTCGCATTACCAAATCACTACGTGCACATCGCCAAGAGACGCGCTCGATCTGCTTTTTACAGAGCAGTGGGACTTGCTTATCATCGATGTCATGATGCCGCATATGTCGGGCTACGAGCTGACGCAAAAGGTACGGGAGCATTTCTCTGTTTCCGAGCTTCCGATCTTGCTCTTAACGGCGCGCAGCCAGTCTGAAGATGTATACACCGGGTATTTGTCTGGTGCGAATGACTATGTATGCAAACCAGTCGATGGCATGGAGCTGAAATATCGCGTCTGGTCGTTGACGACGCTCAAGCAAACAGTCGATGAACGATTGCGCATGGAGGCTGCCTACTTGCAGGCGCAGATTCACCCGCATTTCTTGTTCAACACACTTAGCTCGATTATGGCATTGAGTGACATTGATACGGAGAAGATGCGTAAACTCGGGGATGCGTTTACCGCCTTCTTGCACATCAGCTTCGACTTTTTGAATACAGGAAAACAAGTCACACTCTCCCATGAGCTAGAGCTCGTCCAAGCGTATCTTTACATTGAAAAGGAACGATTTGGCGAGCGGTTACAGATCGTGTGGGAAATTGAGCCAGATATCGATCTTCTCATCCCGCCACTGACCATTCAGCCTTTGGTGGAGAATGCAATTAACCATGGTCTTCTTACCCGAATAGAGGGAGGAACTCTTCATATCCGCATCGTCCGGCAAAAGAATGCCACTCTTTTTGAGGTGAAGGATGACGGTATTGGGATGGAGAAAGAGACTGTGCGTCAAATTCTCGACTTGTCGAAGAAGGAAAGAGGCGGAATCGGAGTATCCAACACGAATCGCAGACTGACGCAAATGTACGGGAAGGGCTTGCGCATCACGAGTAAGCCGGGTGAAGGAACAACGGTGTCGTTTGTCATACCGGATCGGACGCAATAGAGTGAGTTGCTGTTTTAGCACCCTGGATCACTGTTACTGGTGAAGCAGGGTGCTTTTTCGCGTTTTCTATACCTAGGAACGCCGTTCATCCGCCCCTACATTCTGCGGAATTACAATAATTGCAGTCATAGTCACCAAAACGATTACCATATATGGCACATCTACTGCAATGGTAACAACAAAAAGCCCCACTCGGATTATTCGGATTCAACTCATTACATTCATCTCTCAGATGATTACTTAGGTCTCTACGACGTTCCAGATAAGGTCCATATTGTACCAAACGTCCAAAGACTTTCTTGAGACCCTTCGACTTTTTTCTTTTCAAGAATGCCCCATCCTTTCATGACAATCTAACACAGAATATGCCATTATTTTTCCAATGATTGGACATGCGGCTATTCCCGTTGAAAGAAATCATGAGGAGTTGAAAAACGACATTAGTGTCGTTTATAATGATCTCACCAACAAAAACGACATCTATGTATATTTTGTTCGAAGGAGGTAGGCCCGAACCCCATGGCCCCAAAAGTAAGCGACGAATACAAAACCAAAAAGAAAATCGAACTGCTACAAGCGGCAAAACGTGTGTTCATCACAAAAGGCTATACACGGGCCACCATGCAAGACGTCATGGAAGAGGCTGGTGTATCGCGGGGAGCCTTGTACGCCTACTTTGATAACCTGGAGCACTTATATTTGGAGCTGCTGCAATTCGAAGATCAACAGGATGTACAGTTTTTCACACCGATTGCTGGCGAAACGTCTTGGCAGCAAGTCATCAAATGGGTCTCCAAACAGCAGGTCGAGATCGAGAAAATCGAACAAACACTATCCCAAGCCAACTCAGAGTTTTTCCTGTCACTGAAAGATCAGCAAAAGCAACAGAGCTATCCATACATCACGACTCGCTATGAAAAAATGGTGGATGTGTTGACGGCTTTCTTCGCGCATGGGACAGCGACAGGTGAGTTCAAGCCACAGCTACCACCTGAGGCGATTGCTCGCTATCTCATCTCGGTTATCGATGGATTGATGCTGGATACCGCGCATTTGGGCGCAGAGAAAACAAAGGTGCCCGAGCAGATGGAAGCATTGTTGTTTTCATTGAGAGCGATGCTGGGACCGACTCAATAAGGAGGGGGATGAATGTTGTTTCAATCAGAGAGAATTTATTTGAGAAAAATGACGGGGGAGGACGTGGACGTCTACCACACGTGGAGAAATGACGTAGAAGTCATGCGGACAACGAATCCGTCTATGGACGTCTATACATGGGAAGATACGAACGGGTTTGTGAACCAGGTCATTCTGCATGCAAGCTCCTCGAAGAGCTATATGATCCTAGACAGCCAAACCAATCGACCGATCGGGATTACCTCTCTCATCCAAATCGACCTGAAAAACCGCAATGCGGAGTGCATCATCGATATTGGGGGGAAGGAGTATTGGGGAAAGGGGTATGGACGAGAAGCGATGAAGCTGCTGCTGGATTATGCATTCTTGGAAATGAATCTGCATCGGGTATCGTTGCGTGTCTTTTCCTTTAACGAAAAAGCCATAAAGCTGTATGAGAGACTCGGATTCAAGCAGGAGGGGGTCTCGCGGCAGTTTTTGTTTCGAGAGGGAAAATGGCATGATATCGTCCATATGGGGATTTTGCAGCAGGAATATATCACTTGAAAAAAGGCTGGCGGTACGAAGGGTACCACCAGCCTTTTGCGTATGAAGATGTCTCTTATTTTCCGTCGTAAATCGGTACTTCCCACTCCACATTTTTGTGTTCAACCATGCGTTTCTCGGAAGTAATGATCAGTTGTTTAGGCAGGGATGTGAGGTTTTTCAAGAAGATGGAACCGCCAAAAATCGCCCGGCCATTTTCATACTCAGTCTTGTCGATCAAGTAGTCGGCGTCTTCGTACTTTTTCCCAGTCTCGTCCGTAATGGTCCAGTATGGATAGGGACCCATAGCGGCAGTATCTGGAGAGAGAGTTGCCTCGAATGTCAGGTGGTAGCCCTCCACTTTGGTGGTAGACCCATCGTCATTTACGCGGTGATACCCGTCATAGCCTTCAAAATCAACGACCGCGTTTGGATCCTTTTGATATTTTTTGAAAGTAAACTGATCTCCCTGGACTTCCGCTGTGATGACTTCTTTCTTCTCAAGGCGATCGGTGTCCAATTTCGCGTTAAGCTTAGCTGTTTCCTCTGTATATACAGACCCGAGCTTGAAGGTGAGGCTTTGGCTTTCGTCGATTGGTTGGAAGTAGTGGAAGTCTCTTGTTCCATTTTCAGTAGAGCGGGTATGATCCCATTTCAAATACGGGATGACATTGCTTTGTTTGCTGGCTTTACGGGTGACAGCATCGGAATCCCAAGCGGCGACAACTGTGCCCTTTTCATTGACTAGCTCGTAGCTGTATTCTTTTCGCTGGTTATCCGTATTCGAGCGATCTACGACCATTTCCATCCCACTCGGTGCAAACGTCATCTGTTTTACGTCCAGCTTGAGCCCTTGCGGAGTCGTGTATGTTTTGTTGATCTCATGTGTCTTCGTCGCGGCCTTTGCCTTTTTCATGTCAACAGGTACGGACAGCTTCCAGTTTCCTTTGATGTCGCCCAATTGTTTAATGTTGAACTCTACAATCAGCTCGTCCGGAATTTCACTGATATCAGCAAAGTAGCTGCGCAGCTCACGATTCAAGGACATGGTACCGGTATCTGTATACATAACATTGTGCCAATCTTCATCATTTGCAGATGACTCAACAGGCTTCAGTACGTTCCCTTGTTTGTCTTTGATTGTAATGACTTGCTCCTTCTTATCTCTTCTGATCATTTGGCTCAAAAAACCGTCCGTCGGCTTACCGTTCTTGTCTTTTAAAGAAGCTGCTATGCTAATACGCAGCGGGTCAGCGACCACTTCATGCACAGTAAAAGTGAGGCCTTGATCGGTCGTACTTACCTCAACGGACTGCGCGAATCCATTCTTGGCTGCTTGAGCAATTCCTTTGTCCGCTAGTTTTTGCAGGAAGCTATTGCTCACAAGTGCTACAGGATCAGCCTTGCCAATCGGGCTGTTCGTAAAAGCAGCATGGACATAACTGGCAAAGGTCGGGGAGACGAGCATTCCTCCCGAGACGACGATGGTTAATGCAGCGGCGGCAAGCGTCATTCTTTTCATGATCGTGATACTCCTTTGTTTCCACGCAGGTGGTTGGTGTGAAGGGATAACAGGGTTCAATACTCTCACGGGATGAGGGGAGAGCATCTGAATAATCTTTTGATCCATATTTGCTGAGAGGGAGTCTTCCCACATCGTTTCTTCCGTTTGGTGCAGCTCATCGATCCATTGTTCCAGCTGGTGCTGGCAGTGTGTGCAATGATCGAGATGACTTTCGATATTTCGTTTGTTCACTGGTGATAAACGATCTTCCATGTAGGCGATCAGCTGTCTTTGCGTAAGGCAATTCAAAGCGGGGTTCCCCCTTTTTTCTCCGGCTTACTTAGCTGGTCTCGCAGCTTTTTCCTGGCATAGGAAAGGCGCATTCTCACAGTATCTACGGACAAAGATAGTTTGTGGCCAATCTCTCGGTAGCTTAGGTGCTGGAGATAATGCAAAGCGAGAATCGTCCTGTGGTTCTTGTCCAGTGTCATCATCTGCTGTCGCAAAGCATGACGCTGTTCTTTTTCCAGATAATCTTCCTCCGGGATCGGACATTCGTCTTTGACCTCGACATCCATCTCCGTTACGGAAGGCATCCGCTTTCGTTTCCGCAGCTCGTCAATCCCGCGGTTGATCGCGATTCGATACAGCCAGGCAGAGAAGGAGTAGTTGGGTTTATAATCTGGCAGACTGTAGTACGCCTTGATAAAAACCTCCTGCACCATGTCTTCGGCATCATGAGAATGGTGGAGCGTGCGCCCAAGAATCGAACCGATTTTTCCCTTGTATTTATTGACGATCAGAGCATAAGCCTCTTTATTTCCTTGAAGAACCTCCGCAATGACCTCTCGATCGTCCTGCATGTTTGTTACCTCCTTGCAAAAAGGTGCTGCGCAGCTTTCCTTTTTGGTGTTCACTACTATAGACGAAAACGAGGGTGCCCCCCTCTCAAACTTTTTCATGAAATTTGAAAAATGGCATAGGAAGAGGATGCCTCTCTTCGTTTGCTAGAAGGGCATCCTCTTGATCTATCACGTATGCCGCCATCACTTAAATGGAGCAGGAAATCTACATAATTTTGCAGTAATACTATAAGCACAGATGCTTCGAATTTCGTAAAGGAGTATATGACTTTGAGCCAAAACAACCATTCCATCGCGGTGATCTCCGACATACACAGCAACGCCTATGCATTGGAAGCAGTGCTGCACGACATTGATTCCCGCGGTATTCAAACCATTGTGAATTTAGGCGACACTTTATTTGGACCGCTTGATCCGATCAAAACGGCAGAGCTCTTAATGGAGCGATCTACGATCATCCACATCATGGGTAATTGTGACAGATATTTACTGGAAGAGCAAATGGAGTCCATCACCTTCGAATACGTGAAGCCACTGCTTACACAAGAAATGCTCAGCTGGATCGGGTCCTTCCAAAAGCAGTGGACGTTTGACAATCTCTTGTTTTGCCACGGCACACCTTTTGCCGATGATGTGTACTTATTAGAGAATGTCGCTCCATATGGGATAGAAGACAAAAGCGCAAATGCCTTAATGATCGAGCTGACTGGCATTCAGCAGCAGGTCATTTTTTGCGGACACTCTCATGTGCCCAAATCTGTATGGCTGCCAGATGGCAAGCTCGTGGTAAACCCGGGAAGCGTGGGACTTCCAGCGTATTTTGAGGAAGCGCCGTACCCGCATTCGATGGAATCGAAGACGCCCCATGCCAAGTACGTCACGGTAAAACAACAAGGCGGCTCGTGGCTAGTCGAGCACGTATTGGTCCCGTATGATTTCGAGCAGGCAGCCAGAAAAGCAGAGGAAAACGGGCGCAGAGACTATGCCTATGCGATCCGAACGGGAAGAGCAGAGCTGTAAGGACAAAGTGACGTTAGAAATCCTTTCTGGCGTCATTTTTTCGTTTCTACGAAGATTTGTCATACTGGCGTAACATACGACCTCTACGATATTCATGTCAGTCACATGAATGCTTCGGAGGTACATCAGATGAAAAACAAAACCATTTTAATAACGGGTGGTACAGGCTCTTGGGGTTGGGAGCTCGTGAAGCAACTCCTGCCGCAGCAGCCAAAAGAAATCCGTATTTTTTCACGTAATGAAGCACTGCAAGTAGAAATGAGCCATCATTTTCAAGATAAACGACTGCGTTTTATGAATGGAGACATTCGGGATCAGGAGGAATTGATGCAGGCGTGCCAGCAGGCCGATTATGTGTATCATCTTGCGGCATTGAAGCATGTCCCGGTTTGCGAAAACCAACCGTATATTGCCTTCAAAACAAACGTGATCGGCACGCAAAATGTCATCGAGGCGGCCATTGCCAACGGTGTACAAAAGGTCATCTACGTCTCCACAGACAAGGCCTCCAATCCTTCCAGTACGTATGGGATGACCAAGGCGATTGGGGAACGACTGATCATTCAGGCCAACACGCGGGATGTTAGTACCCGGTTTGTTTGTGTGCGAAGCGGCAATGTTTTGGGATCGACAGGCAGTGTGATCCCCCTTTTCAAAAACCAATTGCAACAAGGATTGGATCTTGGGGTGACAGATGGGGAAATGACGAGATTTTTCTTGAGTCTGGAAGAGGCGATCCACCTGCTCTTTACGGCTACGCATAATAGTCTGGGCGGAGAAACCTTTGTATTGAAAATGCCCTCTTGCCGGATCATGGATATAGCGGAGGTCCTCAGAGAAGAGGCGGGAGCACAGGGCAGCCGTATTGTCACCATCGGGATGCGCCCAGGTGAAAAGCGATATGAAATGCTCGTATCCGAGATGGAAAGCGACAGAACGATTGATTTGAACGACCAATACTTTGTCATCCTGCCTGCTTTTCCACAAGAAGAGCTGCAAGCGTATTACACTGCATATCCGAGGGTCGACTTTTCCAGCTTCCATTCCGAGTCGATGGTCATGACCAAGGAAGAGACCAGAGCAATGCTGCGGGCAGGAGGTTTCCTGGCATGAAAAACATTTTGTTTACAGGCGGCGGTTCTGCAGGGCACGTAACAGGCAATCTCGTCATGATCCCTAAATGCTTGCAAGAAGGCTGGAATGTTCACTATATCGGCTCAGAGACAGGAATAGAAAAACAGCTCGTAGAAGCACAAAAAACAGTACAGTATCACAGTATCTCGACTGGAAAGCTGCGGAGGTACTTCTCATGGAAAAACGTAACGGATGTTCTCCAGGTGCTCCGTGGCATCTTTCAAGCCTATTTCTTGATACGGCAGATAAAGCCGGATGTCGTGTACTCACTGGGTGGCTTCGTCTCGGTTCCCGTCGT
Source organism: Brevibacillus sp. HB1.4B (assembly GCF_013284285.1). Taxonomy (NCBI): domain Bacteria; kingdom Bacillati; phylum Bacillota; class Bacilli; order Caryophanales; family Paenibacillaceae; genus Brevibacillus; species Brevibacillus sp. HB1.4B. The sequence continues at coordinate 259,271 of NZ_JABSUT010000004.1, forward strand.
GCTCGGCGCCCGCATGAACAAGATCAGAACCATCATTCATGAGCCAGACGTGCATATGGGGCTTGCCAATAGGCTTTGCCTGCCTTTTGCAGATTCAGTATGCACGACATTTGCGGAAACAAAGAGAAAGCTGAACACCGAAAAAGCGATCCATGTCGGGCCGCTCATCAAGGAGTCGCTCAAGGATGGCAAGCGTCTGCGTGGAATGACCGCCTGCGGGTTTCATGAAAAGCAGCCCGTGCTGTTGATTATGGGAGGGAGTCAAGGGGCCGAGACGATCAACCGTGTTGTTCGCGAGGCACTGCCAAATTTGCTGTCCCAATTCCAAATCATTCACATATGTGGGCAAGGAAAGGTCGATTATTCTGTTCATTACCCGGGCTATAAGCAGTATGATTTCGTAGGAGAGGAATTGGCTGATTTATTGGCAGCTGCCGATGTGGTTGTATCCCGGGCTGGTTCCAATGCGATTTCTGAATTGCTCGCCTTGCAAAAGCCGATGCTTCTCCTCCCGCATACGAACGGGGGTGCACGTACAGGTCAACTCGTGAACGCCCAAAACTTTCAAGCTGCGGGTTACGCAGATGTACTTTTACAGGAACAGATGACGACACAGAGGTTTGTGGCGAGAATCCTTGCCCTGTACAAAAATCGCGAGACTTATCTGGCGAAAATGAGGAAAAATAAGGATGAAAGAGCAGTCGACAAGGTGTGGGCATTGCTAAAAGGAGCTGCACATGAACATTTTGATCGCGGATGATGAAGAATACATGGTCAAAATCGTGAAAGCCTACTTCGAAAAAGAAGGCTTCACTACATATACCGCCAAAAATGGGCAAGAAGCGCTCAATATGGTGTACAACGAACAAATCGACCTGGCGATCCTAGACTGGATGATGCCTCAAGTAAGTGGCATCGAGGTATGTAAGGAAATCAAGGCAAATAGTACCGTAAAAGTCTTGATGCTTACAGCCAAAGGGGAAATCGATGACGAGCTTTACGCCTTGCAAGCGGGAGCCGACGATTACGTGCGAAAGCCGTTTGACCCGAGAATCTTGTTAGTGCGTGCCAAAAAGATGCTGCATCTGGATGGGCAGTACACGTTTGGACAGATCAAGGTAGATTTGGAGGCGCAAAAAATATACCACGCTGGACGAGACCTGCATGTGACCAACAAGGAATTCCAGCTCATGAAGTACTTTGTGCAGCATGAAGGGAAAGTATTGACGCGAAAAGCCTTACTCGACCATGTGTGGGGATTTGATTATTTCGGTGAGGAAAGAACCGTGGACACCCATATTCGTCGTTTGCGAGAGAAGATCGGCGATAACTGGATAAAAACACATCGAGGGATGGGGTACAGTTTTGAAAATCCGGATAAATAAGATGGGGCGGCGGCTGTTTGTGCAGATTGCCATTGTGGTTGCTGTCGTGTACGTCTTGTCTTTTCTCATTAACACGTTCTTTTTGCCGAAGTATTTTTTGTATGAGAAGAAAAATACGTTGTCCGCGATTACTTCCCAGATGGAAGAATTCACGGCAGATGCTCTGCAAAAAGAGATCGAACGGCTTGAAAATGAATATCGCGTCACGATTGTGTATGCCTCATATACGGGAAACAACGATGATTTGAACGAAGCTCTGCACGCGCTTTTTGCCCAAAAAAGATTACCGCTCAGCAAGTTTTGGGTCACGGAGGAGACTGTTGCTTCCTTACAGGATGGCGAATACGTAAACAAGCTGTATATGCAAGAAAAATTGAAATCGAATGTACTCGTCCGGTTCATGATGAAGGAGCGAGTGGTTTTCGCGATCAGTGAATCGGTTGCGTATTCCAGTGATACGATTCGCATTGTGAATCAGTTCAATACGTATATTTTTCTGGGGGCGTTGCTCTTGACCGTTGTCGTGGGCGGGATGTTTGCCAAACGGATGATTGACCCACTCGCACAGCTGAAGGATACAGCGGAGGAGATTTCCAATCTGCGTTTTCAAAAAGCAGACATTCGGACGGGCGATGAGATAGAGGAATTGGCCCAGAGTATTAACCGGATGAGTGACAAGCTCCAACGCGCTCACGAAGAGCTGGAAGCGAGAAACCGGAATCTGCGTACGTTTATTTCGGATATTTCTCATGAGTTAAAAACGCCACTGGCTCTAATTAAGGCGTATACAGCGGGTATCAGGGATGGCCTGGATGACGGAACCTTTCTGACCGTCATTGAAAAGCAGACAGACGGTATCGCGGAGTTGGTCAATAAGCTGCTGGAATTGTCCCGCTACCAAACAGACCAATATTCGTTTACGGCCGTCTCTCTTCATGCAGTGCTGGAACAAACCTTGGAGAAATACCAGCTGCTTATCCAGCAGGAAGCAATCCAGCTCACGATCCAAAAGGAATCGGATGCGGATGATTGTGTGTGGGCTGATCGTGACAAGCTGGAAATGGTGCTCGGTAATCTGTTTGGCAATGCTGTCACGTACACGACAAATGGACGCATTGATATTTCGATCAGACAGACGGGGGATACCGTCGTTTTTTCGATCAAAAATGGGGTCGGACGTATAGATGCCGCGCAATTGAAGCAAATTTGGGAGCCATTTTATGTGATCGAGCAGTCTCGTAGCAAACAGCTTAGCGGAACGGGACTAGGACTATCCATCGTCAAAGCCGTGCTGGACAAACATCAGGCTCATTATGATGTGCAGATAGAAGGGGAGGAGATTGTGTTTGCTTTTACCTTGCAGGGTTGTTCTGAAGCAATTAGATTTGCACAAGCAATGGATTGATTCGATTGGGGAAACGGGTGAGAGATTAGTCGTTGATGAAGTAGACTTTCGCTCCATAGACGTAGCAGAGTACCCTTTGGACCAATCTCGTTTGATCGCCAGTACTTTTGACGGAATGAATCTAAAGGATAAAGATTTTTATGCGGCACATCTGTTTTCCTCTACCTTTCAATCAGCGAATTTGGAAAATGCCATTTTCACCAAAAGCGAGGCAGACTATGCAGATTTTACAGGTGCCAATTTGCAACGGGCGACCTTCGTCAAAAGCTCTTGCTTCGAAACTGTGTTTGCCCGAGCAGACTTACGGCATGCAAAGCTAGTGAACGCGCTCTTTTCTCAAGCCGACTTTCGTGATGCCAATTTGGAAGGTGTAGATATCAGTGTTTCCTGGTTCCAAGAAGTATTGTTTCAAGGAGCACAACTAAAAGGGGTAACAGGTATAGAAGAAGCTTTTATCAAAAGCATAAATATCGGTACCTTGGAGCAGCCAGTCATTCTTGCAGAGGAGGAAGCGAGAGAGTGGCTCATACAGCAAATCCATACACCATGAAAAAAGGAAGAGGACAAGTGCCCTCTTCCTTTTCCTATTAAGCCTTTTCTACTTCGCCTTCTGGCTTCTGTCCCATCTTCCCACTACGTAGTGGAATTTCCTTCAGGAACAGCGCGATGATGACAGCGATTCCCGCTACAATCGCTCCAGTTAAAAACGTAGTCGTAATCCCATAGCTCATCGCTTCCCGGATCATATCCAGCATGTGAGTAAACAGCGGTTGCAAATCCGGTGGCAGACTAGCCAGCGTGGCTTCAATTTTCGGCTGATCCAACAAATTTTGTGGATTCGTAAAGAGCGCCAACTTTTCTGCCAGAGCAGGATCGGCTGCTGCGGGATTGTTCCCTTGACCCATGGCTCCCGACAGTTGCGTCATTTTCGCAGACATGCTGGCACTCATGACGGTTCCCATGACAGCAATTCCAATGGTCCCACCGAGGTTGCGGAAAAGCTGCGACGTTGCTGTAGCGACACCCAATTGCTGTGGTGCGACAGCATTTTGCACGGTCAAGGAGAAGACCGGCATCGCAATCCCGATCCCTAATCCGAGAATGACCATGTAGATCACGAGCAAGTAAATCGGTGTGGTTGGAGACATGAAATACATCAGTACCATGCCCAAGGTCATGACGAGAAGTCCACCCAACGCCATCTTTTTATATTTTCCTGTCTTGGTCATGATTTGTCCGGCGATTGCGGAGGTCGCGAGCATGGCGATAGACATCGGCATCGCCACATAACCGGCCATCGTCGGAGAGATGCCTTTGACCCCTTGGACAAAGAACGGCACATAAATGATCGCGCCCATCATCCCGGCATTCAGGAAGAATCCGACCAGATTGGAGACAGTAAAAATACTGTTTTTGAACAAGCCCAGTGGAAGTACAGGCGTTTTTACTTTCATTTCAATCATAATAAACACGATCAACGCAACAATTGTGGTGGCAAACAAACCAATAATTTGCCACGAGCCCCAAGCGTATTTGCCCGGACCATCTCCTGCCCATGAGAAGGCGAGCAGCATGGGGACGATGGTGAGCGTCAAGAACAGCGAGCCGAAGTAGTCGACAGACTCTCCTTCTTGCTTCGGTACTTTTGGGAAATGAATCATGATCAACAAAAAGGCAATTACGCCAATCGGTAAGAAGATCCAGAACACCCAGTGCCAGTCGAGATGGTCGACGATATAGCCACCCATCAGAGGACCAAGCACACTGGATACGCCGAAGACGGCACTCATGATTCCGCCCCACTTTGCGCGCTCGCGAGGTTCATACAGATCACCCATAGCGGTAAAGGCAGTAGACATGATGATCCCGGCACCTGCTCCTTGAATGCCACGATACGTAATTAATTGGAAAATGTCGGTAGAAAACCCGGACAACAAGGCCCCGATACTAAACAACCCGATACCCGTCAATATAAATGGTTTTCTTCCATATATATCGGAGAGCTTCCCAACCAGCACAGAAGCGACAGTGGAGGTCAGCAAATAAATCGTAATCGCCCACGAATAGTAATCCATGCCACCCAGCTTCGAAATAATACGCGGCATGGCAACTCCGATAATAGTCTGGTTGATCGCGGCGAAAAACATAGCTGTAATAATCGCGATCATAATCGTCACTTTCTTTTTCTCTGTTAGCTGTTGCAATCTTGATGCTCCTCTCTTTGTTGCTCTATATTTTTCAGAACCTGGCGATAGATGCGGACTAAGTGTTGCTTGTCTTCATCAGATACGCCGGCAAAAAACTGTTCAATGGTGTTCCTCACCACAGCTTTGTATTGCTGTAGGATTTCTTTTCCTTGATCGGTTATGTCCAGTTGTACGACGCGGCGATCCGTATTGTCACGATTTCTCGTGGCATAGCCGCAAGCAATCAATTTATCAGCGAGACTCGTAACGGCTCCGGGGGTAATATTCATACGTTCTGCAATAGAAGATGCTTTCTGCGGACCATTCATATCTAGAATTCGCAAAAGCATGGCTTGTGATCCTGACACGAGTGGGTCCAGACGCTTGTGTGACTCAGCCGAAACTTTTCGTTGGAGTTGAATATAAAGCTCTTCAAAATTGACTTGGCTTGGCATAGTACCCTCTCCTGTTTTCACTATTTAATTATATATGTGATAAAATGTTTACCCCCTAAAACATTTACGAGTATACATCGAATCATGCAGGGAAGTCAAAATCAACCTTTTACCAATTTGACCAATTCCATTAGTCAATATGTGAGTGATTTCGCCATCAATCGGGAAAATATACTAATTTTCGACCGGATTTCATGGAATTTTCAGAGTTGCGATGCTACAATCAGTTTTGGCATTCTTTTCATCTTAGATAAATAGATAGGTGGGATTTGAACGTGTTTGGGAAAAAATTAACCAGCGCAATGCTCGCCACAGCGCTGATGAGCCCGATGTCGGCTTTTGCCGCCCAAGAGACAAAACAGCCAGCAGATGTCGTGCTAACCAACGGTACGGTCTACACAGTGGACATGAAGAACAGCTGGGCAGAGGCAGTGGCCATTCGCGGTGACGAAATCGTCTTTGTCGGCGCAGATGAATATGCGAAAGCACACATCGGCAAGGATACAAAAGTAATCGATCTGAAAGGTCAAATGGTGTTGCCGGGCTTTATCGACAGCCATACGCATGCGAGTAAAACGACGGGACTCATTTTCTCCATTGATTTGTTTGACGGAGGCTCTGTCGAGGAATATGTTGCAACCATCGAGAAATTCGTAAAAGAGCATCCAAACGAACCAACATTGCAAGGCCGCGGCTGGAGCAATCCGGTAGTACCTGGTATCGGTCCACGCAAGGAAGTATTGGATAAAATTGTCCCAAAGACTCCAATCGCACTGACCTCGGATGATGGACATTCTTTGTGGGTGAACTCGGCAGCGTTGAAGCTGGCCGGAATCAAGAAGGATACGCCAAATCCTGAAGGCGGCATTATCGAGCGCGATCCGAAAACAGGAGAACCTTCTGGAACGTTGCGTGAAAGCGCCATGGATCTGGTACTGTCAAAAATCGGCGGATACACCGTACAGCAATACAAGTCCGGAATTGAAGCTTACCAAGAAAAAGCGGTTGAACGCGGTGTAACTACAGTGCGCGACCCGGATATGCTGCGCTATCCGAACGTATTGGAAGCATACGAGGAGCTCGCGAAAGAGGACAAGCTGACCATCCGCTTCCGCAATGCATTGACAGCGAATCCGGAAAAGGGACCTGAACAGGTCGCAGAATTCGTAAAAATCCGTGAGCGCAATCAAAACCCCCTATTCCAAGTCAACGCCGTCAAAATCTTCTTGGATGGTGTCGTAGAAGGCGCTACCGCTTACTTGGAAAAACCGTATGTCCATAAAGAAACAAACGGAGAATTAATCTGGAAGCAAGAGGTTTACAATCAAACAGCTGCCGCAGTAGACAAGGCAGGCTTCCAATTGCACGTCCATTCCATCGGTGATGCTTCTACCCGCATTGCACTGGACGGTATGGAGCTCGCTGAAAAACAAAATGGCAAGCACGATGCTCGCCACTCGCTCGTTCACTTGCAACTGGTCAACGAATCAGACATCGAGCGCTTCAAAAAGCTGGGGGCAGTCGGAATCGTGCAGCCGTTCTGGTTTATGCAGGAAGAGGGCTACTACGATGAGATCGAAGTACCGTACTTGGGCCGCGAACGCGCAGAAAAAGAATACCCGATGAAGAGCTTCCTGAATAAAGGGGTGCATGTAGCTTCTTCGTCGGACTACATCGTAACGCCAGAATTCAATCCACTGCACGGCATTCAACAAGGCATTACGCGGATCGAGGATGGTGTAACCGATCCGAGCAAAATCGCCAATCCAGAAGAACGTGCGACGCTTGCTGAAATGATCGCCAGCTTCACGATTAATGGTGCTTACGCCAACCACGTGGATGATATCACAGGCTCGATCGAAGTCGGCAAGAAGGCAGATCTCATCGTGCTCGATAAAAACTTGTTCAAAATTCCGGCCACTCAAATCAAGGATGCGAAAGTCGTGCTGACCTTGGTTGAAGGGAAGGAAGTCTATCGTCAAAAGGAAGCAAAGTAAGAGAGGAAAAATGGTCGTCCATTGCGATGACCATTTTTTTGTGCGTGAGGGCGGGAAGGATTCTTTTTGTACGTGAAGAATCAGGTAAACGCTAGATGGTTTACAAAAATTGTATAAATGGGAGGGTCAAGATGAACATTCGCAGAGCAAAAGGACAAGAAGCAAGCGAACTGAGCGAGCTAGCCTATCGCTCCAAAGCTTATTGGGGATACAGTGATGAATTCATGGAGGCCTGTCGTGACGACCTGACGCTATCACCTGCCTATATCGAGAAACACGAAGTATATGTGCTAGAGGATGAGGGCAGCATCAAGGGCTTCATGAGTTTGGAAAAGGATGCTGAGCAAGAGCAGTGGCTGTTAGGCTTTTTGTTCATGGAACCGGAGGTAGTAGGAAAAGGTTACGGAAAGGCTCTGTGGCAGCATATGGTAGAAGTGGCACAAAAGCAAGAAATCTCAGTCATCACCATCCATAGTGACCCGTACGCAGAACCGTTTTACTTGTCGAGGGGAGCAAAGCGAGTAGGAGAAATCGTGTCTACTGTGTTCCCTGGAAGAGTATTGCCGTTGTTGGAAGTGGAGATCGGATAGGTACGGAGTATGGAATAGCTGCAGTCTATTCCAATCAGCTGTCAACGCTCAAGCATGGCTTATATGCTTGGGCTTTTTTGCGTTTCCTTTATTATTTCACGATTTTATACCGGATCGCCTTGGCAACTGCCTGTGTACGATCTTCTACGCCCATTTTCTGCAAAATCCGATGGATATGCGTCTTGACGGTTCCCTCGGAGATGAGCAAGTGCTGCGCAATTTGATCGTTCCGTTTGCCGTAGGATAGCTGCTCTAGTACGTCCTGCTCTCGATCGGTCAACTGATCTAACATGACAAGAGGGGGAAGTACAGATTCAGCATCAGAGTCAGAATGAGAGGCAGACTCGTGATTCTTTTGTTGACACTGTAGAACCTCCGCTAGAGCCTTGGCAGCAGTAGCCGTGTAGAAAAGTGCCTCTCCTTGATGGGCCCTGCGAATGAGGTCCAACATATCCTGTGAATCGGAATCCTTTAGCATATAGCCGATAGCACCTGCCCGAATACCGTCTACGATGTAATCGTACGTGTCAAAGGTTGTGAGGATTAATACTTTTATCGAAGGATGGAGTCGAGTGATTTCTCTGGTTGCATCGATTCCTGACATGTTTGGCATCTGTACATCCATTAAGACTACATCAGGAATGACTTCTCCTACGAGCTTCACGGCTTCTTCTCCATTGGAAGCCTCTCCGCTTACTTCCATATCCTTCTGCATTTTTATGACATACCCCAATCCTTGACGGATCATCGTTTGGTCATCGACCAGGACCACACGAATGGTCTCTTTTTTGATTTTATTTACCATGCTGGCATTCCTCCGTATAGATCGCTATTTGTTTACCAAAGCGGAAAGCTGATATCAATTTGAAAGCCGTGGGGCTCTCGAATGGAATAGGAAAGGTCTCCATTTAATTGCTTGGTTTGTTCTGCGATACCTGTTAAACCAAAGCCTAGTTTGATTTGATGATGATTCGTAATATTCCCATTGTCCCAAATAGACAGGAATAGGAAGTTTTGCTTTTTTTCAATCGAGATGAAAATCTCTGTTGCATTCGAATGTCGAATGGAATTGGTAATAGCTTCTTGGAGAATCCGGTAAAGCGTAATGGTCATCTGCTGTGAGAGCGGAATATCTGGATTGGGACTGATCAAATGCATTTTGATGTTGGTATGCTGTTGGGCTCGTGATAAGAGTATACGCAGCGGTGAGATTCCTAGAGAGGATTTGTCTGCGGCTAATGTATGTACAGACGAGCGTATATCATCGAGGCTTTGCTTGGATACCGAAAGCATGTCTCGCACAGCCTCCTGTGCGTCACTCGGTCCGCCTTGCAACATGTATTTCAAGGCATTCAATTGAACGATTAACGATGTGAGACTGTGTCCCAAGGCGTCGTGAACATCACGGGCGATTCTGGTCCTCTCCTCCAGGACAGCGGCACGGAGTGTATTCACAGAGGCTGCTTGAAGTTCAGAATGAGCTTCCTGAAGTTCAACATGCGCCTCTTGCAATTGTTTCAGATGCTGCTGACTCGATTCCTTTGCTTGCTTTTGAAGAGATAATCCTCGTGCGCCGATATACCATCCGATATAGGCCACGACATAGCCTACTACCTCCTCAAAAATATAGTCTTTATAAAAGAACATGTGAGAAAAGGAGCATGCGCCAAAAAAAATCGCATAGTACAATCGGCGGCGTTCAAGAATGTGAAATCCAATAAAAGCTACCAATGGCAAGGATAGACCGACCTCTTCTCCTACATATAGAACCTTTATAAATGACACGGTACCAAGAACGATAATGGCGATGTCTTTTTGAAAAGGTCTCCAATTTTTTTGGGGCCTGAGAAACACCAGCAGGAAGCAGAAGATAATGATCAGAGTGATGATAAAGGGAATGGTGGGTTCATGCATGTAAGCAGTTGGAATGAGAAAAAATGAGAACAATACAAAAAAACAAATAAGCAGGAAACGTGAACGTAAAGATGCAGTTGAAGCGTTCAAGAAGACAACCTCCTTTCTTGGAATACGTACCCATTATAGTTTCATTTTAGCATGCGCTGTCGTCTATCTCCGGGTGTACGGTCTTCTATCTCTGGATAGATAAAATCAAATTCCACAATTTGACTACCCGATAGACTTCGGGGACGAATCGTATAAGTACAATGTGATCTGTGGAGGGGAACTCCCCGAACGATAGTCCGAAAAATAGAGAATGGGTAGGAGGCTTTTATGAACGAACTGTTTCAGTTAGCGAAGATTCTACGGGATACGAGCACCGTGTTTTCCACGCTTTCCATGCAAGCATTGGATTCAAGTGATATCACCTGGCAACAAGTTCTCATTCTGGAGCAAATCGCGATCAGCCCGAAAACAATGGGAGAAATCAGCAAGGCGATTGATCTTTCGTATAGTACGACCTCAGGTTTAATCAGTCGGTTGGAACAGATGAACTTGGTGCGCAGATTTCGTGATAAATCGGATCGGAGAATTGTGTGGGCAGCATTGACGGAGCGTGTGCCAGCGAATTGGACGGGACAAGAAGGAAGTGCTTGCACACCTGCATCGCTGCATTCCTTGCGCGCGCTTATTTTGGAGAAAGAAATACTGAGCTGATACGCTGAGCTCTCTACAAAAGAAGAGGTGAGAAAATTTTGAATTTATCAGAACTGTCCATTAAACGTCCGGTCACGATGATTATGATATCCGTAGCGATCTTCATTTTTGGTTTGGTTACCTTTCCTCGCTTGGCTATTGAATTGATGCCATCGCTGACTTCTCCGGTCGCCGTAGTTGTTACCTCTGTAGAGGGGGCGGCTCCAGCTGAGGTAGAAAAGCTGGTTACCAAACCGATGGAAAATGCTCTAGGCACGGTTCCGAATTTAGACAAGATCACATCAACTTCTGTTAATGGCTCATCCTCGGTCATCCTCCATTTCAAGTGGGGAACAAACATGGATCAAGCGACGCTGAATATGCGAGATAAAGTAGATTTGGTCCGAGGGAGCTTGCCTGAATCAGCTGGTTCACCAAGGGTGTTGAAATTTGATCCGACGAGCCAGCCGATTATTGACCTGGCTGTAACTGGCGATCAAGATGTCAACAAACTGAAAAAAGTCGCAGATGATTTAATTAAATCCCGCTTGGAACGAATTAACGGTGTCGCTTCTGTCACTGTGACAGGTGGGCAAGAGCGAATCGTCGACATCATCGTGGACCCCGCCAAACTAGCTGCCTATGGATTGACATTGGATCAAATAAAGTCAGCACTAGAAAACAGCAATGTATCTGGATCAGCTGGTGCGATACGGGAAGGTGACGGAAAGACCAGTATCCGCGTGCAAGGAGAATTCACCAATGTGGACACCATTGCACTCACTCCGATCTCTGTCGGTGGAAGCTTCATCCGATTAAGCGATATCGCGAAAGTAACAGACACGATCAAAGAAGTGACCGAGCTGAGCTACGTTGATGGAAAGCCGAGCTTGGCAGTTGCTGTGATGAAAGGCACCGGAGGCAATACGATCAAAATCGCGAAAGACGTAAAGGCAGAGCTAGAGAAGATTAATAGCACGCTTCCAGCAAATGTAGAAACACGTATCGTTTTCGATACCTCCACATACATCCAGAGCTCTGTTGACAACACGGTGGTACATGCTCTGGCAGGTGGTGCCATTGGTGTACTCATGCTGTTCTTCTTCTTGGGCAGTCTGTCGTCTATGCTCATTGCGGTCATTGTCCTGCCTGTATCGATCATATCGACCTTCCTCTTGATGTACATGACGGGTCAAACAATCAACTTGATTTCCCTAGCAGGTCTCACACTCGGATTGGGATCATTAGTAGACTTTGCGGTCGTTATGCTGGAAAACATTTTCCGTCAGCGGGAACAGGGTAAGAGCATGATGGAAGCGGCATTGGTCGGTTCCAAAGAAGTAGGAACGGCAGTAATGGCTTCCGCATTGGCACAAATTTGCGTATTCTTACCGATTGCACTGACACAAGGTCTGGTTGCTGAGCTGTTCGCACCGTTAGCTTTGACGGTCGTTTTCTCACACATCGCAGCACTCGTTTTCACGTTCTTGCTGGTTCCGATGATGAGTGCTCGTATGTTAAAAACAATACCGGAGCATACGAATCACGAAAACTATCGAGGCATCAATCCGTTGATCTGGTTTAATATCGGGTTCCATAAAGTAGAAAAAGGCTATCAAAGGGTGCTCAAATGGGCATTGGGTCATCGAAAAACGGTGATTGGATCTGCTTTTGCCATGTTGATTGGCTCCTTAATGCTAGTTCCATCTCTCGGCGCAGGATTTTTCCCAGATATGGATCAAGGATTAATCCAGGTAGAGATCAAGCTGCCAAAGGGTACCGTCTTGACGGAAACTGAAAAAGTAATGAAGCAGGTAGAAGAAGTGGTCAATCAAGTGCCAGAAAAGAAATTGGTCAAGTCCTCGGTCGGGGGTGGCGACGGTATTTCAGAGAGCGGTGCATCTACTTCTCATAACGCCACGATCGATCTGCAAATTGGAGAGATTTCTACAAGAAAGCGATCAACAGAGGAAATTGCTGTGAGTTTGCAAGAGCAAGTCAAGCATATTGCAGGAGCAGATATCAAGGTGAAATTCCTTTCCGGTGGTATGGGGGGCGGACCAGCTATCTCGATTGAAATTCGCGGAGATGATCTGGACGTCTTAACGGAACTGAGCGAGATTGTGAAAGGGGAAATAGCCAAGGTACCGGGAACGATGAACGTATCTACCAGTGTTCAGGAAATGAGTCAGGAGTTCGATGTGAAGGTCAATACAGAGAAGGCAAGTTTGTACGGATTGACAACAAATGAAATCCTTTCTGCTGTGCGAACTTCTTTCCAGGGTCAAACGGTTACCCAGTATCGTACGGGCGAAGATGAAATTGATATCAATCTCAAGCTGCCAGAAGACTATAAGGAAGATATTAATTACTTGAAGAACTTGCGTATTTCCACGCCGACGGGCGCTCAAATCAGCCTCACATCCGTAGCGACCATCAGCAAAGTCGATGTACCGCCATCAATTGAGCGCAAAAACATGACGCGTGAAGTGACGGTCACAAGCGATTTGATCGGGGATAACCTGCAAGCGGCCTCGACGGAAATTACGAGTATTATCAATAAGCTGAATGTTCCGGACGGATACACCATCGAAATGGGCGGGCAAAGCGAGGATATGGGAAATTCTTTTGTGAATCTGGGTCTCGCGATTGTCTTGTCCGTCGTGCTTGTGTACATGGTCATGGCTGCTCAGTTTGAATCACTCTTTAGTCCATTTATCATCATGTTCTCGGTTCCTCCGAGCCTTACTGGGGTCATATTGGGGCTTTTGTTTACAGGTACGCCTATTACCGTATCTGTTTTGATCGGGTACATTTTGCTGATCGGTCTGGTTGTGAACAATGCGATTGTGTTAATCGACTTGATCAACCAGTTGCGTGCAAAGGGTTGGGAGTTACATGAAGCGATTTTACATGCGGGGCCTGCTCGTCTGCGCCCGATTTTGATGACAACCCTCACGACGATTATGGCTATTGCTCCGCTCTCCGTTGCTGCTGGGTCTGGTTTAGAACTGCAAGCGCCAATGGCTACTACCGTCATGTACGGTTTGATTTTCTCTACCATGATCACACTGATACTCGTACCTGTCGTTACCGTATGGTTTGATGAGATGGGACAAAAGAGACGCAACAAACGCAAGCAAAAGCAGGAAAAGAAAAGCCTTACCACTTTGGAATCGACAAATGCATGAGAAAAGAGGAGGAACCATTCATGATCATAAATAAAAGAATCGCGATTGTGGCGCTACTTTCCCTTACCTTGATCACAGGCTGCGCAAGCCAGGAGGATGCGACGACGACTGCTGCCCAACCAGCAGAAACGGTTACCCCTGTACAGGTTGCAACAGTGGCACAAGGTGTGGTCACATCTGAGTCTGGACTGACAGCAAAATTGGCACCGAGTGAGGAAGTCCAAATGTCACCAAAAGCTAGCGGGAAAATTGCATCTCTCCCAGTAAAGCTGGGTCAGGCCGTAACAAAAGGACAATTATTGTTTACACTCGATACGAATGAGCTGTCTAACAGTGTAAGAGAACAAGAAGCATCTCTTAGTGTGGCAAAAGCGAACTTAACCCAAGCAGGCAGCACCTCTAACCAAAGTTTGGTGGAAGCACAAAATGATTTGACGGAAGCAGAACGAGCGCTTGCTGACGCCAAACTGAATCAACAACGTAATCAGAAGCTGCTTGCAGAGGGAGCGATTGCTACTGAGAAAATGGAAGAGGCAAATACAACGCTCACAAAAGCCCAAATTTCCTACGACAATGCACAGCAGAAGCTGCAAGGCGCGAAACAAAAAACAGGTGTGCAAGTATCGGCAGCGAGCGTAACGGAGTCACAGGTCCGACTGCAAAATGCTCGCGAGCAATTGGCGAATGCAACGGTTGTCTCCCCAATCGACGGATTTGTCGCAAGCGTGACTGGAGCAGTAGGACAGATGACAGGACAGCAACCCATTGTGACTGTCGTCAAAACGAATCCACTTGTGGTCAAAGCGAATTTGTCCGAAGCAGATGTGACGAAAGTAAAAGTGGGAACAGTTGTCAAAGTATACGTGCAGTCTACAGGCAAAACGATTGATGCAAATGTAACGGCAATTAGTCCGGTCATGGATTCGCAGCTCAAAGCCTATCCAGTAGAAATCACGATCCCGAATGCTTCCAATGAATTGAAGTCCGATATGGTCGTGAATGTTACTTTCCCACAAGGATCAGAAGAAGCGAAGTCACTGGTCATTCCTCGCAAGGCGGTATTTGATCGTGAAGGCAGACAATATGTGTTCAAGCTAGAAGGGGAAATAGCCAAGCAAGTGGAAGTGTCGACGGGCAACTCGACAAGCGAGTTGATTGAAGTAGTATCTGGCCTAGCAAATGGAGATAAAGTCGTGGTAAAAGGACAGACGCTGCTTGCGGATGGCGGCAAGGTGAGTATTCAGGAGTAAGCAGAAATGGAAGAAAAAAGAGGCGGAGCAGATCCGCCTCTTTTTGTTATCAAATGGAAAAATTATCTACTCTACCAAAAATGCCAAACAGAGTATAATTTTAGTTATGGCGATTGATAAGGAGTCATAAATGATTATTTCCACCAAACTGTGCAAAGGGATTGTCCTGCTCATGACAGTCGTGCTCGTCTCCGGATGCTCGATGTTTGCGAGCAAAGATGAATCCACTGAGCGCCAGAAGATAGAGAAGAAACAGAAAATTACCCGTTACACGGGTGAAAAAAGTAAGGTGTTGTCTCAAGTATACACGGGGCGCAAGGAACTAGCTCTGACGTTTAACGGCATGGGCGATGATAAGATGATGAAAAGTCTTTTGGAGCAGCTAGATGCTCATAAGATCAAAGCAACCTTTTTTCTACCAGGCATGCGTGTCGCCGAGGAACCAAACATCGCCAAGGAAATTTTGAACCGCGGTCATGAAATCCAAAACAACACACTGAATCAACTGGACATGAGCAAGCTCAGCTACGAGCAGATCTATCGGGAGATTCAGTTGAGTAATGAGGTAATCAAACGCGAGACGGGTATTTCGCCTCGCTATGTGCGAACCAAATCTGGCGATGTGACGGATGACGTTCGTTTGGCAGCCGCCCATCTCGGGATGGAAGCGGTCGTCAGCTACAATATCAACCCGAAGGACCGTGATTTGCAGAAAGACGCCAAAACCATCGGAGATTACATAGCTCGCTACATGTCCAGAGGTAGCATTATCTCACTCAATACAGACATCAATCCTGAGGTGATTCCTGCCATTCCATTGATCGCCAAGGCAGCAGCGGATATCGGCTACCAGTTTGTCCCGCTCAGTGAGATGGTGAAAAACGGCAGTGAACGCAAGCCGCTGGAACAAATACCAGGCTTTGACGCAGTAAAATTGAATCCGCAATTCGAAAATGCCAAGTATGAGCTCGTCTATCAAGTCGACACAAATAAAAAACAGATCGCGTTAACCTTTGACGACTGGGGAAGCGACAAAACCGTAACGAAACTATTAGACATTTTGGCAGAGCATGATGTCAAAGCGACCTTCTTCTTGCGAGCAAAAGGGGTGGAGAACAACCCGAATTTGGCGAGAGCGATGGTGGAGGGTGGTCATGATGTGGCAAACCATTCTTATAACCATCCGGTCATAACGACGCTGACAGCGGAGGAATTGCAGAAGGACGTGGTCAAAGCACACCAGGTGATTACCGAAGCGATTCAACAGCAGCCTGTCATGCTGTTCCGTCCGCCGACTGGCGTAGTAGACGATCATACAGCCAAAGTGATTGCAGCCACGGGTTACAAGGTCATTGCGTTGTACGATGTCACCACATTGGATTGGGACAAGAAAAACAGTGCCCAAGATATTGTAAATGGCGTCATGAGCAAGACGAAAAATGGCAGTATCATTTTGCTGCATATGCTCGATGACATCCACACGATTGAGGCACTCCCGATTGTATTGAAAAGCCTGAAAAGCAAAGGCTACACCTTTGTAAAGATGGACGATATGATCAAACAAAGCCGCTCCGGTAACTAATCCCTTTCTCAGAAAGGGATTTTTTTTGTCTATTTTCGCAAAGCTCGGGCGATTGACAGTAAAAATACTCTTTGTTATAGTTTTGACGATAATGATAATCAATATCGATAAAATCATTACTTACATTTATCTTACAAACATACATAAGGGAGGCTCATCATGATTCCGAACAAAACAATAAAAGCTGTCCTTGCTGTCATTTTTGTGTTCTCGCTTTTTTTGACAGCATGTGGTGGAGCAAATACGACAACGTCAGCACCTGCGACGGATTCTGCTTCCAAGCCAGCTGACAAGTCAACAGAAGCCCCTACTGAGAACAAAATGCGCAGTATCGAAACACCAAAAGGGACGATTCAAATTCCTGACAAGCCACAACGTATTGTGACCGACTACTACGCAGGCGAGTTGATTGCAGTAGGCGGAAACGTCATCGGTGCAGAGACAGAAGCTTTCAAAAGCCCGTTTACTGTTGAACAATTAAAAAATGCGCAGGACGTAGGTAGCCCGCGAATCAATGTGGAGAAAACGTTAGAGCTCGCTCCTGACCTCATTGTCGTCATGTATGATGATAATTATGAAGCCTTGTCCAAAATCGCTCCAACAGTATATCTCCCGTACGGTACGGCGACAAACATTTACGATACGGTCAAATTGTTCGGAGAAGTGGTTGGCGATAAAGAAAAGGCAGACAAGTTCATTGCAGACTTTGACAAGAAGGCTGCCGAGGGTCGCGAAAAGTTGAAAGGTATCGTGGATGAGAATGCGACTGTCGGTCTCTACGAGCTGACCAACAAAGGAGATTTGTGGATCTTCGGTGACAACGCAGGACGCGGTGGTCAAACGGTGTACAATGCATTGAAGCTGAAAATGCCGCACGCAGGCAAATCCAAAGAACAAACCGTACAGCTGTCCATGGAAACCTTGCCAGAATACGCTGCGGATTACATGTTCGTGACTTTCTACAACCCGGAAAAGAATAGCGAAGCCTTGAAAACCTTACAGGAGTCTGCTGTCTGGAATGCGACCGCTGCTGCCAAAAACAATCAGATTTTCTACAACGACTACGATACATTTTATCGCTATGACCCAATCGCGATCACAGCACATATTGATATGTTCGTAGATATGCTGATCAAAAGACATGAAGAGAACAAAAGTAAAAAATAGCTTATCACGAAAGCCATCCCTCGTCGGATGGCTTTTTTTCGTCTCACGAAATAAACCTTACAAAATGTAAAGAAAACTGTAAGGAACATCAATAGCTCCGATTCTGGAATTTGGTTACAGTTAATAGCGACGGAAACAACGAACGCTAGCCAATAGATAGAATGGAGGAACGTAGAATGAGTACTGCTGTACTAGAAGTGAAAGACGTTCAAAAAATATATGGGACAAAAGGTGAAAGCCAGTCGCATGCCCTAAAAGGCGTATCGATGACCATAGATAAAGGAGAGTTCGTTGGAATCATGGGTCCATCCGGCTCGGGTAAAACGACTCTGCTCAACGTGATTTCCACACTGGATCGTCCAACGCAAGGCTTTATTGAAATTGCGGGAACGAACATTACACAGATGAAGCGTGACCAGCTCGCAGATTTTCGCTCGCAAAAGCTCGGCTTTATCTTTCAAGATTTCAATCTGCTAGAGAATTTGTCCGTGTATGAGAACATTGCATTGCCGTTGTCTCTGCAAGGTGTCCCTTCCAAAGAGATCAGCAACAAAGTAAGTAAAGTAGCACAAACACTCGGGATCGAAGAGATTTTGCAAAAATATCCGGTTCAAATTTCCGGGGGACAAAAACAACGCGCAGCAGCAGCACGCGCACTTGTGCATGACCCTGCGATTTTGCTGGCAGACGAACCGACGGGCGCCCTCGACTCGAAGAATGCCAAAAGCTTGCTGGAAACGATGACAGATTTGAATGAGAACCACCAAGTATCCATCATGATGGTTACGCATGATGCTTTTTCTGCGAGTTATTGCAAACGTATCTTGTTCATTCAAGACGGTAAGCTGTATACCGAGATTCAACGTACGGGGGATCGTCAGCAATTTTTCAAACAAATTCTGGATGTACTGGCCGAGCTAGGTGCATCACATGATGTACGCTAGGAGGTAACGTTTCATGCTTTTAAAGCTATCCTTGTCCAGTATGCGGAAGATGATGAAGGACTATCTGGTTCTGCTCGTGGGTCTGGTCATCTCCATTTCGATTTTTTACATGTTCCAGACGCTTGCCCTCAATTCTGATTACACGAAGAACAACTCGATGATCTCTTCGATTCAGATCGTTTTCAATGTAGGGGCGTTCCTGCTGGCGTTTATCACGATTTTTTATATCTTCTATGCCAACTCATTCCTACTCTCGCTACGGCGCAAAGAGCTCGGAATGTACATGGTCTTAGGGGCGAAGAAGGGGAAAATCAGCCAGATTTTGTTCCTGGAAACATTGACGATGGGAATCATTTCCTTGGTGATCGGTAGCCTGGTTGGTATTGCGCTCGCGAGCGGCATCGGTGTCTTGCTCATGAATCTGTTGGAGATCTCGACAGAGGGTTACTATGCTTTTTATCTGCCGGCAATGTTGATGACATGGGGATTCTTCCTGGTACTCTTTCTGATCACCTCCACGATTAATGCTATTCGTCTGGCCCGTGCTACTGAGCTCGCTCTCATCCGTGCCGAGCAGCAAAATGACAAAATCAAGTCAAAAGGAATCGGAGCGGTATTGGTAGCCATCCTTGGAGTTATCCTGTTGGCTCTGGGCTACACATGCTTGCATCTGCTTATGTACCTGCAAGCACTCGGCTTTATCGTAGGGGCAATTTCCTGCACAATCGGGACGTATTTGATTTTCATCTCGTTGCTGCCAGTTCTTGTACAGGCTTTGAAGAAAAATAGAAAGTTGAATGATAGCAAGTTGAACGCGTTTACCTTTGCACAGCTGCGCTTTAGGGTGAACAACCTGACAAAAATCCTTGGTACAGTAGCAATGTTGATCGGGCTTGGTGTCGGGGCGATGGCAGGGGGCTTGGCGTTCCAGCAAAACGTCAATTTGTTTACCACGGTGTTCCATGTGTATGACGTGAATCTGCATGATCCGGTTGAAGCGGATTATCAGGCGCTGAAAAAAATGAACGTCCTGGAGCAAAATACGTATCGATACAAAGTCGACGACAAGGCGTATTACTACTTGAAGGAAGACTTGCTGGCAAATCCGCTGATGATTTCCACGAACAGCATTCAAAATTACTCTGCTGACAACAAGCCAAAACTTGTGACAGATCCGCTTCCGAAAGAAGCGTATATCGTAAGTGCGTCAAAAGCAGACAATGGTAAATACGATGCCATTCCTGAGGATTGGGACAAAGCTTTATTCACCAATTTTATCAACTACCAGATGATTGAGGGCAAATCTATTCTGGTTGTGGATCAGGCGACGTATGAGCAAACTGCTGGAAGTGAACACAAGGTTCTCCTTGCTAAGGTAGACGACTATTTGAAATACACGCAGGAATTAAAAGCAATGGATGAACGTCAAAAGCAACTGATTGGGTCTATCGTTAATGTAAAAGCAGAAGATGTATATACGTCTTCCAAATACAGCACGTATGCGGGCATGTACATTTTCACAAGCGGTACGATGTTCATGGGCTTCTTCCTCGGAATTGCCTTCCTGGCGATGATGGCGAGCTGCCTGATGTTCAAAATCTTGTCCGGGGCTGCTCGTGACAAAGACCGTTACAGTATGCTGAGAAAAATCGGCGTACGTCAATCGTTGCTCGTAGGCTCGATCTATAAAGAGCTGTTCATGGTATTCATTTTCCCGGCGATCATCGGTCTGATGCACGTATTGATCGGTATGGAGATGTTCTCGTTCATCCTCTTGGATCCGTATCTGAACATCTGGATTCCAACGCTGATTTTCGTTGTGATCTATGCGATTTACTATTACATCACGGTTCAGCTTTATCGTGGAATTGTGTTGCCAAAAGAAGCGTAATCTTAATCGGAAAAATCCTCCTCATTTGAGGGGGATTTTTTGTCTTTTAAACGGACCGTTATAAGCAAAGGACCATTTAACTTGCTAAAGGGACAAAAACATGGGATAAGCTATATGACCAAAGAACTTTAATAAAAATTTTAAGTTTACCCCACTTTATATTTTAGAAGTTTTTTCTAACTTATACCTAGGAAAGAAATCATAAACGTGAAGGAGAATTGGTATGAAAATAAACATTAAAAAAACATCCGTACGTTTGGCAGCTTTAGGATTGGCTACTGCGATTTCCCTATCTGGAGCTTTAGTAGTAAGTGCAAATGAAAAGCCAACTCAAAAGACTGTAGCTCAAAACGAAGAATTGTATGCAGGAACTTACAAAAAGCTCTCAGCTTCCGAAGCTCTTGCCGACAAGGCTGTGAAAGCAGCAATTGATAACGTCTATGCACAGTTTCCAGAAACAAAATCTTATGAGATCATTGCTTATCAAGATGTGGTTTCAAAAGGTGAGTATGATAAGTATGTTATTAGACTTGAAAAAGATTCAAAAAACTTTTTTCACTTTGCAATAGATTCGAAAACGGGGAACCTTAGCTATACCATACAATCATTGGATGCTGCTACAGTTCTATCATACCCAAATGTAAAATCCGGGGTAGATAAATTCTATGCCTCACGTCCAGAAGCAAAATCCTATGTGATTTCAAGTGCCAATATTGTAGACAACTTTGTAAACAAATTTAGCAGATATAACCTTACGTTTACTGGAAAAGATCCCAAACAATCTATCACTATTGGAATAGATGCGAAAACGGGAGAGATTATTCCTACGAAGAAGTAAGAGCTCTAATCTGCTGTCTTTGTTTGTAGGAAATAGTGTTGTAGACTGAACCTGTTTAGATGCCAAAGTTGTTTTGGAGTAAGGCTATCTAGAAAGTCGGCTTAGACTGACTTTCTAGATAGCCCCTTTACGTTCTATCACTACCATATGAAGTATTCTCGACCCCGGTTTCGGCTACGGCTAACACAGCGGCTCCACCAATCAAAATATACCTGATAGGGCCTGACGAAAAAAGCTGCGCGAGTATTTCGCCACGAGATCTGATCGAAATACAAAAAAGGTACAGCATGGGACCGTCTGGCTACAGACCCGTTAACGAATGATCATGCGAGCCTAAGACTTTGAACACATCCCACAGTTGACAAAGATAATGATAATCATTATCATAATCAATGGTTGATTGGAAATCATGTCCATGATCCTTTCTCATTCGAAGCAACAACTAGAAAAGTAAGGGGGAAATTTTCCATGCGTCTTATGAAACTACCAGTGATGCTTGTATTTTTGTCTGCGATGCTGCTGCTCGCTGCTTGCGGCAATGCTGGGTCAACTGCACAATCTGGTTCCAACCAAGCTGCTACAGCTCAACCTGACGCGGCGAAGCCGGCTGAAGTGCAAGTGCGCACAGTGAAACACATGATGGGAGAGGCGACTATCAAAGGCACTCCTAAGCGTATCGTTGCATTGGAATGGAGCTCAGCAGAGCATTTGTTGGCCCTAGGTATTCAGCCTGTAGGGATTGCAGATATTCCCAATATGAAAAAATGGGTGAAGCTCCCTGTGGAGATTGCTCCAGAAGTAGTGGATGTAGGGAGTCGTACTTCACCAAACCTGGAATCGATCATGATGTTGAAGCCAGATTTGATTATCGGTATTAAACGAAATGTAGAAGCCAATTACGACGAAATGAGCAAAATTGCTCCAACGATTGCTTTTGATACGAATCCTGCTGAAGGTCAGGGATCACAGTATGATCGAATGATCGAGATTTTCAAGCAAATTGCCGATATCACGGGTAAAAATGCAGAAGCCGAAGTTGCTTTGAAAGACCTCGACAAGACTTATGCAGAAGCAAAAGATAAACTGACGAAAGCTGGTGCAGATAAAGTTCCATTTGTCCTCGCGATGGGCTACAGCAGTCAAAATGCGGTAGAATTCCGTTTGTCTACGGATAACTCTACAGCAGCAAGTATCTTGATTAACATTGGTCTGACAAATAAGTATAAGCCTAAGAAATTTGAACAGACAGGAATGACATTGGCAGATGTAGAGGCACTTCCAGCGTTGCAGGATGCGAATTTCCTCCATATCATTCAAGCTGATGACAACGTGATTGAGAATCAATTGAAGAACAACCCGGTTTGGAACGGTCTTACTTTTGTAAAAGAGAATCGCGTCTACGCCCTGGGCGGAGATTTGTGGCCGTATGGTGGTACCATGTCTGCAAAGATTCTTGCGAATAAAGTTGTAGATCTGTTGGCAAAATAATGAGTTTAGCCAAAAATAAAATGTTCACACGAACTGACATCACTCCAGCCACTTCCTCACAAAGAGGGGGCTGGAGATTGTTCTTGATGGTAGGGAGTGGACTTGTCGCTCTATTAGTGCTTACATTTGTCAGTTTGACACAGGGGATGGCAGACATTTCTCTGCGTTCTGTTGTACAGGCCATTATTGATCCGCAAGACATTTCCGATCACCATATGATACAAGGTGTCAGGCTTCCGAGAACGGTCATGGGGCTTTTGTCTGGTGCAGCATTGGCTATTGCCGGAGCATTG
The DNA here is from genome assembly GCF_013284285.1 of Brevibacillus sp. HB1.4B. Classification (NCBI taxonomy): domain Bacteria; kingdom Bacillati; phylum Bacillota; class Bacilli; order Caryophanales; family Paenibacillaceae; genus Brevibacillus; species Brevibacillus sp. HB1.4B. The sequence continues at coordinate 282,528 of NZ_JABSUT010000004.1, forward strand.
ATGCAGACGGTAACACGAAACCCGCTCGCTTCGGAAACGACACTTGGCGTAAATGCAGGTGCCTATTTCTTCGTAGTGTTCGGGATGGTGTTTTTGCCATCATTCTTGCATGAACACCCGCTTCCATTTGCGATGCTGGGCGGAATACTCGCAGCCGTTACCGTATACTTCATGTCTGGCGGGCGCAAAGGTACGCCAGTGCGTGTGGCATTGTCCGGGATGATTGTCACCTTGGTGTACTCCTCCTTGACGAGTGCCATCATCTTGTTTAATGAAGAGACGACAAATGGCATTTTCCTCTGGGGCTCAGGCTCCTTGAAGCAAAATGACTGGTCGGGTGTAGAATTCAGTTGGCCTTGGATTGTAGCTGGGATTTTGGTCAGCTTGTTCATGGCCAGGCAGCTCGATGTACTTACCCTTCATGAAGAAACGGCGAAGTCATTGGGGCAAAAGGTGGCAAAAACACGGCTTTTCACCATGTTTATTGCGATCTTGGTTACGTGTGTTAGTGTCAGTGTGGTCGGGCCAATCGGATTCATCGGACTCGTGGCTCCGCATCTGGTGCGATTGTCAGGTATCACGCAGCATAGATGGCTGCTGCCGCTATGTGCCATCTGGGGGGCAGCGCTGCTTGTAGCTTCCGATACGATTGCACGTATGTTCATCAATCATTATGGTGAACTTCCAGCAGGAGCCATCACGGCAGCTATTGGTGGACCATGGTTGATCTGGCTTGCTTTGCGTGTCTCGCGCAGTATGAGTGCTGGAACTGGAGGCTCGATGAGCGTCGGAGGAGCACAACGCAAAGTTTCGTATCCGTTGATTGTGTGTATGCTTACTGTGCTGCTTGTGGTCGTTTGGATGCTCAGCTTATCTAGCGGAAACTTGTACCTTCCGTGGACAGAGATCATCGCCATTTTCATGGGACAAGGAAACGAGATGTACAGTCAATTGGTGTATGAGCTTCGGATGCCGCGACTGTTGACAGCGATGTTGGCAGGTGTGGCACTCGCGATCAGCGGAAGTCTCATGCAGAGTGCAGTACGTAATCCGCTGGCTGATCCGCAGATTGTCGGTGTCACGAGCGGTGCGGGTGTAGGCGCGATTGTCGTGCTCCTCGTGTTTCCTCAACTCTCGGCTTGGATGCCGCTTGGGGCCGTTGCAGGGGGAATCATCTCTGCTGCGATTGTGTACGCGGTTTCTTGGAGAAGGGGACTCAATCCAATCATCTTGACGCTAGTAGGTATTGCGGTTTCTGCCGCAGGTGCCGCCCTTATCAATATCTTGATCGTACATTCTATGATCTTGGCAGCGCCTGCACTCACTTGGCTGGCAGGAAGTACATACGGGCGGGGATGGATGGAAGTAGGCCGTCTGTTGCCTACGATCCTCGTTTTAGCACCGATTGCGTGGTGGTTAGGACGTCGGGTGGACCTCTTGTCATTTAACGACGAGAGCTCGACTGGATTGGGGTTAAAGGTCCGGATGACGCGGTTGTCTGTGGCAGTCATTGCAGTGCTGCTCGCTTCAGCGGCAGTTGCCAGTGTCGGGGCCGTAGGGTTTATCGGCCTCCTCGCTCCGCATGCAGCACGTATGCTGGTTGGACCTCATCATCGTCGAGCAGTTGTCGTTTCCGCCATGCTTGGAGCTGTATTGCTGGCTGCTTCTGATTTGCTAGGAAGGATCGTCATGATCCCGAAAGATATTCCGGCGGGGGTCGTAGTGGCGTTGCTAGGCGCGCCCTATCTGTTCTTGCTGATGTTCCGTTCGACTCGTTCCTCACAATAGATAGGCAGGTACTTGCCAAATAGAAAGATCTCCAACATGATGAAAGTAGAACAGGCTGATTCTGGCAATCAGCTTGTCTACTTTTTCTTGCTATTTCCGGTGATAGAAGGATGTGAATCTGTTGATGATGAATCAAGATTATCCTGGCTTTTTGATGACCGCCTTTCGCAAACAGCGATTGAAAAATTTTCACCTGCGTCAGGTGGAGGTAAACACCCATGTCCTTTGCTATGTGGCAGAAGGAAGTACAGAGATTACGGTTGATGGTCAAAAGCAGGTGCTCGACGCCGGAAAGCTCTTGTTGTTGCGCCCGACGACGAAGATAGAAGAATTACGGTGCCAATCAGGACCGTTGCACATATACAGGCTGCATTACGTGGAAGCGAGACACGATCAGCACGAGAGCGCTCCCGAGAGAAAAGAAGCCAAGGTTTTGGCTGTCTCTACTCCTGCCTCATTTCTGACGGTATTGGAGGAGCTTTCTCATTTGATACGGAAGCGGGACTATTCTTCTTTTTTGCGGAGCCAAGCATTGCTCTACGAACTGCTTGGTATTGTTCATGATGAACAGAAAAAGAAAGAGGAAAAGGGCATTGGAGCGATTGAGGAGACCATCGCCTACATGCAAAAACATTACCGCGAGTCACTGGAATTGGGAAGCTTGCCAAAACTGGCGGGGTTGACCCCCAGCTCTTATTGCCGTGCTTTCAAGCGTGCGACGGGAATGACACCTGGGGAGTATTTGACTGGGCTGCGGATGGAGCAGGCCAAGGAGCTGCTTGCCCATTCTGCAGGAAGTGTGAAGGATGTGGCTCGTAACGTAGGGTATGCCGATGAGCTGTATTTTAGTAGACTCTTCAAAAAACGAGAAGGATTGTCGCCGCAAATTTATATGAAGCAAAGTGACCAGCGGGTAGTCGTGGTCAGCAAGCTGTTTTTGCAGGATCATTTTCTTGCGATGGGCATTCAGCCGATTGCTGCCCCCTCCTTCCCGAACTACTTTGAAACGAGGACGGGCTTTCCTTCTTATTTGCAGCAAAAGCTGCGCGGGACAAAAGCACTGAATGCAGAGCAGTTGATCGATCCGAAAGAGATTTTGACTTTGTCGCCTGATGTGATCGTCAGGATGAATTTTTTCCACAATCGAGAGGCAGGAGATTGGGAGAAAATAAAAGGAACAATCTCCTTTGACGGTTATCCAAACTGGATTGATTACCAAACCAAATTGGCGACGCTCTTCAAGAAAGAGAGTCAGGCTGAGAAAATTATCAAGCATATCGACAAAGTGGAAAAACAAGCAAGAGATGCACTACTGCCGGTTACACGCACGGGTGAATGGACGATGATTCGCGTGCTTGCGGATGAGGTGCGACTATATGGTGTAGAGGGACACGCCCTCGCAGACTTGTTTTATCACAAGCTTGGATTTGCGCCTGATCCGAATGTGACCCATGCAGCGTATAAACCCCATGCGCTCAACGATCTGATCGAATTGAATCCGGAGCGAATCATCGTGTTCTGGAGTGAGCGGGAGCATGTGGCAGCGCTGTGGAACAATCCGCTGTGGAGAGACTTGCGTGCGGTGCGGGAAAATAAAGTCTACCATCCCGCCAATCACGAATGGGACCCATGGGGACCTTTTGGCAGAGAGCATACGATTCAAAGGAGCATAGCGTATTTTCTCCAGGTCACACAGGGGTAATCTGGTCCATGGTAATTAGACAATCATGTCCATAGAAAAGTAAGAGGAGTCTCTATATACTATCAATTGATAATTGTTATCACTAAGTTGATAAGCAGAAGTGGGGGCACTCTCGATATGAAAAGTAAGACCAGTTTACGTACCATGCGCCACATCATGACCAGCTTCTTCGCGCTGTGCTTGCTGGTTGTTCTTGCCGGTTGCGGAGGCAATGCCAATCAAGCTCAACAGACGCCAGCTGCATCGGGAACGACGACTGAGGCTACTCCAGCACCAGCCGATTCTAATGAAGTACGTGAAGTGAAACACGCAATGGGCACCACTCCAATTAAAGGAACACCAGAACGCGTGGTTATTTTGACTAATGAAGGTACCGAAGCCTTGCTTGCACTTGGCGTTAAGCCAATCGCTGCTGTACAGTCCTGGGATGAAGATCCTTGGTATCCTCACATTAAAGATGAGATGACAGGTGTAGAAGTGTTGGGCTTCGAAGACCAGCCCAATCTCGAAGCGATTGTAGGCCTGAGCCCTGATTTGATCATCGGAAACAAAGTACGTCATGAAAAGATTTACGATCAACTGTCCAAAATTGCTCCAACCGTATTCTCTGAAGAGCTGTCTGGTAGATGGAAAAGCAACTTCACGCTCTATGCAGAAGCACTGAACAAGAAGGCGGAAGGAGAGCAAGTTCTGAAAGAATTCGACGACCGTGTAGCTGCTGCGAAAGCAAAGCTGGGTCCTAAAGCTTCTACTAAAGTATCCGTAGCGAAATTCTCCAAAAAAGGCGTACAAATCTATCAAAAAGATACCTTTAGCGGTGTGCTGCTCGATCAGCTTGGACTCGCACGTCCAGCTTCCCAGGACGTAAACAACTTTGCAGAAATGATCAGCGAAGAAGGTATGTCCGCTATGGACGGGGACATCCTGTTCTACTGGGTAACGGAGCCAACGAAAGAATCTATAGACATTGCGAACAACGCTAAAAAATGGATGGAAAGCCCAGTCTTCAAATCTCTGAATGTGGCGAAGACCAATCAAGTTTTCCAAGTAGACGAAACGGTTTGGAACAAAGCAGGCGGCATCAAGGCAGCGAATCTGCTGCTCGAAGATATCATGAAGCGCCTCGATGTGAAGTAAGAAGAATACGACGTCAAAGCCAAAGACCTCATCCGAAGTATGGATGGGGTCTTTTCTTGGCATAATATGGGATGTTCCGCTTGGTTTGCGCACCCTAAATTTCCCAGTCGTTTGTTCAACCATGACATTTGTCATGTCCTCGACTTGACGTTTATGACTACAGCGGCTAGACGCTATTTTCTACAATAAAGATAGAATATTGCGTCCGGCGAATTTACATGTCCCTGTACGCTTCGATCGAGGAGGAAACAATTGATGCATCAAGCCAATATTGCCGAGTTGAAAAAGAATGTTGCCCCCTTTGAAAAATCAGATATGAAAAAGAGTATCCGACAGCTGATCAATACGCTAGTTCCACTGATTCTACTCTGGTACGGAGCTTATCTCAGTCTGTCTGTGTCCTATTGGCTCACGCTGCCTATCGTCATTGTCGCAGCCGGCTTTGTCATCCGTACCTTCATCATTTGTCACGATTGCTGCCACCAATCCTTTTTCAAAAATCGTCTGGCGAATGACATCGTTGGTACGATTACCGGTGTGCTGACCCTTGTCCCTTATGAACAATGGAAAAACAGTCACAACATTCACCACGCAACGAGTAGCAACCTCGATAAACGAGGCGTAGGTGATTTGTGGATGATGACTGTCAATGAATATCTCGAGGCTTCTACTTGGAATAAAATCGCTTATCGGCTGTATCGCAATCCGATCGTGATGTTTGGTTTGGGACCTATTTTTGTCTTTTTGCTTCAGTATCGTTTTAATGTGAAGCGAGCTCGCCGCAAAGAGCGGTTGAATACGTATTTGACGAATGTGCTGCTGGTCGGTCTTTATGCGCTTTTGATCTGGGCGGTTGGCTGGCAAGCATTCCTGTTGATTCAAGGTCCGATCTTTTTCGTCTCTGGCTTGTTTGGGATTTGGCTGTTTTATGTGCAGCATACGTATGAGGATTCGTACTTTGAGAACGATGAAGAGTGGAGCTACGTGAAAGCAGCAGTAGAAGGAAGCTCCTACTACAAGCTGCCGAAGGTTTTGCAATGGATCACAGGCAATATTGGCTTTCACCACGTCCATCACTTAAGTCCACGCGTACCGAACTACAACCTGGAAGAAGCACATAACGAGACACCGCCGCTTCACATGGCGACAACGATTACACTGGCGGCCAGCTTGCAGTGCCTGCGTTTTCATTTATGGGATGAGAGCAACAAGCGCTTTGTGAGCTTCAAAGGCATCAAGCGGCTGGCTGCTGCTCAATCGGAAGCAATCATAGATGCACTCCAAGGCTCCAAACCGAGTTTGGAAGGAAAATAAGCCTGCCATAAACCTTTGAATTCCGATACACTTGAGAGAGTGGCGAAGAAAAGGTGGGCAAGTATGCAGAAGCAGAAGTGGTATCACATTCTTCAAAAAAATACGGGCTTGAGCCCTTATGTGTGGGTTGTTTTCTACATCCTGCCATTCTATTTCATCTTCCGGTCCTCTTCGACGTACGAAGCAGTGATCGGGATCATCATGATCATTCTGTTTTTCGTTTGCTATGTATTCTCTTTCCTGTCAAAGGGCTGGCTGATTTACTTTTGGACGAGTGTGCAGATTATCATATCCGTCGCCATGACCTTGATGTTCGGCTATGTGTATTTTTCGCTCTTCCTGGCGTTCTTTATCGGGAATATCCAGAACAAGATCGGTTTTGCTACGCTATACACAATACATTTGATTAGCACCACCATATCGGTCAACATCGGCTTTTTCACCAAAAACACTCAATTGATTGGCCAGCTTCCGTTTGTTTTGGTTAGCATGATTGCAGTCATTCTCTTGCCCGTGACCACGTACAACTGGAATAAGCGAGAGAAGCTGCAGGGAGAGCTGGAGCATGCGAACAAGCGGATTTCAGAGCTGGTCAAGCTCGAGGAACGCCAGCGCATTGCCCGTGACTTGCACGATACGTTGGGGCAGAAGCTCTCCTTGATTGGGTTGAAAAGCGATTTGGCGAACAAGCTGATCAACAAAAATCCTGCTCTGGCGAGAACGGAGCTGGAGGAAATCAGGCAGACGGCGCGTATCGCTTTAAAAGAAGTGCGGGAAATGGTCACGCAAATGCGTGGGACGCGGCTAGAGGATGAGATGTTTCGGATCAAGCAAATTTTCAAGGCAGCGGAAATTGAATTCGTGCTGCAAGGCGACACGAATCTGACCAACACTTCGCTGATGACGGAAAATGTGTTGTGCATGTGCCTGAAAGAAGCGGTTAACAATATTGTGAAGCATAGCAATGCCACGGACTGTTCCATTGTCATCGAGCCCACTCGCACCGACCTCGTCGTAAGCGTAACGGATAATGGGATCGGAATGGCGGAGGAATTGGTTTACAGAGGCAATGGTTTGCGTGGGATGAAGGAACGGCTGGAATTCGTCAACGGAAGCATGGAAATCCAGTCCTCGGAGTCTGGAACACAGCTAGTGATTCGGGTACCCAATGTCTTCAAACAACCAGAACAGGAGGCGGGAGGATGATTCGCATTGTCATTGCAGAGGATCAGCGGATGCTTTTAGGAGCCCTTGCTTCCCTGCTCGATTTGGAAGAGGATATGAAGGTCGTCGGCAGAGCAAGTAATGGGGAGGATGCCGTCAAACTCGTGCATCAGCATCAACCCGACATTTGCATCATGGATATCGAAATGCCAGTCAAAAGCGGATTGGACGCTGCCGAGGAATTGAAAGGTAGCGGCTGCAAGGTGATGATTCTCACGACCTTTGCCCGCCCAGGTTACTTTGAACGAGCGCTAAAAGCAGGTGCTAACGGCTACTTGCTCAAGGACAGCCCGAGCGAAGAGCTGGCCAGCTCGATTCGCAGTATCATGGCAGGCAGACGAATCTATGCGCCTGAGCTGGTGGATGAGGCATACGGCCAGGAGAATCCGCTGACGGTGCGGGAAAAGGAAGTCCTGCTCTTGATCGCTGACGGGAAGAACACCAAGGAGATTGCCAGCCAGCTGTACATTACGACAGGGACTGTGCGGAATTATATCTCCGTCATTCTCGACAAGCTCGGTGTGAGCAATCGAATTGAAGCGATTATGCATTCCAAGGAAAAAGGCTGGTTTAAGTAGCAGACCGGCTGGAGGAGGCCCTTTCTGTTTTGGCAGGAAGGGTTTTTAGTTTTATGATTGCATCTTCTTAGAATCTGCGCATATAATAAATACATCAAAAAAAATTGATTAATGAGGTTATCTTCGATGAACGAGATGAAACAAAAGTTGGAGCAATATGAGAAGAAATTCAAGGCTCTTGCCGATCAGAAACGATTAGAAATTATGTATGAGCTTTGTCAGAGAGGGAAGACATGCGTATGTGACCTCACTGAGGTTTTTGACATGCCACAATCCAAATTATCGTATCATCTCAAGATTTTGCTGGATGCGAACCTGATCATAAAAGAAACAAAAGGTACCTGGAGTTATTACGATTTAAATGACAGCGAAGTGAATCACCTGTTATCGGAAGAGCTTTGTTGTATTTTCAGGAAAACAGGCAAAGGTAGCTGCTGCTAATTTTTTTAAACCTTACATCAATTTTTTTTGATGAATATAACTTTAGGGAGGTACATGAAATGAAATATGTGCATGTTGGGATTAACGTTACGAGCCTAGAGAAATCAATTGAATTCTATCAAAAGGTATTTGGGGTAGAACCTGTGAAGGTAAAGACAGATTATGCAAAGTTCTTGTTAGAAAGTCCGGGGCTTAATTTTACATTAAATGTTCGGGACGCCGTTAGTGGGAACCAGGTCAACCACTTTGGATTCCAAGTGGAAAGTGCTGAGGAAATCGTTTCACAGAAGGAAAGGCTAGAAAAAGAAGGCTTTTTCGCACGGGATGAGCTGGATACGACATGTTGTTATGCTGTGCAGGATAAATTTTGGGTGACAGATCCAGACGGGAATGAATGGGAGTTTTTTTACACCAAGGCTGACAGCGATGTGCATAAAATCGAATCCACATCGTGTTGCGTAGCTTCAAATACAGTAGTGACTACATCCTGCTGTTAAGATAGAGGGAGTGCTTCATGAAAAAACTATCCTTTTTAGATCGCTACTTGACCCTTTGGATCTTCCTTGCCATGGTGATCGGAGTTACTGTAGGCACGTTCTTTCCAGCTTTCACAAGTGGATTGAATCGTTTGCAACTTGGTACAACATCCATCCCTCTTGCCATTGGTTTAATTTTGATGATGTACCCCCCTTTGGCAAAAGTTCGTTACGAAGAGATGGGACGTGTCTTTCAAGATCGCAAGGTTCTTTTACTGTCCCTCATTCAGAACTGGGTGATCGGTCCGGTTTTGATGTTTGTGTTGGCCATCGTTTTCCTGCCAGATAAGCCAGAATATATGGTAGGGCTGATTATGATTGGCTTGGCACGCTGTATTGCTATGGTGATTGTGTGGAATGACCTAGCGAAAGGCGATACCGAGTACGCAGCCGGGCTTGTGGCTTTCAATTCTGTATTTCAGATGCTTTTCTTTTCGGTCTATGCCTATGTGTTTGTTACGATTATTCCAGAGTGGCTAGGCATCCAGGGAGCAGTCGTTGACATTACGATGGCCGAAGTAGCCAAATCAGTGTTCATCTACCTTGGTATCCCATTTCTTGCAGGGATGCTGACGCGATTTACGTTGGTAAATGCAAAAGGAAGACAATGGTATGAAAAAGTGTTTATCCCAAAAATCAGTCCGCTGACATTGATTGCTTTACTTTTTACCATCGTGGTTATGTTCTCTATCCAAGGAAAAAGCATCGTCAGTGTGCCATTAGATGTCGTTCGCATCGCAATTCCGCTTCTTATCTACTTCATCTTGATGTTCTTTATTTCTTTCTTCATGGGGAAGAAAATTGGCGCGAACTATCCGGTTTCAACGACTCTTGCGTTTACAGCAGGAAGTAATAACTTTGAGTTGGCAATTGCCGTGGCAGTCGGTGTCTTTGGAATTCACTCCGGTGCGGCATTTGCAGCTGTTATCGGTCCTCTTGTTGAAGTCCCGGTGATGATCGCACTGGTAAACGTAGCGTTATGGTTCAAGCGGAAGTATTTTGCCAACTCAATATCTTGATAGGGGAGTACATCATGGAAAACAAAAAGACCATTTACTTCTTATGCACAGGGAATTCTTGCCGTAGCCAAATGGCGGAAGCATGGGGAAAAAAATACTTAGGTGACTCGTGGAATGTGTTTTCTGCCGGAATTGAAGCGCATGGTGTCAATCCAAATGCGGTTCGAGCGATGGAAGAAGTAGGAATAGACATTTCTACACAAACTTCTGACGTCATTGACCCCCATATCCTACACAAAGCGGATCTGGTCGTGACACTATGTAGCCATGCAGACTCCGTTTGCCCAACCACACCACCTCATGTGAAACGAGTTCATTGGGGATTTGACGATCCCGCAGGAAAAGAATGGTCTGAGTTTCAAAGGGTTCGAGATGAAATTGGGACACGTATTAAAACGTATAAGGAAACGGGGAAGTAGTTTTCTGGTGATGAGAAAATAGAGTGTCGCTGTACAGTGAATGGAGGCTGTCAGATGACACTCCTTTTCTTATCTCTCCAACGAATAAAAACAGTCATTCACCATCGTGCCTGCAATTTCAGTGCTGTCGGGCACGATTTTATCCAGCTTCATTCCAGCCTTCTCCAAAACGCGTCGGGAAGCCACATGCTCTTCGGAACAAACAGCCGTAAATTTTTTGAATCCAAAAGTATCCACAGCGAAATCAAATACGCGTCTGATTGCTTCCGTTGCATAGCCCTTGCCTTTGAATCCGTCCAGTATGATGAAGCCTACTTCCGCAGTGAGATTTTCTCGGTTACGGGTGCAGATGCTAATCAAGCCAACGTCGTTACCAGAGTCGGTTTCACGTATGATCCAGGTTAGCCAGTGGGTGGATTCGAGGCTCCACGGAGCGAGTTCTTTCTCGAAGTTACGACGGATATCTTCCTCGCTCATGGTCGCTCCAATATGCTCCATCAGTGTCGGGCTGGAATAGATGGAGCGGATCAGCTCCCAATCGGGTAATGCCACTTGAGTGAGAGTCAGGCGCGTACTGAGAATTTGATTATCCATAGGGATTCTCCTTTGGGAATTGTAAGGAATATTTATAATAGTATACGCTGTTGAATGAGAAGGAAAGGAGTCTATCATCAAGAGTGGGGCTGTTCATCAAAAAAGGCCGTCGACTTTCTCGACAGCCAAAAGAGTTCCTTGCATCGTCTGTTTTTGTGGGCAATAGAGTTATCGACTATAAATGTTTCGAAGCTCATTGATGTCGTTTTGGGTAGGAGCAGTGATTCTCGTTAACCAAGAGTTATTCATGATCGAGTGATCCGACCTATGATTTAGTCGTAGTACATGTCCAATTTCATGAGTAGCCAAAGCTTCTAAATAAGCGGCGTTTCTGTTGCTCACTCTGTTCCATTGAATGACGGTGCCACCGGTAACTCTGGAACCATTCGATTGCCACCAGCCAAATCCATCATACCCCCTCGCATAGCCTTCACCTAAGGTAATGGGAGCATTTTGTGTTGGTGTTAATGAAACAATACCTGTGTTGTTCCAATTTCGTATGGCATTTTCATAAGCTTGTCTAAGTGCAGGGATATTCGTCGTAATGGTTACCTGATACGAAACGAAGGAATTGTTTTGATCGGCTGCAGGTGGGTTTCCGTTAATAAAAGCAGAGGCAACATAGTACTTCACGCCATTTTTCTCGTAGAAGAACCATCTATTATCAGGGGCATTTGTCCAAAAGTCATTGAGCGAGGTACCTCGGGTCCAACCTGAAAATTGTACACGGGTATTTGGTTGAAGCTTGTCGATGATAGTAGCAGAAGTAGTCGGTCCGGTACGGATATTGACAGGGATCGAAGCGGATACACCGCTAAAATCCACGCGATATTCAGATTGATCCTGAGCGTTTGTCGGCGTAACAAAATATCCATTTACAAGAGTGACAAGAGTCATGGTGAGCAATAAAAGTTTACCCAAAATTCTTTCTAACATCATGAGGCTCCTTTCCAAGCAAGAGTTTTCGTGTTTCCCAGTACAGTTCTCTGTGGGCCTCCTTCTCATTTTTTTGATTGCAAAAACAATTCCATTTCTACTAGTCCATCTCTTTTAAGTAGTTTGAAATTGTTTTTCTAATGGTAAAATACAGATCCAGTATTTTCAAGTAAATTACAATATTTTTACAATAATAGAACGTTTTTACTATACCTTCTACTTGTTCATGCCATTGCAATAGTCGTTTTTTACCGAAAATGATCGGGAGGCTTGATCAAAAAGGACGAATGGGGGAATAAAAAGAACTACCCTTTTCATAAAGAGTAGGAGTTGGAGTCCTCAGTCTATGGTCAAAGAGAAAAGGAAAAAAGCTGATGTCGATTGAGTTTCGACGTCAGCTTGTGGATGAGATGTATGCGATGTGCTTAACTATTGAGGATGCGGTTATCCAATGATTCTGATTAGCCTATAGGCGCTTGATCAGGTTCATTGTTCCCGTTGATCTGATAATGATCCATCCGTCAGGAATAGGCGAGCCTAGCATCACCCATACCTCCTGCCCAGAAGAAACGTTGTTCAAATTTTTAATCAGGTTCATATTTCCAGAACTTCTGATCACAGCCCATCCGTCAGGAATAGGGGAGCCAAGCATTACCCAAACTTCCTGATTAGAAGAGGCACTGTTCAGATTTTTAATCAGGTTCATAGTCCCAGTACTTCTGATCACAACCCATCCGTCAGGCATAGGGGAGCCGAGCATCACCCAAACTTCGTAACCAGAAGGAGCATTGTTCACATCCTTAATCAGGTTCATATTGCCAGAAGATCTGATTACGACCCAACCGCTTGGAATAGGGGAGCCGAGCATTACCCAGACTTCCTGACCAAATGCGGCATTTTTGATGATTGTTTTTGCGGAGGATGGCGCCTTCTCATGTAGAGGTAGAGCTGCCCCTTGGGCTTGTGCGGCTACACTTGGTACTGCGACAACTGAGCTTAAAGTCAGGATGATCAGGGCTTTTTTAAACATGAACATCAACCTTTCATGACAGGAGTAAATGTAGCTCTGAAACGATCATCGAGTGGATGCCAGATGTTGAGGTACTCTATACAGAATAATGAGATGGCTATCATCGCTCCTCCCAAGACTACCTATATATACCATTTTATAGGATATTCTCTTTTTTTACTTTAGGAGATATTGTCGAATGGTAGACAAAGTAGACGACAATTTTGCACCGTACACGATTTGTTAAAGGAACGAAAGAGAATCGCTCTTGACTATTTTTCTGAATAATCTGGACGAAAGGGAAGTAGTGTGCTACAAATAAAGCTAAGTTGAATTTATAAAGTCATTGGAGAAACTAATGTGAAGCAGCAAGGTGAACGAAGGAGAGACGAGTATGGCAAAAGATGAATATGCGATTGGGCTGGACTTGGGTGGGACTAAAATCTTGGCTGGTTTGGTTGATCACGCAGGCAGGATAATCGCACAAAAGCAGCTACCGACCTTAGCGGAAGAGGGAGAAAAGGCAGTGGTCGAAAGGGTGCTGTCTGCTACTTATGATGTCCTATCAGCAGGCAGCATCGATCCCGAAAAAGTACGCGGCGTAGGAATTGCTTCCGCTGGAGTGATTAACAGCGCGATCGGTGAAGTAGTCTTTGCGAGCAATCTAGGCTGGCGAAATGTCCCGATTGGCGCCTTGATTGCGCAAAGGTTCGGACTGCCCGTCCGGCTGTTCAATGATGCGAATGCAGCGGCAATCGCGGAGTGGTTGTGGGGAGCAGGAGCCGGCACACAAAATATGATCTATGTCACCGTCAGCACAGGCGTAGGGGCTGGAGTGATCAGTGATGGTCGATTGGTTTGCGGGCGGGATGGGAGTGCGGGTGAGTTCGGCCATATCTCGATCGATTGGAACGGACCGCCATGCCGCTGCGGCAATCGAGGGTGTCTGGAAAACTACGCTTCGGGTACTGCCATTGAAAACGCCGCTGGCCACAAGCTGGCAACCACATATGAGCCAGTCACAGCCAAAGCAATCTGTGAGGCTGCACTAGCAGGAGAAGCTTTCTCCAAGCAACTCATCAAGCAAGCAGGGTTTTACTTAGGAGTCGGAGCAGCCAATCTGCTCTATTTGTTTAATCCGGAGGTCATCGTCTTCGGAGGTGGAGTTATGAACGCATCTACCATACTCATGCCGGAAATTGAGAAGAGCATGAGGGAGCGATGCATCCCTGGATTGGCGCAGGAGGTACGTGTCGTCCTTAGCCAGATAGGGGTAGAAGCTGGAGTGATGGGAGCGGCAGGGGGAGTTTTTGCGCTAGATCAACCAGGAGAGAAAGTACAAAATTTTTAGTCGGAATCTATATTGCAAAAATTAAAACAATTTTGTATCATCTTATTAATTACTCCATTGAAAAAACTAATTAATGCATTAGAAGCAAGGAGGAAGAGAACATCATGGCAAAAGTGAGAGTTGCGGTGATTGGTGCAGGATCCATTTCAGACATGCACTTGCAATCGTACCAGCAAAACGAGTGTACAGAAATTCGTGCCGTCGTCGACTTCAACGAGGAGCGCGCACAGGAAAAAGCGCAGAAATACGGGGCCGAGATTTACTACAGCAAGCTTGAGGATGCTTTCGCAGATGAACAGGTAGACGCAGTGAGTATTTGTACGTGGAACAATACGCATGCAGATATTGCCATCGCTGCCCTTAGAGCGGGTAAGCACGTGCTTTTGGAAAAGCCTTTAAGTACAACTGTTGAAAGCGCTCTCCTGATCGAAGAGGCCGTAAAAGAGAGTGGCAAGCTGCTCCAGGTGGGCTTTGTGAGAAGGTACGATACGAATGCGCAATTGCTCAAGCGGTTCATCGATGCGGGTGAGCTGGGTGAGATATATTACGCGAAGGCATCCTGTCTGCGCCGTTTGGGCAATCCGGGAGGCTGGTTCGCAGACAAGGACAGATCTGGCGGAGGTCCACTCATCGATCTTGGCGTGCATGTCATTGATCTGTGCTGGTACTTGATGGGCTGCCCAAAAGTAACGACTGTCAGCGGCAATACATACAACAAGCTGGGCAATCGCGCCAACGTCAAAAATCTCTCCTTTTACAAAGCAGCTGACTACGACCCTACCCAAAACACTGTCGAGGATATGGCTAATGCACTCATTCGCTTTGAAAACGGAGCGTCCCTTTTCGTAGATGTGAGCTATACCCTACATGCGAAAAAAGACGAGCTGGCCGTCAAGCTGTACGGAGACAAGGGAGGCGCAGAGGTGGAGCCAGAGCTGTCCATCATTGCAGAAAAGCATGACACGATCCTGAATGTCAGCCCGCAGATGGATAAATTATCGTTTGATTTCAAGCGAGGCTTCCAAAATGAGATCGATCACTTCATCGCATGCATATTGGGTGAAAAAGAAACGCTCAGCCCTGTACAGGATGGTGTGGAGATGATGAAGATTCTATGTGGCATTTACGAATCAGCTGCGACCGGAAGAGAAATCGTATTTACCCGATAATCGGCAGGCAAGACCAATCCATGGACATCCAGATATCACCCATAGAGTAGATGAAGACAAGGGGGAAAAGAAATGAAAAAAGCATCGTATTTGCTAACAGCATCCGTCTTACTTTTTTCAGTGGCTTTACTTTTCGGATGTTCCAGTGGCGGTGGCAGTGGTAGTGGAACTCCGGCAGCTTCCAATGGAGGGGCAACGACGGGAGCGCCGCAAAAGGATCAGATGGTCATCGCCGTAAACGAAAACTTCATCACAATGGACCCGCAAAATACAGGGGATGCACTGTCATCAGGCGTCCAAAGCGCGATGTTTGAAGGGCTTCTGATTTATGACAAGGATTTGAAGCTCATGCCAGGTCTTTCGACTGAATATTCGGTGAATGAAGATGCGACAGAGTATACCTTCAAGCTCCGGCAAAACGTGAAGTTCCATGACGGTACACCATTCAATGCCGAAGCGGTCAAAATCAACTTCGACCGAATGAGCAACAAAGACAACAACCTGAGAGCCTATCGGAACTACAAATACATCAAGTCCACAGAGGTTGTCGATGAGCACACAGTGAAAGTGACGTTGAACCAGCCGTTTTCCGCGATGATCAACAAGTTCACGACCGGAATCATCAGCCCGGCGGCTCTGGAAAAGTACGGCAAAGACATTACCAAAAATCCAGTCGGTACAGGTCCATATAAATTCGTGGAATGGGTACAGGGTGACCATCTGACAGTAGAGCTGAATCCAGATCATTGGAACAAGGGAGCAGCCAAGGTCGGTAAAATCGTCTACAAGCCTGTTCCTGAAAACGGCTCCCGCGTAGCCATGCTGAAGACGGGTGAAGCCGATGTCATCTATCCATTGCCGGAGCAGCAAGTAGAGACACTGAACGGTGAAGAGGGGGTAAAGGTAGAGCGCACCCCTTCTACGATCACCCGCTATGTCTCGATCAATATGCTGAAAAAGCCGTTTGATGATCCACGCGTTCGCCAAGCCATCAACCATGCAGTGGACAAGGACGCGTTCATTAAAGTCGTGAAATCCGGATACGGCGCACAGCTGGAATCCGTGATGTCCCCGACGATTGCGCACTATGCGAAGCAAGGCGCCTATGAATACAACATCGATAAAGCGAAGCAGCTTTTGAAAGAAGCAGGCTACGAGAACGGCTTCACAACAGACATCTGGGGCAATACGAACTCGGATACGATGAAGGGCATGCAATTCATTCAGCAGCAATTGCAAAAGGTCGGCATCACTGTTGAAGTGAAATCGATGGAAGAAGCGACGCTGTCCGATGAAATCTACGGCATCAAGTCGCCAGAAGAAGCAAAAATGAACATGTGGTACGTAAGCTGGTCCTCTGCTGATCCAGACAATGCGATGCGTTCGTTGTTTAGCAGTGAGAACTTCCCGCCTGCGGGAGCGAACACGGCTTTCTACAAAAATGACCTTGTCGACCAAAGCATCAAGGAAGCGACACAATCGTCAGACCAAGATAAGCAAAAGCAGCTGTATAGCGTCGTGCAAGAAAATGTGTTTAAAGATGCACCATGGATTTTCCTCGCAGTCGATGAAATCTTGTACGGAAAACGCGCGAACGTGGACGGGGTTTATATCACACCGAGTGGCGGCATCTATGTAAGAGAAGCGGCATTCCAATAATACTTGAAGCAGCGTTCGGGCATTGTCTGCCGCTGGGCGCTGCTTTCCTTTTAGGAGGAACCGTACCATGTTCCGTTATATCGTGAAGAGACTCATCGAGATCATCCCGATTATTTTTGTCGTGTCGTTGCTCATTTTCTTCTTTATCCATCTGGTTCCGGGTGATCCTGTCCGTTTGGCGGCGGGAAAAGAAGCGACCCTGGAAGAGATCGAGCGCGTGCGTCAGGAGCTGGGCTTGGATAAACCATTGCTTACCCAGTACGTCAACTACATGCATAACCTGCTGACAGGAAATCTAGGACACTCCTTGAAGACGGGGCTTCCCATTAGCGATATGTTTGAAAACCGTTTTTCCGTAACGATGACGTTGACATTTATGAGCCTGGGCTGGGCATTGGTGCTCGGACTACTGATTGGGACGATCTCTGCTGTTTTCCGCAATAAATGGCCGGATTACGTAGGGATGCTGACGGCGATTTCCGGTATTTCCTTGCCTGGATTTTGGCTGGGGCTCATTCTCATACAAGTTTTTTCTGTCACGCTGGGCTGGTTCCCCACAGGTGGGGTCGAGAGCTGGAAAAGCTACGTGCTTCCCTCGTTAACCTTAGGAGCAGGAATCATGTCGATGCTGGCCCGTTTTACACGATCCTCCCTGCTCGAAACATTAAAGGAGGATTTTATCCGAACGGGTCGGGCAAAAGGGTTGAAGGAATCTGTAGTCGTTCGCAAGCACGCCTTGAAAAACTCAATGATTCCGGTCGTGACCATCGCCGGATTGCAATTCGGCTTTCTGTTAGGCGGATCAGTTGTCGTGGAGACGGTGTTTAGCATTCCGGGTATGGGGCGTCTGTTGATCGATTCCATTGCTTTTCGCGATTATCCGGTCGTACAGGCTGTCATTCTGTTGTTTTCACTGGAGTTCATTCTCGTGAATCTGCTGGTAGACATCTTGTACAAGGCACTGAATCCAAAAATCCGTTATGACAGCTAATGGCAAGGAGGTGACGTAAATGGAGGTAGTAAAAGAAATCGGGCACAACGTTGTAGTTCCCACTGAAAAGAAATCCCGAGCCAGCGAGTTTTGGAAGAAGTGGAAAAAGCAAAAGACAGCTTTCTGGGCAGGGTTTTTTATCTTGTTTTTGTTTGTGATCGCACTGTTTGGCCCGTGGATCGCGCCGTATGATCCGTACGAGCCGAACTATGATGTGACGTTGCAGACTCCATCCATGGAGCATTGGGCAGGGACAGATGAATACGGACGAGATATTTTGAGCCGCATCATCGTAGGAACAGGAATCTCTCTTGGTGTCAGCTTTTCTTCAGTGCTGGTCGGTGCAGTGGTTGGAACGGTATTGGGCTTGATTAGCGGATATTACGGCGGGTGGCTGGATCGCCTCATCATGCGGTGGAGTGACGTCATGTTCGCTTTTCCCGATTTGTTGCTCGCAATCGCCATCGTTGCGATCCTCGGCCCGGGATTAACGAATGTCGTCGTGGCGGTAGCGGTGTTCAGTATTCCATCGTTTGCGCGTTTGATTCGCGGCAATACCTTGGCTGCTAAGGAAGCGGTGTTTGTAGAAGCAGCGCGGTCCATGGGGGCAAAAAGCAGCCGGATTATTTTTCGTCACATCTTTCCAGAGACCGTCTCCAGTATGATCGTCTTTTTTTCTATGCGGATCGGTACCTCGATTTTGGCAGCATCCAGTCTCAGCTTTCTCGGTCTGGGGGCAAAGCCCGAGAGTCCTGACTGGGGGGCGATGCTCAGTATGGGGCGTGATTATCTCGCCACTTCTCCTCATGTGGTCATCATTCCCGGGATTGCGATCTTTTTGACCGTGCTGGCGTTCAACCTGGTTGGGGATGGCTTGCGCGAT
The DNA here is from genome assembly GCF_013284285.1 of Brevibacillus sp. HB1.4B. Lineage (NCBI taxonomy): Bacteria > Bacillati > Bacillota > Bacilli > Caryophanales > Paenibacillaceae > Brevibacillus > Brevibacillus sp. HB1.4B. Next base: position 301,278 of record NZ_JABSUT010000004.1, read on the forward strand.
ATTTTGGACCCGAAAACGAAGAATTAAACGAGGGAGATGGGGCAGATGAGTGAGAACATCATGGAAGTAAAGCATCTGCAGACGCAATTTACGAGAGACAACCAGAAGACAGTCGTCCTCGACCATGTCAGCTTCCATATAAAAAAAGGCGAGGTGCTTGGTCTGGTTGGAGAATCGGGCTGTGGCAAGAGCGTGACCTCCTTGTCGATCATGGGCCTATTCAAGGACACGACTGGTGAGATTACCAATGGCGAGATTGTTTACAACGGAATGAATTTACTCTCGATTTCGGAGAGTGATATGCGCCGTATTCGCGGGAAAGAAATCTCGATGATTTTTCAGGAACCGATGACCTCGCTCAACCCGGTGATGAAAATCGGAGAGCAATTGATGGAAGCCATTCGCTTGCATCTCGGCTACTCCGACCAAAAGGCGCGAGAACAAGCAGTGAGCATGCTGACAAAGGTGGGCATTCCGCGGCCGAGCGAGATTATGGGAGAGTATCCGCATCAACTCTCCGGCGGTATGCGGCAGCGGATCATGATTGCGATGGCGATGTCCTGCAATCCTAACCTGTTGATCGCCGATGAGCCAACGACGGCACTCGATGTCACGATTCAAGCACAAATCCTCGACGTAATGAAGCAACTTCAGGCTGACGAGCATATGTCGATGCTGTTGATCACGCATGATCTCGGCGTCGTGGCAGAGATGTGCAACCGTGTCGTGGTCATGTATGCAGGGCGTGTCGTGGAGGAAGCATCTGTTTACGACTTGTTTGATGAACCCAAGCATCCGTATACCAAAGGCTTGATCGGCTCTGTCCCCAAAATCGGGCAAAAGCGCGCACGGCTTGATTCGGTTCCGGGCAACGTACCGACACCGAACAATATGCCCAAGGGCTGCAAATTCGCTCCGCGCTGCAAGGATGTCATGTCTGTCTGCTGGGAAAAGGAGCCCGCCATTACGACGGTGGGAGAGGAACGTTCTTGCCGCTGCTGGCTCTATCAAGAGGAAGGTAGGGATGTTCATGTCTAAATCACTGGTCGTGGTAGACGGTATCAAAAAAACGTTCCCGATTGATAGTGGTCTATTAAGCAGCAAAAAAAGCGTAAAGGCAGTGAATCACGTTTCGTTCGAGATTAAGGAAGGCGAGACGTTCAGTCTGGTCGGAGAGAGTGGCTGCGGCAAGTCGACGACAGGGCGCTTGGTCACAAGACTTTTGATGCCAGATGAGGGCAAGGTTTGGATCAATGGTGAAGAAATCTCCAAAATGAATGAGACAAAGCTGCGGGAAGTGCGCAAGCAGGTACAGATGGTTTTTCAGGACCCGTACGCCTCACTGAATCCACGCATGAAAATTCGCGATGTGGTAGCAGAGCCTCTTCTCATTCATACGAAGCTGTCTACCCAAGAGCGGGATCGGATTGTAGCCGAAATGCTCGAGGTCGTCGGGCTCTCCAGCTATCATGCGGAGAAATTCGCCCATGAATTCAGCGGAGGGCAACGGCAGCGTATCGGAATCGCTCGCGCCTTGATTCTGAAGCCGAAGCTGATCGTCGCGGATGAGCCAGTTTCCGCTCTCGATGTATCGATTCAATCGCAAATCTTGAATTTGCTAAAAGATTTGCAGGAAGAATTTCATTTAACCTATTTGTTTATTTCCCATGATTTGAGTGTGGTCGAGCATATTAGCGACAAGATCGGCGTGATGTATTTGGGGAGTCTCGTAGAATCTGGCCCGAAGGAAACGATTTTTGCCAATCCCGGGCATCCGTATACAAAAGCGCTGCTCTCTTCGGTTCCGATTCCTGATCCACGGGCAAAGCGGGAGAGGATCATTTTGCAGGGAGATGTGCCGAGCCCGGTGAATCCGCCGTCAGGCTGTCTGTTTCATACGCGCTGTCCGTTCGTGATGGACATATGCAAGACGACACCGCCTGCATTGCGGGAAGCGGCAGACCGAGATCATTTTGTCGCTTGCCATTTGTGATTTGAATAAAAGGGATGGTTACATGCGTAGGACGGGTGATTTAAAGCTGATCCAGGAACTGAATCGCTCCATCATATTCGATACGATCCGTCATTACGGGCCCATTTCCCGGAGTGAAATAGCGAAGCGGAACAAACTGAGTCCTACTACCGTGACCTCGGCTGTCAGTGAGTTGATTCGTGACTCGTTCGTATGCGAGGTGGGAACAGGAGAGTCAAATGGCGGACGCAAACCGATATTGGTCCAGTTTTCTCCTAATAGTCGCTTTCTGATCGGCATTTCGATCTCTGGCTCGAAGATTACGATTGCCGAGATGAATCTGGAAGCTGCGGTCAAACGAAAGGAAGTTCACTCAATCAAGCAGTACCAAGGGGAGAGTGTCCTCGCTTATTTGATGGACATCATTGAGCAATTTTTGCGTGGAGCCGTGAGTCTGGAGACGTGTATGGGAATCTCGATTGTCACTCAAGGCATCGTGGACTCGGTCCATGGGGTGATTCGCTATAATCCGAAGCTCCGCTTGCAGAACGCCCCTGTGAAAGAAATGATCGAGCAGCGTTTCCAGTTGAAAACATGGCTGGATAACGACACGAACGCGTATTTGCTCGCAGAGAAGACTATCGGGGATTTCAGTCATTATCAAAACATGCTGTACGTCACGATTGGGGATGGATTGGGAGCGAGTATTTTGATGAACGGTTCCATCTACAGGGGCTTCAAAGGCGGGGCCGGTGAGTTCGGTCATACCACGATTGATCGGGCAGGTGTGCGGTGCGACTGCGGAAATGTTGGCTGTCTGGAAAATTACGTGAGCTGGCCAACGATTTACTCCAAGCTGGTCTCCTCGCTTGCGAAAGGAAAGACGAGCCGCATCTCGGATTTGGTGGAGCAGGATGTTGGCCGGATTACTCCTGCGGTGTTTCGTCAGGCTTTGGCAGAGCAGGACCCGCTTGCGGTCAGCATTTTAGAGGAAACCGCTTCTTATTTGGCTTCGGGGCTGGTCAATCTGATTCATTTGTTCAATCCGGAAGTCATGATTCTGGGCGGCGAGATTGCCTTCGAAAATGAGCTGTTGATCGCAAAAGTAAAAGACTACGTGGGGGAATACGCGCATGGAATCCTGACGGAGGAATTGGAGATTCGACCGAATTCGTTGGGTGAAAATGTAGAGGTCGCTGGAGCTGCCGCTGTTTTATTGCAGGATACGTTTCAGTTTTCGCTATAAGGGTTGTGTCAAGCAGTCCACAAAGCTCGAGGAGAGGGGGCGCGGGATCATGGTAAAGGTTGTGGTGGCAGGGGAAGCAGGAACAAGCGTCAAAGAGTCACAGGCTTGGCTTCGGATCAAAGAAGCAGAGCTTGTAGGTGTGGCAGATAGCTTGTCTTCTTTGCGTGAAATCTTGCAGGGAACAGAAGTGGATATCGTGGATATTCGCTCGATTACGGACAGCGCTGACTCATGGGTGACGCTTGCTGCCCAGGAGGGAAAGCATATTTTATGCGCAGACGGCTCTGCTCTAGGGCGTGAACGAATCAGTTTGTGCGATCAGCATGAGATCGTGCTGCAATTCGCAAATACACTGCGTTTTGCCCCAGAATACGAGCAAGCCCACGAGCAAATAAAGAATAGGGCCATAGGCAAAGCAGGCGTCATTCGCGTGCGAAGAGGTGCTCCTGCATCGGCTGAAAATGTAGGGAAATGCATATTTCAATCGCTTGGAATACGTGAATTCGATTGGCTGTGCTGGACGTTCGGCGAGGTTGAGCGTGTGATGGCACGAGAGGTTAAGCGCACGAATGAGTCAGGACAGATCGTCCATTATGCGCTTGTCATGCTCCGAATGGCAAGTGGGGCAATTGCGCATGTAGAGCTATCTTGGGCAGAAGGGGCCGAACATGCTTCCTTTGAGCTTACCGGTGATCAAGGAATGATTGCGCATGATAGCCGGGAAAGCACCCCCATTCGCTGGAGTCGGGGAGAGCAGTTTCTTTCGACAACATTCCCTGGGATGGACCTGATGCAGCGACAGCGGGAGCATTTCATTCGCTGTGTACAGAAACAGGAAGTGCCACGTCTGCATTCTCGTGATCTGCTCGCTGCTCTCGATGTCGCTTTGGCGGCGAGAGAATCGGTCAAGACGGGACAACCTGTGAAGCTCATACACGGAGGTGACGAGGGATGAAGGTAGGAATCATCAGCTTCGCCCATATGCATGCGCATAGCTACGCTTCTTATTTGCAAAAGCACACGGATGCGCAGCTGATTGCAGTCTGGGATGATGACTCGCGCCGTGGAGTGGAAATGGCGACTGCCTACCAGCTCGATTTTTACGAAGATATGCAAGCCTTTTTACTATCCGGTATCAACGCGGTCATTATTTGCTCGGAAAATGCCAAGCACAAGGAGCACGTGATTGCGGCAGCACGAGCGAAAAAGCACATTCTGTGCGAGAAACCAATTGCTACTGAGATTGCGGATGCACGCGAAATGATTCAGGTCTGTAAAGAGGAAGGTGTCATGCTCCAGGTAGCCTATCCTGTTCGTTTTGCACCCGTGATGGAAAACGTCAAACAGATCGTTCAGTCAGGTGCTCTCGGAGACATTCTCGCCATCGATGGCACGAACCACGGACAAATGCCAGGTGGCTGGTTCATTGAAAAAGAGCTGTCTGGCGGCGGGGCAGCGACGGATCACATCGTCCATCTGATGGACCTCGTACGCTGGATACTCCAAGACGAGGTAAAAAGCGTCTACGCTGAGCTGGACACACGCTTTTACGAGATTGAGGTAGAGGATTGCGGCCTGGTTTCCGTGGAAATGGAGTCTGGCGTGATCGTCGGAATTGATCCGAGCTGGTCGCGACCGAAAACGTTCCCGACGTGGGGAGATGTGACGATGCGGATTGTCGGCACCAAAGGCACGTTGGACGTCGATGTGTTCAAGCAACACGTGCTCTATTACAATGACCGCGATTCGAAGCTGCAAAATGTACCTTGGGCTGTGGATATGGATGAGCGGCTTATTGCCGATTTTGTGCAAAATGTCAGGGAAGGCCGACCTCCGTCAATTACAGGAGAGGATGGACTGCGCACACTCGAAGTGGTGAAGGCAGCCTATGAATCCCAGCGTCTCAAGCAAGTCGTGACTATCAACAAGGTGCATTTCTCATCATGATGAGCAGTAGCCTTTCTATACAATAAACCGAATGAGGTGGAACGGATGAAAATTGGATTGAGCACTTACAGTCTACTGACAGCAATCCGAGCTGGGGAAATGGATGTACTGGATGTCGTGCAATGGATCGCCGATAACGGCGGCGAACACATGGAAATCGTGCCGTACGGTTTTACGCTGGTCGATAATGACGAATTGGCAGACGCTGTTCGGGATAAGGCAAAAGCGGTTGGGATTGAGCTGTCCAACTACTCGATGCCGACCAACTTTATTCAACCAGACGAAGAAGCCTTCGAAGCAGAAGTCGCACGTGTAAAAACACATGTAGATCTGCTGCACCGCATGGGTATCAAGCATATGCGCCACGATGTGTCCGCCTTTACTGTTCCCGTAGAGGAGACGACGATCGAGTACTTCGAAAAGCATTTGGCTGAGATGGTCGAGGGAAGCCGCCGAATCGCTGATTATGCCGCGCAATTCGGAATAACGACGACAATCGAGAATCACGGCTGGCTGGTGCAGGCAAGTGATCGCGTGCAGCGTGTCTTGCATGAGGTCAATCGTCCGAATTTCAAAACGACGCTGGATATCGGAAACTTCATGTGCGTAGATGAGTTATCGCTGGTCGGTGTGCAAAAAAATCTGCCTTACGCTTCGCTCGTGCATTTCAAAGATTTCTATTTCCGGCCGTCCTACCATGATCCAGGCGCAGGCAAATGGTTCAAGACCGTCAATGGCAACTTCCTGCGTGGAGCAATAGTCGGCCAAGGCGACATCAACATCCGTGAGGTCGTCAAGCTGGTGAAGCAATCCGGCTATGATGGCTATATCACGGTCGAGTTCGAAGGCATGGAGGATTGCCGCGAAGGGTCCAAGATTGGGATGGACAACCTGCGACGTTTTTGGGACGAGGCGTAAAACCGTAATAGAAAAAACGGCATTTGGGGAGTCCCAAACTGCCGTTTTTTCTTTGGACCAAAAATAAAAAACCTCTCCTTTATCAGGAGAGGTGATGGAGACATTAGAAGGATTGCGAAGTTTTTGGATTCGCACCGTATTTGTTGTCTCCTTCGCCGTCTTTGCACAAGAATATGAGCAAAACAATTGCGCCGATTAAAGGAATAAACGAGAGAAGGATCCACCAACCGCTTTTTCCAGTATCGTGCAATCGGCGTGCAGTTACACTCAAACTAGGCAGTAAAACAGCTAATGAATAGATCATGCCCAAAATAGATCCTGTACCAATTAAGTAGTCTACGAGAGCAATTACCATAGATACGATGATGTTGAACAAAGTAAACATCCAATATTCTTGACGTCTAGCTCTTCCTTCAAAGGCAACATATTTCTTCAATACACTTGTATACCAATGCATGATAATTTCCCCCTTTCTTCTAAATTTTGACACACTTCGATATTTTATCACTAAACCAAGGGGATTAGAACCATATCCTGTAAAGTTTTACTAATGCTATTGAATCATTTTTGTGTAGGACAAAAGTAACGGGTATTTATGAGCGAGGTGGAGGAAAAAGTAAGAGCGAACGAGTTTTGGATGCTACCACAGGGGGAAATGCGCTTGGAACAAAAAACAGAACAAAACGTTACGCTGCATGGCTTCAACAATTTGACTAAGTCACTCAGCTTCAACATGTATGACATTTGCTACACAAAAACAAAAGCGGAACGGGAAGCGTATATCGAATACATAGATGAACAATACAATGCAGAGCGATTGACGAATATCCTGAAAAACGTGTCGGATATTATCGGCGCACATGTACTGAATGTCGCCCAACAAGATTATGTACCACAAGGTGCGAGCGTCACTGTTCTTGTATCCGAGGGGCCAGTTGTAGAAGTCCCTACTGAATCATATGAGGAATCCCCCGGACCTTTGCCAGAAAATGTGGTGCTGCAATTGGACAAGAGCCATATTACGGTGCATACGTACCCCGAGTACCATCCAACGGAGGGCATCAGCACATTCCGGGCCGATATCGACGTATCGACCTGTGGCGAGATTTCTCCGCTCAAAGCACTCAATTATTTAATTCGTTCGTTTGATACAGACTTGATGACAATTGATTACAAGGTGCGCGGTTTTACCCGGGATATACATGGATACAAGCTGTTTATCGATCACGACATCAGTTCGATCCAAAATTATATTCCCGAGGAAATTAAGGTATTGTTCCACATGATTGATGTGAATGTGTATCAAGATAATATTTTCCACACCAAATGCAAGCGCAGGCAATTTGATCTGAACAATTATTTGTTCGGATACACGAAGGATAAGCTGACACCGGAGGAGCAGGAGGATATTACGAAGCAATTACAAATAGAGATGGACGAGATTTACTATGGGAAAAATATTGTGAATTAATGAGGAAGCCTTCTCAGATTGGGGAGGCTTTTTTTCGTAGCTGTAGTGGGGGAAAGAAGCGCATTTCCAGTCTACGCTTCGGCCTCCGCCCCGCAAGGGGGATTGACTGTCCGCTTCGGAATGAATGGCGGGAGCGCTTCAAACGTAGACAGTTTCGAGGAAGTATCTCATAAGTGAAGCTGAAAACCCCCGCCATTCATTCCGAAGCTAGGTAGGGCTCCAGAGGCGCTTGGACTGGAAATGCGCTTCTTTCCTCGCAGCTTTTTTTCTAGAACGCTGTTCCAAGCTTAAAAGTGAAATACTTCATGCAGATTACACAAGATGCTGAAACAAAGATCATCTCCCACAAAAGACTTCCAGACATAACTGCCAAAAAGATCCAATCCCCCGAAATAATCCTGTGCTGTTCGAAAGTCATGTGGCATGGCTTCTCCCGACCTCAAAAGTGGGAGGTCTTCGTTCTTTTATCTTTTCGAAGGGTTGGGTTCAGATAGTATGCCCGAATCTCCTCCAGCGTTTTTCTAGCAGGCTGCACGAATTCGCGGTCCCAATCTTCCGGAGGGGAATCCAGCGAGATGCCCTTTTCTTGCAAGGTTCGAAACAGCTCCTTATCCGCTTGCGTAGGTATCCACCACGTGTAGACGGGATTCGTTTTGCCATTGAGAAACGATTCGAACATAAATTTCACATAGGTAGCTGTAGAGAGTTCGCCGTAATTGACGTCGAATTCAGGCTCGGGTGCCGGATAATCCTCTGGATAGCGGAACGGGCCAAAGTGAATGGAAATACCGAGAAAGCCGACAGGTGGAATGTTGTTTCCATACCCCGGAAGGGAGAACGGCAGATCGGCTGCGAAGTGCAGACGAATCATGACGGAGTTGATGAATTGCCGTTCGAAGAAACTTTCTTTTTGCCAAATGCCGAGTTCTCGTGAAAGCGTATCCCAGTGAATAATGGACGTATTGTGCGCGAGCCAGAAGGAGGACGACATCTGTTCAAACGTTTTGTAAAATTCCTCGTCGTGATTATGGAATGGATCGATCATGTCGAACAGGCTGAAGCATCCGTGTTTTCTCCTCCATTTTTGCGCGATGATTAGAAAATCAATCAATCGTTGGATTCGCAGCTCGGGGCTGCTCTCATTATTGGCAAACAGATACGTAGCTTCTATCAAATCGGCAGTGAAGTTGCCGTTAACAAAATCCCAGTAATTGATTTCACCAGCTTCTACGCGTTCTTCATTAATCCGCTTCGTGTCCGTTTCCCATCGCGCAAAGGTGGTGACATCAATGCCGAAATAAAGCTCAGGCAAGAGATCGCCAAAAATATGGAACCGATAAGGGCTGGACTGCTGGAACCAAGTTTTGATGAAGTCCAAGCGAGAAGAGGGAGACACGACTGCGGCCCGCTCCACATAGCTCGTTTTGGCAACGGTTGACTCGAATTCTTCAACGGATGAGGCGATCGCCACGAAAGGGGCTGCTGAGGTCAAGAAGTCCATTCCGTCTTCGTCGTTGTCGTATTGCACAATCATGTGCTGGAAGGTTGCCTCAGCCAAGGGAGATAACACGAGCTGATTCCAACGATGTGCGGTTGTATCGTCAATAGCGCCGATGACGACGACGGGTTTGTCTGATTCCCCGCGAAAAGAAATAGAGGCACCGTTTTGGACAAAGATCTTGTTTTGGCAGCGTACGTTGATGGAGGTACCTGCTTCAAAGCTGATTGAAGTCCCAGCAGTTATGATGGCATCCTCTGGTCCGATCATGTACGGACCATTTTCTGCGGTAAGTTCCTCCGATTGATGGATGATCCCCGATAGGCGTTTGTACTTGTCCACGTGCAGTTGATAGATGTGCTGCGGGTCTGGATCAGGCCCAATCGTCAGTTGCACGTAGTAAAGACCATCCTCCTCCGGAAAAAAAGGAAGGATGATGGGGGCGTTCGTACTATATTCAGCTTCTGCGAGTTTGGTTCGATGGATGTCATAGATTCTGAGGGTAGTCAAAGGATGCGTCAGGTTACTCATATGGATTTCAATAGCGTCTGTAGAAGCAAGAAAGAGCTTGTACATCTCCACCTTGGCTTCAAGGTTAGGAGAAGCTTTTCGGATGCGTTTGTCCGTTTCCAAAATAGTTGTAAACGAGCTGACGGTCATGTAAAACAGGCTCCAATCAAAAAGGTATAGGTATAATGGGATAGTCCACTAGTAATTGACGCCTGAATATAGAAAAAGTTTTGAGTTTAGCAGGGTCTTTTGGTCTAGAAAATAAGAAAAAGGATAGGGGTCAGATGATTTCTGACGATCCTATCCTTCTTCATATGGGAGAAATTCTTTATTTACCGCCCGCCTGCGTGAGCATTTCAATCATTTCTTTGTAGCCATGCTTCTTCGCATGCCCGAGAGGCGTTACGCCATCGTGATCAGCGAGATTGACAGTTGCTTTGTGCTCGATCAGGAGCTTCACGATTTCCTGATGCTTCTTACCACCGTCGCCCAAAATCACTGCTTCTAAGAGAGCGGTCCAGCCCAATCTGTTGACGTGATCAATGTTGATATCAGAGGTGGTGAGCAGTTCCTTGACGATCTCGACATGTCCACGATCAGCTGCTGGAATCAAAGCTGTTCCGCCAAAACGGTTCGTAATGGTCGTGTCGGCACCTGCTTCTATCGAGGCTTTTACGAATGCGAGCTGGCCTGCTGCGCTTGCGAAGAGCAGGGGATTGTCTAAGTTGTTGTCTCGGATGTTGATGTTGGCGCCGTGTGTAACCAACAAGTTGAAAATGTCGAGTTGAGCAGTGTGGACCGCGATCATCGCAGAGGTACGGCCCCTACTATCGGTAGCGTCAATATCCGCCCCCTCTGCAAGCAGCCTCTCAATCGCTGCTTTGTCTCCTTGACTGGTTGCTGTCAATAAGGCTTGATTCAGCTTATCCATTTCAACTTTCACCGCCTGGGTTGCTTGCTGCTCGCCACTCGCTAAAAGGGTTTTCCAATTCATCTCACACCCAGTCAGAGCGATGGCGATCGTCATAAGACCAATACGCAGTATCGTTACTTTCTCGGTGCTGAAAAGCCGACTTTTTGAACACTCACACAAAGACTACTCCACTGTCAGCTCAGCAGAAGATTTGCCAGCCCAATCGCCGACAGGTGTTACCGTGTATGTGGTATCTGCTTTCAGTTTACCATCCTGCTGGATGTCAAACACGCCTGTGGTACCTTTGCGGCTGGAATATTTGTACGTCGCCAGCAGTTTTTCTCCGTCTGCGCTAGTGAGTTCTACGCTGCGTCCGGAGAATAGCTCGTCTCCTGGGTCCTCTGTCAGGGTAATGGTGATAGAAGTTTCACTAGCTGCTTTAGCTTCGCTGATTTCGAGCGGAGCGATTTCTTTTGCGACGAAGGTAGGATTCGCGATATTCGCCCAGTCGGACGTAATGGTATACGTAACGCCCGGAGTCAGGACTTGGCCTTCTGGGAGACGGAATTTAATTTCTTGCTTGCCGTCTGTTGATTGTGTGAAAGGCACGTATTTCGCTACGATTGGTTGTCCGCCTTCCGGTGTAATGGTCACTTGTCTTGCCTGCATGGAAGGAATGATTTGATACGTTTTGCCGTCTGCACTGTTGTTTTGATCCAGCACCAATGCATTTGCACCACGTCCGCCGCTGTAGGCAGAGATGATGTATCCGTAATCAAGGACACCATTTGCACGCAAGGACTCGACTTCAAACGTGTCGTTTGTTACTTGTCGTACTTCCGTCATGTCGATCTTGGTTGCGTTGCCTTGGAAGGTGCCCGCCTTTTTCCCTTTGTAAGTCAGCTCGTAGGTGGTTCCTGGTTTTTGAACCGAGGTCGGCACAATGTAAGTATTGGTAGAACCCGTTTTCAGACGCGGCATGTTAGTCAGTGTCAGACCTTCGCTGAAGACAAAGTCTTCTTTTGCTTTTGCAAATGCTTCGTTTTCTGCGGTCAACGGAGCGTCGAAGGTCACAATCAATGTAATTTCGTTCAAGGCTTGTACATTCGTAATGCTCGCTTTGTCAGAAGGCATCGCCTGACGAGCCGTATTCAACAGATAAGCGGCTTCGCCGCGAGTAGCGGTGCTGTCTGCTGAGAAGAAGCGTTCTGCCCAGTAGTTAACGGACTTCGCATCGCGCTTGAGCGCTTTTGCAACGACTTGAGTGAGCTCAGCATCCGTCACAGTTCCACGCGGATCGAACTGGCCATCTTTAGCTTGCATAATATCAAGAGATACCAGGTCAACCGCGTATTTGTAGAACCAATCATTTGTTTTCACATCCGTGAAGGTTACGGATTTATCTGTTTTGCCGCCTTGCAAACCAAATGTGTGCGAGACCATTTTTGCCAGTTCAGCGCGCGTAACTTGATTGTGAGCGTTGGAGTTGCTTTGCATCACTTGCAGCTTGGCGAGCTCACTAACCGCTTTTTGAATTTCTTGTGCACTCAGGGGAGTGGAAGCTGCTTGCACGTTCAGTACAGCGTAAGGAAGGGATGCTGTGCCCAAAACAGTGGCGAGCATCATGATTGCAATTTTATTGGAAAACTTTCTCATCGGTTGGTCCTCCTTTAGAGTCAGTTGTTACTTGATTACCTATAGGATAGACGAGATACCTAAACTGCCAAGAAACAAGAGATTAATAGAATCTAAAAAAGTTCTTAAAAAAAGATAAAAAAACCCCAGCTTTGACGTAGAGCGGAAAATCCGTCCTCGTTTTCGCTGAAGGTTTTTGTAATGATCATGGTGTTCACGCTTAGACAGTAAATCGGTAACCGGCACCCCAGACCGTCTCGATATACTGCGGGTTGGACGGATCGACTTCGATCTTTTCACGCAGCTTGCGAATGTGCACCGTAACGGTCGCGATATCTCCGCTGGAATCCATGCCCCAGATTCGTTCGAACAGCTCATTTTTGTTAAAAACTCGATTCGGGTGTGTCGCTAAAAATTCAAGCAGATTGAATTCTCTTGTCGTGAAAATGACTTCCTGATTGCGTACATAGACTCTTCGGGATACTTTGTCGATGACGAGACCGCGAATGTGAATCTCTGCGTTCGATGGTTGAGGTTGTCGGGCTGTCAAACGCTCGTATCTTGTCAGATGGGCTTTGGCTCTGGCTACTAATTCGCTTGGACTAAACGGCTTTGTAATATAGTCATCGGCACCGAGATTAAAGGCGCGGATTTTATCGATCTCTTCTTTTTTGGCGGAGACGATCAGGATCGGCACTTCCTTGACTTGTCTGATCTGGCTGCACAATTCGAAGCCGTCCATGCCCGGAAGCTGCAAATCAACGATGATCAAACTGTAGTCGCCATTGATGGCAAGCGGCAAGCCCTCGCTGCCAGAGTGGCATAAATCGACCTGAAAGCCGTTCAGTTCAAAATAATCCCGCTCCAGCTGAGCGATGGTCGTCTCATCTTCAATGATGAGGATGCGTGAAGACATGGGAATGTGCACCTCCTATTGTTTGTGGGTACGTTTTAACGTAAAGAACAGGCTGGTACCTATTCCTTGCTTGCTCTCGACCCAGATGGTGCCACCGTGACCCTCGACGATCTGGCGCGCGATGGAGAGTCCGAGACCGCTACCGCCCGTGGCAGAATTACGGGATTGCTCCACCCGATAAAAGCGTTCGAACAGGTGAGGAATGGCTTCTTGCGGGATACCGATGCCGTTGTCTTTTATTTCAATGGTCGCCCATTGGTCGTCCGCTTGAACCGAGACGTAGATGATTTTCTCAGGCTTATCCATGTATTTTTGCGAGTTGCCAATAATGTTTAAGACAGTGCGCTTAATTTTTTCCAGATCGGCGATGACCAGGGTGCCTTCGGCTGTACGCTTATTCCACTGAATCGTAATGCCCTTCTTTTCCAGATCGTAGTGTAGCTCGTCGATACAATCATCCAAAAACCGCACGATATCTACATGTTCGAACGTAAAGGGTACTTGTTTCAGATCGAGCTTGGAGTAGAGAAACAGCTCATCGACGAGCATGTCGAGGTCTACTGCTTTGGAGTAAATGATGTTCACGTACTTGTCCATTTTCTCCGGGGTATCAGCTACGCCATCGCGGATTCCCTCGATGTAGCCTTTGATATTGGTAATCGGTGTACGCAAATCATGCGAGATGTTGGAAATCAATTCTTTGCGGCTTTCTTCGTCCGCAAGGCGCAGCTGCACAGATTCCTGCAATCGTTTGCGCATGTTTTCGAACGCTTCGTTCAGTTGTCCAATCTCGTCCTTCGTGTGCAGATAAAGCTCAAAGTCCAGATTGCCTTCCTTGATGTACTCAGCCGAATTGCGCAGTAAATCAAGCGGCTTGACGACGCTGCGGGTGATCCAGCGGTACAACAAGACGTTTGCAATGACAATGACGCCGAGGAGGAGGAACACGAGAATCGGCAGCAGTTTGCGGATAACCTCACCAAATGGACTGCGCTCGCGGATTACAAAGACACTGCCTTTTGCGCCATCTGAAAACTTGAAGTCAAACTTGGCATACGCATAAAATCTTTCGCCGATGTTGAACGTGTTGCGAATCTGGTTGTTGTTCAAGTCATAGGGGGGCAAGCTGTTTTCCAGCTCGGGCTGATTGATGGTTGGGGAGGCAAAGACTTGATTACTCTCCCTGCGGACATACAGGCCGGCTCGTACCGTTTTTAGCTTGAAATCGTAATCGGCAAGCAGCTCCTGGTTTTGCAACTGATCCGGTTCATTCTTGGCGAGATATTTCAATTCAAGGAAAATATTCTCTTCTTGTTCAGTCAGCGGATTGAGCTGATAATGCACTTTATAAAAGTCGCGAAAGCTGTTAATGTCGCCTGTCGCCGCAATTGTAAATAGGCTAGCGGCTACGAAAAACGTCAGCAAGCTGATTACTAGCATCCCTGTGTAAGAGAGCAGCAGCTTGATACGGATGGACATGGACTCACCTACTTTCGATAGGGTGAAAATAAATATGCAAGATGACAAGTCCATTATATACAAGACGTCCAGCTGGTAAAGCATAATTACTTGGAACTCGGTCAAAATCAGTTATACTAGCAAGTAAGAAAACGAGAGCTTTGGATGAATGGAAAGGACGGGGATACTCATGAAAGTAGCAATTGCCCAACTTACAGCGACGATGGATAAGACGCAAAATTTGCAAAAAGCAGCCGATTACATCGCAAAAGCAAAAGTAGCAGGGGCAGATTTTGTAATCTTGCCTGAAATGTACAGTGCACCTGCCACGCCAAAATCAGGGGTAACGCCAGCAGAGGTAGCGGAAAAGCTGGATGGTCCATTTGTCTCTGGCTTGGCAGAGCTTGCTCGGGAGCATGGAGTTTATGTGGTTTGCGGTGTGTTTGAATCGATCGAGGGTGATGAAAACCGCGCTTACAATACGACTGTTTTTCTAGGCCGTGAAGGACAGCTGCTGCACGCGTACCGCAAGACACATTTGTACGATGCCTTTTCCTACACAGAATCGGACTTCATCGCGCCTGGGGATAATCCGTATCAAGTGGTGGAAACGGAATTCGGCAAAATCGGGCTGATGGTTTGCTACGAGGTGCGCTTCCCGGAAATCGCGAGACAGTTTGCGCTCCAAGGTGCTGATATTTTGTTTGTGCCAGCAGGCTGGGTAGCCGGAGCGATGAAAGAGGATCACTGGGAGACGCTGGTTCGTGCGCGTGCCATTGAAAACACGATGTTTGTATGTGCGGCTGATCAGGTCGGAAATATTTTTGCTGGACGGAGCATGTTCGTCGATCCGATGGGTGTCGTGATCGCCAGTGCAGGGGAAGAAGAAACATTATTGATCACAGAACTGGATGTAAGTCGGATTGAACGAGTACGGGGCAAATTGCCAAGCGTAGCCAACCGCCGCGCGGAACTGTATACCAATTAAATGCCTATGCACACTTTCTCTTTTGTTCAATATGATGGTAATAGATAACTAGTCATTATTTTGGACCTTATGTAAGCGTCACCATCATGAGAGAGGGAGTGTGTACGAATGTTCTGGTTCGTATGGGCTGTCGTCGGTGTGGTCGTTTGGTGGGCAATGAGCTTGATCTGTACAGGAAAAGCGGCAGGATCGGGCTGGTGGGCTTCGCTCATTGCTGCTCTTTTGGGTAGCTGGCTGGGCGATTTGGTACTGGGTGATTGGCTGTGGATGTGGGCCGGCTTCAACGTCATTGCCGGAGCCATTGGTGCGGTCATCCTCACCTGGCTGTGGAATGTGGTGGTGAAGCAACTGAAATAAGCGAAACGATTTCGTATTACTAACGAATCAGGAATCGTCCAAAGGGGCGGTTCCTGGTTTTTTCTTTGGTCACTTTATATGTGGCTGCGGTGGGGAGAAGAATATTTCCAGTCTAGGCTTCAGTGCTCCGTCCCAGTGTGGGAATAGACTGCCCACTGCGAAGCGCTTAGCGGGGAAACGCAAAAGTGGTAGCTGCTACGTCGCGTGGGCACGGTTGCGTTTCTATTTCCCGCTAATCCCTTCTCCGCTCGGTAGGACTTCACAATTCGCTACGTCTGGAAATATTCTTCTCTAGCGTAACGAGAGTGCATTCTTCAATCTTTTAAAGCGTTAAAAACTCGTTTAGAACGGATAGCTCGTAGAGGAAACAGGAGAAAACAGCGAAGATCTTTGGTACACCGACCGAGACGCAATGCGAAAAGCGAAACACGTTCTTAAGCGTCCACCTCTGAAATAACTTCGAGGAAGAGACCACTTTGGACGCGGTTTCGCTTTTTGCATGGAGTCGGGCAGTCAATCCCACAGCGGGTGGGACAAGAAGCTGAGCGTTTTCTCCTGTTTCCTCCCCACCACTACAGTTGGACAAGGTTTTTAAGACGTTATGTAAGACAGTTTGGAATAATACAAAAACAATTCATACTTGACCAGTAGGGATTGTTGGTAATATAACTATATTTATACCGAATACAATAATGAGAGGTACATAAAACGAAAGGGAGGGGAATATATGTCGACGTTACTGATCATCGTAAACATTGTTTTGTTGCTCTTATTCATTGCTGGATTGTATGCCATGCAAAAGAAGCATATTTCTTTTTCCAAGCGGGTATTTGTTGGTCTCGGACTCGGGATTTTATTTGGACTCATTTTGCAATACGTATACGGAGCCAAATCGGACGTACTTAAATCCACCATCGAATGGTACAACATTGTAGGTAAAGGCTATGTGAAGCTGCTTCAAATGATCGTAATGCCACTGGTATTCATCTCTATTTTATCGGCTTTCACCAAAATGAAATTAACCAATAACATTGGAAAAATCAGTACGCTGATTATCGGACTTTTGGTAGGAACGACTGCTGTCGCGGCAGCGATCGGGATTTCGACTACCTTGGCATTTAATCTCGACGGGGCACAATTCCAGCAAGGGGATGCGGAAGCGGCTCGGATTGAACAGGTGGAGCAGCGCTTGGGTGATATCCAGAACTTGAGCATGCCAGCCAAAATTCTGGAACTGCTTCCTGCGAATCCTTTCCTTGATCTGACTGGAGATCGGGCGACTTCTACGATTGCGGTCGTGATTTTCTCTGCGATTATCGGGGTTGCCTATTTAGGGGTAAAACGCAAAAATCCGGAGCAAGCTGAATTATTCGCGAAAATTGTGGATGCATTCCATACGATTATTATGCGTGTCGTGACTTTGATCTTGCGCCTGACGCCATATGGTGTACTGGCAATCATGATCAGAGTAGCAGCTACCAGCGATTACAATGCCATCTGGCAGCTGGGCAAGTTCGTTGTCGCTTCGTATGTGGCGATGATCATCATGTTTATCATCCATCTGTTGCTGTTGACGTTTGCAGGATTGAATCCAATCACCTATGTGAAAAAAGCATTCCCTGTCCTGACGTTTGCCTTCACTTCGCGTACCAGCGCGGGCGCGTTGCCGCTGAATGTAAAAACGCAGCAAAGCATGGGTGTTCCTGAGGGTATTGCCAACTTCGCAGGCTCCTTTGGACTCTCTATCGGACAAAACGGCTGCGCAGGGACGTATCCGGCCATGCTGGCCATCATGGTAGCACCAGTCGCAGGAATTGATCCACTGACACCATCGTTCATCTTGACGCTGATCGCAGTAGTGGCACTCAGCTCCTTCGGGGTTGCAGGTGTTGGGGGCGGAGCGACCTTTGCAGCACTGCTCGTTTTGTCCACGATGAATTTGCCGATTGCAATTGTCGGTCTGCTCATTTCCGTTGAGCCGTTGATTGACATGGGCCGCACAGCGCTCAACGTAAGCGGAAGCATGACGTCCGGACTCTTGACGAGTCGAGTGACAAAAGAGCTGGATACCAATGCTTACCACGGAAACGACCAAAAAACGCTGACTGTGTAAATGTAATGAAACAGGCTGTACCGTCTATTGTGACAGGTACAGCCTGTTTTGTTTGGGTTTTATGGTTTCATGAAACTCGTGAATCCAAAACGCTACGGAGAGGAAGAGAAAAAAGGAGCGACCGGAGGCCTTGGCGTGCCTACCCAGTCGGAACGGAAAAAAGCGGTACACGCTTGTCGACCAACCTCTTCGCTGAGAAGCCCCCGCCCATCGGGTGGCTTTTGGTCGACGTACCGCTTTTTGGAGTGGAGACGGACATCTCCGCTTCCTCGCTGGCGTGCCACCAACGAAGGGAGCCCGTTTTTCTCTTCCCCACGACTATGTTCGCACAAGATGAGGTTTTCTTCCCTACGGATTAACCGAGGTGTACTTGAAGTACGCGCCTCCCAGCGGGAAGATGATGAAATCTTTCACCTTGTCGTTTTTCACATAAGGGCTTCCACGGAAGTTAATCGGAGCCAGCGGCATTTCCTCCATCAAAATCGTTTCCGCTTCTAGCAGGATTTTTTTGCGCTGGTCGAGATCAGGCTCGTTGTAGCTCTTGTCGATCAGCTCTTTGAACTTGGCATTTTCCCAATCCGGGTGGTTGTTTCCGCCCGTTTTGTCACGGAACATCTCCAGGAAGTTGATCGGGTCGTTGAAGTCTGCGCCCCATTGGAAACGGATCATGTCAAAGTTCGCTTGCGATCTCATGTCGCGGTACACCTTCAGCTCCGCCGTGTACAGCTTCACGTCAACACCGAGTGCTTTTTTCCACTGATCTTGCAGGGCTTCTGCCAGCTTTTTGTTGGTATCATTCGAGTCAAAGGTGTAGGTAATAGTCGGGAAGGTCGAGAGTCCGAGCTCCTTCATACCTTCTTCCAGCAATGCTTTGGCTTTTGCCTGGTCTTCTTTAAAGTAGCCGTCTGGTTTTAATCCCATGGAAGTCGGTACCCAACCGTAGGCGGCTGGAACACCCGTCTGCAAAATATTATCGATGATTTCCTGACGGTTGATGGCATAAGCGAAGGCTTGGCGAATTTTTTTGTTGTTGAACGGTGGTTTGTTTGTATTAAAAACAACGGATTGTGTGCCCGGATTATCCGCGACCATCAGCTTGCCCGCATCTTTGAGTGTAGGGATTGCGTCAGTCGGAAGTGTTGAGGCAGGATAGCCGCCCCAGTCGATGTCGCCATTTTCGAACATCGAGAACGCTGTATTGTTGTCCTCGATCATAGCGATTTCAATCCGCTCGAGCTTGACGTTATCTTTATCCCAGTAGTTCGGGTTTTTCGTAAAGACGATTCTGCTTTTGTGCTCCCACTTGTCCATAATGAATGGACCATTTCCCACGATTGTTTTCGCTTCATTCGCCCATTTCGGGTTTCCTTCCAGCGTTTTTTGATGCAACGGGAAGAGGGTCGGGAAGAAGGTTAGCTCACGGAAAAAGGGAGTCGGTGACTTCAGGTTGAACTCGACGGTGTAGTCGTCTACAGCCTTTACTCCTACATCCTCTGCTTTGCCTTTCCCTGTATTGTACTCCTCTCCTCCTTTAATGTAGTAAAGCTGATAGGCGTACTCGGACGCTGTTTTCGGATCGAGGTTGCGCTTGATCGCATAGACGAAATCATGGGCGGTGACAGGATCTCCGTTGCTCCATTTGGCGTCTTTGCGAATTTTGAAGGTGTAGTTCATATAATCCGGCGAGTTGGTGAAGCTCTCAGCCGTAGCATTGACGAGCTGTCCATTCAGATCATAGCTGGTCAAACCTTCAAAGGCAGCGTAAATCATGTCAAACGAATCCGCGTCGACGGCGATCCCAGGGTCCATCGAAGGCGGTTCGCTGTTGATGCTCCATTTTAACACCATCGGCTCTGTTTTTGTCGCTTCTGCAGGTGTAGTGGAGCCAGTGGGTTCAGCAGGTGCGGAAGAATTCGAGCACCCCGCTAGTACCCCGAAAAGCAAGGTAAGACAGGTTGCAATTGCCAGTCCCTTTTTCATAAATACCCCCTTAAAAATAATAGAAAACGTATATTCAGAATATTTGCTTGCGTTTTCGATAGCAAAGGAATTTTTTTAGTTTCTCGATAAAAAATATTTACTTAGGTCATGGATAGATAGGAACAGTGGTATGAAATTAATTGATTTTTCTTGGAAATTTACTCACTTTTAAAAATATGGTATATTTTGGTAGATGTTAATGATAGGAGAGGTGGGAATCACGATGTTCAAGAAAATGGTTTTTTCAGCATTAAGTGTAGCCGTATTTTCTGCAGTGCTAACGTCTCCGATTCAAGCCACTAGTGTTGGTAGGCAGAAAGAACAATCATTAGCTGCTGCCAGATGGAGTTCAGATGAGGAATGGATTAAAAAATCTTCTCCTGTTCCACCGGGGTGGGTCGTCATTCGTGAAGACCTAGGTTCAAAGCTAATTAAAAATACAGCAGGTGCTCCCTATGGTGAGGAATTACGAGTTAGCAAATATTCTCCCGTTCCACAAGGGTGGGTAGTTTTACGAGATGAATTGGCTGGTAGGGTGATAAAATATACAACAGGAGCAACTTATCGTACGGAGTTCAATGTGACCAAGTTCTCCCCTATTCCAACTGGATGGGTTGTATCGCGAGAAAATTATGATAGCAAAACGATCATGAATGTCGTTGGAGCTCCTTATGGAACCAGATTATTAGTAAGTAAATATTCACCTGTTCCACCAGGATGGATTTACGAGGGACAAGTGGCTAATGGCAAGTACATTAAAAACTTGAATCGTTACTAGTCGTATAAAACATAAATCTTCGAACTCAACTTAATAATGGAGAAGTTTTCATAGAGAAAGAACTGATGGATAAGGTGTATATAACCATCAGTTCTTTTTAATTACGATAAAAAGCGATTCAAACCCGATTTTAGCGCTTTGCCCATTGACAAAAAAATACAGATGGATTACATTTCAAGTTGTTAAGCACTTAACTAAATAAGGGGGGAAGAGCATGGCAGATGATCTCGAAACGTATGTAAACCAGCCCCCTTTACGGACAAAAGCATTCTTTTCCTTGGTAGATGCCACCACAGATTTGGTGGGACTCTCAGAAAAATATTGGCATGCAAAAGGCATGAACGGTGCAAGAATCCGACTATTGGTAGAGATCGCGAAGCATGGTGACAGTATCCTGCCTTCACGCTTGGCAGCGTGCATTGGAGTGACGAAGGCCAACATTAGTCTTTTGCTTGCACCACTGGAAACAGACGGTCTGATACACCGGGCTCCCCATCCCAAAGACGGCAGAAAATCCGTAATCTCACTGACGGAAGCAGGTAAACAGCTTCTTTTCGAGCACCTTCCCGGGAATCGCCAGATAATTGCAGAGGGGCTAAGACGACTGGAGGAGCAGGAGCTGCATCAACTGATTTTTTTATTAGAGAAAATAAGGCAAAGTGTGAGATGAACTTTGAGCCACAGGGGAAAAGGGGGGAAAAGCAAAAGCATGGCCATTCTCATTACAGGAGCAACGGGCAAGCTAGGGAGCTTGATTATCAAACAGCTTTTGAAAAGGGTGGAAAGAGAACGCCTCATTGCCTGTGTGCGCCGACTGGACAAAGCGACACGGCTAAGAGAGTTGGGAATTGAGATAAGACAGGCGGATTATGATGACCCTCTGTCTCTGGAGCGCTCTTTTGCGGACGGCACGAAGCTTTTGTTTATTTCCAGCCCACACACTGATGATACCGTTCGTGTACGACAGCATAGTCATGTCATAGAAGCGGCGAAAAAAGCAAATATCACTCACGTGGTGTATACCAGCTTTGCCTTTTTGGAAAAAGCAAATATCTCGCTCACGCATCTCCATATGGCAACGGAACACGCCATTCGCACGACAGGGATACCGTATACGTTTCTGCGGAATGGACTTTACAGTGATGTGATTGCGGCATTTGGTATTCAGCAGGCAATCGAAACAGGAGAGCTCCTTACATACCCTGGCAAGTGGAGCTTTCATACAGTGACACGCGAGGATCTTTCATTGGCTGCTGCCACTGTCATCAGCACAGAGGGGCACGAAAATCAGACTTACGAGCTTACGGCTTCCCGAGCTTGGAATTTCGCAGAGTTAGCTGAAGTGTTGACGGCACAGACAGGCAAATCTATCAGGCATCGGGAGGACCCTGTTGCAGAAAGTTGGCTGTATCGCTTCTTGATGCAAATTGATGCGAGCAGCACGACAACGGATTTGGAGAGAATCATTGGCAAGCCCACTGCTTCACTCGAACAAATGGTTATGCAAATCATGGAGCAAGCGTAGTACAGCATGCTTGGCATCCAGTAGACAAAGAGAACGGCACATGATATGAATGAGGAAAAGGTGTCGATCATGACCAGGTAGGAGAAAACGCCCTTATGTATAGAATCGGTGTTGTAGGACCGTTTCCTTCGGTGGAGCGGATACTGGCGGTTGCCAATGAGTTTGAGCATGAGATCGAATTTGTTCCTTTTCGTTATGAAGACGTACGGGATGTGAGTAAAATCGTTCTGGAGCATCATGCAGATTTAAACGGATGGTTTTTCTCTGGACCGATTCCGTTTACCATCGCTAAAAACGTGCTCAGCCCGGATGCCAATCTCGTGTATTGCCCACCGAACGGTTCGAATCTGTATCGTTGCTTCATCCAGATGTCGATTGATCAAAAGACTGCGGTAAACCGTGTCTCCATTGATATGATTGATTCGGAAGGATTGCATTTGAGCGAGGCGATGTCGGAGCTGGACATACCTGACGAGGAGATTTATGTCAGTATGTATGACGAGAATTTTAACTTGGATGCGATCACGCAGTTTCATGTATCGCTCTGGCGTGAAGGCAAGACACAAGGAGCGTTCACCACATTTTCTGTGGTTGAACATGCGCTGCGCGAGGAAGGCATTCCTGTCTATCGTGTCCTGATGACAAAAATGGAGATTCGTCAGGCAATGAAAATCGTCATTGAAAAGGTGAAAAGCTCCTATTTCAAGGATACACAAATTGGGGTAGAGATCATTGAGCTGGAGCAATTTGACAAGATTCCCGAGCGGACTAGCACGCGCTTTTACTTGCAGCATCTGGAGCTGAAGATCAGACAAATTCTGCTTGCGCTCTGCGATAGGCTGGATGGCTCTCTGCTGGCAAATGGCAACGGACGCTACCAGATTTTCAGCTCGCGTGGTGCGATTCAACGAGAGATTGAAATGCTACGACTTACAGTGGAACAGCTCTCTTTGGAGGCAGAGGTTCCGGTTGCAGTAGGTGTGGGCTTTGGAGATACAGCGTTTTCTGCGGAAAACAATGCGCGAAAAGCAATCCAACACGCAAAAGAACGACCAGGGGCGGGCATTGTCGTCGTACAGGATAATGGTGTCATGATGGAATCGGTGGGAGAAACAGAGGAGCTCGCCTATTCGTTCCGCTCCAGTGATCGGGAGCTGTTGGAAAAGCTGAACCGAGCCAATGTAAGTGTCAAATCGTATCATAAGCTGCGTGCGTTGGTTCAGCGTATGGGCTGGAATTCGTTTTCGACGACGGATATCGCTTCGCATTTGTCGATGACAGTACGGAATGCACAGCGAATCATGGGCAGCTTGTGCGAAGTGAATTTGGCCGAGTTCAGCGGGGAAGAGCAGCAGGCTGTACGTGGACGACCGAAGAAGCTTTATCAGCTTAAAAAATGAGGGCACCCGACGTGATGTTCGGGTGTTTTTTTATATCATGGGGCTGCGGTGAAGAGAAGAATATTTCCAGTCTAGGCTCCAGGCTCCGTCCCTCGGGGAGGCTGGACTGTCCACTCCGAAGGGATTTGCGGGGAAACGCAAAAGTGGTAGCCGCTTCGTAGTATGGGCACGTTGCGTTTCTTTTGCCCGCAAATCCCTTCTCCGCTCGGTAGGACTCCACAAGTCGCTACGTCTAGAAATATTCTTCTCTGTCGTAACTGCTGACATTCTTCAATCTTTTAGGGCTTTTAAAAATCGGATTCACACTGAAAGCTCGTAGAGGAAACAGGAGAAATAAGCGAAGATCTTAGGGACACCGACCGAGACTCCATACAAAAAGCGAAACACGCTCTTAAGCGTCCACCTCTGAGACACATCCTGAGTGGACCACTTTGGACGCGGTTTCGCTTTTTGTATGGAGTCGTGCAGTCAATCCCCCAGGGGGTGGCCCTAGAAGCTGAGCGTTTTCTCCTGTTTCCTCCCCACCCCAACAGCAGGAAAAGGTTCGCTATTTTTCAAGAAGTCTAACAACTTCTATTGAAAAAACAGAGAGGCAACTATATAATTCAATTAAACGAAAATGTCTTTTAATATTCGTATATTGTAAGGGTTTACATTTGCCAGTCTTCTCATATTTCTAGAGTTTGCCTATCGGACCTGGGCGTGGAAAAAGACATGCTCCAGAGTTAACAGGAGGAATTGAACGATGTTGGATCTGGTTTCGTTGCGAAGAGATTTTCATAGACATCCAGAGGTGGGTTTTACGGAGTTCCGTACCGCTTCCAAGGTAGTAGAGATTTTGACGTCCCTCGGCTATGAGGTCATATACGGACAAGAAGCAATCGATGGAGATTCCCGTCGGGGCTTGCCTTCTGAGGCGGCTCTTGAGGCAGCGTATGAAAGAGCTTTGCGTGACGGTGCAAACCCGGCGATCGTTGAAAAAATGCGCGGTGGCTATACAGCAGTGATCGGTGTGAAGAAAGGGAAGGCACCTGGACCAACGGTTGCTTTTCGTTTTGACATGGATGCACTGCCTGTATTGGAAAGTACGGAGCAAGACCATTTTCCACAAGCGAATGGCTTCCGCTCCCATTATGAAGGCAACATGCATGCCTGCGCTCACGACGGCCATACCACGATTGGCTTGGGATTGGCAGAAGTGCTTGCAGCAGGAGATTTTTCCGGTACGCTCAAACTGATCTTCCAACCAGCCGAAGAAGGTGTTCGCGGTGCATACGCGATCGTGGAAAAAGGCCATTTGGACGATGTTGACTATATTTTCTGCAACCATTTGGGTGTCAATGTGCCGCTGGGTGAGGTACACGGCGGTTCCTATGGATTTTTGGCTACTACGAAAATGATGGCGCATTTCTACGGTGTTTCTTCTCATGCTGGTGCGTCGCCAGAACAAGGGAAAAATGCATTGCTCGGAGCGGCTACCGCCCTGTTGAACATTCATGCGATTCCTCGCTTCAGCACTGGTGATACGAGAATCAATGTGGGTGTGCTAGAAGGCGGAACAGCAGCGAATATCATTCCGGCTTATGCCAAGATGGTTGTGGAGACTCGCTCCATTACGGAAGAAGTAAATGCAGAAGTAGAAAACCGCGTACGCAACATCATCGCGCACAGTGCAGCTATGCATGAGCTCGACTACAAAATCGAAGTCGTCGGGGGAGCAATCCCGATCAATTACGATGTGGAGATGGCAGAGCTGGCACTGGAAGAAGCCAAGCAGGTAGAAGGCTTCCATTCCTTTAAGCACGGCGATTACAACTCAATGGGCAGTGAAGATGCCAGCTTTATGATTAAACGCGTTCAGGATCGTGGCGGAAAAGGAACGTACATGGCAATCGGTACGGATATCCCAGCGCCCCACCACCATCCGAAGTTCGATATACAAGAAGAGATTTTGCCACGCAGCGTAGCGCTTTTGAACCGAATTGCAAGACGATTGCTGACGTAAAAAACGTTCCTACCTGAGCGGAAAAGCACGTGGACAACGAGGGCAGAGAGGATGTTTGCGAATGCATACCAAACGAATTGCAGAAATGATTGAGAAAAAACGAGATGCCTTTATCAAGGTGAGCGACCAGATTTGGGATTTCGCGGAGACGCGTTTTGAAGAGTACCAATCTGCTGCACTGCTGGCTCAAACACTCGAAGGAGAAGGCTTTAAGGTTGAGCGTGGAGTAGGCGGAATCAAAACGGCTTTCATTGGAAGTTTTGGCAGCGGCAATCCTATCGTGGCGATTCTGGGAGAGTTCGATGCTCTGTCGGGCATGAGCCAGAAAAAAGGACAAACCACAGAAGAGCCTCTCGTAGCAGGCGCAAACGGCCATGGCTGCGGACACAACTTGCTCGGTACCGCTTCTCTTGCGGCAGCCGTTGCAGTGAAAGCGTACATGGAAGAGAACAACATGACAGGGACTGTTCGTTACTACGGCTGCCCAGGGGAAGAAGGCGGTTCAGGGAAAGCGTTCATGGCGCGAGCAGGACTGTTTGACGACGTGGACTTCGCACTTTGCTGGCACCCAATGGGCTATAACAGCATCATGTCCATCGATTCACTCGCGAACTATCAAATTTACTTCAAGTTCAAAGGAAAGAGTGCCCATGCGGCAGCAAGTCCACATCTCGGTCGAAGCGCACTGGATGCAGTGGAATTGATGAACGTCGGCGTGAACTACTTGCGTGAGCACATTATCCCGGAAGCACGTGTGCACTATGCCATCACGAACTCCGGCGGCTTGTCGCCAAATGTGGTTCAACCAAAGGCAGAGGTGCTCTATCTCGTGCGTGCGCCAAAGGTTGATCAAGTACAGGAGATTTACGAGCGCGTATGCAAAATTGCGCAAGGCGCTGCGCTCATGACCGAAACCGAGGTAGAGATCGTATTCGACAAAGCGTGCTCGAACCTCGTACAAAACAAGCTGCTCGAAGAGGTCATGTACAGAAACTTCCAGGAGCTGGGCGTCCCTGTGCATGACGAAGCAGAACTGCAATTGGCAAAAGAAATGCGTGCGACGCTGTCCAAGCAGGAGCTCGCTACTTCGGAAAAACAGTCACCGGACATGCCTGCTCCAGACATGGTGACATGGCTCCATCCATTCGACGGATCAAAAATCCCGCTGAACGGCTCCACCGATGTAGGGGATGTGAGCTGGATTGCGCCGACCGCGCAATGTACGACTGCGTGTTATATAAATGGCTCCACGCTGCACTCTTGGCAATGGGTGTCTCTCGGGGCGACATCCATGGCACATAAAGGGATGCTGCATGCGGGGAAAGTCATGGCTTCTACAGCCATTGACATGCTAAATCATCCGGAGCTGATTGAACAGGCAAAAGCCGAGCTGAAACAGCGTCTGGGCGGTCAAACGTATGTGTGCCCGATTCCAGAGGGTGTCATGCCTTCTGTGAAAAAATAAGAGACACGTGGAAATAACAAGCGGACGACTTCTGAACGGTCAGGGGTCGTCTTTTTTGTATTCATACAGTCAGCCACCATACCCCTGCACATTCCGGCAATGTCACCAGCTTTTCCCGAGCGACTCTGTCCGCAAGCTCATCTCCAAAGAAAAACCGTGAAAGCCGTTCTGCTTCCGCTATGTCTTTAAACTGATAGTCCAAGCGAATCCATTTGTGAGAGAAGCCGTATTTGGTTTCCAACAAGGAATAGTACTGTGTAAGAAAGTGGGGTGGGTGAGGTGTCTCATATCCAGTCCCCATCGTCTCCATGATGATGATCGTGCCACCAGGACGAAGCACGCGTTTCATCTCCTGAATGATCTTTTCAAGATGGAGCTCGTTGTTGGGAACTTCAGAACTGGTGAGGTAACAAACCGTCCACCCTGCTACGAGGACATCCGCACTATTATCGTCTACGGGAAGTTCTCGATGATCCGCTACGTTGGTTTTCCAATTGGTAAGACTGGCTTGCGTCAGTTGTTGCGCATTCACTTCTAGCATGGCAGCGGAAGCATCGAGAGCCAGAATGGACTTGGCATGAGGAGCGAGCACAGACGTAAGTCTTCCTGAGCCAGCTCCCAGATCGATCACGTCCTGTCCTTTGATGGGAGTGATTTCTTCGATGACAGCGAGCAGACGTGGTTGTCTAGAAATCATCAGATCGTACTGTTCTGCTTGATTTTTATAAATTTGTTCGTGGTTTGGCATTGTTCACCCTCCAGTTCCTTGA
This sequence comes from Brevibacillus sp. HB1.4B, assembly GCF_013284285.1. Taxonomy (NCBI): domain Bacteria; kingdom Bacillati; phylum Bacillota; class Bacilli; order Caryophanales; family Paenibacillaceae; genus Brevibacillus; species Brevibacillus sp. HB1.4B. The sequence goes on from NZ_JABSUT010000004.1 coordinate 329,143, forward strand.
TCGTACTGGAAAATATCGTAAAGCTTCACGCCACGTGAAGGTCAAGAGATAGAAAAAGGATTCCACCTCGCAGTCGTATGACCTACAGGGGAATCCTTCTTTTTCATTTAGGAACGGACAGAAATGAAATCCTTCGCCAGCGCTACCATCTGATCATGAAGGGTAGGGTCCAGTTGAGTGCTTCCGGTGTGGTACGCGAGATGATACAAGATTCCTTGATCATAGAACTCCATCTCATGGGCGTTTGTGACGATTAGATTTACTGCCTGATTTTCATCATCGTACTTGTAAAAGTTATACACATAAGAGCTGTTCGTTGTGATGATATGATGATAGAAAGTGATATCGTCGGTCAGTGGCTCAACGCGCATGACGTTCCCAAACGAATCCAGTCCAGAAGCAGATGGCTTTACATGGGCCAAGGGATTTTCATCTGTCTCTGTCATACGTACGATGAAGAAGTTTTCCGTAATAGGAGCTTCGTTATCCTGCGCGTATGTCAGCTGTAGTTGGTGTCGCGTTTCTTTTTCGGGGCCTGAAGAGAATGAGACGAGATAGGCCATCTCTTTTTCGACAGGAAAAGGCAGCTTCGTTTTATCCATGAGCTTGATTCTGCTTTGGAGAGACGAAGGCAATTGCGGTGTCATTTCCTGAATACGCATCGGCCGGTAATGCGTCACGTTTTCAGGATCTTGGGTCAGTCTGTGAATTTCGCTCTGGGCAAAAACTTCTCCGCTAGCTTTTACGAGACCAGTAGAAGAGGAGCAACCGACAAGCAATAGAAACAGGCTCACTGCAAGGGAACACACAACTTTTGGTCGAAAATTTCTCAAGGCTTTCCTCCTATTATGCCTCCGCCCCCTTCGTTTGATTGACGAGACGGAGCATCTTATTCCCGACGTTAATTGCTGCTTGAATAATGTAGCCAGTCGTAAACGACAGCACGACTGTTCCGTAATAAATCGGGCCATCTAGCAGGAAGCTTGCACTAAGAAACATGCACGCTAGCAAAATTTCTGTCCGTCTGAATGTCCACTTTAATCTTTTCGACATCACCAGTACAAATGCCTCTTGGGGAGCTGTGCACACTTGCGTACACACATACAACCCGATACCACTACCGATGCAAATGTTTCCGAGTGCCATGGTCAGAAGCGGCGGCAATGTACGGATAGCAGCCATAAGCGCATCGATGGACCCGATCATATCGACAAAGAGGGAGATTAGCACCATGACCAAAATGGCACCGAAAGTAATGTAACTGCGATCCATGAAAAGGACGATGATGACAAAGGTCAGGTTAATGGCAAACATCCAGAAGCCAATCGATACCCCGAAGTTTTGATACAGGGCAATAAACAGAGAATCATACGGGCTAAGACCAAAGGATGTAATGGTCGTCATCATGTTGATCCCGAGCGCCAATATCAATAAGCCTACGATAAACAAGAGATATTCAAATTTTAAGCGAATCACAAAACACGACTCCTTTCATTCTACATAAGGAGAGCATAATATGTGGAACGCTTTTCAGAGCAAGCGGAATGTGTTTTGATGTATGTAATAATTACTGATCCGACTTAGAGGAGTAATCTGAGTGGCTAACATAAGAGAAATCGCGAAATTGGCAGGTGTATCCGTTTCAACCGTTTCCCGTGTGCTTAACAACCATCCGTATGTGAACGAGAAAAAACGCGCGGAGATTCTCAAGATTATTGAAGAACAAAATTATGTTCAAAACAGTAATGCAGTCCACCTCTCTACCGGAAAAACGATGGTCATCGGCGTGACATTGCCTCTCGTCAACAACCAATACTACAGCTCCATTATCGAAGGCATTGCAGCAGAAGCAGTCCAGCATCATTACAAGCTGATGGTGTGCCAAACAAATAACAACCCCGAGCAAGAACGCAGTGTCTTACACTTGCTCAAAAATAAAAAAATCGACGGGCTAATCATGTGCTCCAGGTCCAGCTCTTGCGAAACGCTCAATGAATATGCAGAATACGGACCTATCATCACGTGTGAAGCAAATGATACTACCTCTGTTTCGAGTGTTCATATCGACCACTATCAAACGTTTCTGATCGGGATGGAGTATCTGATGAAGAAGGGGCATCGCCGGATCGGGTATTGCATCGGCAGAAAAAACAGCTTTAACAGTCAGCATCGCAAACGTGCCTATTACGAAAAGTTGCGTTCGATTGACGTAACACCCTCTGCTGAGTGGTCGTTTGAAGAGTGTTTAACGATCCAAGACGGCAAGGATGTCGTGGGGAAATTGCTGCAAACAGAAGAGCGGCCGACAGCAATGATCGTATCGTGCAATCATATAGCGGCAGGGATTATCAAAGAAGCGAGTAGGTTGGGGATTAGCGTACCAGAAGACTTAGCCGTAGTCGGATGCGATGATCAGCCAATCGGAGAACTGCTAGAGATCACCACTGTATCCAGCTCCAGTACGTTGATGGGAAAATACGCATTTGAGATGCTGCATGAGCGGATTTGGACACAGCAGCTGGTTGGGAAAAAGGAAGAGAAGGAACTGTCACCCGTTTTGGTAGAGCGATTGACGACGTAAAGCTTGAAAGATAGCACAGTTGATCAAAAAAATGCCAGTGATCTCCCGCATACTAAAGAAAAAATAGGTGAAGGAAGTCAAAGATGGACACGTACAAGCGGATTCAGGACGCGATTGATTATGTGGAAGAGCATCTTCAGGAAGAAATGAACATCACAGAAATTGCTTCTCAAGCGCATTTCTCTGCGTTTCATTTTCAGAGGCTGTTTCAGGCAATCTCAGGCTTCAGCGTACAGGCGTACATTCGCAAGCGCAGGCTATCGGAAGCTGCACTTGCGCTAAAACAGACAAGTGACAATGTGCTCGAAATTGCTGTGGCCTATCAATACCAGTCGCAGGAGGCACTGACACGCGCTTTTGAGAAGCAGTTCGGGATTACACCTGGAAGGTATCGCAAAGAAAATCACTCGCTTCCTTATCTAGCTAAGATGGACTTTTTGGCCTTTCGCCAAACGATCAAAGGAGAGATCACGATGAACAAACCAACCATCGCGACATTGGATGACATTTGTATCATTGGGCGCAGGTTTCGGACGAATTTACAGGATGAGCAACAGTTTAAGGACATTCCAGGCTTTTATTATGAATTCGGCCGTAATCAAGACTACTTGCGGATTCCGAATAAAGCGGCAGAAGATATGTCGTACGGAATCGCCTGCGAATTTGAAGATGACGGGAGCTTTTCTTTTGTGATCGGGGAGGCTGTGCATCGTGTTCCTGATGAATTGCCTGAAGGCTTTCTTTCACTCGTCTTGCCTGGCGGAAAATACGCGGAATTCAAAGTGACGGGTGATGCCGACCTCGTGCAAAACACACGTCGCTACATTTACGGAACATGGTTGCCTCAATCGAATTATGAGAGAGGCGAGGGACCGGATTTTGAAGTGACAGACGTGAGGGGTTCGAGCTTTCCTGAGGCGATGAAAATATCTATTTATATTCCGATCGTTTGATAAATTAAGGAAATACGTACCTTGTGAGACCGTGAGTCTTTCAAGGTATTTTTCTTTTTTGGACAAATTGAGTTTAAGTCTAATTCCTATAGGAAAGTCATAGTTGATAGTAACTATCGATTACGAAGCTGTTGCATGATACGATAGTACTAAATGCATGACTGATAAACGATTATTGAAAGTTTATGATGATATTGGGGGAAAACAACAAGATGAGCCAGCTCCTCCTGTTCTAGCAGGTGTGAATTGTCCAATTTTAGCGGGAAATCTTGTATAATAATACCAATTAGAGTGGTCTTTCAAGCGTAAACTGAAGCGTAGAGCAATGACCGCACGCTCCTAGTCCAAGGCAGTTTATTTAGTGAAGAGACAGAGGTGACGGTAAGTATAGATAACAGAAATCCAGCGGACTCATCTACGCTTGAAGTTCCTTGTTTTCACGAATTGGAAAGTCAGAATAATTTTATAAATAAGAAAGGTGTAGTTAGTGATGGGGGACATAAAGCTTTTTCGATTAATGGACAATGGATTACAGGAACTGAACGGTTACACTGTTACGGTTGAAAAGTCGTTACAGACGTTAATGGAGGCAAATTTAGAGGTACTATTGGGAATTCGATTTCTCGCTTCTGAGTATTCGACGGGCAAGAAGCACCGGGGGAGAATCGATACCCTCGGTATTGATGAGAATAATTCGCCAGTCATCATAGAATATAAAAGGGCAACGAATGAAAATGTGATCAATCAAGGTTTGTATTATCTAGATTGGTTGATGGATCATCAAGCAGATTTCATGGTGCTAGTCATGAATCGACTGGGTAGAGATATAGCCCAAGCGATTGATTGGAGTGCTCCAAGACTTCTATGTGTAGCTGGAGGGTTCACCAAGTACGATGAGCACGCCGTACAGCAAATTAATCGTAATATCGAATTGTACACGTATAAGAGGTATGGAGAGGATTTGCTGTTGCTGGATCTTGTTAATGCGACAACAGCTCACGTAGAGCTAGACCATGAAAAGCCATCCAATATCAAACCTTCATCCATATATAAGACCGTGTCAGAGTATTTAGAGCAAGCGAGCGAGGAGTTAGTGGATCGTTTCGAAGCACTACGTTCCTTTATGCTGGCGCTTGGGGATGATGTGCAGATGAACACGCTGAAATACTATATCGCTTTCAAGCGGATTAAGAACTTTGCTTGTGTGGAAATTCATCCGCAAACGAAATGTATTACTATATATGTTAAAGTCAGTCCAGATGCGATTGAACTGGAGCCTTCGTTTACGAGAGATGTGCGTCAGATTGGTCATTACGGTACAGGTGATCTAGAGATTACGATTTCGAATGATGAGCAGCTAGCACGGGCGAAAGAGCTTATTCAGAAAAGTTACGAGATGAGCTAATTGTAATTTTACACGACCTTCACACGACATCCATTCCAGCTTTATACCCGTTTGCTACAGTGTAAATGTAAGAGCGAATGTACAGGAGGCGGGTAGGGTGGAAGTGCAGATTGAGCGCGTCGTAAGAGATGATTTTGCGGAAATGATTACGTTGGCGGATATGACATTACCCGATCGAATGAACTTGCATGAGCTGAAAAAATATATGGAGCTGTTTCCTGAGCTGATTTTCAAGGCGACCTATAACGGCCAGCTCATCGGTTTTAGCTGCGCCGGAATTGATATGTACCAGACGACTGGCTGGCTTCTGTTCAGCAATGTGAGCAAGGAGTTTCAAGGCCAAGGCATTGGCAAACGGCTAATCGAAGCCAGACTGCAAGCCCTGCGCCAATTCCCGACACTTCGCACTGTGCAGGTCACGGTGAGTGAAACAAACGCATCGTCTATTCGCGCGCTGTCTGCCTATGGTTTCCGTCTGGCTCATGCTGAGCAGGATTACTACGGGCCAGGCAAGCATCGGAATTTGATGGAGCTACCAATTTTGCCTATCATTCAACCAGAAAAAATAGAGTCGTCCATCGTGACTACTTAGGTGGATTCATGAAAAAGCGGAGGTGCTAAAGCCTTGCCGCTTTTTTTTATAGGCTGGTATCGATGGTGTAGTGGAAGGAAGAAGTGCATTTCCAGTCTACGCTTCGGCCTACGCCCTGCTGAGGGCTGTTGCTGTCCGCTCCGAAATGAATATCGGGAGCGCTTCAAACATTGAAGTTTCGAGGAAGTATCTCATAAGTGAAGCTGAAATTCCCCGTTATTCATTTCTACGCTGGGTAGGGCTCCAGAGGCGCTTGGACTGGAAATGCACTTCTTCCTAGGTGGCTTTGGTCAAGACCTTGAAAGTGATTCGAGAAGTTGTAGTAAGTAAGCTACTTTGCACTGACATACAAAACGATTTAAAAAATGAATAATGACATTGCTGTAAAGAAGTACTGCCATATGTTTGGAAGGAGACCGCCCGAACGAAGAGAGGATACAGGCGACTGGAAAACATGTGGCAGGGCTTCGGACTCCACATCTGTTGGAAGACAACAGTGATTACCCCTTCGTTGCAATCAGCAAAGCCGTCAACACCTGCTGCCCAAACGCAGTAATCTGCGTCCCTTGCTTCTTAACGCCGATGGAGACACATCCAGCACGGTCCAGTGCGGTCAGCTTGTGCCTGATTTGGGCTTCAGTCATGGAGGGACTCTCCATTCTTGCGAGCAGGGCACTGCGTCCAATACGCTCCTGACGCTTGTAGCAATCGGACAGTACTTGCAGGATCGCTACGTAATCTCCCAAGGAGCCTTGCCTGGACAAATACCGGATCGTATCTTCCAGCGTATCATCCCGGTGAGAGAGAAGGGGCGGAGTCGAGACATGCCCCGCAAAAAAACGCTCCGGCAAATGAGCTAATTCCACCTGATTCCCCTCAGCGATGACGACTGCATAGTGAATGAAATTTTCCAACTCGCGAATATTGCCTGGCCAATCGTAACGGAGTAGCTGTTCCGTCACTTCCCGTGAGAAGGACAGACGCTGCTTTTTTTTCTGCAAGAAATAATCGATCAGCACCAAAATATCATCGGGACGATCACGCAGGGGCTGAATGTGCAGTGGCAGGACGTTCAGCCTGTAGTACAAATCCTCGCGAAATGTCCCTTTTTTGACCATTTCCATCAGGTTGCAATTGGTAGCGGCGATGACGCGGACATTGACTGGAATGACGCGATAGCCCCCTACGCGCATGACCTGCTTTTCCTGGAGAACACGAAGCAGTGACGCCTGGATGCTAAGCGGGGCGTCCCCAATCTCGTCCAGAAAAATGGTCCCGTTGTGAGCCAGCTCGAATAGCCCCATCTTTCCGCCTTTTCGCGCTCCTGTAAAAGAACCTTCCTCGTACCCGAACAATTCGCTCTCTACCAAGCTCTCGGTCAGCCCTGCAAAATTGACGGGGACGAACGGACCGTCACGGCGCGTCGAGTGTTGATGGATGGCTTGGGCAAAAACTTCCTTCCCGGTTCCGTTTTCCCCTGTGATGAGAATCGTAAAATCGCTTTCGGCCAGCTTGGTCGCCACTCGTTTGTTGGCCTGAATGGACGGGCTTTTGCCGATGATACTGTCAAACGAATACTTGGTCATCAGTCCGAGATTGGCACTCTTTGTCCGTATTTCCTGTTCGATCTGCTGTACCTTTGTCACGTCCTGAAAAGTAATGACCGCGCCCAGAAACTGATCATCCAAGAACGTGGGAATCTTCGTCACCAAGAGGTACAAATCGCGGAATTCCAATACCTGCTTCGTTACTTCCATGTGTGATTCTACTACTTCCAGAATTAGAAATTCGGGAATGACCTCCGCTACATTTCGCCCGATGCAAGTGGTTTCAGTCATATGCAAAATTTTCTCGGCTTCTTTGTTCAGCACAGTGATCTTCCCTGTGGCATCTGTGCCAATGATGCCTTCATGGACGGCATTTAAAATGGAGCTCAGCTTTTCATTCAGCTTCCGCTCATTGTGTACCGAGTTGGTCAGCTTGCGTCCGATATGGACGAAATCGCTGATGAAGTCAGCCGTGTACAGGTTTGCCTTATCCGGAGACAGATCAAGTAGGCGCGAAATATCAAAGATCGTCGTCAAATCCAAAGGGCGGTGCCCCAACTCAATGACGTTTTCAAAAAGAGCAGGAATTAGCTCCCTGAGTCCATGACAGACAGCAACATCGATTTGATCTTTTTCAGGAAGCGGAGTCTCGGTATCGGGTACGTACGGCACAAATGTCAGATGAGAGAATCCGAGATGAAACAATAGCTCAATCGCGCCTTCTACCATTTCGATGGAGTTGGAAACAAATAGACAGAGCGTTCCTGGCGGCAAATCCATGAGTTGATCCAATTTGTTAATGTCAATCGTGCGCCTTGCTAGCAGCACGGGGATGTCTGACGGAGGAACTGGCTGATCGTTTAAGAGACTCATGTCTGAAACGAGGATGAGATCAACTTCATCGTACACACTCGGATGAAGCCGTTCTTGCATATGGTTTCGAATGATGTCCAAGCGGTTGCCGAAAAAAGACGTGAGCGTGTTTGCAAACAGCAGGCTGATCGTCTCTAGTCGGGTCATTAACAAGATGCATGGGTTCTGTTTGATCATGATGCGACTCCTTTTTATCTGCCGAATAGCTTTTTTATTTAGGTGGAAATATTGGATTAGATATCTGTAAAAACCAACCTATATTATAACCTAAAAATCCGAAATTGTTCAGAAATGCTTAACTTTTATAACAATATGGTTTTGGCACAAATCTTGCTATACATCCGGTAGAGCAAAGAGAGATACTAGAGAATACATCAGGGAGGATGATGGATCGGATGAATCCGTTCTTATATATGGACGAGCATCGCGACGAAATAGTGCGAACATACAAAGAGTTGCATCAATTGGCGGAGCCGAGCTGGCACGAGGAGAAAACAGCGAGATATTTGCGGGAACGCTTGGAGGCGGCCGGAATTGCCGTCACATGCTTCGAAGGGCATCACGGCTTTTATGCAGAGATTCCTGGAGAGAGTGCTGAAATCGTGGCTTTGCGCGCGGATATGGATGCACTCGTGCAGGAAGTGGACGGCGTAGTGATACCGAATCACTCATGCGGACACGATGCTCACTCGACACTGGCTCTCTACAGCGCCCTTGCGATTCAAGCAAGCGGAGTGGTACCGCCGAAAACGATGCGCTTTCTGTTCCAGCCTGCTGAAGAGAAAATGGGTGGAGCCTTACAGATGATGAAGGATGGCGCTCTGGAAGGCGTGACAAAGCTGATCGGCGTTCATCTGCGTCCGGAAATGGAAGTGCCGTATGGGAGCGCTGCTCCGGCGATTTTGCATGGATCATCCAGCTCCATCAAAGGGACGATTACAGGTCTGCAAGCACACGGAGCACGTCCGGCGCTCGGGAAAAATGTCATCGAAGCCGCTTCGTTTTTGGTTATTGCGTTGCAAAACATTCGCCTGGAAGACGGATGCTCTTTTTCCGTGAAGATGACCCAATTGCAAGCAGGGGGAGAAACGGTGAACGTCATTCCTGATCGAGCGACCTTTAGCCTCGATGTACGTGCACAGTCCAATGAAGGCATGGCAGAATTGCGGAGAAAAACCGAGCATGCCATGAGTCAGACTGGGGCTTTGATGGGCATGGATGTGGAGTGGGAATGGTCGGGAGTCACACCGGCTGCGGTCGCCAATGCGAACATGATCCAAGTAGCCAAAAAGGCAATTGGGCAAGTATTGGGTGAGGACAACATTGCCGGTACATGTGTGACGCCAGGCGGAGAGGACTTCCATTTTTACGCGATTCACCGCCCTGAGCTGGCTACGACGATGATTGGTCTGGGATGTGGGCTCACGCCAGTCTTGCATCATCCACAGATGACTTTTCAGACGGATGCCTTGATTTATGGGGCTAAAATCATGACAGCTGCGATTTATGAAGCTGCCCAATATTCTTAGAGAAGCGCTACACACGCAGGGGGTTACCTTATGACAGAGAGCAAGCAACTAAAAAAGAAAAGCTTATTTCGGCTAGACGCCTATGTCCTTTTGTTTTGCATCTTACTTCTATGTGCATTGGCTACCTATGTGGTCCCGACAGGAGAATTTGACCGTGTAAAAAACGGCAATGTGACGACCGTTGTCCCGGGCAGCTATCATGCGGTGGAGCCGAATCCTACGGGCTTTATCGAGTTTTTTACCGCGATACAGACCGGGATGGTCAAAGGCGCGCCGATCATCTTCCTCGTTTTGTTCACAGGCGGTGCTTTAGCTGTTTTGGATAAGACAGGTGCACTCAACGCAGCGATTCTGACCATGGTCCGAAAATTAGGAAATAGAGAGTGGCTGCTGGTTATTTTGATCACCTCTGTCTTTTCCGTATTGGGTACGTTGGGTGTCATCGTCAACTCCGTCATTGCTTTCGTTCCGCTTGGCATCATGATTGCGAGAGCGATGAAAATGGATGCGATCTTCGGTGTGGCTCTGATTTATTTGGGTGTGTATGCCGGATTCAATACGACAATTGCTTTTCCAGGAACGCTGGGCTTGTCCCAACAAATTGCGGAGCTGCCGCTGTTTTCAGGTATCGGCTACCGCACCATCATTTATGTTACGTTTGTGATCGTAACCATTCTGTACATCGGGCGTTACGCGCGGAAGGTTCGTCAAAACAAGAGTATCTTGGGGGACGAGCTCTTTCCTTCTGATAGTGGCTCAACCACGATGGAAGCAGACACGAAAAATGTTGATTTTACAACCCGTCACAAATTGATCTTGGCGTTTACGGGGATCGTTCTGATTGGTTTTATCGTCTGTACGATCTTGTTCAAATGGGACGTAAACGAGATGTCCGGAATCTTTATTTTCATTGCGATCGGAGTAGGCTTGCTCAACAAGATGAGCGGCAACGATATTGCCAAAACATTCTTAAAGGGCTGTCAGGGCCTGATTTATGGGGCTTTGATTGTCGGTATGGCACGTGCGATCACGGTCATTTTGGAAGATGGGAAGTTCCTTGATACCATCGTGTACGGGCTTGCTACCATTCTGGAGCCGCTGTCACCGATGGCAGGTGCAATTGGGATGTTCCTCGGAAGCGCCGGGCTGCATTTCTTGATTTCGTCCGGTTCAGGTGAAGCCGTTATGCTGATGCCGTTGTTGGCACCATTGTCTGACCTGATGGGCATTACGCGCCAAGTGGCAGTAGAGGCTCTGATGCTCGGAGAAGGTGTGGTCAACTGCATTAATCCGACCTCAGGTGTTCTGATGAGTATTTTGGCAATGAGTGGTATTTCCTACGGCAAGTGGCTGAAGTTCATGCTTCCGCTTACAGCGGTATGGACAGCTCTCTCCATCGTGTTTATCGTTATCGGGGTATTGATTAACTGGGGCCCGTATTAAGCCGACTTTCGATGACAAGGAAGGGGCTGTCCAAAAAGTCCATTTTAGGGTAAATTGCACTGAAATTAAAAACCCCAGAATGTTGATTTTACGGCATTCTGGGGTTTTGTTTTTTTTACGTATATTAAAGACGAAAACATAAAGAAGGAAATTGGTTTAAATGGCTACAATTATTTGAAACTGACTACATTTGTAATATTTGGAATGACGAATTATTTATATTTTATGGAGGATAAATTGTAATGATAAAAAATCATTTTAAAATAGAAAACATTCCAGCGATTTTGTGGGGTGACAAATCAGATAAGTTATTTGTGGTGGTGCATGGTAACATGTCAAATAAGGCAGATGACTCGATTATTGTATTTGCAGAAGAAGCAACAGCACTAGGTTATCAAGTGCTTAGTTTTGATTTACCTCAACATGGTGACCGTAAGGATGATACTTATCTTTGCAAAGTTCAAAACTGTGTTCAAGACCTTAATACAATTATGACCTATGCAAAAACGTTATCCAATAATATAAGCATTTTTGCTTGTAGCATGGGAGCATATTTTAGCCTATTAGAATATAGCCATGAGCCGTTGAAGCAGTGTTTGTTTCTCTCTCCTGTGGTAAATATGGAACGTATCATAAATAATATGATGACATGGTTTAACATAAGTGAGAGTAGACTAAAAATAGAGAAAGAAATTTCTACACCTATTGGACAAACTCTCTATTGGGATTACTACTGTTATGTGAAAGAACATCCTATTGTTGCTTGGAATAATCCAACTTCCATTCTCTATGGTTCAGAAGATAACTTATGTGAGTTTGACGTTGTATCTGAATTTAATAAACGTTTTAACTGTAATTTGCAAGTAATGGAGAATGGAGAACACTATTTCCATTCTGAGGAACAGTTGCAGTATTTCAGACAATGGCTGAAAAAACATATTTACGTTTAATGATAATTTAATTTCAAACATTGTTTTAAAACATCGCCTTTCATTAAAATTCTTCACGCGCATAAACTGTGCAACGACACATCATTTTCGAAGGCAGAAAGTGGGGAAGCTCACCATGAGTACGGAAAATCAATCCGCTTTTGATTATCGGAAATACTGGGAGGATCATTACGCTTCGGGTGGAAATTCTGGACTTGGCTCCTATGGCGTGCTAGCTCTTTTTAAAGCAGAAGTCATCAATGAATACATCAAGGAGCAGCAAGTGAAAAGCGTCATTGAATTTGGCTGCGGAGACGGCAATCAACTTCTCTTTATGAAATATGCCAATTACTTGGGGTTGGACATTTCACCGACTTCGGTACAGATGTGTGCCAGAATGTTTGGGAAGGATTCGTCGAAAAGCTTTCTTTTATACCATCCGAAATCCTTTTACAATCAAGGATACTTGAAAAGTGATCTGGTCGTTTGCCTGGATGTGCTGTATCACATTATCGATGAGGAAGAATTCGAGAAAACATTGGATGACATCTTTTCTTGCGCCAAAAAGCATGTCATTCTCTACACGAAGGTAACGGATGGGACAGAGTCGCAAGTCGTCGATATGATCAAAGACCGAGACATCTTGCACTACTTGAAAAAGTACAACGATTTCTCCGTTACGCGAAAGATTGAACAGAAATACCCAGACCTGTCCTCTGCAAGCTTTTTGATTCTAGAAAAAAATCCCCCAACGGCTACATAGCTTTGGGGGATTTCCTTTCCTCTATTGACCAATGATGATGCGTTCTTTCGGATAATGGTAGCGTACGATCCGGTCATTGCGCTTCAAGAAGAGGAGCAAATTGATAATCCCGATACGTCCGATCATCATCGTAATAATCAGGATGAGCTTGCCGCCTACACCCATCTGAGCTGTAATCCCGGTAGACAATCCGGTCGTACCGAAAGCAGAGCAGACCTCGAACAAAACGTGCTGGAAAGGTAAATCCTCCAACCAGACGAGCAGCATGACCGCTGTGAACACCATGATAATCGCGATAAAAAAGACGATGAAGGAGCGCTGAATGTCCTCATCAACCAGCTCTCTTCCGAACACCTTTACTTCCTTGTAGCCACGCATGTTGGCAAAAACAGAGGCAATCAGGACGAAGAACGTTGTGGTCCGTATCCCCCCGCCCACACTACTCGGGGAAGCACCAATGAACATCATCCCGGAGAGCATGATGAGTGTCGCGGTCGACAAGAGGCTGATATCCATCGTAGCCAAGCCGCCACTACGCGAGGAGACGGAGTGGAATAACGAATAGAACAGCATTTCATGCCAGGTCTTATCAGCCAAAAACTGATTTCGCTCAAAAACGAAAATGAGCAGGGCGCCAACGGCGATCAAGGAAAAGAACGTCAGTGTCGTAATCTTGGTGAAGAGCGAAAAGGTGAAACGCACTTTTGCGCGGCGATAGGAAAAGTACGTTCTCAGCTCTACGAGTACGGGAAACCCGATCGCTCCACAAATAATCAAGATCATCACGATGGTCTGAAACACGTAATCGTGGGTAAAATTGAGCATGGAATTTCCGTGCAGGTCAAACCCGGCATTCGTAAAAGCACTGACAGATGCAAAGTAACCGTGGTAGAACGCGGTGTACCAATCGTCGTAGTAGCCGGCGTAAATAAAATGACTGCCTAACAGAATGGTTCCCACCAGCTCAATCAAGAGTGCAATCACGAGAATATTGCGCATCAGGTCGACCAGACCGGACAACGTGGAGCGGTTGTGGTCCGTCGCGATCCAGATGCGCTGCTCCAGACCGATTTTTTGACCCATGAGGATCCAGATGAACGTTCCGAGTGTCATGATTCCGACCCCGCCAACCTGGAAGAGCAACGTAAGAAAGAGAATCCCCCACTGGTTGAAAACTTCATGAATCGTAATGACAGTAAGCCCCGTAACGCTGATGGCACTCGCCGCGGTAAACAAAGCGTCAATAAAAGGAAGAGAGACTCCCGGCAAGTGAAAAAACGGCAATGATAGAAGAAACGCTGAGATCAGGATGAGCCCAACGTAGGCGAACACGATGATTTGAACAGATGTCAATCGTCGCTTTTGATTGGAAGATAACAAAATAAATGGCCTCCTGAATGAGCTTCATGGGGATAATCATACCAAATAAATGAAAGGAAGCAAAAGCGCGGAAAAGATCAGTTGACAATGTATCCGCAAGAATGGTAAAGTTCAGAATGTATTTATTGGAAATTCAAAATATTAATGGAAAGGTGGGCTAGTCATGAAAAGAATTGTACGCATGGGTCATCCATACAAGGGCATACATGACGTAACCCCACCATTGATACGAGCGTAGTATCGTTTTTTTGATCTCGTTAACATGGCGTAGGTTACCTATTTCGTAACTTGCGCCTTTTCTATTTTTGTTGATGAAAAGGCATGTTGCTCACGGGCGATGTGTCTTTTTTGTCCTCTAAAAAAGGTCACCCAGCCAGCTAAAGAGAGGGGAGAAACACGGATGTTCTCGGTTTTGGCAAAGCTTGATTGGTTTTTCAAGGAGCATTGGAAACGTTATACGGTCGCTATTCTGCTATTGATTCTGGGCGGCTTACTGGAGATTATCCCTCCAAAAATCATCGGGGTGGCTATTGATGAGATTCACCTGGGGACACTGACTGGCGAGCGGCTGGTATCCATTTTGCTGTTTTTCGGTGTATTGTCTGTCGCGATTTATTGGGTCAATTTTATCTGGATTCGCCAGCTGTTTGGAGGAGCGTTTCTGGCGGAGCGGACGTTACGGTCGAAGCTCATGACGCATTTTTTGCGGATGACGCCAACGTTTTATCAGCGCAATCGTACCGGTGATCTGATGGCGCGAGCGACAAATGACCTCAAGGCTGTCTCGATGACGACAGGCTTCGGAATTTTGACGATGGTGGACTCGTTATCCTTTACAGGGGCAATTGTGCTGACGATGGGCTTTTTGATCAGTTGGAAGCTGACCTTAGCAGCGATCCTTCCATTGCCGTTCATGGCCTATATCATCAAGCAATATGGGAAAAAAATTCACGAGCGTTTTTCTACCGCACAAACATCGTTCGGCGATCTGAACGACCGCGTCTTGGAATCCGTCTCTGGCGTTCGTGTGATTCGAGCTTACGTACAGGAGATGGCGGATCAGGAGCGCTTTCGCCAAAAAATACATGAAGTGTATCAAAAAAATATCGATGTGGCGAGAATCGATTCGCTGATTGAGCCAACCGTCAAAATATTGGTTGGAATCAGTTATATGATTGGTTTGATCTACGGTGGATACCTCGTGTTTCAAAGAGAACTGACCCTGGGAGAGCTGGTCTCGTTCAACGTCTATCTCGGGATGCTGATTTGGCCGATGTTTGCGATTGGTGAATTGATCAATGTGATGCAAAGAGGAAGTGCCTCGCTGGATCGCGTCACTGAAACCTTGGCTTATGAAGCCGATGTGACGGATCACGACAGACCGATTCATGTGGCAGTACCAGAAGTCATTCGGTTTGATTCCGTGACATTCCGCTATCCATCTGCGCATGTTGACCAATTAAGCGAGGTCTCCTTTACTCTTGGTCGGGGTCAGACGCTAGGAATCGTCGGGCGTACGGGAAGCGGAAAATCCACGCTGGTGCGACAGCTGCTTCGCGAATATCCGTTAGGACGGGGAGCTATCAGTGTTTCGGGAGAGGCGCTAGAACAGATCAGTCTGGATAACATCAAGAGCTGGATCGGCTATGTACCGCAGGAGCAGATTTTGTTCTCGAAGTCAGTCCGCGAAAACATCCTGTTCGGGAACAACGAGGCAACAGAAGAACAATTACAGGAAGTGTTGAAGCAGGCCGCATTTGCTCGGGACGTACAACTATTGCCCGAAGGCTTGCAAACGCTTGTTGGTGAAAAAGGTGTAGCCCTTTCAGGCGGTCAAAAACAGCGGGTCTCGATTGCTCGGGCTCTTTTGGTTAATCCGGAAATCTTGATTCTCGATGATGCCATGTCGGCGGTGGATGGAAAAACCGAAGCGGAGATGATCACGAATATTCGCCGGGAGCGTGCAGGCAAAACAACACTGATCACCACACATCGCTTATCGGCCGTCCAGCATGCAGATTGGATTCTCGTCATAGACGAAGGACGAATCGTCGAGGAAGGCACACATGCACAGCTATTGGAGCTGGGTGGTTGGTATAAAGAACAATTCGAGAAACAGCAGATTGAAGCGACGCTGACAGAAAGCGGGTGAATGAATGACGACGGGGAAAAGGCTAGTTCACTATGCAGCGATTTTTAAAAAGACAATCCTTTTAGCGATTCTGATGCTCTCTATATCTGTTGGGGCAGAGCTAACGGGACCATTCTTGGCGAAAGAAATGATTAATACCCACATACTGGGGATTGAATTCCCTT
This sequence comes from Brevibacillus sp. HB1.4B, assembly GCF_013284285.1. Classification (NCBI taxonomy): domain Bacteria; kingdom Bacillati; phylum Bacillota; class Bacilli; order Caryophanales; family Paenibacillaceae; genus Brevibacillus; species Brevibacillus sp. HB1.4B. The sequence continues at coordinate 345,454 of NZ_JABSUT010000004.1, forward strand.
GGTATGAGACGGCACAGCGTGAGGGTTCCGTACAATACAAAGGGAAGTATTACACGAGACAGGATCATCTGGCAGCAGGGGAGAGTAGAGGCGAGGAAGCTCGTGTTCTCCAGATAGGAAGCGACTATTATTTCCTGAACCAGGCGATTAAGTTTGATGGGCAGCGAGCCATTGAGGATGGGAAGCTCGTTATTGTAAAAGGTACGGATCGAGCTGAGTACCAGGCCACTCTCTTAAGTAATCAGGAGATATTCGAATTTTTCCGGCCAGAGACAAGAGGCTTGTTCACACTGGCTGCTCTCTATTTCGGATTATTGGTAGTTGCTTCGCTTTTCCACTATGGGCAAAAGTTCTTATGGCAAAAATCAGCGAATCAGGTCATCGAGAGACTGCGCATGGATGTGTTCGCGCATATTCAACGATTGCCCATCCAGTATTTCGATCATCTCCCTGCCGGGAAGGTGGTTGCTCGTGTTACAAACGATACGGAAGCAGTCCGAGAGCTGTTTACGAATGTTCTCGGCAACTTCATTACGAGCGGGATTTATTTAATCGGTATTTTCGCAGCGCTGTTCTTGCTTGATGTACGACTCGCGCTCGTTTGTCTGGTCATTCTGCCAATCATGGTCGTGTGGATTTACTTGTACCGCAAGTACGCTTCTGCATTTAACCATGTCATTCGGGCACGCATCAGCGACATCAACGGGATGATTAACGAGTCGATCCAAGGGATGCCGATTATTCAGGCATTTCGCAGGGAAAAGGAAACAATGCGGGAATTCGGCGAACTGAACGAAGAGCTATTCACCTATCAAAATAAAATGCTACGGCTCAATGCGACCGCTTCGTTTAACCTGGTTCAGTTTATCCGCAATATCGCGTTTGTTTTATTCATCTGGTATTTCGGCGGTGCCTCCCTCGGGATAGGTACACTGCTATCGCTTGGTGTCCTCTATGCATTCGTCGATTATCTCAATCGCTTGTTCCAGCCGATGACACAGATCGTCAACCAACTGGCGAACCTGGAGCAATCTCTCGTCGCGGCGTCGCGCGTGTTTGAACTGCTCGATGAAGAGGGCATTGACGTTGATCCGGCAAAAGTTCCTTGCTATCAGGGGAATGTCCGCTTTGACGATGTTTCTTTTGCCTACAAAGACGACCAATACGTGCTGAAAAACATCTCATTCGAAGCATGGCCCGGAGAGACAGTGGCACTGGTTGGTCACACGGGATCGGGAAAAAGCTCGATTATCAATCTGTTACTCCGCTTCTATGATGTAAACAGTGGAGCGATTATGATTGATGGGCGCAATGTGCAGTCGTTTTCCAAACAGCAGCTTCGTCAGCATATGGCGATTGTTTTGCAGGACCCGTTTTTGTTTACAGGAACGATTCGTTCCAATGTGAGTCTGGATGATCCGTCGATTTCGCCTGAAAAAGTAGAGAAAGCTCTGTGTGATGTAGGGGCAGACCAACTGTTCCGCAGTCTTCCGCAAGGATTCGATGAACCTGTTATTGAGAAGGGCAGTACGCTTTCACTCGGGCAGCGTCAATTGATTTCGTTTGCGCGTGCTCTCGCTTTTGACCCGGCTATCCTCATTTTGGATGAAGCGACTGCCAGCATCGACACGGAAACAGAGGGCATTATTCAAAATGCACTTGAGGTGTTGAAAAAAGGGAGAACGACCTTCATTATTGCTCACCGCCTGTCTACGATCAAAAATGCAGATCAAATTCTCGTACTGGATCGAGGCAGAATCGTAGAGCGAGGAAAGCATGAAGACTTGATGGAGAAGCAAGGCAGGTACTATCAGATGTATCAATTGCAGCAAGGGAACAAAGAAGCGCGGGTGCAAGAGGCAGTAGGAAAGCACGGAAGCGCCGCGGCTCTGACCTAGTTTTTTCTACTCTTTTTGCCTCTTGAACGGTAAGATAGAGCATAGAAGTATGTACTTTTCAGGAGGGATCATCATGCCACATCTTATCGTTCGAGGTATCCAAGCTGAACAAATGGCCACGATTAGCGAACCGCTTGCAGTGGAGCTTGCTGCACTCTGCCAATGCGGCACGGACAATTTCACGATCGAATGCTTGCATACAACAGGCGTTTTTGGTGGGAAGATTGTGGAGTCGTTTCCTTTTATCGAAGTAGCATGGTTCGAGCGGGGGCAAGAAGTTCGTGACCAGTTTGCCCAGATCGTGACCAAGCATGTCTTATCTCTTGGCATTCCAGAAGTAGAGATGGCATTTGTCGCTTATCAAAAAGAAAGCTACTATGCCAACGGAGAGCATTTCTAAAGGGAAGCCGACAGGTGCTGTCGATTTCCCGGGAAAGAATCAAGACATTCGACAAGAGTACGGACAAATAAATGAATATAAGCATGGAATAAGGGTGTTCCTTTCCGTAAGCGCGAGATTTTTCGTACGCGACGGGTGGAGCACCCTTTTTATTGCAGCGAATTTTTACTCGTGTAACCAAAAATTTCTAAAATAGGTGTCACAAACAAAAGATGCCAATTGTTATTCATAGTGAGAGGAGGGCAAACCGTGGAAAAAACAGAGATAGAGCGCCTGTTGAGCGAAATAAAAGCAGGCTCTCTTGAGCAATACGAAATCATTATCGATCACTATCAACAACCGATCTTTACATACTGCTACCACATGCTCGGTCACCGTCAAGATGCAGAAGACGCTGTTCAGGAAGTCCTGTTTCGTGCCTACGAGCATCTTGGACAGTATACGTACTCGCTGTCATTTTCCGCATGGCTGTACCGGATCGCTTACAACCATTGTGCGAATGTGCTAAAGCGCAGGAAATTAAGCCGCGTGTTGCCCTTTTTGTACAACCGGGATCAGGATGGACGCAATTATGTCGAGGAGAGCATTGACAATAACCATTTTGGGGAGCCGCTTGAACGCATCTGGAAACGACTGTCCGCCGAAGAACGAACACTCATGTTCCTGCGGGTGCTAGAGGAAAGAGAGTACGAGGAAATTGCAGAGCTGATGGACAAAAGTCCTGCAGCCCTGCGCAAGCAATTTGAACGTGTTTTGAAAAAGTGCAAACGTTATTTGCCAACGACGGGAGGGGTGCGAAATGATGGACAAAAATCCGTTTAAGCATATGCGAGACATGCTTGCAGCGAAGCCCGTCCCGAAAGTCAATGTCAAACATAAAGTCATGGCCGCAATTCGTGCCAAGGAGAACAAGGAGGAGAAAGTCGTGAAAAAGAAAATTGGCTTGTTAGTCACTGTAGGTATGCTGGTAGGAGCGTCTTCCGTATGGGCGGGGATGGAAATGATCCAGTTGAAAAATGAGAAGGGAGAAGTAGTGTTAGAGCTTGAACAAATGAGTATGCAAGAACAGCAACAAATGATGCAGCAGCTACCCCCTGACACAAAGGATCAGATCAAAAAAAGTAGTGCAGAGATTTATAAACAGTTGGATACCGGAGAACAAATCGTCAATGGATTAAAACCAGGAGAAGCGGTTGCCATTTATTGGCCGCTGACAAAGCTTCAGTTGGAATCAAATCCAAACAGCAAGCCTTTTGTAGATGTACGCTCCAAGCCTTTTACCTATACAACGTGGAAGGACATGGAACAAAAGCTTGGCCATCTGTTCAAGGTCCCGGCAGAGATGGGGACGGACTTCAAATTTGCAGCAGGCGAAGCGATCTATCTCCCAAGTGACAAGTATGATGAGAGAGCGATGAAAGAGGAACAAGAAAGAACGAAAAAAGAATACGTGGTACAACCAGTTCCGTTATCGGACAAGCTTCGTAATGCAGAGATTGAGTACAAGGGCCAAAAAGGGAGTGCTTTCTTAGAAGTGTCCATTCTGGATGACAAGAATAAAAGTGGAGGTACATTTGCGGAGAATCTGGAGAAGATCATGATTGGCGACAATGAAGCCGTGTACTCCACTTTCGCACCTGAAAATGGGAAAACTGTGCACTCTTTGCAATGGGTGAAAAATGGGACAAAGGTGGACTATAGCCTGAGAGCCAATATGAGTGTGAGCACGAAAGTAGAGCTGCTGAAAATGGCGGAACAAATCAACGATACGAAATAACCATTTTCCAAATAGAGGAGTACCACAAAGCACCAGCTTGTGGCACTCCTTCTTTTTCATCAATGGCTAACGTCTCGTAGCTTGTTTGCCTTTTTACCCATCAACTGCTTCAAGCCATCCCTATTAATCAGGATAATGCCGACAATAATCGTAATTCCCCCTGCCAACGACAGGAGATAAAGCGGCTCATTGTACAGGATGACGCCCAGGCTTAAGGCAATCAACGGAGAGATATAGAGCCACGTGGATGGAAACACAGGGTTGGTCTTGGCCACGAGCCAATAGAAAATGGTGTGCCCCATCATGGAACCAACGACGATCAAGTACAGGAGCGAGAGGATCGCATTAGCCGTGAGCATCGATTCGATATGCACTTGCTCGGTGAACAGAGATAATACAAGCAGCATGGCTCCTCCATACATCATCTGTGCTGCATTCAAAGCAATGGGGGAGGTGTCTTGAAACCGTTGAATGACGCTACGGGAGTAAACTGCACCAGCAGAATAAAAGATTTGCCCGAATATGATTACCATGCACCCTGTAAGCCAAAGGAGACTAAATGAGATGGTCACACCGGGTAAAATTAGCATAAAGACACCGACAAAGGCAATCAAGCAACCCGCCCACGAAATACCGGGGAGCTTTTGCCGAGTAATACCTGTCTGAAGCAGCATCACCATGAGAGGGGCTGTTGCAGATAATATGGCTGCAATTCCTGAACTTACATGCTGCTCCGCCCAATACAAGGGGGCAAACGTCCCAAACGTCAAACCGACTCCAGTAAGGAACATTTCTTTATGAAGCAGCAGCGACAGTCGCGCCTGTTTTTTCCAGAGCATAAATGAAAACAAAATGACACCTGCCAGTAAGAACCGAAGTCCTCCTGAGAAAAACGGCGGGGCCCCCGCATCAATACCGACTTTGATTGCCAGAAAAGTCGTTCCGAATATCAAGCACATGACCACATAGTTGAGTAGTACCATTATGATTCCTCCCTTTTCCTCATCATAAAGGGAAGGGAACAGAACAGATGAAATGGAATAGAACAGATACAAAGATCAATCCATTATCATGGGGGAAAGGGGGGAAGCTTGCATGAAAAGGGAGGCTCTTTCAAACAGCCATTCTGATAAGCTGTTCGAGCAAGTATATGAATATCTTCTGGACCGGATCAGACGCGAAGAGTGGCGGGCACATCAGAAGCTTCCTTCTGTTCGAACATTGGCGCTGGAATTGAATGTGCATCGCCTGACGGTTTTTAAAGCATTTCAATTATTAAAACAAAACCGCCACGTGTATGTGAAGGATAAGTCGGGGTATTACGTACAACCGAGCAGCCTGTTGCCAGTGGAATCGATGGATGATCCAATCGTTTCTGCCTATGTGCACAAGAGCCACCTTTCTGAAATTCATCAAGTGCAGGCGACCTATCAATTTTCCAAAGCATTGATCGAACCGAATTTATTACCAAATCATTACTTTTCTGAGTACGTGAAGAAAGTGTTTGATCTGTATCCAAAGGTACTGGGTACCTACTCAACCACACAGGGAGATCAAGAGCTGCGGGAAGCACTGTGCAGCTATTATATCAGCCGTTATCATTTTCACCTGTCACCTGATGAGCTGATGATTACATCTGGTTCGCAGGAAGCGATTGATTTGGTTGCCAGAGTCCTTGTAAAGCCGCGTGATGTCGTGTTGCTGGAGAGACCCACTTACAGTCCTGCCATTGATGTATTCAGAAGACAGGGCGCCAATATGATTCCCATCGAGATTACGCCGCATGGATATGATTTGGAGCAGGTTGAACGGTTGATGCAAAAAGAAAAACCACGCCTGTTTTATCTCAATCCGACCTTTCACAATCCGACGGGCTATACGGTTCCCGCTGAACAACGGAAGAGACTGGTGGAGCTGGCTGCGAAGTATCAGTGCCTGATCGTAGAGGATGATCCGTGCCGCGATCTTTACTTCGGCGATAAGCCTCCACTGCCGTTTTTTTCTTACGACACGGAGGGCTATGTCATCTATCTGCGCAGCTTTAGCAAGTACATTGCGCCGGGGCTAAGTATTGCGACTGTGGCATGCCGTCCATCTATTATGAAGTATTTGATTCAAGCGAAATCATTGTCCGACAGTGGAGCGCCCCTATTGAATCAAAAGATTTTTTTGCACTATTTCTTCTCCGAAAGAATGCAGCAGCATTTGGCAAAGCTGCGGATTGCATTGGCCATTCGCCGGGATATCATGGAGGAAGAGCTGTCTGTGACCGACTGGGAGTGGTCCAGCCCACCAGGAGGCTTTAACTTATGGGTGAAGCTGCCTGATTCCGTCCCGATGGAAAGTCTTCTGGCCAAATGCATAGAGCAATCGATTACGTTTGTGCCCGGCGCGATCTGTGACCCACAGCGAGAGTTAAAATCTTGGATACGCATCAGTTATTCTTATTTGAATGAACAACAGCTGCGGGATGGATTGCAAAGGCTCGTACGTACGGTTCGCCAGTTGAACATAGAGGAATAGGAATGAAGCAAGGCTGCCGACATGATGGTCGACAGCCTTGTTTTTGGTTATTTTATGATTTGCTTACTTGATCGAGATGATTAACCAGCTCTTCTGGTTTCGACAAGAAAGGCGCATGATCGGCTTCCAGTGTAATGACTTTGCTGCAAGGTGTTTCTGTGTTCATTCTGCGTTGGAAATCGATTGGGATCGCATTGTCTAATGTGGTCTCAATATAGACGCGATCGACACTGCCGAATTTCTCTTCAGTAATTTGCACTGGCTGTGTAAACGGAGCCAGCGCTTGCGGACGGCAACGCTTCATCGACGCCAGCCTCAGTGCCTCATCCTCAACCGCGTTGAAAAATGTCCCTTCCACAGTCTCGAGCTTCGGAGCCAGCGTCATATCGGCTTCATTCAATTCGAATTCTGGGCCTTTTTCTCCTTCAGACTTGCTTATGAGACTTTCCCCGTTTTTCGGCAAGAATGCGCAAAGGTAGACGAGCTTATCAATTTTGTCATGTACTTTTTCAGCTGTTTGCGTAATGACGACGCCACCCATGCTGTGTCCGACAAGGATTACTTTATCGTTTTGTTGCTTGATCAGGTCAGATACTTTCTCGACGTAGAGATCCAGTGTTACCTGCTGAGGAGGTGTCATGTCTTGTCCACTTCCAGGCAAGTCCAACGTCGCGACCTTGTGTCCCAATGCTTCCAGCGAAGGTTTTACTTTTTCCCATACCCATTCACCTTGGCAAGCTCCATGAACCAATACAAAAGTACTCATTTACATACATCTCCTTCGTTTCATGATGATCGTTCGTTAGTGTTAACGAAGCGATTTCTTATTAAACAGGGTGTTCTTGTGTTCGTGCCACTTGAGTGCAATAATAATAAAAATCTGTATCGGTAATCTGTGACTTTGTCACCAAAGTTATTTTTTTCACAAGGAGGTTCTTCGTCCATATGCAAAAGGAGCAGATTGCGGAAGTCCTTGCACGTTTTCCAAGTCTGGCGGCACTTACTCTAGAAGAGTGGCAAGAGGAGGGAATCTCCATCACTACGGTTCCAGCCAACTTTACCATTGATGAAGGCGAGTTTTTGGAGAATGCGCCATTAATCTTGGATGGGCTTGTTCGCATTTTCAAACTGAGCAGCGATGGAAGAGAGGTTACGCTGTACAGGCTATCGGCTGGCGAGTGCTGCCCACTCATCGCGTCTAGTATATTGGGAGAAACGGTGTATGAAGCTTCGGCTTGCGTGGAGATGCCGAGTATGGTCTTGAACGTCCCGACGAAGATTTATAAGAAATGGATCGAGAAGCATCAAGGCTTTCGCCAGTATATTTTTCAATCATTTGCGCGGCGATTGATTATCATGTCGAACTTGATTGACGACATTCATTTTAAATCCATTCGGGTTCGGATTTCCGAATATTTGATCGAGCATACAAGTGCGGAGGATGATTCGCTCGCCATTACACATGATCAGTTGGCAATTGAGCTGGGGACTGCTCGTGAGGTGATTAGCCGGACACTAAAGAAAATGGAAAAAGAAGGGCTGTTGCGTGTAGCACGGGGGCAAATTACAGAAATTCAACGTTCTAGACTGTCTGCGGTTCAATAATCTATATTTGAAAATATAAAAATTTTAGGAAGCGATAGGTACTGTGTTATACTGAGTCTACCATTTACTGTTCTGTAGCATTCCCTACTCCGTTTACGTGAGTAGGGTTTTTTATTTGTGTTTCAAACAACCAAAAAACAGACCCCCTTACAGGAGTCTGTTTTTTGTGTATGGCTATATTAAACTTTTTGAACGTTAGTAGCTTGTGGTCCGCGTTGGCCTTGTTCTACGTCAAAAGTAACTTTTTGACCTTCGTCAAGGGATTTGAAACCGTCGCCTTGGATAGCAGAGAAGTGTACAAATACGTCTTCTTTACCTTCGCGCTCAATAAAACCAAAACCTTTTTCTGCGTTAAACCATTTTACTGTACCTTGTTCCATTGTTATTGCCTCCTAGTGTGTAACACACATGTATTACTATCCTTGCTCGCAGGATCATCTAGACGAAAATTTGTTATCTACGCTATCCGTTGCTTCGAACAAAAATAATTCTTTACTAGCATAACAGGATATTGAAAGGATAGCAAATAATTCGCGTATGTTGACGAAAGAAAATATAGATGAGCTGTTACGAAAGCATGGCGCCAATCTCTTTCAACGTAAGCTGTGACGAGACAATTTTATTTGGATAGCTCGCTTGTGTCGATTCCCCCACATGATACTCTTGCAGTGCATCAGTGTCCTTCAGCATGTTTCCTGTCAAAATACACACGGATGTTTCGTCCTTGTCGATTACTTGTCCTGCGATGAGCTTGCGTAATCCGGCGACCGTAGCAGCAGAGGCAGGCTCGCAGCCGATCCCGCTCTTATCCACCCATGCTTTGGCGTCGAGAATCTCTTGATCAGTCACGGAGCAGGTAACACCATTTGTTTCTTCTAAAGTACGTAGTGCCTTTTTCCAGCTGGGTGGATTGCCGATGTTGAGCGCAGAGGCACGTGTATATGGATTTGGTTCAGGTGTCAGCTCGGTGTGTCCGCCTGCGACCATGCGATGGAATGGACTAGCACCTTCCGCTTGTACGAGCGCCACCCGAGGAACTTTTTCGATAAAGCCGAGGTTTTTCAAATCCTGCAAGCCCTTTCCGAGAGCAGTCACATTGCTCAATGCTCCTCCAGGGATGACCACCCAATCGGGAAGGTTCCAATTGAGGTACTGCGCAATTTCGTACACGATACTCTTCTGCCCTTCAATGCGGAATGGATTGATCGAATTGCAGATGTAGAGGCCGAGCTCTTTGCTGTATTGCTCATAAAAACGGATGCCATCATCGTAGGTACCATCAAAGCTGATGACCTTTGCTCCGTAGGCCAGTGTTTGCATGACTTTATTCAAAGAAATGTTTTTGTTCGGGACAAACACGTAAGATTCGTGATGGGCGAGTGCAGCATACATGGCGAGAGAAGAAGAGGTATTGCCAGTCGATGTGCAGGTGAAGCGTTGATAGCCTAGTGAACGCCCGTGTGATACGGCGACAGTCATCCCGTTGTCTTTGAATGAACCACTCGGATTCTCGCTTTGTGCCTTCAGCCATACCTTGCTGTTGCTTCCTACATAGGATTGGATGAGTGCAGATGCGTATAGCCCTGTATTTCCTTCGTACTTGGTCGTGATGTACGCATCAGGAAGCTCGGGGAAAATCAGCTCTTTGTAGCGCCATACTCCGCTCGCATAAGGGGTAATGCGTTCGGACAGTCGCTCATGAAAGACGCGCTTCAACTGTTCGGCATCGATGGCTGACGTATCGTGAATGATGTCAAACAAGCCGCCGCATGTGCATTGATAGTCAAATAAATGGGCAGGCACTTCCTTGCTGCACTCGACACAAACCAGTTTCATCATCGCAAGATTCACCCCAAAAAGTGTGCGGGAGAATCTCTCCACCTCTTTTCTCTCGTATGGTTTTCTATATGGTAAACGGAGAAGGGGAGTGTGTAAATGACAGTTTTCAGTAAAAACAAAATATTCATATGCAGATACGAAAGACGGGAAGGAGCCACTATACAGACTCCAACCCGTCCCTATTTCACAAGCTTTTATTCAGATCAGTTAATTCCTTGGCCGTCAGATTGCGCCATTGCCCCAATTTCAAATTCCCCAGCATAATGTTCATGATACGTACCCGCTCTAGCTTTCGCACCTGATAACCAAAAGCCTGGCACATCCGTCTGATTTGCCGATTCAGCCCTTGCGTCAGCACGATATTGAAGACGCGGTCGCTGACTTTGGTTACTTTGCAAGGCTTTGTAGTTGTTCCGAGAATACGTACGCCGTTTGCCATTCCGTGTAAGAAATTCGCCGTGATGGGCTTGTCTACGGTGACGATGTACTCTTTGTCATGATTGTTTTCAGCACGCAAAACTTTGTTTACGATATCCCCGTCATTAGTTAACAGGATGAGGCCTTGCGAATCCTTATCCAGACGTCCGATAGGAAAAATCCGCTCCGGGTGATTCACGAAATCGATGATGTTGCCTTTGACATGCAGTTCAGTGGTACACGTAATTCCGACAGGCTTGTTCAAGGCGATATAGACATCTTTCTTTTTGGAACCGAGCGGCTGTCCATCGATGCGCACATCATCTCCTGACGCAACCGTACTTCCCAGCTCCGCGACTTGGCCATTGATCGTCACACGCTTGGCCTCGATTAATTTATCGGCTTCTCTTCGTGAGCAAATGCCGGTTTCACTGATGAACTTATTAATTCGCATGAGACGTTCCTTTCGCTATTACTGCTACTTATCCAGTTTTTCCAGTAGTTTTTTTCGCCAAGGTTGCGCCAATTCCTCCACCTCAAGCATACGCTGAATCGTCTCTTGGGATGGTGACTTGTCGTGGAAGTATAAGTGGTGAATCGACGCTACCGTTACTTGTTTTGGATGTGCAGTGATGAGGGTAATCTTGGAGTCTGGCTTGATCGTCCCTTCCTGCAAGACGCGGAAGAAATAACCCGTATAGCCCATTTCCACCACCGCTTTGAGCAGCTGGTTATTGTTGTTGCGCTTGTTGATGGTCGCGCAAGGAAATCTGCCTTGCGTCACTTGCAGGATGGTATCACCGAATTGATACACATCCCCGATGCAGACCTGCTCTTCGGTCATGCCAGCAAGCGTGAGATTTTCTCCGAATGCCGCATTGGTCAGTGGTTGGCCGAATAACTTCTCCCAATGGGCATAATGTTCAAAAGGATACGCACAGACGACGCGGTCTGGGCCGCCATGGTACTCTGGATTCGCGATATCGTCGTCATCAATTTTCTCGGAACGGACAACGAGCTCATCGGCTTCTTCCTTCCAAATGCCGGAGAGATATTCCTTACCGTTGTACATATTACTTTTAGGCAAACCTTTACTAATCGTAACGACTTTTCTGTTCAACTAATACTCACTCCCAGCCTGCACGATTGCTTCTCTTTTTATCCCCATACTATACCACATTCCCTCATATCCTCCACAGCGGATGGGCACCAGCGGACGCTTCTGGTATGATGATAGAAAGGAATACACAGGAGGCCTCAGTGACATGCAATCATTTGGTGTGGCACTACACACAGATAAATATCAGATCAACATGATGTACGCCCATTGGGTGAACGGAACGCACAATCAAAAGGTCGTTTTCGAAGCATTTTTCCGCAAGCTACCTTTTGGAAACGGATACGCCGTATCTGCCGGATTGGAACGCATTGTTTCTTATATAAAAAATTTGAGCTTTGAAGAAAGCGATCTCAAGTATTTGAGTGAGCAGGAGGAGAACTACGATCCGAAGTTTTTGGAAGAGCTGCGCCAGCTTCGTTTTAAGGGCTCGCTCTATTCCGTGAAGGAAGGTACCGTGGTTTTCCCGAACGAGCCGCTGATTCGCGTAGAGGGGCGTGTCATGGAGGCACAGCTGGTTGAGACGGCCCTGTTGAACTACATGAACTACCAGACGCTGATTGCGACCAAAGCTTCGCGGATTAAAAACGTGGCGGGCAATGATGTTCTTATGGAGTTCGGAACAAGAAGGGCGCAGGAGGCAGATGCTGCGTTGTGGGGGACGCGGGCAGCGTATTTGGCGGGTTTCGATGCGACCTCGAATATGCTGGCAGGGAAAATGTTTGGCATTCCGACAAAAGGGACGCACGCTCACTCATGGGTACAGAGCTTTGAGAGTGAGGAAGAAGCATTTGAGCGCTTCGCAGCAGCTCTACCAGGACAGGTAACCTTGCTGGTTGATACGTATGATACGCTCAAAAGCGGCGTGCCTAATGCAATTAAGGTCGGAAAACGCCTGGAGAAACAAGGTAAAAAGCTGACGGCGGTGCGCTTGGACAGTGGCGACTTGACGTACTTGTCTTGCAAGACTCGTGAAATGCTTGATAAGGCAGGCATGACCGATGTGCAAATTGTCGCTTCCAACGATCTCGATGAGCACACGATTATGAACCTGAAGGTACAAGGTGCACGCGTAAATAGCTGGGGAGTAGGAACGCAGCTCATCACGGCAGCGGATCAGCCGACACTCGGAGGCGTATACAAGCTGGTGGCGCGTGAAGGAGCGGACGGAGAATATCAGCCGACCATCAAAATCTCCGGGAATCCGGAAAAAGTCACAACGCCAGGTATCAAAGATATGTACCGATTGATTGATCCGGAAACAGGCAAAGCGATTGCTGACTATATGTGCTTCCCACATGAAACAACAGTCGATGATGGAGGACCTCTCCATTTGTTCCATCCGAGCCATACGTATTTGAGCAAGCATTTGGAGAACTACCAGGCAGAGTCTTTGCTAATTCCGGTATTTGTGGATGGGGAACTGGTCTATGAACTGCCGAACCTTCAAGAGATTCGCAACTACCATCGTGAGCAACTCAAGCTGTTCTGGCCTGAATACTTGCGCATGCTGAATCCGGAGCATTACCGTCTGCACATCAGCGAAGAGATGTGGGAGACGAAAACAAAGCTGATGAAGACGTATTTGAAAAAATAAGAGAAAAACGTCTGATGTGTCGAGAGGATGCATCGGGCGTTTTTTATTTGTTTCCCAAAAATAACACAATAATGTGAAAACAAAGAAAATAAATTGTCTGAATTTACTTGCATCGTATATAATTACTCCATTCATCCTTTAGCTCTGCGCCAAGGTGATGTGGAAAATGCGTGTGAAAAGTATTGGGGAGGAAGAGAGATGCTAAATACTGTAGAGAAAGAAAACCTGAATCCATACGAGATTGTGCAGAAACAGATTGATGCTGCAGCGGCACTGTTGGGATTGCGAAGCGATGCTGTAGAAATTTTAAAGCGACCCAAACGAGTATTGGCTGTCAGTTTTCCTGTCAAGATGGACGATGGTAGCGTGCGTGTCTTTGAAGGCTACCGATCTCAGCATAATGATGCGGTAGGGCCGACCAAAGGAGGGATTCGCTTTCATCCGGATGTGACGATGGATGAAGTCAAGGCGCTCTCCATGTGGATGTCATTCAAATGTGGCGTGGTTGGTCTTCCTTATGGCGGTGGAAAAGGTGGCGTCATATGTGATCCCCACGAATTCAGCAAAAGTGAGCTGGAACGAGTCAGCCGCGGCTTCATGGAAGCTATCGCTGATATTGTCGGACCGGAGACAGACATACCTGCACCCGATGTGTATACGACCCCACAAATCATGGGGTGGATGATGGATACGTACAGTCGATTAAAAGGCACCTATTCTCCGGGAGTGATCACGGGAAAACCGCTGAGTGTCGGCGGTTCCAAAGGAAGAAACGAAGCGACTGCCCGCGGATGTGTCTTTACCATACTAGAGGCGCTTAAAGATTCTGGACGCAAGCCAGAACAAACAACCGTCGCGATTCAAGGATTCGGCAACGCGGGAAGAATTGCTGCCAGACTTTTGACAGAGCTGGGCTTCAAAATCGTGGCGGTCAGTGACTCACGTGGAGGTATTTATGATGCTGCTGGCTTGGACATCGAACAGGTAGGGCAGTTAAAAGACAACGCCACCATTTTGGAGTATGCAGGTGGTACGGTCATCTCCAATGAACAACTATTAGAGCTGGAAGTGGATATTCTGATCCCGGCCGCATTGGAAAATGTCATCACAGCAGCGAATGCCCACAGCATTCAGGCCAAGTGGATTGCAGAAGCAGCAAATGGACCTACTACACCGGATGCGGATGCCATTTTGCGGGAAAAAGGGATTACCGTGATCCCAGATATTCTCGCCAACGCAGGTGGCGTAACGGTTTCTTATTTTGAATGGGTGCAAAACCTGATGAATTACTACTGGTCCGAGGTTGAGGTAAACGAAAAGCTGCAAACGACCATGATTAACGCCTATCGTGCTGTGAAAGAACTCTCTGATCAATACAAGGTAGACTTGCGCACGGGAGCCTATATGATCTCGCTATTGCGAATTACGGAGGCGATGGAAGCGCGCGGCTGGATTTAAGGAAAGAGACCTCTTGCAACTTGCTTGCAAGGGGATCTTTTCGTTTTCCCCTGTGGGATTGGCAGGAAGTCTAGTATTTTTGTCGAATTTGTCGGATTATTGTTTTTCTACCTGTGTTCAAAGGATGGAAAGGGGGATCTTTATGCCAATCAAATTGCCCGACGAATTGCCTGCAACGGAAATACTCGCCCAAGAAAATATTTTTGTGATGAAGGATAGCCGTGCCTTCACACAGGACATACGACCGCTCAGGATCGTCATTCTCAACCTCATGCCCGTGAAGGAAACAACGGAAACACAGTTGCTCCGCCTCCTGGGGAATACACCGCTACAGGTGGAAATCGTGCTTTTGCACATGTCCAGTCATACGTCCAAAAATACGTCGGAAGAACATTTATCGATGTTTTATAAAACGTTTGAGGAGATCTGTGACCAGCGATTTGATGGCATGATCATCACCGGAGCACCAGTGGAACAGCTCGAGTTTACAGACGTCACGTATTGGCAGGAGCTGACAAAAATCCTCGATTGGAAAATGGAGAACGTCACTTCGACCCTGCATATTTGTTGGGGAGCACAAGCGGGTCTTTACCACCACTTTGGCGTTCCGAAGCATCCGTTGCCAGAAAAAATGTTCGGAATCTTCCCTCATACACTCAATAAGCAAAAGGTGAAGTTGTTCCGCGGATTTGATAACTACTTCTACATTCCGCATTCCAGGCATACCGAAAATCGCAGGGAAGACATCGAGCAAGTGCCAGAATTGGAGATATTGTCCGAGTCTGATGAATCAGGGGTTTACATCGTAGCGACGAGGGATGGTCGACAAATTTTTGTGACAGGACATTCCGAGTATGATCCGACCACCCTGCAAGATGAGTACCAGCGGGATGTGAACAAAGGCTTGGACATTGCTGTTCCGCGTAATTACTATCCAAAGGACGACCCAAATCGCGAGCCTATTGTCACTTGGCGCGCACATGCGAATTTGATGTTTTCCAACTGGTTAAACTATTACGTTTACCAAGAGACACCGTATGATTTGAACAACAACAAGCGATAGCAACGTAGAAACCATCCGAGGTGATTCGGATGGTTTTTGTTTGGCCCAGTTGACGTAATAAATGGCGACAGGTAGTGTGAGAATAATCGCGCAGGAATACTACCGGGAATTCAAGCAAGATGGGAGTTTTGTAAGATGAAAAAAATCATGAAGCAAGATCAGGACGTGACCAAGCAGCATAACAAGCAAATGATCCTCGACATTATCAAAAAGCAGAGACCGATATCGCGTGCAGAAATCGCCAAAATTACGCGGATGAGTGCCACCTCGATTGGCAGATTTGTAAATGAGCTGTGCGAAGAAGGACTGATTCGAGAGACAGAGCTAACCTCATCAGGTGTGGGCAGGAAGGCAATTATGCTCGACATCGAGCCGGGGGCCATTTATACAATCGGCGTGGACATGGCAAAAAAGCGCATCAGCTTTGGGATCATGGACTTTAGCGAAGCAATTATTGCACAGCATCGGATGGATCATAAAACACAGGATTCTACACCGGAAGAGACGGCTGAACTGATTTGTAACGAGATTGAAGGGATACTCAAACAGACAGGCATTCCGTTAGAAAAAGTGGTCGGGATCGGCATTGGGATGCCAGGGGTGATTAATTATGAGCGAGGGATTGTTCAGCTATCCACTACGCTGGACTGGAAGGACGTAGCGTTTGCCAGCCTGATTGAAAAAAGGCTGAAAATCAAAACTGTTATCGACAACGATTTGAAGGTGAAAATCCTATCGGAGTACTTGTACGGTTCTGCCAAAGGCTCGAACAAGACAGCCTTGATCGGCATTGGCACGGGTATCGGCTCTGCGTTAATTATCAATGGCGAAGTGTTTCGCGGAGGCTCCAATAGCGCAGGAGAGCTGGGGCATACGACGCTCGATCCGAATGGGAATCTGTGTGAATGCGGAAAGCGCGGATGCTTGCAAACATACATAGACGAAAATTCTTTGATCATGGAAGCGCGTCGGGTGAAGGATGTCAGTGATGTCCGTCAGGTGTTCGCGGCAGCGAGAAACGAAGAGCGCTGGGCGAAGGAAATCGTCTCCCGTACCGCGTTGTACCTCGGAATCACGATTAACAATATTGTATGCATGTACAATCCAGATACCGTGATTGTAAGTGGTGATTTGGTGGAGAATTATCGCGAAATCATTGATTTGGTCGAGGAGCATAGCGATCAAGTGATCTGGGAGCCATTTAAGGGGAAATTTCGCGTCATTCCTTCCGAATTGAAGGGGGAGGCAATCGTGATGGGGGCAGGAGCTTTGGCGATGCAGCACTTTGCTCCCTTGGCAGGGACATGGGCAGAAGAATCATGACTTTCTTTGCCATTTTGTATTCAACAAGTACGGCAGTTTAGCCGATATAGAAAATGGTGGAAAAGTAGAAAGGAAAAGGAGTGGGATGTGAGCATGAGAAACTGGCAAAAAGGTATGCTCGCTACGGCTGTTACCGTTGGGCTGATCTTTTCCAGTGTCGGCCAAGTACCGGCATTGGCAAATTCTGCGACGACAAGTACGCAGAAGAAGATTTCCAAGCTTGTGGTTGATACAAAGACAATAAAATTGAAAAAAGCGGGGACGCAGCAGTTGAACGTCCGCGTGCAATACACGGATAAAACAACAGAAGACGTCACACAGCAAGCAGAGTGGACTTCCTCTGACAGTGACATCGCACGCGTTGAAAAAGGCTTGGTAACCGCTGTTAGTTCCGGTAAAACAAGAGTGAAAGCAAGCTTCGGGGGCAAAAGTGTGAGTGTCCCTGTTGAGATCGATGTGATTTCCAAGCTCACTGCTGACCAGAAGAAACTGGTTCTCAACGTGGGAGGCACGAAGCAGGTAAACGCAACAGCAACCTTCTCAGACAAGTCTACCTCTGATGTAACCGCCAATGCAGAGTGGGAAAGCGATGATACGGAAATCGTAACGGTCACGAATGGTTTGGTTACAGCAGTAAGTTCGGGCACAGCGAAACTCAAAGTGAAGTACGGTGGAAAAAACGTAACCATTCCAGTAGAGGTGGATGTCGTCTCCAAGCTGGACAGCGATAAGAAAAAGCTGTATCTGCGTCCAGGCACTACCCAGTCGGTTACACTGCTGGCTATCTTGTCTAGCAAAGAAAAGGTCGATGTAACAAGCAAAGCCAAGTGGACATCCGACGATGAAAAAGTCGCCACAGTTGAAAACGGAGTCGTGACAACTGTAGGTTCTGGCAAAGCGAGAATCAAAGCAACTTACGGTGGAAAGACAATCTCGATCCCTGTAGAGTCTGCTATTATCTCCAAGCTAGAATTTGACACGAAAAAGGCAGATCTCAAAGTCGGCGAATCAAAAGACTTGAAGGTATCTGCTATCTATACCGACAAAACCAAGGTCGATGTCACAGTCGATGCAGACTGGATCTCCACGAACAGCTCCGTTGTGACTGTAGCGGATGGCAAGCTCACGGCTGTGAAAGCAGGTCGCGCAACGATTGCCGCTACGTATAATGGAAAAGTCGTAAAAATACAGGTAACCGTGAAGTAACTCAAGCTGGAGGAAAAGCCAGGGCGCGACTGCGTTCCTGGCTTTTTTGCATACTCTCGCCTGTGGTAATCTGTAGCTAACGCTTTTGATTGGACGAAGACGGAGGGCACCATGGATATTCGACAGCTGCATTACTTTGTGGAAGTAGTCAAACATAAAAACTTTACGAAGGCCGCGCAATCCCTCCACGTCTCCCAGCCTTCTATCAGCAAAATGATCAAGGCATTGGAAGAAGAGCTAGAGGTAGTTCTGCTGGATCGGACGGAGCGGAAAATGGATCTGACAGACGCAGGGGAAATGGTCTACAGCTATGCGACCAAAGTGTTGCAGCTGATGGAAGGTATGTCGTCATCGATTGCAGAATTGCGAAATGTCGAGCGTGGTCGGGTCAAACTGGGTATGATGCCGACCGTGGGTTCTTTTCTCTTGCCGAATGTGATTGCCTTGTTTAAAAAGCAGTATCCAGGCATCGATATCGAGATGAAGGAATACAGCGCCAAGCTGCTTGAAATCCAAATGGAGCAAGGAAGCATTGAGGTGGCATTAACCGTTCTTCCAACGGATCAGGAGAAATTTGTGGCGGTTCCCTTGCTCGCAGAGGACCTCGTCGCGATCGTTCATCGGGATCATTGGCTGGCGGGAGCCGATGAGGTGAGCTTGGAACAGCTTAAGGACGAGGCTTTCATTTTGTTTACCGAAGAATACGCGATGCACGATGTAGTGCGCCAAGCGTGCAAGCTGTCCGGCTTTGAACCGAAAGTCGCTTACATGAGCTCTTTATGGGATTTTGTCGGAGAGATGGTGGCTACTCAACTAGGGATATCACTCATTCCACGCTCCATCGTGAGACGCTTGAATAACGGGAATTTGCACACCGTCAACATTTCCTACCCAGTGATTGACTGGCAGTATGCTTTGATTTATCGAAAAGAAGGGTATTTATCGCATGCGACAAAGGCTTTCATATCGTTTGTAGAGAAAATGTACAGCCATAACCAAATGGAATAGAAATGATGATTTTTATGTATTGTACGAATGGAATCGAGACGGCTTAGAATGAAGGTAACTCGTTCAAAAGGTGACTTTTTGAACAACCTTTGTAGAGCAACTGGGGTGGTCTCGATGAAAAGATGGTTCTCCATCATTGCACAAGTTTTGCTATTGTTCGGTTTCACCTGGCTCGGGAAATGGGTGAGCTCGTTTTTTCACCTTCCTGTTCCCGGCAGTCTGATCGGACTCGCGCTTTTGTTCATTTGTCTATATACCGACTTGATTCGTCTACAGTGGGTGGAAGCAGGGGCGACTCTGTTATTCTCGCAGATGATCCTGTTTTTCGTACCATCGCTGGTCGGGATGATGCAATATCCATGGTTATTAGGAATAAAAGGATTACTGGTCCTTGTGGTAGTCGTAAGCGGTTGTGCGCTTGTGATGATTTCGACAGGTGTTATTGCTGAGCGTATGTTCAATCGTGGAGAGGTGAAACAGCATGATCCTGTGGAAAACGTCTAGCGTGCTCCTGACACTCGTTTTCTTCTATGCAGCAAAAAGGTTCAACAAGAAAAGACCGTCTCTGCTGTTTTCTCCGGCCATATTGGCGCCGATCGGTTTGATTCTGTTTTTGCTTTTCGCAGGCATTCCTTATCAGGTGTACAGTGAAGCGACCTCGCTCATTAGTGAGATGATGAGCGTAGTCACAGTGGCGTTTGCGATTCCGCTGTACCGAAATTGGTCGGTGTTAATGGCGCATCGCCGGATGATTTTGACGAGTCTTGCTACGGGTTCCCTCATCGCTATCATTGCAGGTGTCTCCACGACGATGTTAGTCGGATTGGGAAAAGAAGCGGCGCTTAGCGTCATTCCTCGCTCGATTACCTTGCCAATTGCGGTGAGCGTAACGGAGGCGATTGGCGGAATGCCTACGATGACAGCCGTTTTCGGCATGCTGACCAGCTTTGCAGGCGTTTTTTTGGCTCCTAAAATCATCAAGAGAATGAGGCTCCGTCATCCTGTGTCCATCGGCTTGATGTACGGAATGGGCGCACATGCGTTGGGGATGGTCAAAGCTTTTGAGCGTGGGGAAACAGAAGGAAGCAGTGCGACTTTGGCTGTGATCGCCGGAGCGATGATTACGGTGGTGTGGGCGTTTACCTTGCTGCCGGTGATCATGTCGTGGCTGGCTGTGTGAAGGAAGGGGCTGTTAGATAGCCCTTTTTTTATTTCACTCATGGATTTGGATTTTAAAAGGATAAAAATGGAAAGTGCAACGTGACCGCCCAAATGCTGGCGAAAGGTGTATGATAGAGGACAAATAAAAGCTCCATAACTCTTTCATCTTGGCAGGAGGCAACATGAGACCGCTATATATCGTCCTATTACTCTGTACCAGCTTCCTTTGGGGAGGAAATTTTGTTGTTGGTAAATTCCTTGTCGGGCACGCGTCTTCCTTGACGCTGACCAATTTGCGCTGGCTCATTGCTGTTGTTTGCTTGTTGCCGGTTGTTTGGATACGCGAAAAACGGATTTTCCCAACGCGAGAGGCACTTCTTCCTTTGATCGTGATGGGAGTGACCGGCGTAGCACTTTTTAATTTATTCATGTTCTGGGCACTTGAGCGGACAGACGCGACCAATGTTGGTCTATTGTCCACGCTGAATCCGGTTTCGATCGCGATTTTCTCCTTTTTGCTGGTGGGTGAAAAGATTCGACCGTTGCAGATTGTCGCGATGCTTGTCTCGTTTGCAGGCGTCCTTGTGGTGATGACAAAAGGAGACTTCGCGCACTTGTCCCAATTGCACTTTAACACGGGTGATTTGTGGATGCTCGCCGCTGTCGCCATGTGGGGGATTTACTCCGTATGCGGGCGTTGGGCGATGAAGACGGTCTCGCCGATGATGTCCACACTGTACTCGGGGATTTTCGGTGTCGCGCTGATGCTGCCCTTTAATGTCACCACATTTACGATTAGCAACACAGACTGGACGTTCTGGCTGTCGTTGTTCTACGTTGGTGTAATGGCGACTGTCGTCAGCATGGTGTTGTGGAATATTGGTGTACAAAAGGTTGGCGCAACCTCAGCAGGTATGTTCCTCAATTTCAATCCTATTTTTACGGCCATTCTCGCATTTCTTTTACTCGGGGAGCGTATGACCATCATCCAATTGCTCGGCAGTATGATCGTCATTGTCGGCTGCTATATGTTCTCACGCTTAAAGCACGTCTCGACCCCGACACCACATACAGTCAAGCAAGCACAAGGCTAAAAAGGAAATCCCTCGTCTGGTCAAACAGGCGGGGGATTTTTATTAGAAGGTACCGATCAACGGACTAGGCTAGTGAGAAGAAAAAGCACAGGGCTCGTAGACCTTGACAACGCCTACCCAGTCGGAACTACAAAAAGGAGACCACGCTTGTCGAACACTTCTCCCCTGAGAATCTTCCGCCCGTAGGGTGGCTTTGGCTCGACGGTCCCCTTTTTGTAATGGAGACGTCCAGTGAATCCCCCCTGCTGGCGTGTCAGAGTCGAAGAGAACTGTGCTTTTTCTTCTCCTCACTGTGTTCCGTGCTTATCTGATGGTTTTTCTTAGTCGATCACTTGGACATGGGCATTCGCATACAAATAAGAAGGACAGTGTGTGAAGGGGAGGTTGTATATGATCGTCATAGCGGGGAGACCAGCTAATCCCGCCTCGTTGGCAGCGGAATGGGGATTAAATCCGGTACAGCGTGAAACGGTAGCGATTATGGCACGAAGTGATGAAGTATTTGAATATCCGACTCCTGAGCTCCTGCAATTTGAACTGAAAATGCGCGATCATCTGGTGAGGTCTGCCTTGGCACTGAACGAAAGCGGCCTGGCCTTTTCTACTTTTGAAGAATCTCGTGCCAATCCAGCTTACTGGATTCGAACAGACCAGGGCGGATTCCGCTTGCGACCGGGAGTGTCGCCATCCAGCGGGATTATCAATATTTTTCGTGAGGGCCAGAAATACGCTACAGAGTGCGCAACCGCGATGGTCGTTATTATTTATCATGCAGTCCTACAGTCCATTCGTTTACCCGATTTTGAGAGAATGTTTGCGGACATCTTACTATATGACTGGCGGTACGATCAGGATCTAGACTTGCAAACATTGCGGACAAATACCTTCTTGCCTGGTGATGTGATTTATTTTGCCAATCCTGATTACGATCGCGCGACACCTCAGTGGCAAGGAGAAAATGCAGTCGTGCTCGGCAATGGCTTGTATTACGGGCATGGTGCGGGGATCAAACGAGCGAGTGAGATGGTAGCATTTTTGAATGAACAACGAAGAGCGGGAGCAATGAGGTCTGCCTATCTGGTCAATCAGGCGACTCGGCCTGGTTTCGCCTACCTGTTTCCCTACGACAACGGTCGTTCCACCATGCGAGCTTCTGGACTTCCCATACAAGTGAGCAGTCGAATTTCAGCGCAGATCGGATCTTTGTCTTGGGAGTGGTAAAACGAACAAAAGCCTCCTGCCATAAAATGCGGCGAGAGGCTTTTTTCGCTCATTCGTGTGTGTTCAGGAGAATCGCTTCCAAGAAAACATAGACAAGTCGAGGGAAGATGCTCCCTCTACCAGCAGTTGGCTGGTCGCTTCCCCGATCGCACTGGCGAATTTAAAACCATGCCCGGAAAAGCCTGCTGCAAATACAAGCTGTGGGTGTTCAGGATGACGGTCAATGACGAAATGCTCATCAGGCGTCATGGTGTAGATGCATACCTTGCCTTGTCGCAATGGTCCGGCGGCCCCAGGCATATACGCTTCCAAAAAGGAACGAACATCCCCTTCGTCCGACAAATAGGTGCCAAAGGTACGTTCCAGTTTATCAGGATCGATGGCTAGTCCTCCGTCATGGCGTCCGATTTTTACACCAATGCCATCAAAGCTGGGAAATCCGTAGAACATAGAGTCATGAAGGCGAAAGATGAAAGCGGGAAATCCATCCGCACTGTACTGGCTCTCATCTGCACCAAACCAGGCAACCGTTTTGCGTGTAGGGGTGAGCGGGATGGACAAGCCCAACGAGTCAAGGAGAGAACCATTCCAAGCACCGGCGGATAGAAGGACTTTATCGCCGTGGTAGCTGGCAGATTCCGTATGCACGATGAACCCATTACCTGCTGGCTCCAACTGCATGACTGGCGTGTTCGTCAACAGCGTAGCTCCTGCGGCAAGGGCGAGCTCTCGATAGGCGCGGATGCCGTTTTCAGAATAAAGCACACCTGAAGTAGGCTCCAGGCAGCCGTAGTAATCAGCAGGCAGATTGATTCCTGGCCAGCGTTGCATGACCTCATTGGCACTAAGTACTTCCAAGGGAAGGGAGTACTGCTCAGCGCTCTCCCGAATTTCATTCAGGAAAGGACAATGCAAGGGTCCTGCGTTCAAAACACCTGTTTTGGCGAAGATCGGTATGCTGGATGCTTGTTCCAATTCTGACCACAACTGTTGCGCTCGCAACGCAAGCGGGACGTACTGTTTTCCTTCTCCATACGCATGGCGAATGATACGGGTATCCCCATGATGGCTGCCCATCGTGTGTGGGGGATCAAAGGCATCGATCATGAGTGTACGCACACCCTGTTTCGCCAGATAGTAGCCAGCTGCCATTCCCATCGATCCTGCTCCAACAATAATGACATCGTAGTTTTGCATCAACCGTCCTCCATTCCGCTTTATTTTCATCTATCTTACAGGAGTTTTCTGAATTGTGGATTTAAATTTTTGTGTAAAGATCAATTTTTTTGTGCGCATTAAGGTTTATTCCATCAGTTGGGCGGGAAAAGGAGATTACGCTATCATCATTACGTTAAGAAAAGTGGTGTTTACGAAATGAAATGGACGATCGGAAAAAAACTGGGCGGTGCATTCGCATTTGTCCTGGTCATCATTATTTTTACGGGAATAACAAGTATTGTAAAGATGCAGGAAATGAACCAGAAGATGGTGGAAATGAATACAAGCTGGCGCCCGGGATTAGAAGACATTCTGAAGATAAACATGACGCTGGAAACCATTTACGGAGTTACTCAAACCATGCTCACAACAGAGAACATGGATGACAAGAACAAGTATGCAAAAACAGTGGATGATCAATTTGCCTATATTGACGGGTTATTAGCCAGCTATGAAAAAACGATTGTCGGTGAAGAAGACCGCCAAAATTATGAGGGATTGAAGCAGGCTCTGAAAAAATACGAAGAATTCAACCCTCAGTTCGTCGAAATCGGCAAAAGAGTGGATATCAGAAAGGCTGCTAGCGATGCAGACATGGCTGAGCTGGAGCTCATCAAGAAAAAAAGCAGTGAACTGTTTCTTGAACGCAAAAAATACTTGGATGCACTGATTACGTATAACAGCGAAGGAGCCCAACGCGTTGGCACGGAAAGCGCAGAAATGTACGAATCCGTAAAACGCGATATGCTCATCGTCATGGTTGTCTCTGTGATAGCAGGTATATCATTGGCTATCTGGCTGACCGTAAATATCCGTCAACCGATCGTGCGTTTGATGGAAGAGATGAAGAAAGTCGCTGATGGAGATTTGAGAGCAGAGCCATTGGTTGTCAAAACTCGTGACGAGATTTTGGATCTGACGAATTCGTTTAATGAAATGGCGACCAGTCTAACTTCTGTCATTCGTCAGGTAGGTGGGACATCGGAGCAGGTAGCCGCATCGGCAGAGCAACTGACGGCAAGCGCAGATCAGACGAGCCGGGCAACCGAACAGATTGCTGTTACTGTTCAAGAAGTGGCAGCAGGAGTTGATCGTCAGGTAGCGAGTGTAGAGAATGGGGCGAAATCCATTGATGATATGTCACGAGGAATTCGTCAAATCGCAAGCAACGCACAGCAAACCTCCAATATGGTGAGCGAAGTCGCCAACATGGCGGGAGAAGGGAACCAGTCCATTCAGGATGCTGTTAAACAAATGAATGCGATCCACGACTCCATGCGTGAGCTCTCAGCCGTGGTAGATGGTCTGGGCAATCATTCTCAAGCAATCGGAGAAATCATCGAAGTCATTACAGGCATTGCGGATCAGACCAATCTGCTCGCCCTCAATGCAGCGATTGAAGCAGCACGCGCAGGAGAGCACGGCCGTGGATTCGCGGTGGTAGCAGATGAAGTGCGGAAGCTGGCAGAGCAATCGGCACAGTCCGCCCAAAAAATCGCGCAGTTGATCAGTACGATTCAGACAGATACAAAAGTCGCCGTCGAATCGATGGAAACAGGCACCCGGGAAGTACAAGAAGGAATTCGCGTCGTTCATCGTGCGGGCGAAACGTTCGGTCATATTCAGAACTCGATTGGCACAGTAGCCGATCAGATTCACGACGTGTCTGCATCTGCCCAGGAAGTGTCTGCCCATTCCGAACAGGTCGTACAGGCGATGGAGCTGGTCAGCGAAGTTTCTGACTTGACTGCGGATGGCACGCAGAACGTTTCCGCTGCTACACAGCAGCAGCTCGCTTCCATGGAGGAAATCGCTTCGTCAGCGACAGCTCTTTCCAATATGGCAGAAGAGCTACAACACATGATTCGCCGATTTAAGGTGTAGACATAATCGAATAAACGAACGCAAAAACGCCAAAGTGACTGGCGTTTTTGTTTTTTCTTCTTTCCTCTGCCATTTTTTTAGAAAAAGTTAATCTTTAGGAAATAGTTCATTAAGAACAGGTTTAGTAGGAGTTTATTTCTTCCGACTACGATAGATTCAGAGGGTTGATCCCCCATCGTAGACAAGGAGATGATCGTATGAAGAAAACGAAAAAGCACCTCTCACTACTTTTACTCGCGTCGATGCTTGGAACAGGGGTAGCGGTTCCTTTCAACGTTCTGAACATGGATACAGTAGCGAGAGCAGCCTCTCATGATAAGCAGGATGACAGAGAAGCTGTCGAGGTGACGAGCATCAAGTCTCTGAACTCGATTACACTAGAAATCACCTTTGCAGAGCCACTTAGCTCAACAGAAGTCGAACTAAACAACGCGCTAAAAAACTTCGAATTCGATAACGACCTGACCATTCGAAATGTTCCACAACGAAAAACAGGATTCGAATCTACCTACATCGTACCTACTACTCCGCAAGAGGAAGGCACAACGTATACCTTCACTTACAAAGGCGAGGAAATGGGCACCTTTGAGGCAAGCGATGAAAAAATTAACATGCGAGAAGCGCGTCAAGTGTCCAATGATACGATTGAGCTCGAGTCTCGTCTAGGTGACCGCGTAACCGATTACGGAAATGTGATCGAAGCATATGCAGGCAAACGAGGCGGCCTTGATTTTGAATTGGATGAGGACAACCGTTACAGAGGGAGAGAATACCAAATCATCTCATCCTTGCGCGGTACACAAGTAACCTTGACACCACGAAACGGTGAGCCGATCGTTGCCACATACGTTCCGTTTACCCAAAATACAGATGGAGTTCAAGAACCGAAATTCCGCCTACCAGCGGGAGAAGAATTGGAGCCAGGTGTAACTTACACAGTCTCTTCGGATTGGGCTGATTTCCGTGACGCTACCTTCACAGCGAGAGATGTTGATCCACTTACCATCCAGTCTGTAAAAGCAAAGAATGAAACCACACTCGACGTAACACTGCGACGCGATCCGCGCGAAGAGATTTTTCCACTCCGCCGCATCACATTGACAGCTCCAGATGGAACAGAACTGGTTGCCCAATATAAATTTACGACGCGCAATGGGGCAACGGAACGTTTGAAATTATGGATGGAAAAGAGCTGGAGTCGAATGTCACCTATCAGGTGGAGCCAGTAGGAGAATGGGCTACAGCGCGAAACGTGTCTGTTACAACGGATGCCCAACCAGATGAAAACGCAGAAGTACAGAGCATCAAGTCGCTCAATCCGATCACATTGGAAGTCACCTTGTCCGCTCCACTCGTGGCGGAAGATTTGGTATTGGCAAAAGCTCAGGAAAATTTCCAATTCGATAACGGTTTGACGATTCGCAATATCCCGCAGTTAAAGACAGGCACAATAGCTACTTACTATGTTCCAACGACGCCTCAAACTTCTAACATGACGTACACGTTGACATATAAGGACGAAATGGCTGGTACTTTTGAAACGAACAGTGACTTGATTGATATGGTTGAAGCACGTCAGGTAGCGTACGATACGATTGAGATTGAATCAAGCCTGCGCGCTGGCGTAACAGACTATGAAAATGTGATTGCGTCTTATGTCGGCAAGCGCAATGGTCTAGACTTTGTGTTAGATCAAAACAATCAATATCGGGGAAAGAACTATGAAATCATTCCATCGCTGAGAACGGCACAAGTGTACATCACGCCAGAAGGTGGCGAGCCAATCGTTGCGACGTACGTTCCATTTACACAAGCGACAGATGGTCGTCAGGAACCAAAATTTCGTTTGCCAGCAGGTGAGACACTGATTCCAGGCGTAGAGTATACCGTTACAACGGATTGGGCTGATATCAAAGATTCCAAGTTTACAGCGAAAGCGATCAACCCACTGACGATTCGCTCCGTAAATGAAGTAAACCCAACTACGCTAGAAGTAAGATTGAGCAGTGATCCGCGTGATGAACTGTTTGCTTCCCGTCAAATCAAATTAACAGCACCGGATGGAACTGAGCTGGTTGCTCAATACAAAGTAACAACACGCAAAGGCTCTACCGGAATCTTCGAAATGATGAATGGCGGCAAGCTAGAACCAAATACCATGTATTCCGTTACGCCTGTAGGGCAATGGGCAGGTCTTACCTTCACGACAAAGTAACAACGAACAAAACCTCTAACAGGCAATCTAAGCTCGGTGTTTAACCGGGCTTAGACCTTTATCACAATGACGAACCGAGGAGGAATGTACCAGATGTATCGACTCATTCTCACTGCGATCCCATTCGGCATGCTGTTGACTGGCTGCATGGATGAACCGACAACAACAGCCCCGACAGTCACGACAGCACAGCAACAACAGCAGCAATCAACACAAACACCTACACCACCGCCGCCGCAACAGTCCCAAACAAGTAAAAAGCCGTCTCTGTCTAAAGAGGAAATAAAAGCATGGAACAATAAAATGCTTGCAGCCGCAGCTGAGGGC
Organism: Brevibacillus sp. HB1.4B; assembly: GCF_013284285.1. NCBI lineage: Bacteria > Bacillati > Bacillota > Bacilli > Caryophanales > Paenibacillaceae > Brevibacillus > Brevibacillus sp. HB1.4B. The sequence goes on from NZ_JABSUT010000004.1 coordinate 373,805, forward strand.
AAAACCGATGAAGTCAAGGCTAGCTTGGCAGCAGGGGCTGAGATAAACGCACAGGATGATCGTGGAAGAACAGCGGCGATGGCGGCTACACACGGCAACCATGTGGAAACCGTGAAGGTCCTCATTGAAGCAGGAGCTGACATCAACATTCAGGATGACCGGCAGGATAATCCGTTCTTGTATGCGGGAGCAGAAGGATACCTAGAAATCTTGAAGCTGGTTATCGATGCAGGTCCAGATACGAAGATTTACAACCGCTTTGGAGGTACTCCTTTGATTCCAGCGGCAGAACATGGGTATGTAGAAGTAGCAAAGGAACTTCTTACCCGGACGGATGTAGACGTCAACCATGTGAACAATCCAGGATGGACAGCATTGATGGAAGCAATCGTATTGAATGATGGTGGAGAAAAACAACAAGAGATGGTCCAACTGTTAATCGACCACGGTGCTGATGTGAACATCCCGGATAGCGAAGGAAAAACGCCACTGTATCGTGCAAAAGAACGTGGCTATGACGAGATTGTACAAATCCTGCAAAAAGCTGGAGCACGCTAATTTGCGGAAGTAAGCATACATTCATACTTCGAGCGTGATGGAAATAATCCTCGACTAGAATAAGTCGTAGCAAGAGTGATTCTAGTCAAAGGAGGCTATGTTCATGACTAGCCATACGACCATCCAACCGAAGATTTTGTATTACGGAACTCCCGTCGTCCTGTTGACGACTGAAAATGAAGATGGAACAACGAATATCAGCCCCATTTCATCGTCATGGGCGTTGGGGAATTATGTTATTCTGGGACTCGGGTTTGGTTCGCATGGATTGGAAAATTTGCGTCAGCGGCCCGAGTGTGTTATCAATTTGCCAGATGCCTCCATGTGGCAGCAAGTGGAAGCGCTGGCTCCGCTAACAGGCCGCAATCCCGTACCCGCTTATAAAAAAGAACTGGGCTTCCGCTATGAAGCAGATAAGTTTCAGGCAGCCAAGCTGACTCCTGTTGACTCTGATATCGTTCGTCCAAAGCGAGTGGGAGAATGCCCGCTTCAACTCGAAGCAATTGTCCGCACAATCCGTTTTCCGGAATATGCCGACATGTTTGCGATTGTGGAGACAGAAGTACGTCACGTCCATGCAGACAAACAGATTGTCCAAAGTGCTCATCACGTGAACCCTCAAGCATGGAATCCGCTGATCTACAACTTCCGCCATTATTTTGGTCTGAGTGATCAGTTGGGAAAAACATATCGTTCGGAAACGTAGAACGTCAAAAACGCCAAGCATTTGGCGTTTTTTTTATTTCTGTAGGAAAATATGGTATATTAGGTGTTGCCTAATAAAGTTAGCTAACACCTAAAAGTCGAGGGGTGAAAAGATGCTTGTCTGGATGTTGCGAAAAGTAATGGCAGAAAGAGGAGTTTGGACGGGAGCCGCTTTAGCGAGGTTGTTGAAAGAGAAAGCAAATTACAGTCTGTCTCCAGCCTCCATCAGTGCTTTACTAACCAGTCAACCCAAACAAATGAAAGCCGAGACACTTGATGCACTCTGTACAGCTCTGGAGTGTACACCAAATGACTTGTGGGCATATACACCGCCTAATAGAGTGAAGGGAGCATAAGAAGATGGCAGTGAAACAGATTTTGCCTTTTGGAGACCCGATCTTGCGCAAAGTAGCCAAGCCAGTGGATGACCTGAATGCAAGAACATTCAAGCTACTGGATGAGATGGCTGAAACCTTATATGCCACGGACGGCCGTGCTGGCCTTGCCGCACCTCAAGTAGGAATTCTTCGCAGAGTGATTGTCATGGATTGTGGAGATGGATTAATGGAGCTCATTAATCCGGAAATCATAGAAAAAAGTGGCGAACAAATCGGAATGGAAGCTTGCTTATCTTTTCCGGGTTACTATGGCAACGTAAAGAGAGCCGAGCATGTAAAGGTAAAGACGTTGAACAGACAAGGTGAGGAAATGATCCTTGCAGCAGATGGATTCCTTGCTGTTTGTATGCAGCATGAAATCGACCATTTAGACGGTATTTTATTTGTGGATCATGTTCAGGAAAAATGGCTGTATCATGAAAAAACAAGACAAAAAATCGATTTGCTGGATGTGATCCGCTTAACAAAAAAGGCCTAACAAAAAGGCGTACCGTCTCCATTCGGGAAATATGAATAGTAGAAGGCCGTTTGTTCCGGATATCTTTTTACGTGAACCTAAATGGTATCATCTGAAGAGCGGCATTATTACGTGGAGGAACACACATGGAACAACTACTGATAGGTAGCTTTCTTTCTGCCATGGCTACTGGAGTGGGCGCCTTGCCTATCCTTTTTTTCAAGTCGGTATCCCATCGATGGCGGGATATATTGCTGGCGTTTACGGCTGGAATTATGGTGGCTGCCTCGACATTCAGTCTGATCCCACAGGCACTTCATAGCGCGCCATTTATTATCGTTTGTTTGGGAGTACTTACCGGAACATTGCTGCTAACGGTGTTGGAAAGCATTGTCCCGCATATCGATCTGGAACATACGAGAATCAACATTTCGATGGATTCGCAATCGCTGCTGATTTTGTCCGCGATTACCTTGCACAATATTCCGGAGGGCTTGTCCGTTGGCGTGAGTTATTCGAGTGAACAGTCGGGCTTGGGTGGCCTGATTTCTTTTGCAATCGGTCTGCAAAATGCACCAGAAGGCTTCCTGGTCGCTCTCTTCCTGATCAATCAAAGGGTTAGTCGTCTCAAGGCGTTTATTTTGGCTACGATGACCGGAGCAGTCGAAATCGTCTCTGGGATCTGTGGCTATTACCTGACCTCTGTGGTACAAGGGCTGGTGCCATATGGGCTTTCCTTTGCCGCAGGCGCGATGTTATTTATCGTTTACAAGGAGCTCATCCCCGAAAGCCATGGAGATGGTCATGCTCGTTCCGCGACTTTTTCGTTCATTCTAGGACTTTTGGTCATGATTGGACTAGTTCAGTCGTTTGGATGAGCGGTTTTTTTCAAAAAGCCTCACAAGTGAGAGCAAAAATTCCGAAACCATATATAGATAGATTTCGATTATGGAAGTAGGGAGTGTCACGATGGAAAAGTCTACCTTGATAGGTATAGTTTTAGGTATTATCGCAGTAGTGGTCGGAATGATCTTGAAGCATGCGAGTCCGATGGCATTACTGAATCCAGCAGCGTTTATGATCATCATCGTAGGTACAGTTGCTGCTATCTGTAACGCATTTCCTATGTCGGAAATCAAACGTATTCCTGCTCTTTTCAAGATAATTTTTAAAGAAGAAAAGCTCCCTGAAAAAAAAGAATTGATCGGTCAGTTTATGAACTGGGCTTCCATCGCTCGTCGCGAAGGATTGCTTGCACTGGAAAACACTTCTGATGAGATTGAAGATCCATTTCTGCGTAACGGCATGAAGATGATCATTGATGGTGGGGAACCGGATTTTGTTCGCGATGTTCTGAATGAAGAAATTCACGCCATTGAAGAGCGCCATCAGGCAGGGGCACTCGTCTTTAGCCAAGCGGGAAGCTACGCTCCGACTCTCGGGGTATTGGGTGCCGTTGTCGGTCTGATTGCCGCCTTGGGTAACTTGAGTGACATCGATGCATTGGGTATATCGATTGCGGCGGCGTTCGTAGCTACCTTGCTCGGTATTTTCACGGGTTACGTATTATGGCACCCGTTCGCAACCAAGCTCAAACGGAAATCAAAGGCAGAAATCGAAATCAAAAAAATCATGGTCGAAGGATTGCTTTCCATTCAAGCGGGTGTATCTCCGACTGCGATTGAACAAAAGCTGCTGGTATACATCCCATACCAAGAGCGTGCAGAAATGAAAGAAGAAATGAAGGAAGAGAAGAGGGAGGAAGGAGCTGCGGTAAATGGCTAAGCGACCAAAGAGACATGCTCATCATGAAGAGCATATGGACGAGTCTTGGCTAATTCCATACGCGGACTTGCTCACCCTTCTGCTCGCTTTGTTTATCGTGTTGTTCGCCTCTAGCGAGATGGATGCGAAGAAGTTCGACCAAATGGTTCGGTCCTTCAACGTTGCAATCAACGGCGGTGTGGGTGTCATGAACTACCCGAGTCCGGTGCCGCTAGACCCGGAACTTCAGCAGCAGACCTTGCACAAAGGCGCACAGGAAGCAGAAAAACAGAAGACAGAAGAAGAGAAGCGTCTGGAAGAAGCGGTCCGCAAAGAAACAGAGGACTTGAAAAAGCTGCAGACAAAGCTGGACGGATACATTCAGCAAAACAAGCTGCAGGACAAGCTCCAGACCAAGCTGACCGAAGAAGGACTGCTGATCACCATTTTGGACAATGCGCTGTTTGACTCCGGTAAAGCTGATCTGAAACCGGAAGCGAGAAAGCTTGCCTCTGAAATGGCAGCGATGCTGGTGCCTCACCCGAAAAAAGTGACCGTAACTGGTCATACGGACAATGTGCCGATTCGCCGTGCAGAGTTCCCATCCAACTGGGATCTCAGTGCCAAACGTTCGGTGAACTTCTTGAAGGTGCTTCTGGAAAACAAGAACCTAGACCCGACGAAGTTCAGCGCAACTGGCTTGGGAGAATACCATCCGGTAGCGCCGAATACAACGGCAGAAGGCAGAGCGAAAAACAGACGGGTAGAGGTAGCGATCCTGCGTGATCTGGCTTCTCCTCCGAAAAATAGTGTGAATCCGTAACAAAGAAAAAGGATGGCGCCTTGGGTGCTATCCTTTGTTTTTGTTAATAGTAGCTGTAGTGGAGGGGAAGAAGCCCATTTCCAGTCTACGCTTCGGCCTACGCCCTACTGAGGGTAGGGACTGTCCGCTCCGAAATGAATGTCGGGAGCGCTTCAAAAGTAGAGTTTCGAGGATGTATTCGCAGAGGTTGAAGCTGAAAACCCCCGCCATTCATTTCTCCGCTTGGTCGGGCTCCAGAGGCGCTAGGACTGGAAATGTGCTTCTTCCCACGTGGCTATTGTCTTCATCTTGAAAGTAGCATTCATGTGGTCTTTTTCTTTTTTATAAAACGAAGGTGGAATCCCGAACAGCTCGCAGAGGAAACAGGAGAAAACAGCGAAGATCTTTGGACACACCTACCGAGGCGCAGTGAAAAAAAGAGAAACTGCCTTTAGCGTCCACCTCTGAGAAGCCTCCTGAACAGTCGACTTTGGACGCGGTTTCTCTTTTTTTCACGGAGCCGGGCCCCCAGCTTCCCCGCAGGTGTTCCAAGAATCTGAGCGTTTTCTCCTGTTTCCTCCCCACCACAGCAGCTAGTCAGAAGACGCCTCCCCTAACGCCAGCTTCAATTGCCCCATCCGCATTTCGCCCCACTCATACATCATTTCCACAATGGGCAACAAAGTCATCCCCAGCTCCGTCATAGAATACTCCACGCGCGGTGGAACCTCAGGGTATACTTCCCGGTGAACAATCCCGTCTTCGATTAACTCTTTTAACTGATTCGTCAGCATTTTATGTGTGATTTTTGGAAACAGCCGTTGCAGCTCGCTAAAGCGATGCGGGCCTTCTACCCCTAAATGCCACAGGATCACGACTTTCCATTTTCCGCTGAACATAGACAAGGTCAGCTCCTTGGAACAGGTGAAATCACCGTTTTTTATTTTTTCCAAGGTTTCTTTTCGCAAGTCGGACATAGTTTTCTCCTCACAATTCTATCTTCGGTGCACTGGCTTAAGCAAAAAAGTACATTTTTATGTTGCTCCACGATTGCATCCATAATAAGCCTTGTTGAAGCCATTCAATTATACCGCATTGCATTGAAATAGGAGTGTTTTCAAATGATTTATGGACATTTCAGGTTGCGAGTAGGTACAGGCAACCTGAAATGTCGTCCCTTCACATGGGCAAAAGAAAGCTATTTTTAAAACAAACGAATAAATTCCATTAACTGTAAGACATACTCTAAAAAAGGAGGAAGCAAGTATGGAAATTCGTACTGGATCTTTGAGTTTTCCTAGTATAAAAGGAATAGGGCCACGAAAAGCAGAGGTAGTTTTTAACTTTAACCAAACTGTAAGTCAGGCTGTTGCCGGATTAATAGGGACTAATTTTGGATTCTCACCTATTGAGATATGTACTGGTTTTACTTGTTTGCGTATAGGTGACCATCATCTAGGGAACGTAAATATTCGTCTGGATACACGGATAGATGATGACGTTGTTATCGTCGAAGGTACATTTGGTGTGCGCGATTGGAGCGATAATTGGGACGATCTATATGAGGGAAGCATACAATTTGTGTTACTGACGGAATTAGAAACGGGAGTTGTTCCTTCGAATCTTTCTATAACAGGAGTGGAACACAACCAAGCCATTCAATTTTTCCGCTCTCAGTTACATCTTGATCCTGCTACAGCACAACCCGACAACTCCATTGGCTTAGTTGCTGGGAAGAATACAGTTTTACGTGTTTATATAGATACACAGTCAGATCCAACACGTCCGGTGATTGGAAGGATTTCGGGTTTATTGGAAGTTCGTCTCCCAGGTAGTGGAAACTGGACTCCCATAAGTCCAATAAATGGACCTATTGTACCTAAAACAGACTCTTCCATCAACCGCCGAAATCCTGATGACACGTTGAATTTTTTGATTCCGGGTGCTCTCTGCGTAGGGAATGTTGATTATCGCATTCGGGTATTTGACGTGTTACAACCGAATCAACCGGGCTATTTTAGCGGGAGATTTCAAAACACACTAACGTTTACTGAGGTGTCGCCATTACGGGTAAGAGGGGTTGGTATTCGGTACACTGGTAAGCAACCTAACCTTGCTGCACCCAATGAAATTGCGTTAAGCAGTACGCTCAGTTATGTTCGGAAAGTATATCCATGCCGAGTCTTTATTACAGGCTTTGACATCATTGATTTCGATGGTGACCTAACAGAGAAATCTGGTGATGGGTGTGGTGACGGTTGGAATGACCTACTTGGGAAACTTAGTGAAATGAGGGGAGATACCGGGGATGTTTACTATGGGTTGTTACCTATAGGCGTTCCAACCACTCAATACATTGGGTGTGGGCGCAGTGGAGTAGGAGCTGGTTTTATTTACAATGGTGAAATTGCTGCTCACGAAATAGGCCACGCTTTTGGAAGAATGCACTCTCCCTGCGGCAAGCCCCTGAATATTGATCCAAATTATCCAGTATATGATGCACTTCCTTCAGGGAGCATCGGTGAAATTGGCATTGATGAACTGGGGAATGTACAAGATCCGGCATACACATTTGATTTCATGGGCTATTGCGACCCACGTTGGGTGTCACCCTATACGTATAAGGCATTGCAACAAAAGTTTCCGCCCATTTCTCATACCGAAAATAGACTGGATCTGCCAGAAAAAAAGGGTGCATCGAGTGAACATTTATTTTTAAAGTTTCATGTTTACCGCGGAGGAAAAGTAGAAGTTTTTCCGAGCTTCCACTATCTGTCCCAACCCGCGATTGAATCGGGAGAATGGACTCCATACGCAATTGAGCTACGCGACTGTCATAACAAAGTCTTGCATGCAAAAAGAATATATTTGACGGATCCACACAAGGATCTTGACAGTGCCCGATTGGATTTTTACGTGCCTGTCCCATTTCACCGACATACAGTGCAGATTGTATTTACATGTGGTGCAAGTGGAAGTTGTGAGCAGAAAGAATTGCTCGTAGTGAACGTTCCAAGTGATCCACCTAAAGTACATATTCTTTCGCCACAAGGGGGGAAACAACTTTCCGGAAAAGTACGTGTAGCTTGGAAAACGGAAGCCGGTAACAAAGCAGCTTCTTACCTGCTCCGTTACAGTAACGACGGGGGAAGGAGCTGGAGGGCTGTGGCACCTTCGATGGAAGTAACCGAATACGAAGTGGATCTTGATCGTTTACCTAGCGGAGGTTCTTGCCAGTTTCAGGTACTGGCTACTGAAGGCATTCGAACGGGTATGGCAGTAAGCGAACCATTTCAAGTACCTGAACGACCATGCAAGGTATATATTAACAATCCAGTTCCTGGAGCGATCGTTTGGCTTGGTCAAGTGATCCACTTCATGGGGGATGCGTTCTCACCTGATATTGGATCCGTACACCCCTCCAAACTTCATTGGTACTCCGATATTGGTGGACTGCTTGGAGTAGGACAAGAGATTTATGTTAGATCATTACAACCAGGATCACACACGATTTCTTTAAAGGTTCTAGATAGGGATAACCAAGAGTGTGCTGCTTCAATCCATATCGTAGTGAAAAATCCAATTATATATGAGCGGTAAGAGGTGTTTTATATTATGGAAATGAAAACAGATTTCATTAGCTTTGGTAGTTATTCTGGTGATGGTCCACGAACTGCTTCAAAACATATCGTATTTGGCAGTAACGTTTTGAAAGCAACTGCTATATTAACCGGTACTGATTTTGGATTTTCTCCAAAAAAAGATCGGCATCTGGGAATGGTTAACATCAAGGTTGATGCGACCACACCTGATAATTCTAATATAGTAACAGTGACGGCAACACTAGGAGTTCGCGACTGGTCTGACTCATGGGATGACAAGTACGAGGGCAATATCTATTTTGCAGTTATTGCAGAACTTGTTTAGCCTGGCCTAGTGACAATCAGGCATGACCTTCTTGACACAGTAAAATGAATCAGTGATAATAGGATTATATCTTAGTAAACAACTCGGAATACTAAAAATAAAAGAGGTGAGTTCTTTGGAACGGATTTTGCAAATACCTAGCGAAACGATTTCGTTGACGGCTACCCTACATGCACCACAGGCAAGACCAGAGTGAAATACCCGTTGGTTGTCATTTGCCATGGCTTTATCGGCAGTCGGATTGGAGTGAACCGCTTGTTTGTAAAAGCTGCCAGAGAACTGGCTTCACACGGTTTTGGCGTATTGCGTTTCGATTACGGAGGCTGCGGGGAAAGTGACGGCGTTTATGGTGCAGGTGGTTTGGATGTCCTGCTTGCGCAAACACGTGATGTCCTCGACCATGTTTTCACGCTGGAACAGGTAGATCAGGAGCGCGTGTGCCTGTTAGGGCATAGTTTGGGTGGTGCGGTCAGTGTACTGACAGCGAGCCAGGATAAACGCATACACTCGCTCATCCTATGGGCACCGGTAGCACGACCTTTCGATGATATCGTTCGGATCGTGGGGGAGAAGGAATACAAGGAAGCACTTTCGTATGGCAAAACGGATCATTTGGGCTACGGATTGGAGAAGCGTTTTTTCCAGTCGCTGGGCACGGCTCTTCCGCTGCGTCAAGCCAAGCAGTTTGAGGGAGATGTGTTAATCCTGCACGGTAATCGGGATGACGTCATTGCGGTGGATGCCATGTTCCACTATGAGCGAGAGCTACACCTGCGGAGACGGGGGAGCTGCGAAACAGAAGTAGTAGTCGGCGGAGACCATACCTTTTCCTCGACAGACAGCTACAAACGCTTGATTGCGAGTACGAAGGGCTGGCTGGTAAGATTGCAGGAGAAGGAGACGGTTGCCGTATAAGAAAAAGGGATGACCCAGATGACGGGCTATCCCTTTTTGGCGATATTGGCTTTGATTTCGTTCAGCAGCCCACGGCAACCCGCATTCACCAGGTCATATACATAGGTGAATCGTCCTGTATAATAAGGGTCCTCCACATTTTGTTCCTGGGCAGAATCGGCAAAGTCGAGCAGGCGGTACACCTTTTTCCCTGACGGCGCCATCTGCTTGAGTGCGGACAAATTTTCCTCATCCATGCAGACGATATAGTCGTACGCCGAGAAGTCCTGTGTGATAATTTGGCGAGCACGCAGTGTATCATGCGCAATCCCATTCTCGGTCAACACCTTTTGTGTACCTTTGTGTGGAGGTTCACCAGCGTGCCAACCACCGATCCCCGCTGAATCGATGGAGATTTCCCCTGCCAATCCCTCCGCCTCTACGAGATGTCGAAATACGGCTTCGGCCATGGGCGAGCGACAAATATTGCCCAGACAAACAAACAACACTTTCGTCATACGTACGTTCCTCTCTTCCCTTGTATCATGCTTCTCTTTGTAGAATACCATAAGGTGGTCCTTTGCCGAAGTGTCGCACATTCATTGCCAAACGCGGCGTTTTTTGATATGATAAGGACAGTTACCCCAAGAAAAGAACTGCATATGTACTGAGTTTTCTAGGGTTCCGCGGTCAGTCATCTGGCCGGTCAGGACCGAGAGAAAACCCACGACCACGGTCGTGTACACGGAGGGATAAAAGCCCGGGAGGAATATCTGTGATGGTATTCACCCGAGGCTTTTTTTGCATTCGGAAAAAGCCTGAGCCATCTTGGATGAGTATGTATTTTGGGGAACGATAAAAACGGATACGTCCGTTACCATGAGCGTAAAAGAAAGAGGAGGGAGCCAGAGCATGGGGAAATATTGGTTGATGGTTGTCGTCGCAGCAGTATTTGAAGTCATGTGGGTAGCGGGCTTGAAGCACGCTGATAGCTTTTGGTCGTGGGCATTGACCGTCTTAGCGATTATTATCAGCTTTGGTGTTTTGATCTATTCAGGGAAAAAGCTGCCAACGAGTACGGTTTATGCGATCTTCGTCGGTTTGGGTACGGCCGGTACGGTTATTAGCGAAATGGTCCTGTTTGGAGAACCGTTCAGCTGGACAAAAGTAGGCTTGATCGCGCTTCTTCTGGGGGGAATCCTTGGTTTGAAGCTGGTTACACCGGATCATGAAGAAAAGCCGCGAAAGGAAGGTGAAGTGGCATGACATGGGTAGCCTTAATTTTTGCAGGGTTGTTTGAGGTCGTAGGCGTGATGGGGATTACACAGGTCAACACGAAGCCTTCTTTCCGTTCTTTTACGGTACTAATCGGCGGTTTTTCGATTAGCTTTCTTCTTCTGTCTCTTGCGATGAGAGAAATTCCTATGGGAACGGCCTATGCGGTTTGGACAGGGATTGGTACGGTAGGTAGCGCTCTTGTCGGGATGATGTTTTATGGAGAAGCAAAAGACAAGCTGCGGATCTTGTGCATCGCCGTGGTGATTATAGCAGTAGCAGGATTGAAATTAGTAGCATAAGGTAGCGGTAACAAGGAAAGGCAGATACTCCACTTCGGATGTCTGTCTTTTCTTTGTGTATATGTTCCATTTCTCATAAGAAACACTCCTTACGAATAGGGAATAGTAAAGGAAATCGTCTCGTTCAAGGAGGGAATGGCAACACCATGGGCTCTTTTTGGGCAACGCTAAAAAAGGGAAATATGTCCTCGGCGACAGCGGCTTTGGGGAACACGGGGCTTGCTATCGCAAAAGGCTTTGCGGCTGTCTATAGTGGGAGTGGAGCCATGTTTGCGTCGGCGATGCATTCGGTAGCCGATGCGGTCAACCAGTTCTTCGTTTTCTTTGGCAGCGTACTCGCAGAGAAAAAACCGACACCGAGGTTCCCTACAGGCTTTGGTCGTGTCATTAACATTTTCTGTATGGTCGCGGTGATCGTCGTAACCATCATGGCCTACGAAACCATTATCAAAGGCTTCCATCTCATTTCCGAGCCAGCAGAATCCAGTCATTTTTGGTTGAATTTCATCATTTTGTCTCTGGCAGTCATCGTGGATGGATATGTGCTGGTAAAAGTGATGTTTGAAATCGTTCATGAAGCTAGGGTGGAAGCGAAAGGCTTTGCTGTCATCCCGGCAGCCTTTCGGAATGTAGGACGTGCGGCTCCACCGACACGACTTGTCTTTTACGAAGACATCGTGGCAACCCTCGGTGCGTTATTGGCGCTGATTGCCGTTATCGTCACTACATTTACTTCCTTTGCCTTGCTGGACGGGATTGCCACCATTCTGATTGGGATTCTCATGGTGGGTGTGGCATTCAAGGTAGGGTACGACAACATGGTCGGTTTGATTGGTATTGCAGCTCCCAAAGAAATCGAGGATCGGGTAGCCAAAGTCATTTTTGCTGACCCGGATGTGACGGACATCAACCGGATGCGGATTGTACAGGAAGGGCGTTTTTACCATGTGGAGTGCTATGTAGAGTTGCGGACAGGACTGAGTCTTGCTGTGGCAGACGATATTAAATACCGCATTCGTGACAGCTTGCTCACCGACCCGGATATTAGCGATGTGACGATGGGAATTTTGGAGGACAACGGCGTGGACGACTGGAAGCCACTCATGGGCCAGGAGACCACGTAGACGAACGAGAACGACGAAACTCACCTGCGAAATAAAAAAGCCCCGCACCAGCCATGTAAGCAGGTGTGGGGCTTTGGTTTGTACTGAGGTGTGATGATTAGGAGACGGTCAACAGTTCTTGTTGCTCCGATTCATCTTTTTCCAAACGCGTAATCAGGACGCGTGTGACACGGTGATGATCCATCTGCTTGACGGTGAACAGGTGGTTTTCCCATTCTACTATCGCGCCAACAGCGATGTCTTCTTCGAGCTGGCTGTACAACCAACCGCCGATTGTGTCTACATCTTCGGATTCGAGTTCGAACGGAAGATGGTCATTCAGGTCAGCCAACACGAGCATACCGGATACGGAGAGGCCATTGTCCAGCTTCTCAATCTCTGGTCTTTCCTCGTCAAACTCGTCTTGGATATCCCCAACGATTTCTTCCAGAATATCCTCCATCGTCACGAGACCGGCTGTTCCGCCGTATTCGTCGATGACAATCGCGAGCTGTGAACGGTTTTTCTGCATCAGGCGCAATACCGTGCTGATTTCCATGGTTTCCGGTACGGTCAGGACAGGGCGGAGCAACGAATCCAGCTCCACGCTTCCGTCTTGTAACGCAGAAAGGTAGAAGTCTGTCGCATGGACAAAACCGATGATGTTGTCCTTGTCTTCAGCTGCAACTGGAAAACGCGTGTGGCGTTGCGAGCGGATAATCTCCAGGTTTTCTTCAAAGGTATTCGTCGTATATAAGCAAACCATATCAATGCGCGGGATCATCGTTTCCCGAGCAACGGTTTCGGAGAAGTCAAAAACTTGTTCCACAAGAGCCAATTCGGTTTGGTCGATATGGCCACTTTGGTGACTTTGGTTGACCAACAGGCGAATTTCTTCTTCGGTATGTGCCGCTTCATGTTCCGAGATGGCTTCGAGTCCGAGTCGTCTCATGAGAGCGTTGGCTGTTCCGTTCAAGAACCAGATAGCCGGGTAAAGCAATTTATAGAAAAACATCAATGGCGCGGCAACCCACAACGAGGTCATTTCTGCTTTTTGAATGGCCAATGATTTCGGAGCCAACTCACCCAAGACAATGTGGAGGAACGTAATAATCGCAAAGGCTACACCAAAAGAAATCGCGGAGATTGCATATTCAGGCAATCCTGAAGATCCAAGCAAAGGCTCCACAATCATATGGGCAATGGCCGGTTCCCCGACCCAACCCAGTCCCAGCGAGGCGAGAGTAATCCCGACCTGGCAGGCAGATAGGTAGGCGTCTAGCTTATGCGTTACTTTTTGGGCATAGACTGCACGTCTGTTACCCTCATTCACCATCTGTGTCAGGCGCGTTTGCCGCACCTTCACGAGTGAGAACTCTGCGGCTACGAAAAAGCCGTTAAGAAAAACAAGAAATATAACAAGCAGTAGGTTGAGCACTATCGGGACGGTGTCCAAGTAAAAAGTCATCCTCTCTGGAATTTTATGAAAGTACTATTTTCTATTTTACTCTGATTGGGTGGAACGCACAAAAGCGATATACCACCGTAGGGGGCGTTTTACGCCCTTTGGGTCGGGAAGAGCGACCCTCAGATAACCGTAGCGCACGTTTTTGCGCTCGGAGAAGGCCGCAGATAGGCATCCATTTCTGTCAAGCAACGAAAAGTGCAAGCGGTTACCTGTGCAGAATTTGTTGGGCGTAGACGAAAAACGCTGACAGTACAGCAGCTAGGCCGAGATAGGCAACTAACACTTTCCACTTCGTAGAGGCAGGCGCATCGTAATACGTAGTGAGCTGGTGCATTTGCTCATCCAGTTCGGCTAATCTCTCTTGCGCCGCACGTTCCCCATCCCGAAGCGCATCCGATGGGATCGGTCGGTTCGGGTCCGAATCGTAAAACAAAACAGGCTCTCGTTCCCACAGTCTGAACAGTTCCCATTTTCTGTTCACATACACTTTATCGAGTCGCTTGAAGTCACGCTGAAGGCGTTGTTTGTCCTGCAAAAACGGAACATAAAATTTCTTCAAATCTTCCTGATTGATTGCATTTACCTCGGCATTCATTTGCGTGCGGATATCCCATGTCGATTCCAACGCGGGCCATTTGGCTATGTTTTGCTGGAAGTCTGCAATTCTTTCGCGCTCATATTGCAGGAGCTTTTGTTGATAGCCACCACGTAGGCGGTTGTACCACGTGATCAAGCCGATGATGAAAATAAACACGGTAATCGGTCCTGGGTTGGCGAACAGCATAACGCCCAGACCGACTAACCCGATAAACCAAATTTTCGTCGACAATACCGAAACGATGCGGCCCCCATCTAGCGGGGAGATGGGCAGTAGGTTAAATAAATTAAGCATGGCACCCAAGTAGATAACCAACCCCCAGAAAGGGTCCTGCGTATACCAATACAACGGAAGGGCAGGCAAGAAAGCAATCATTCCTGCCAAGGGTCCGCCGTAGGCTAAGTATGCCTCGGTTTTTGCATCACGCGGCATGTCTTTCATGGCGATGAAGGCTCCGGCAAAAGGAATAAAGACAGCGGGTGAGGTCGCGATTCCTTTTCGTTTGGCGGCAATCACATGCCCCATTTCGTGGACGAAGATCAGATAGACGAGAGCCACGGCGAATTTCCATCCGTAAAAAACGGCATACGCCCACAAAGTAATCCCCATGGATATAATGGTGGTCCCGAATTTTGAAAACTTCAGTATGCTAAGTATCCATTTTAAATTGGCAAGTAAGAAAGCACCGATCGCCAAAAGGACTGAACGGCTTTTTTTCATCGTTTTTCCTCCCAGAAGATATAGGCAGATATTCCTTCTTACGAATCAAGCCAAAAGAAGTTTCTGTCTAGTGCTAATCCAGACGAGTGTTGGTGAAGTGAAAGCCGTACTCGCCATAGAGCGGATTGTAGCTCAGATGTCCCCCGTCGAAATACCAGAAATCCGTTGGACGAATGACAAATCGCAACCCCTCTACTTCAAATACAGCATCATCGGTGAGGACCTCATCTTTTTCAATCGCATAAAACATACCACCGGTTCCGGGGCCGCTTGTTCGTACATACAATCGAAGTGTATCCCCCGGTACAAAGCCGGCATAACGTTGATAGGCAAGGGAAAACGCTGGCTCTATCGCAAGTGTGATACTCATGGACTAGCTCCTTTCTGCTACTTGTCTTCCATTGTAACACAAGTCAGAGTAGTGTCCCGAAGCTCCAGGTCAAGCGCAATCCAAAAACACCCGTCCGGTCAGAAGTGCTTCTGCCGAACGGGCTGCATGAAAAAGCTGGCATTAGTCCTTGCCTTTGCTCACATCAAAGGTCGGGTGCATAAAACGTGCTCCATCTTGTTCTTCTTGATCCTCAAGAAGCTCACGATTTTCTATCGAGTTCCAGCCAATGTCGTTGGTCGGATGTACCCACTGGTCCCCTGCCATGATGGAGGGATCGGTTTCCGTGCTCCAGTTGTGTAAGGGAGATTCCTGGGACTCGTACAAGCTGTCACCGATGACGACTCCGAACTCATTGACGAATGGCTTTTGAATCGTACGGGACGAGTTTTTGAAGTCAGGAGCACTGATTTGGTGCGGCAGCGTCCCATCGAGGGAAATATCCTTCGTCTTGTCGTTCTTTTGCTTATCGTTATCCATCATCTGGACCTCCTTTTTTCCCATAGCATGCATCAGTCACTAACCCCTTATTCGGTTTTGGAGGGGAGATCGCGCTCAGCTCAAATGAGACCCAGCCGCATATGCTAAAAAAGGGGGAAGATCTGATGGTAACGAGTGTGATCATTCCCGTGAGAGATGCAGCTCATCAGCTACTGTATACCTTGTTTAGCCTGAACTGATGGTCTGATTCATGGTCTGGGAATCTCTGAAGAGGAATATTGGGTTTCATCCGAGCGTACTTTTCCAGACATTACATCATCGTAAGGGGTATAGTTAGGCGGATTTGGAAGTCTTTTCTCCTTGATTGATCGGAAAACAATTCGGGCAATCAGGGCAACAAAAGTAAATATAATCAGAACTACAATCACTTGTGTCATGGTACAATCCACCACCTATGAGTTTTTAGTCTTCACGACACGCGCAGCAGCCGATTCTTTTTGCAATCGGCTTTTTGTATACAGTAACGCAGCCAGCCAGTGAGTGGCAAACCCTCATCTTCGTCTGTCACAATATTATGCAAACAAACGCCCGAATCCTCAATTTGTAGGCTTATAGGACGCGATTAATTTGATGATTCTCTCCTGCTGTATAATTTCTTCGCGTAGCTCTCCAATGAACGGTTTCCGCTTTTCCAAATTGATTTAGTTTCATTCTCATGAGAATACACTCACCCTAGACTCATCAAACTTTAGAAAGAATAAAAATCGCCGAGCATAATGGCTGCCCGGCGGTTTTTTTGTTAGCGGTTTTCTTTTAGCCTTTCTTGTGGTTCACTATTAATGGAGCCGTCAGAGCGGACAGCCTCGGATTGGGCTTTGGGTCCTCGGATTTCAGCAGTTTTTCCAAAATCTTTTTCTTTGTTGCGAACCATGTGATGTCCTCCTCTTTGTGAAAGATGAAGATAGTATGACCCGGATGGGGCCAGAGAATGAGGACAGAATGAGGATAGGGAAAGGGTGGCAATTTCAATGGCGAAAAAACAACGAAAACCACAGCGTCAAGCAGAGACAATAACTACGGTAGACGCGAAAAGTGGATTGAACAGTTTGAAGGATATGCTGAATGCAGATGCGCTCGGAGCACTCAAGCAGCTTGAAAAAGACATGAAGACAGAAGGCGAGCGCAAAGCGATGGAAGCAGCCGAACAAAAGCGCCGGGAGCAGGAAGAACGCGAGCGCAACAAGGGCTTTGCTGAGCTTTTGGACGATTACGAGAAAAAAAGCGGAGGCAAGTACAGCTAATGCGAGATGGACGGCAAACGGACCGACCGGATACTTCCAAAAACGGTTTGATGAAAAAGCGTCAACAAGATATCAAGGACGAGTCCATCAAGGAACGGGGCCGAATGGTCCTCGGTCGATTGGGCAAAAAGGACCCGAAGAAGTGATTTTTTCCCTCTCATCCCCATATAGCTAGGAGTGAGGGGAGGGAGGTCATGGGGACAATCCTGCTCCTGTTTAGCCTCTTGTGCGTGGCGGTGGGTACCTGGAAGTTAATCGGGATCTACAAGGCAGAAAAGGCTGACAGCAAGCCGCTCTGGTGGACAGTCGCGAGCGTGGGGATTGCGCTTTTTTTTCTTTTGAAGCTGGTAACAGATACGTTGCCAACATAAACAAGCACCTGTAGCCAGAGAGCTTACAGGTGCTTGTTTTTTCCTTATTCGTAACGCAGTGCTTCGATTGGATCGAGCTTGGCTGCCTTATTGGCCGGATAAAGGCCGAAGAATATACCGATGGCACTGGAGAAGCCGAATGCGATAAACACGCTGTTCCAGGACATAAGCGGCGGCAACTGTGCAAAATAGGCGATGATCGAAGCAATACCAAGGCCAAACAACACCCCGATTAATCCACCGATCAAGCAGACGATGACCGATTCAATCAAAAACTGAATCAAAATATCTCGTCGGCGTGCCCCTAATGCTTTGCGAATCCCGATTTCGCGAGTACGCTCTGTCACGGATACGAGCATGATGTTCATAACGCCGACGCCACCAACCACGAGGGAGATTCCTGCGATGATACTGAAGATCAGCGTCAAGGTGCCCGTCATTTGATTAAACTGATCCATGGATTCTTGCATGCTGCGAACTCTGTAATGGTCTTCCTTTTGATGCTTGCGGCTCAAGTACTGTTTGACCTGCTGCATGGCTGGTTCGACAGAGGCTTTGTCGATTGCTTTTCCCATGATCATTTGGACAGAAGGCTCTTCCTGCAGGCTCATTTCGTAACGGATGGGAATAATCGCGCCATAGCTCGTTGCCATATCGAACTTGAACTTCTCTTCCGTGTACGTTCCAATTACGACGAGAGATTGATTCCCCCAGCGAACACGCTGACCAATCGGGCTCATTTGACCGAACAGCTTTTGGGCAAGAGCCTCCTCTAGGACGATGACGGCGCGTTGCTCTTTGTCATCGACCTCGGTGAAAAGTCGCCCTTTTGCCACCTTCAATGTTGATTGCATCGAAAAATAATCAGCAGTGGAGGCAGTGAGGTTGACGCGCTCTTCTTTTTTCGGACCCTTCAAATCAATCGTACTGGAGTTGGAAGGCACGATGTATTCGATGGCGGGACTAATCCTGCCGAGCACCTCGGTATCTTCTACGGTCATATCTTCTGAGGCTATCTCTTCTTTTGTCTCCCAATTGATGAAGACGTTAAACGTGTTCTGCCCGAACTTTTCCATCTCTTCGTTGATGGCTCTCTGTCCACCTTCACCGAGTGCCGTTACGACAATGACGGAGGTAATCCCGATGATGATCCCGAGCATGGTCAAGATCGAGCGCATTTTATTCGCCCAGATACCCTCCACGGCGGTGTTAAAGCTTTCCATAAAATTCATGTGACAATCACCTCGTCAGACGGCTTGGAGAATATCCGCTCCGTAACCTTTTCATCGCGAATGATCACGCCATCCTTGAAAGTCACAATCCGCTCAGCGTGCTGGGCGATATCCAATTCGTGGGTAACGAGAATGATCGTAACGCCCTGCGCATGCAGTTCCTGAAACATGGCCATGATTTCGACCCCGGAGCGGCTGTCCAGATTTCCCGTCGGTTCGTCTGCCAGCAGGATGGCTGGTTTATTGACTAGTGCTCTGGCAATCGCTACACGCTGTTTTTGACCACCGGATAGCTGGGTTGGTTTATGGTCCATGCGTTCAGCCAACCCCACCCGTTTGAGTGCTTCTGTAGCCCGTTTGCGCCGTTCTGAGCGGCTGACATTCGCGTACATCATCGGCAGCTCTACATTGTGCAAGGAGCTAGAGCGGGCGAGTAGATTAAACGATTGGAACACAAAGCCGATCTTTTGGTTGCGAACAACGGCGAGCTCCGTATCCTTCAGACTGCTAACCTCAATGCCGTCTAGCATGTACGAACCCGAATCTGGACGATCCAGGCAGCCCAGCATGTTCATAAACGTCGATTTCCCTGATCCTGATGGCCCCATGATGGCAACGAATTCGCCTTGTTCCACCAGCAGGGAGACACCTTTTAAGATGGGCAGTACGGTATCACCCGTCTTGTATGCTTTCGTCAAGCCTTCTACATGAAGCATCGTCGGCTGACCTCCTTCTTTACGTGTTACATACCCATTGGTGCGTCGCCACCACTCATTGGCATGATAGGAGCTCCTTCAGTCAGGGATTCGACAGGGCCTAAAATCACTTGCTCATCACCGTTAAGTCCAGACTTGACGTGAGTGAACAACTCATTTTCCATACCGGTTTCGACCTTTTGCTTTTTCGCAACACCATTAGCAGATACCCAGACAAAGGTACTGCCGTCAGCATCTTGCTGTATCGCTTCGATTGGCACTTGCATGGCATTATCGATTTTTTCCACGGAGATGTTGATGTCTACATGGAAGCCCGGCTTCAAAGCAGATAGATCTCCAGATGGCTTAAGGGTGACTTTGACGCGTGTTTTTTCACCTTGCCCCGACTTGGTGGCAGTAGTGGTCGCGGTTGGAGAGATGCGAGCTACTTCCGCATTCAGCTTTTTCTTTCCGAGTGTCACGCCTTCAATCGTGGCAGATTGACCGATTTTGAGCTTGTTGACATCGGATTCGTTGATGTCTGCTTCAATCAACAGATTGTTTAGATTGGCAAGGGTCAAGATTTCCGTTCCCTTGTTGACGTATTGACCGTTATCAGCTGCAACGCCAATGACGGTTCCATCCATAGGTGCCACGACGACACTTTGGACTCGTTCTTTATTCAGCTGTGCTTTTTCTACATTCAGCTTGTTGATTTGGGCTTGCTGAGCGGCAATGTCTTCCTTACGTGGTCCCTTTTGCTTGAGAGCGAGCTGTTGCTTGGCGACATTCAGCGTAGATAGAGCGCTATCCATTTGTGATTTCAACTTGTCCAGCTCTTGCTGGGTGGAAGCACCAGAAGCGAATAATTGATTCATCCGATCATATTCTCGCTTTGCCGCATCGTATTCACGCTGGGCTTGGGAGACACGTTCTTGGTCCTGTGCGACTTCTTCCGGCTCGTTGCCGATTTGTGCCTTGGCGAGGTTGGCTTTGGCCAATTCCATTTGCGCGTCCATCTCGAGGATTCGGCTATCGACATCGGACGTGTCGATTTTCGCGATCACTTGTCCCTTTTTCACCTTGTCACCTTCTTTGACGACAAACTCGCGTAAGGTTCCGGTGACGTTGGCGTACTGTTTGAGCTTGTCTTCTACGGTGACGAGCCCTGATGTCAAAACCTTGCTTTCCAAAGCTGATTTCGTTGGTGCGCCGATGTTGACAGGTATTCCCATAGCTTGTTGCGATCCCATCATGGAAAACGCAACGCCCCCGATGCCCAGGAGGACTACGACGGAACCGATGATCCACCATCGTTTTTTCATGTTCATTCTCCTTGCTTTGGTAAGAACCATATTATTTCATTGCTCGAAAGGTTTTTACGGTAGTACTGGAAAAAGGTAACATGAAATGCCGAATGTTCACATTTTGGACATAATTAAGCGCAGTTTGATACGTTTTGTCGGAAAGTTCTTTGCCGCCATTTGCCGTGATATCATAGATAAAGATGAGATGACGTTCCTCGGAGGGGAGCTATGAACAAAACGATTCGTTTTGATTACGCCAACGCTCGAGCCTTTGTCAAACAGCATGAGTGGGAGCAGCTTTCTCCAGCGATCGAAATTGCGCATCAAATGCTTCATGCAAGGACTGGACCTGGAAAAGATTATCTTGGGTGGGTCGATTGGCCGGAACAATACGACCGGGACGAGTATGAACGAATTCGCCAAGCGTCAAACCGGATTCAATCGCATTCGGATGTGCTTTTGGTGATTGGCATCGGAGGCTCGTATCTAGGCGCAAAAGCGGTGCTTGACATTTTGGGCCACAGCTTCTACAATTTGCTGCCGAAGTCAAAGCGACGTTCTCCGGAGATTTATTTTGTGGGCAACAATATTAGTCCGATTTATATCTCTCATCTGATGGACGTATTAGAAGGAAAAAATGTGTCCATCAACGTCATCTCAAAATCGGGCACGACGACAGAGCCAGCTATCGCATTTCGACTTTTTCGGGAATGGCTGGAAAAGAAGTATGGACGTGAAGAGGCCAAAAAACGAATTTACATTACGACCGATAAACAGCGGGGAGCCCTGAAAAAGCTGGCGGATGACGAAGGCTATGAGTGCTTTGTCATTCCAGATGATATCGGAGGGCGATATTCAGTCCTGACCGCGGTTGGATTGTTGCCGATCGCTGTAAGCGGGGCGAACATGGATGCACTCATGCAAGGGGCAAAGGATGCACGCGAACGTTACATGGTCATGGATTTGCGCGATAATCCGTGCTATCAGTATGCGGCGATTCGCAATGCACTCTATCGAAAAGGCAAGACTGTGGAGCTGTTGGTTAGCTATGAGCCGCAGTTTCGCTACTTTGCGGAGTGGTGGAAGCAGCTCTTCGGGGAATCGGAAGGTAAGGATGGCAAAGGGATTTTTCCGGCTTCTGCCGAGTTTTCAACAGACTTGCATTCGTTGGGCCAATACATACAGGACGGCATGAGGCATTTGTTTGAGACCGTTGTGTCTGTGACGAAGCCCGCTGTGGATTTGACAGTCCAGGAGGACCCCGCTGACGTCGATGGGTTGAATTTTTTGACTGGCAAACGAATGGGGTATGTCAATAAAAAAGCTTTCGAGGGAACGGTGCTGGCCCATGTGGACGGCGGTGTACCGAATCTGCTTGTGGAAATACCGGAGGCGACAGCTTACTATCTCGGTGGACTGATTTACTTTTTTGAAAAGGCATGCGGAATCAGCGGCTATTTGCTGGGCGTCAATCCGTTTGATCAGCCAGGGGTGGAGGCGTACAAAGCCAATATGTTTGCCTTGCTGGGCAAGCCAGGCTACGAGCGGCAGAAAGCGGAACTGGAGGCTAGATTGCGCGAGAATAAGACGTATTTGACCGTCGAGGAGACAGCTGCTTATTTGGAGCTTCCCGAGACGTTTATTATGGAAAAAATCAAGCAGGGTCGCATCCGTGCTGTCCATGACGGCAATGAGTACATCATCAACAAAGAGCAATTCAATCATCATCTGGAGGAAATTCGCAAGCTCCGGGAGTTCGAGGATGCCGCGCGTCATGACCCGATTCCAGAGAGCTACGATGTGAAGGATGAGGATTAACCAGCGGACGTGCTTGTCAGATGGTTGTAAAGAGGACTATACTTACAAAGGAATATCATAATAAACAAGCAACTTGGGGAGTCCTTCATGCGGGGCTGAGAGGATGGAAGCAATCGACCATCGACCCATTGCACCTGATCCGGATCATGCCGGCGCAGGGATACGGTTGCCGGCAGACTGCGCTTTTTGCTTATTGTTACCTATGCGTATGTAGCCCACCTTTTCCTGCTCAGGAACGGGTGGGCTTTTTGTTATGGAGTTATGCGTGGCTGTAGTGGAGAGAAGAATATTTCCAGTCTAGGCTCCAGGCTCCGTCCTGCTGGGGGGCTGGGACTGCCCGCTCCGAAGGGATTCGCGGGGAAACGCAAAAGTGGTAGCCGCTTCGTAGTCCGGGCACGTTGCGTTTCTTTTGCCCGCTCATCCCTTCTCCGCTCAGTAGGACTCCACAAGTCGCTACGTCTGGAAATATTCTTCTCTGGCGTAACTGATTGCGTTCTTCATTAATTAAAAATCTTTAAAAAATCGGATAACACGAAAAGCTCGTAGAGGAAACAGGAGAAATAAGCGAAGATCTTAGGGACACCGACCGGAGACGGAATGCAAAAAGCGAAACACGCTCTTAAGCGTCCACCTCTGAAAATGCATCCTGAAGAGACCACTTTGGACGCGGTTTCGCTTTTTGCTGGAGTCGTGCCGTCAATCCCGCAGGGGGTGGCCCTAGAAGCTGAGCGTTTTCTCCTGTTTCCTCCACACCACAACAGCAACGTACAAAGAGTTTTTTAAAAAAGACGTAATCGCAACTTAGTGAGGAGAGAAAAAAGATGAGTGATTGTCTGGTAGTGGGTGGAGGAATTATCGGATTGAGCTTGGCATACGAGCTGTCACGGCGCGGGGTGAGCGTTACCTTGGTCGAGCAGGGAGAATGGGGAGGTCAGGCGTCTTCCGCTGCGGCCGGAATGCTTGCTCCTTTGAAGGAATTCACGGCACCTGGACCGATGCTAGATTTGGGCATGGAGTCACTTGCGCTATACCCGGAATGGGCAGCGGAGCTGGAGGAATTGACTGGTGGAGACGTACAGCTAAGCCTGGAGGGGTTGCTGACCGTCGCGTTAAATGAGGAGGAAGTCCAACAGCTCGCAGACAAATACCGTTGGCAAAAAGAAGCGGGACATGCTGTGCATTGGCTCTCGAATACAGCGCAAGTGAAAGAGGTAGAGCCACTTCTGACCGATCAAGTGCAAGCGGCCATCTATTCGCCGTACGAAGGACACATTAACAATCGAATGCTTCTTCGCGCCTTGGCTACTGCTTGCCAATTGCAAGGAGTGAAGCTGTTATCTGGCTGCGTGGTGAGCGGCATTGCGGTAAAAGGTGGAAAAGTGATCGGAATCGAGACCTCTACAGGGTCACTGCGTGCCGCACAGACGGTGATTTCCTCGGGAGCGTGGGTTGGAATGATGCTTGCGATGCTGGGCATTTCCGTGCCGATTCGCCCTGTGCGCGGACAGATTGCGGCCGTTTCGTCCGTGGGCATCCCATTGCGAACGGTGATTTTCGGAACGACAGGCTACATCACTCCGAAAAAGGATGGAAAAATTGTCATTGGTGCGACTGAGGATGAGAGTGGCTTCCAGCGTGACGTCACAATGGCGGGGTTAGCTAGTATCCTGCAAGGGACCATGCCGTATGTTCCTGCGTTACACTCCGCTACCTTTTTGGAGGCTTGGGGAGGACTTCGACCTGCGACACAAGATGGCAAGCCGCTCTTGGGCCCCGTTCCTGGTTGGGAAGGTCTGTCGATCGCAGGTGGACATTTTCGCAATGGTATCCTGCTTTCCCCCGTCACGGCTAAATCGATGGCGGACTTTGTGGAAAAAGGGGAGACGGAGCACCTTTTGCCATTTTTACCTGCCCGCTTTCTGTAAATTGGGCTAGTCTCGCCTAGATTCCGGTAACCTCCCCATGGGCACTTGTATATGGTAATAAAGAAACACCAGAAGGGGAGGAGTTACCATGCAGTCTGATTCTGATAAAAACCTGTATCAGGCTGACATTCAGTTTGTCAGCCTGTTAAAGGATATGCGAGAGAATGTGCACAACATCTGCAAGGAGCACGTGGAGAAAAAAGTGCGCATCGAAGCAATTGACGGGCAAGTGTTTGAAGGCGTCATTGTCGATTATGATGATCAAAACGTATACGTAGAAGTTGTAGATCAGGATGCGGAGGAAGAAGAAGTTTTCGAAGAGTATGATTATGAGAATTATGAGGACTATGAGGACTACAATCCTTATCAAGTAATGGAAGTGGCCAATCGGCAGCCGTATGGAGGATGGGGGCACTATCCTGATTATTACTTTCAGTATGTGAGCTATAACCCGTATGCAGGTTATCCTCCCTATGGCGATCTCAGTCCATATGGAGGTAATCCATATTTTTCGCAGGCAAGTCCCTACGGCGATGAGTATAATCCATACAGTCAGGTCAGTCCTTTCGGCAGTTCCAACAACTCGCGGGTCAGTCCGTATAGCAGCAGTAATCGTCCCGCCCCCCAAGTCAGCCCGTATAGCACCAGCAATCGTCCACCCCAAGTCAGTCCGTATAGCGAGCAGAAGCCACAGGTGAGTCCTTGGGAGCAAAATATTTCGCCATTTCCACCATTCCCGCCGTATCCGCCCTTTTTTTGTCCGCCGCCGCCACCTCCACCGCCCTATGTTTTGCCAAAAGTTCAAGGGAGAAGACGGAAAAGATGCCGGAACGGACGTAAAATCATTCCATTGGCGCTCTTTACGCTCCTGACAATTGTCTTGATTTAATGGTGGGGAATTTACAAGCCTCTCAAGGCCATCACGGCTTAGGAGGCTTGCTGCTTTTTGTAGATGTGAGAGTACAACCTCGCCTTTTGTCATACACTACGAACAAAACGGTGAACGTTTCTCACAGAATAAATAAAGGCAGGGATTGACGATGAAACAAATAAACAGCAGCTTGCCAGGCACGCGGGCGACATTTGGCTATTTTCGTGAAGCGCTTCAGCCGCACTTTACATTATCCAACTGGGATTATGAGCAAGGGTACTTCGACCGGGCGTTGGATGACAAGAACACGGTCTTTTTGCGCTTGCCTGTCAAAGTATTGCAAGGTGAGCTCGACAGCCCGGATGCATGGCTGGAACTCGGACGGCCGTTTGTGATCAGGCATGTGTACCAGACTGGGGTAGAGGAAGATATCGGCTACATGGAGCCGCTCGCTTCGGGTTTGATGAATCAGTTTCAGGAGCCGGTAGACAAGGACGCAGAGATTGATTCGAGATGGATTCGAAAAGCAGAGGCAATTGTCAAAGAGCTGGAGAATCGCCTCGCGTGAGACAGGCCGTCGAAAGGCCTGTTTTTTTCTTGACCATGGCAGGGAAAATATGGGTGGCCAAAGAATGGTAGCACATGGAAAAGCGAGGTGGAAATATGGCCTGGTACCATGCAGTGGCGAAATGGTATTGGAAAATCCGCAAGCCTCTCACCTTAGGTGTCCGTGTCATTGTAACGGATGTAGAAAAGGGAGTCTTGTTAATTCGGCATACGTATGTCCATGGCTGGTATTTGCCGGGAGGAGGAGTAGAGCGAGGAGAGTCGTTTGGGGATGCTGCTCGCAGGGAGTTGTGGGAGGAGTGCGGAATACGAGCGGACGGACTTACCCTCTGCCATCTTTTTTACAGTGAGCGGGAAGGGAAACGAGACCACATTGCCTTGTATCATTTTGACCTCACGTCCGGTCAAGAATTGAGTAAGGATGACAAAGAAGTAGCGGAAATGCGCTTTTTTGCTTGGGATGAGCTTCCTGAGGAAATATCACCAGCTACAGAGAGGCGTTTATCTCAATTTCGCAAGCAGTCTTTTCAGAGTGACCGCTGGTGACAAGTGGGATTTTATGCAAGTCGATTTTTCCTATGGTATAGTGAAGACAAACAACAGAGCGTGCAAGACCGCTTGTAAGGATAAAAGTGAGGGCAGACCAGCATGAAGATTGCGACTGTACTGCGAAATGATGATTACACACGAGAAGTGGAACATGCCTTAAAAGAAAAGCTGCAAGCAGCCAATAGCCCGTTTACCTTCGTCAAGGGGCCGGCTGAACAACCGGATATGGTGTTGTCCATCGGGGGAGATGGGACGCTTTTGGAGGCTGTACATCAATACGGAATCGAGCCGTCCTATGTAGGGATTCACACGGGACACCTTGGCTTTTATGCGGACTGGCGTCCCGAGGAGCTGGACGAATTCGTCGAGCGACTGTTAAACGAAGAGCCTCTGATCGCGGAATATCCAACGGTCCAATGCAGGATCAGCACAAGGGAAGGTAAGCAGTACGAAAAGTGGGCGCTGAATGAAATGGTTTTGCGCAACGCGAATTTGTCTACATTGGTGACATGTGTCTATATAAACGGCGATGAGCTGGAGACATTTCGTGGTGATGGCTTGATTGTATCGTCACCGTCCGGAAGTACAGCTTATAACAAAGCCGTGGATGGAGCGATTGTTCATCCGTCCATTGAGGCGATTCAATTGTCCGAGATCGCTTCGATCAATAACCAAGCGTATCGGACCATCAACAGCTCGCTCGTATTGCCGAAGCATCATGAAGTAGAGCTGATTGTCATGAATCCCGAGATTATGATTGGATTGGACCGCGAGCAGGCGGTATGGAGAGATGTGCGTTCCATTCGGTGCCGAGTGGGACCAGACAAAGTAAAATTCGCTCGCTACAAACGATTGACGTTTTGGGGGCGGGTTCGCAATTCGTTTATTTCCGGATAGAGAAAGCGTTGGGGAGGGAAACCAAATGAAAAAAGTAGGAGCACTGCAAACCATTTTCCGTCATCCTGTCAAAGCAATGCGAGGGGAAGAGCTAGCATCAAGTACGGTCGATGAATTTGGCTTGTATGGAGACCGTGCCTATTATTTTTGGGACAATGCCCGGCAAGGTAAGTATCTCAGTGCGGATGTCGTGCCCGCTCTCATAGGGTATCATGCCAGCATGAGCGAAGGGACAGGAAAAGAAGCGTATCCGCCGATTCGGATCGAAGCCCGGGATGGCAGTGTACATAAGTGGGATGATGCTTTATTTGCTCATGTCGCGGAGACGGCGAATCGCTCCATTACACCTATGATTAGTAGTCCGCAAGAAGGCGGTGTGAACTGGGAAGACCACATTCTCCTGGTTACGGATGCTTCTCTTAGAGAGATCGCGCGGCAGATTGGCTCAGAGCAGGTAGATCCACGACGCTTTCGGGGGAATTTGGTCGTTGTCCTGGAGGATGATGAGCCGTTCGCGGAAGATAAATGGTTGGGCAAACAGATCAAAATCAATGATGTGACCTTGCAAGTCAATAAGCACTGCGAGCGCTGTGTTTATGTCAATATCGACCCAGATACGCTGACGATGACTCCTGCCGTATTGAAGGCATGCGTCAAGCGTCACAATAATCACTTCGGCGTGTATGCTTCAGTTGTCAAGACAGGCAGTGTGTCGCAAGGAGATGACGTTTTTTTAGTTGAGATTGGGAGTGAAGGAGAATGATCGCAAGCCCTCTGGAAAAGGTTCGTAGCTACGTACAACGCTATGACTCGAGCATCGAGCCGATATTGTTTGAACAGCCGTTGCCTACGTCCGAAGTGGCTGCACAGGCATTAGGTGTCGAGATCGGCCAAATCGCAAAGTCGATCTTGTTTCGGGTGGATGAGCAGTTCGCCTTGTTCGTGGCAGCAGGAGATGTACGAGTCCATCCCAAGCAAGTGAAGGCGGCGTTTGGTCAAGGAAAGCCAAAGATGGCTAAGCCGGAAGAGGTAGAAAAAATGACGGGCTTCCGTGTCGGAGCAGTTTGTCCGTTTGCTTTGCAGGAGGAAGTGCCTGTCTATGTGGATCGCTCCTTAAAGCGCTTTTCTGTGGTTTATACGGCGGCAGGTATCGCAGAATCACTTTTACCAGTCTCTTATGAGGCATTGCTAAAAATGACAGGGGCGAAGGAAATCGATGCGGCTTCGCCAGAAGGGAATCCAGAATGAAAAAATATGCAGTCTCTATCTCAGTAGCAGCAATAGTCGTAGTCGCGGGTCTTACCGTATTCGGAGGTTCTAACCAAACGACTGCAATTGAAAACAGCATTTCACATGAGAAAGAACAAAAAATGAACCATTCTGATTCTGCGTTTAAAAATATGACAACCAAAACGTACCTGAGTAATTACAACAGCATAAGAGACGAATTAGCTGAAAAGGGTATTCACGCGTTGCCATTTGCGCTTGAACTAGAGAAGAAAACAAACTTCTATCGCTTTTATTATCCAAAGCAAGAAAATTCGGCAAACGAAAAAGCGATATGGGTAAGCGTTATGCTGAGCGGTGATCAAAAAACAATAGACGGTATCATGTATGAAGGGGTTCCTGACGTTCATACAGTGAAGGCGATGATTCAAGCGACTGGACTTACCTGGACGCCGGAGTTGGATCAGTTCATTGCAAATACCAACGTTGCAAAAACACCAAAAGAAATGGTTGTTTCCGGTGTGAAAGTAACGATCGAAGGAACGCCAGCACAAATAAAAGTAATGGTTGACCCCGTGAAATTAGAAGCTCCGAAAAAATTATAATCTTGAACGAAAAAAGTGGTTGGCAGGAGGTTATCGCTGCTCAACCACTTCTTGTTTTCGGCTATAGCTTATCCGTAATGAACTGACTCGCGTTTCTGAACGATTTGGAATAGCTTCATATAAAAAACGGCACTCAACAGAGAGCATAGCAAGATGAACGCGAAAACACCAATAGGCATGATCCACTCCGAAAGAATGACGGTTACGGGAGCGAGGAAGCGGCCGAGCGAGTACTGCAGGTTAGAGGCGCCCATGTACTGTCCTCGTGCATGTTCTGGTGCGTATTTGCTGACGAAGCTCTGCTCGACCGGCGTTCGCATTACTTCCCCTACTGTAAAAATGACCACGCATCCGAACAACAGCCATGCATTCGTCGTGAATCCCACCAAAAACATGCCCATGCCAAACAGCAGGGAGGACAAGAGGAAGACATTCCGGTCGCTCCAGTTCTCAAACCATTTGGTAACAGGCAGGGCGCACAGAACAAACAGAAGGCCGCTTATTCCCAGCATCCATCCGAAAATTTCTGTACTGCTAAGCGAGAGCGACCATGCTTTCCACGAGAGCAGTGTCTGCGCTGGGACGAATTCTTTTACATAGACGGCCAAAAATAAATCGAGCTGCACGATTGCGATGGTAATCAGCATGCCTGCGAAAATATAGATAGCAAAGGCTTTGTCGCGTAGAATGACGGTGTAGCTCTGCCATTGCTCCTTCATAACAGAAGGGAAATGGATGGAGGCGACAGAGCTTTTTACAGACTGTGGCAGTGTCTCTCTCACATGGAGCCAGATCGCAATCGAATACAAAAAAGTGACAAGCGCACAAGTCCATAGCAGCTCACTGCGGTATTGAAAGAAAAAGATGGCCCCCAACGCGGGTCCCAATACGGCGCCAATGTTCATGGCTGTAACGAAGGTAGCGAATATTCTGCGTCTGTCTTTTTCGGAGGTGAGATCAGCGACCATCGCAGAACTCGCCGGGCTGTATACCGCTTTGCCAAGCCCGATTCCAATAAACGCAAGATAATCGATCCAAGAAGAGAGGGAGAAGGCAAACAGGACAAACATGCCTGCCTGCAAAAACGCTCCTGACAGCATGACATATCGACGACCAAATCGGTCAGCCAAATAGCCGCCAAAAAGATTGCCGATCATACTCATAATCGGTGGCACTGTCATGAGTAACCCGGCAACATTTTTGCCAAAGGTATCACTAAAGTGGAGAGTAAGAAAGGGAAAGTACATCCAAAACAATAGGTTGAAAAGCGTCTCACCGATCAATCTGGTCTTCAGGTTCAGATCCCATGACAGCCATTGCACAGCAGGGTTACCTCCTGTTTTTGATTCCCTGGCCAGGTACACCTACTTTAGTGCAAATTTTCAAAAAGATATAGACTTATAATCATCCGTCAGTTACACTAATATCATAAGGGCTAAGGGATTAGACCCTGGCTTAAGATGTGCCACTTTTCGATATTCGCTTCCTACATAACAAATAAGCCGACACTTCCTTGTGAAAAGGGTGTCGGCTTTTCGTATGCTGTTACTTGACCATCCATTGATAGAAATGAACGTCGTGCCACTCTCCGAATTTAAATCCCACCTCTTGAAACCTCCCAGCCAATGAAAACCCGAACTTCTCATGCAGCTTCACGCTGGCGTCATTGCCCCCTACGATTCCGCTCACGATCGTATGGTATTCGAGTTGTCTGGCACGCTCCAAAATCGCACTCATCAAGGTCGTGCCGACACCTTTCCCGCTTTGATCGGGGGCGATATAAATAGACAGCTCGGTCGATTTTTGATAGGCGGGTTTCTCACGGAAAACGGACAGGCTGCAATAGCCGATCACGTTCCCTTCGTATTCGGCGACGATGATCGGATGTCTGTCACCGTGCTTGTGAAACCACACTTCGCGCTGGGCCAAGGTCTGTGGCTCCAAGTCAAATGTCGCAACCAGATTTTCTACCGCGTAGTTGTAAATAGCGAGCATTGCAGGTAGGTCACTCAGAACTGCGTCTCTGATCTGTAGCATGATATTCTCTCCTCATGTTGGTTGGTAGGACTTGTTGAACTTGTTCGAACTTCTTCTAGCGTACGGCCTCGTAAACCTGCCGCAGGTTTGTAAATCCATGTGATTTTGCTTTCACCAAATACTTCGCCCAGAGCGTACCAGCGGCAACAGCGTCACAGTAAGCGTGATGCCTGCGTGAGATCGGGATGTCGTGTGCTGCACAGAGGGCGTCCAGCGAACCGTTGCCAATCGGATTGCTCAACAATCGGATGAGTAGCATCGTATCCAGCATGCGGTGGGTAAACGAACGCCGGCTCGTTTTCCAAAGTCCAGATCGTAAAAATTCACGCTCATGGCGAGAGTGATGGGCAACGAGTGGACGATCTCCAACAAATTGAAAAAAACGGGACAAAGCCTCTAGCAGCTCGGGAGCATCGGCAACCATATCATCGGTAATCCCGGTGAGAGAGCGGATGTGTGGAGGAATCGCCCGACCGGGATTGACCAACGTATAAAAAGAATCGCCGAGGAGGAGGTGCTCTCCTCTCATGGCGACGGCTCCCATCGATATAATCGCGTCTCCGTGATCGGGATAAAAACCGGTCGTTTCCAGATCGACGACGACAACCTCCAGATCGTGCAAAGGAATATCGGCACTGGAATCGACTGGTTTATTCGTTTTGGAGATGGAGCGCAAATAGGCGATGTGCTGTTTGTCATCTGCTATATCTGGCATAGCCCGGCTCATATGCCAAATGCGACCGAATAAGTCCCATTTTGCCACGCAATCTCCTCCTATCCCCCAAAAACGGACGGGAGCTTTTCTGTCATTTTTTGCAGGCGGATCGCCAGCTTCATGGATTGTCGTACCATCACTTGGGTGTCAGGAGAAAGCTCCCCTAGTTTGATATAGCTATTACTGGTGTATTGTCCATCTTCCCAATGGAGAGGAGCAATCAGGCGCAAACCTTGAATTTGCCGGAAGTACGCGGCTACCTCGTCACAAAAGCTTTTGCTCCAGACTCCTTTTTCACCGAGTAGATCCAATCGTTCCAAGGTAGAGCTGGCAAAGATGCCGTGCGCCAAGGCGAAATGCCGTACGCAATTCACTAGTGGCAAATAAATGCCGTACTTCACATTGATGGCGCCGCGGAAGCGTCCATGGACTTCAGGTAAAACTCTGCCGAATATTCCGAGTGGTACCCGATAATGCAACGTATTGCTTACCAGTCGATTCAGCAAAAAGGCGTTCCCTGCAAGCAATTGGCGGAAGCGGTCATGGACAGGAGTAAAAATGGCCGATTCGCCCCATAAGACACGCACATCACTTGCGAGCAGTAAATAACGAGCGTTCTCCCAGATGGGGTGAGAGACCCATCTGTCTATTTGGTCCAGCCATTGTTCGGTGCTACCTCGCCATTTTGGGGAGAGGCAAGTGACATTCCCTTGGCAGGGAGGATAACCGGCTACCTCCAGACCAGCAACGATTGTCGCCCCCAGTAATTGAAAGTAACCATGTATCTTTTCTGTTTCCTGTTCGCCTAGATGATCTGGCAGTTGATAGACGAGGCCGTTATCCTGATCGCTGATGAGTGCTTGCTCTGACCGACCTCCACTGCCGAATTGCAGAAAGGCAAAGGGGACGGGAGGGGTACCCAAGCCCCTTTTGGCAAGGTCGTTCACTGCGAGGAGTACCCCTTGTCGGATAAGATTGTCGTGAATCAGATTGACGACAATGGAAAAGGGAGCCAGTTCCCCTGCGCGATTCAATGAACGCAACGGAGAAGGGTCCAACAATTCTCGTCGCAATAAGGCCAGCTCGCCAAAGGAGTCAACATTCCGTATTTTTTCCACTTGTTCAGGTGAGAGAGTGAGAGGTGCTGGTTTGGGTAGATGTAGCCGGTCGTACGCGTTCAGGCTGGAGTAGTTCGGGATAGCCGTATCCCCCATGTTCGCTAAGGTCAAGACCAACCACCTCTTCCTCTTCAGTGACTCGCAGGCCAATGGTTACTTTTAACACATACAAAATGATGATGGCTACGACGAAAACGTAGAGCGCGGAGCCAGCCAAGCCCAACGCTTGAACCCCTAACTGATGCAGGCCGCCGCCATAAAACAGCCCAGGACCGCCTACGCCGACCTTTTCGGCAAGCTCTGGAGTAGCGAATAAACCCGTGGACAACGTTCCCCAAATACCAGCCACCCCATGCACGGAAAAAGCGAAGACGGGATCATCAATCCCCATGCGATCAAACCAAATGGATGTATAAAATGTAAGAATACCTGACACAGCACCGATCACAACAGCTGCCCACGGATCGACGAAGGCGCAGGATGCTGTAATTGCGACGAGAGCAGCGAGGACGCCGTTGAGCATACTTGGAATATCTGCTTTCCCCATGACGATCCAGGAGATAGTGAGAGCGGCGACAGCGCCTGCTGCGGTAGCGAGATTGGTTGTGACGGCGATATAGCCGAAAAATCCAGATGTACTGCCGAGCGTGGAGCCGGCGTTAAAGCCGAACCAGCCGATCCAAAGAAACAGGACACCTAAGACAGAGTAGACTTGGTTGTGACCAGGAATCAGATTGGAGCTGCCGTCGCGATTGTATTTTCCAATGCGAGGCTTCAAAAGGATAGTGGCGACAAGTGCGACGATGGCACCTTGGAGATGGACAACTGTAGAACCAGCGAAGTCTTGCATCCCGAGTTGTGCCAACCAACCGCCGCCCCATACCCAGTGACCGACGACAGGATAGATGAGGACAGTAAACAGTACGCTGAAAATAAAATAAATGGACAGCTTGGCACGTTCGGCGAAACCACCCCAGGCGATCGCGAGTGAAACGGCTGCAAAAGCGAGCTGAAAGAGGAAGAGAATCGAGATAGGCACAGTTGCAGCGGAAAAAGCGGAGAAAGCGTCTTTTTGCAAGCCGTCAAAAAAGAATCCGGAAAGTCCGACGAAAGAGTTGCCGTCTCCAAATGTCAGACCAAAGCCAAACGCCCAAAAGGCAATCGAGCAGATGCCGAAGGTAAGGACCGTTTTGCCTGCGACGTGACCAGCGTTTTTCATGCGAGTAGAGCCAGCTTCCAGCAGGGCGAATCCAACCTGCATGAGAATGACCAGAATGGCCGAGACCATGACCCATGTGGCGTCAATGGCAGACGAGAGACTTGCGACAGTAGGTTCCATCCATCCACCTCTTATCTGTGTCAGATAACCTGACACTATTTTTATTTATGTCAGATTATATGACATTGAAATTTCGGTTGCAATTGTTTTTTTGCAAATAATAAGAAAATAACGATGGTAGGTATCACCAGAGCTTCGATACTGAATGATATAATAGCTTCTTGAAATCATCACAAAGGGTAAGGGAGACATATGTACACAATCAGCAGATTTTCTCAGCTTTGCAAAATGAGTCCGCGCATGTTGCGACACTATGACAAGGAAGAACTTTTGAAGCCCTTGCATGTCGATGAAACAAATGGATACAGATACTATGAAAAGAGTCAATTAGAAACGGCATTACTTATCAATAAGTTGAAAGAATACAGATTTTCTCTGCCAGAGATTAAAACGATCCTTCAGACATCCGACAGGAAATTTTTTATCGAATTCATCCACTCGAAAATAAATGAACTGTCCAATGAGGTGAATCGTTATAGACAGATCATTGCAGAAATGCAGGAGATGATTGAAAAAAAGGAAGATATCATTCGAGGAAAGAGAAGAACGTACGATATATTGCTCGGAATGAGAAAGGAAGTAAGTATCATCAGTCAAAGCTTGCAAATTCATATTGCGGACATGGACAAGTACATTGATTCTATATACGCGCAAGCGGAAGAAAATCATATTCAGTTACTTGGTGCTCCGTCTGTTTTGTTTTTAGATGAAGAATTCACCCCTGACAACAGTAATATTGAGTTGATGATCCCGATCATTCATGAGAACGGCTGCAATACATCAAGCGAATGGCAAATCAAACAGCTCCCCGAGCAGTTTATTGCTACTACTTTGCATTTCGGAAGTTATGACGATATCGGATACGCGCATATGGCACTTGAAGAGTGGGCAGATAGCAACGGCTACCGTCTGGATGGTCTGCCTTACGAAACCTACTTGAAAGGCCCAGAATGTGACAGCCCTGCCTGTGAGTATGTGACACAGATCAGTTTTCCTATCATGAAAAAAGCGAGACAATAACTGCTTGACCTTGACACTATGTCAAGGCTTACTCTACTTTTGCGGGAAAGCTACCAGAACAAGAGGGGATTATGAAATGAAGAAGATAATGGTACTGTGCTCAGGGGTTGTCTTAACAGCTGGGATCTTAATGGGGTGTATGCCAAGTAAGGCCGAGGAGAGTCAAAACATGAAAAAACAATACGTAGGCAAATACACAATGCCGGATGAAAAAAGCAAGCATGAAGGTACGTGGTTAGTATGGCCGCATAACTTTACGTATGGGAAAGGTTATCAAGAAGAGGTTGAGTCCATTTGGATCGAGATGACAGCTGCCTTAAGTGAAGGGGAAAATGTCCATATTGTCGCTTATGATGAATACGAAAAGGACTATATTTATGATCTTCTGTATGAGGAAGGTATCCATATGGACAAAATCGACTTCTACATTGCTCCTACGGACGATGTATGGTCAAGGGACACTGCGCCGATTTTTGTATACGACAAGGATAAGAACTTGAAAATGATGGACTGGGGATTTAACGGATGGGGCAAGAAAACGCCGTATAAAAAAGATGCATTACTTTCAAGCAAGCTAAGCAAGCAAACAGGAATGGAACGAATTGATTTGAATGAGCTTGTTCTTGAAGGTGGAGCGTTTGAATTGGACGGGAATGGTACATTTTTATCGACACGCAGTGCTGTTACGAATAAAAATAGAAATCCCAAATTTTCAGAAGCAAATGTTGAGAAGTATATGAAAGAATATCTTGGTGCGACGAATTTTATTTGGCTAGATGGTGTACCAGGCCTCGATATTACAGATTTTCATATTGATGGTTTTGCCAAATTTTATGATCAGTCAACGATTATTACGATGAAGGAAGAGGATTTAGAGGAATGGGGTGTCTCGAATAAGGATATCCAAACATTGCTGAAGGCGAAGAATGCCTTGGGTAAGCCGTATAAGTACGTGAATTTACCAATCAGTAAGCACAATGTCATTTTAGAGAATGGAAAGGACTTGGGATACAAAGGCTCCTATGTGAATTTCTATATTGGGAATACCGTTGTCCTAGTGCCGAATTATCATGATCCGAATGACAAAATCGCAAACGAGATCATCCAAAAGCTATACCCTGACCGTGAAGTGATTGGCATTGATGTCAGAGAGCTTTATAAACATGGTGGGATGATTCATTGTGTGACACAACAACAGCCAGTTGAAATGTAGGAAAACAAAAAGCCGTTGATTCCTTGAAGGAGGAAAAAACGGCTTTTTGGTATGAAAAAAGCTACTTATGCAGATGAGGATTGGTGTTGTTCCGTTGGTTTTTGTTTTTCAATCAGAAAGCCTGCGAAGCTCATGACAGCGAGGAATAGTCCACTAACGAAAAAAAGCTGCTCGACGGGCCATTTGCCCATCCAGATTGCACCGAGGCTGCTGGACAATGTGCAAAAGAAAGTGAACATGAGCATGTTGATCGCAAAAATTTTGCCTGTACTGTTGCTGGATGCTTTGATTTGAATGGCAGTCACGGTCGGGATACCAATGAGCGGTCCTCCGATCCCTGCCACGGCTGCTCCGAGGAAGGCAATCCAGTGAGCGGTACCTCCTGCCGTAAGCAACAGGAACCCGACTGCCTGAAACACCCAACCAATCATAATCACAAACAAATAGCGAGTGTAGAACGATCGCGCCATGTACAGGCTTCCTAGCAAGTTCCCGATCCCGTAAAAGCCCAACAAGACAGCTAATGTACTTCCGTTTCCTTGCTGCATGCGTTCGGCCATGAATGGGAAGCCCACCGTGTAAGTGACCTGCCAGACGAGAAAGCCCATATTGCTAAAGAGAAGAATCAAGAACAGAGCACGATTTTGTTTTAGCTCCTGTAAACCTGCGGCAATATCCCGGGCGTACTGCCTGGGTGTCATTTTCGTAGGAGATACCCCTCGTTGATCGGTCAACGAAATACGGATGGCATAAAGGAACAAGACGGAAATCAAATAGCTGCCTGCGTTCACAAAAAACAAAGTAGACAGCGGCATAATCGAAGCGACCAGTCCAATTGACATTGGCGCAATAATCCGAATCGTTCGGAAAGTCGTATCCAAGATGGCATTTGCTCGCCCTAGCTGCTCTTGGGGAACCACTGATTTGAGTGCAACGGTTCGCGCTGGCTGAAACAGACTGGAGAACAACCCCAACAAGAATTGGGCTGCCAGAAAAAAAGCAAACTCTTCCACACCCATGTAGACCAGGATGCCAACCGTGATCGCGACAAGAATTCGAGCAACATCCGCACCCACCATGAGCATGCGCGGGCTGTACCGATCAGCCATGACTCCGCCGACGAGGTAAAACATGAGACCCGCCACCATTTCCGGGATTGCGAGCAGGCTGAGCACCGTACCCGATTTGGTTGCTTGGAGCAAATACCAGAGTAATGCGAAGCTGTAGCAATGATCACCGATGCTTGCTGTCATTTGCGCAAGCCAAAGCTTGAGGAACGAACTGTTTTTCCATAAAGATGGGGATGAATCCACGTTGACCCTCTCCGTCCTGCTGACTGCGGTAAAATGAATGTGACCATAGCGTAGCAAGGCGAAGAGGGAAAGTAAAGAACTCAAGCTTGAGAGGTTACATTTAATTTACCCGTCCTCAAAACAAAGAGAAGATAGGCGATAAGAAAAGTGAAGGTGGCGAAGGTGCTGACCCCCGCGAATCCAAAAATAGAATACAAATTGCCTGCGAAAGAAGAGGCAATGAAAGTTCCGATGTACATACAGGCGTTGGCCAAGCTCGATATGGTACCGCGCGAGGTGTCGGACAATGATTGCAAGTACCCCATCAGGACAGGCACGAGTACACCGCCGAAGCAGTACATGAAGAAGAGGACAACCTGCAAAAAGCCGACTCCCGGTATGTAAGGCAAAACAAGATAGAGCAGGGCGCTACCCAGAAACCCAACGGTCAAAATCGTATTTGTCTTCCAACGCTCGAGTAACCAACCGCTGAGTAAGCTGCCAACGGTGTTGCCAAGCCCGATAACGAAAGTGATCAAGCCAATTTGGGTAACGGATTGCTGATATTGATCGGAAAGCCATACGCCATAGAATGAAAAGACTGCATAGACACCCGTCATGAAAACGAAATAGCCGATAAAGCTGCGTGAAGCTTGAGGCAGTCGCAACAGATCCATGTAACGTGCAAAAATAGCCACCCGGGCGTTGTTTGTTCCAAGTCCGGCTATGGCGGTAGGAGGCAATAAATCGGGAAGTTTTCGGATGATGAGTACAAAAGCTCCGAGAGAAGCAATTCCTACAGCCAAAAAAGGAAACGACCAATGATAAGCGGACAAAAAACTGCCTATAGGTACACCGATCACTTGGGAAACCGAAAGACCTGCCATGACAATCCCCATAGCTTTTCCGATACGAGCAGGGGGAAACAAAACAGGAATGGCAGCCCACACTTGAGGACCGATAAAGGCAGAGAAGGTCCCGGCAAGAAAGCGAAAGAAGAGCATCGCGGCGAAACTAGGTGCAAAGGCGCATGCAAGTGTGGAAAGTGCAAATCCGAGCATACCGAATGCCATCACATGTTTCCTGTTTCGATTATCGGATAGCGGACCGGCGACTAAAGCGGTCAAAGCAAATCCGAAAGCATACGTTCCGATCAGCCAGGCTGCCTGGTTAGTGGATACGTGATATAACTCTCGCAAGGTTGGCAGCAGTGGGCTAATGATAAATGTATTCGTACCTATCAAAAACATGGTGAAGAAAAAGATCATCAAAAATAGGCGTTCCATAAAAAATCTCTCCTCGTTGTTTTATAATTCTATAGTTAAATAACTTTTGAACTGATGAGCAAAAAAAGGATACCAATCACAAGGTATCTAAAAAGCCAGGCAATATTTGATCGAAGGTTTCTTTATATATGCTCATGTACCGTGCTTGTCCATCCTTTCTGACTTTGATCAGTCCTGCCTCTCGAAGTGTCTTGAAATGATAAGAGGCATTGGACTTGGAGGTGTCGCAGGTAAAGCCTACTTCTGTACAATTTAGCTCGTTGCCGGAATGATACAAGGTCTTTAAAATGGCTAGCCTTGTCTCATCTGCCAACGCTTTAAAAATCTTGATTCGCTTTTCGGTTAGTTCAAGTTGTTCAATATTCATAAAACCATCTTACTAAGGAAACTCTATCCAGGCAACCATTTCATTCCTTTTATTTTTGATTCTTCCTATTTTCGTTGTTGTGTTGATGCTGATAGGATGATCCTTGGTTGTCTTCAGTATGCGTATCATCCGCAACTGTACTGCTGGTAAGCCCTGCAACAGCCAAGCCTTTTTGATTCAAGTTTTTGGCACTTTTGAATTTGGACATGGTACAACCCCCTGTTCGATAATGGATGCTTTCTTAAGATGTCTTGTTTCGAAAGGGAGTAGTCATCCTCATTTTCCTAGGTGAGAGTTGAGGTATACTATAAAAAAACGTGCGTGCGTCAGGAGGATGGGAACGGATGGCAGGGTGTGTCATGATCGTGGAGGGGAAGACAGACAAAGAACGCTTGCTTCGGGTGCTGGCTGAGCCTGTCACTATTCTTTGTACATACGGTTCCTACAGCTTGGAAAAAGGGGAAAAGTTGCTCGCCCAAACAGAAGCAGCAGATGCAGATGAGGTATACCTATTTACCGATGAAGATGACAGCGGGAAAAAATTGCGAACCCATTTAAGTGAAGACTTTCCTGATGCGATCCATCTGCATACACCGAAAATGTACAGAGAGGTTGCCGACACGCCTCTTTTCGTACTGGCAGAAATTCTGGAGCAAGCAGGCTTTGCGGTAATTGTGCCTCATCCTGATCTTGGAGAGCGGTAAGGGGATAAAACACCGTTTCATCGGCTATAACAGTAGTAAATGGAATGGTGGAGGTGCGAGGCAATTGCGTAGTTTGATGACGTTTTTTAATCGAATGAACATTATGGTGTGGCTGGTAGGTATCTTTGTTGCTCATGCCGCACTCTATCTGGTGCTGGGGACGGCGACGTGGCTGGCTACTTCGCTTTTGGCAACAGCGTTTTATGGCATTATTTTATTGGTAGGCAAATTAATTGCCAGCCGTTATCCAGACAAGGAAGAAAGTAGATGAAAGCCGGCGAGCAAGCAGCCGGCTTTTTTCGCATTACCAGCCCAAGAGCTGCATGAGTAAAATTAACCCACCCAATACCCAGACGTAGATAGCGAAGCCTTTCATCGAGCCTGTACTGATGATGGTAAGCATCCAGCGAATGGCTACATATCCAGCTAGTCCGGCAAACATGGTGCCCACGAGCATCGGGATCCATAAAGCTGTTTCAAGCGGTGTTTCTACGAGCTTGGCTGTTTGTAAGACACAAGCACCCAGAATCGCAGGCAAGGATATTAAAAACGAAAAGCGCGCAGCATCAGAACGGTCGATTCCGCGCAGGAGAGCACCGGCAATCGTCAGCCCTGAGCGGGAAATAGCAGGTAGGATCGCTGCACCTTGCAGTGTTCCGATGATGAGGGCGTCCGTGTAGTTGATTTCCTCGAATCTCCGATTTCCACGGCGCATGGACTCCACTGCCCAGAGGATCGCGCCTGTCGCAAGAAATTCCCAGCCGATCGTAATGCCTGTCTGGGAGATTTCTTCAAAATAATCTTCAAAGGCGAGTCCGATCACTGCGGTAGGGATCGTGCCTACGACCAATAGCTTTGTCAGCTTGCTCATCGGATTCATGATGATAAAACGAACCTGTGGCCAAAAGACAATAACGACAGCGATTAGCGTACCGAAATGAAGCATCGTGTCAAATAAAAGGCCTACCTCCTGCATGCCAAACATTTTGCGAAATAGGACGAGATGACCCGTGCTTGATATCGGTAAAAATTCAGTCAAGCCTTGTACAATGCCGAGAAAAATATGTTCAAGCAACAACAGCATAGGCAAGAGTCACTCCAGTCTTGGAAAAGTAGGGCCAAGCCAGTCTTACTGTCATATGTATGTCCGTGAATGGAAGACTTGCCTATTTCGTTTCGCATCGTTATTTTGTTAGAAAAAAGTTGTGGTATTTTCTTGCGGGGGATGGGTATAGTTAGTGTGCACAATGGTAGAGAGCGAGGAAAAAATAAATATGTACAAAAGACAAATGCGTGAAAAGCGTGAGCCCCAAATCATTCAGAACGGCAATTTGGAGGCAGGGATGACGCTTACCATGACGGTAGCGCGAAAAACGGAAATCGGCTATTTTTTGCGCGATGGCAAAGATGAAGTGTTTCTCCATGCCAATGAAGCGCACGAGCGTTTACATATCGATGATGAGGTCGAAGTATTTTTGTACCATGATCACGAAAACCGACTGGCTGCGACCATGGACATGCCTCATGTCGGCATGGGTGAATACGGCTGGCTGGAAGTAGTGGACATCTCTCCGCGCATGGGTGTATTCCTTGACAACGGCATTAACAAGGATCTGCTCTTGTTCATCGATGACCTGCCCAAGCATAGCGATGAATGGCCGCGTCCCAAGGATCAAATGCTAGTAGCGCTGAAGCAAGACAAGCTCGGCAGACTCTTGGCAAAGCCGGTCACTGAAAACGAAATCGTCAAGATCGCAGCAATGGCAGATCAGAGTATGAAGAACAAGTCTGTCGAGGGTACGGTCTACAAAGTGATTCAAGCAGGTGCATTCCTGTTGACGGAAGACGAGCATATCCTTTTCATTCATCGTGATGAAATGGTAGGACGTCTGCGCCTCGGACAAACTGTGCGCTGCCGTATTAGCTTTGTACGTGAGGATGGCCGTCTGAACGGTTCTATGAAAGAACGCAAGGAAGTACAGTATGGCGAAGATGCGGACAAGCTGTTGCGCTATTTGATCAATCGTGACGGGGCGATGCCTTACACCGATTCGACAGAAGCGGATGTCATCCGAGAAAAATTCCAAATGAGCAAGTCCAGCTTCAAGC
This sequence comes from Brevibacillus sp. HB1.4B, assembly GCF_013284285.1. NCBI lineage: Bacteria > Bacillati > Bacillota > Bacilli > Caryophanales > Paenibacillaceae > Brevibacillus > Brevibacillus sp. HB1.4B. The sequence goes on from NZ_JABSUT010000004.1 coordinate 416,170, forward strand.
GGGCACTTGGCAAGTTGATGAAGGAACGCCGCGTGGAGCAAGTAGACGGCTGGACCAAAATGATTCGAAGCGAACAAGAAGAATAAAAGAAGAAAACCCTCCTAGGCAAGAGAGCTTCCTGGCAACAGGAAACGAATGCTTGGGAGGGTTTTTGTTTGTTTTCTTATATTGTCGTTTGCACAGATTGTTTTTGCTTACGGGCTTTGTAATACGATAAGGAAAAAACGAGCCCTAGCAAAATAAAACCGGCGATATCCGTTTCGATCCCAGGGATGACCGCGAGCACGCCACCTGCAACTGCGAGGATACGTTCCAAGACGTTTAGCTTGGACATCCAATAGCCGATCAACCCTGCTCCCACCCCGATCATCCCAAGCGTTGAAGTCAGCATAACCCAAATCGATTCGAGCAAGGTGGTATTAATCAGCAGCAAGGCTGGTGAGATGACGAAAATATAGGGAGCCATAAAAGCAGCGATTGATAGCCGCGTGGATTCTACACCTGTCCGGATCGGCTTTGACTTGGCGATGCCTGATGCGGCAAAGGCAGCAAGCGCAACTGGCGGCGTGATGTCTGCAACGATTCCGAAGTAGAATGTAAACATGTGAGCAGCGATAGCTGGTACACCCAATTGAATGAGTGCCGGGGCAGCGATGGTAGAAGTGATGATGTAGTTCGCAGTCGTAGGTGTTCCCATGCCCAAGATAAGCGATGCGATCATCGTGAAAAACAGCGTAAGGAAAAGCTGACCGCCAGCCAAATCAATCAAGCCATTTGCCAGCTTCAATCCGATCCCAGTCAACGTAATCGTACCGACGATAATTCCGGCACACGCAGTTGCGGCCACGACACCGAGAGCCATTCTGGCACCTGAGGCAAGTGCTTCTAAAATATCAGCAATAGACATGCGGGTTTCTTTTCGGAAGGCGCCCACGATAATGGTGGAGATGATGCCGATAATCGCGGAGCGCTCGGCTGATATGTTCATCATCAGAGCGGTAATAATGATCACGATGGGGAGGAGCAAGTACATTTTTTTCAAAACTTCTTTTTTGTTCGGTAGTTCTTCCTTGGAGAGTCCGCGTAACCCGAGGCGCTTTGCTTCGAAGTGCGTCATAATCCAGATGCCCACGAAAAATAAAATCGCAGGAAGGATTGCAGATTTGGCGATTTCCAAGTAAGGAACGCCGATGAATTCCGCCATCAAAAAGGCAGCAGCCCCCATGACAGGCGGCATGATTTGTCCACCAGTAGAGGACGAGGCCTCCACCGCCGCGGCAAATTCGGAACGATAGCCGAGCCGTTTCATCATCGGGATGGTAAAGGCGCCGGAGGTAACGACATTGGCAACGGAGCTGCCGCTAATCGTCCCTTGCAAGGCGCTGGAAAATACGGCCACCTTCGCAGGGCCACCGATTCGTCTGCCTGCAATGACCAGCGACAAATCGTTAAAATACTCACCGACCCCTGTTTTTTCGAGAAACGCGCCAAATAGCACAAACAAAAAGATGAAGGTAGAGGAAACGGCGAGCGGAGTACCGAGAATACCCTCTAGTGTGTAGTAGCTGTGCCCAATAATCCGCTCGACATCACTGCCGCGATGCTCCAAAAAGCCTGGCATGTAAGGTCCGAAGTAGGTGTATAAAAGAAAAATAGTGGCGATGAGAGCGATTGGAATTCCGACGACTCGTCGTGCAGCCTCTAGGACGAGCGCGATGGCAATACCGCCGACCACCATATCCATCGTCGTATAGTTACCTGTTCGGGTCACGAGTCCTTCGTAGTCAATGACCCAATACAGCGATACGAAGACACCCAACAAGGCGAGAATCATGTTCACGATTCCGATTTTGTTACGGTTGCCTTTGGATGTTCCTGCATATAACAGATAGACAAGTGCCAGTCCGAAGGCCAAGTGGATCGGACGATGAATCTGGGGAGGCAGCGTGAAGAAAAGCGTGCTGGATAACTGGTACAGGGAGAAGAGGACAAGTAGACCAAAAGAAATCCACTTCATAGGACCCGCGAGCTGGCGTGTGGCTGATTCCTTGTCATATTGCGCGATCAGCTTATCCATCTCTTGTTGGTTCATATTCGTTGTTGTACTCATCTAGTAACCTCCTAACTCGCTCAGAATGGATCGCTTTTCTGCCTGAATCGTGATGGCTTCTCCTGGCTTGTCGATCAAGCTCAACGGAATATCCTGTCCAGCGAAAAGCAACGTATGATTAGCCCGTACTTGCCCGATAAAAAGCCGCAGGGCAGGAAAAGAGCGCTGCATATTGCGAATGTGGAATCGTCCATCGGCCAGAATCAGCTCCTCGCCAGGAGCCAATTCATTTTCCATGCCGATACCGTAGTCGTGAAAGCTCATCTCTGACAAAATAATTTGACCATCTACAATCCGGTATTGCTCCTCGATTGTCGACCGATGAATGGAATGAGTCCAGCGGATGCCAAAGGCTGCTTCATTGTATATGTTTGCACGCCAAACTACCTGATTCGATTGTGTATCCCGGATAACCAGAGCGGGAATCAGCGGAGTGGCGATGCCCACATAAATGACAATGACGAGAAGAAAGAAGGAGAAAAGGCGGAACAACGTCCGCCCTCTTTGCTTTGATACTTCCTGGATAAAAATCATCTGGCTTTACTTCACGCCTTTTTCGTCAAAGTACTTTTGGGCGCCCGGGTGAACAGGGATGCTGACGCCGTTCTTCACGTTCTCCAGCTTGATTTCTTTGGCTTTGGCGTGACCGAGCTTGTCGCTGTTCTCAAAGATCGCCTTTGTTACTTTGTACACGAGGCCTTCACTGAGATCGGAGCGAATCAAAAGCATTGATTTGACGGAGACGGTGGTCACTTCTTCCGGAACGGTTTGGTACGTATTGGCTGGGACGGTTGTTTTCACGTAGTAAGGGTATTTGGCGATGATCGCATCGATTTTGTCCGCATCAATGGGAATGATTTTTACGCCAGTTGTTGCTGCCAGCTCCGTGATTGCTGCGGTAGGCGTACCAGCAGTTTGGAAGGCAGCATCCAATTGGCCGTCCTGAATGGCTTTGGCCGAGTCAGCGAAGGAGAGGCGCTGGAGCTTGGTGTCTTCAAAGGTCATGCCATATGCTTCTAAAATTTGCTGAGCGTTCACTTCTGTGCCGCTTCCTGGAGCGCCTACAGATACGCGCTTATCTTTCAAATCGGCAACGCTTTTAATATTGCTGTCAGCAGAGACGACGACTTGGATGGTCTCATCGTAGAGAGCGCCCAATGCTTGGAAGGAATCAATTTTACCGTCTTGCTGGAACATGTTCGTTCCTTTTGATGCATACTCGGCAATGTCATTTTGCGTGAAGGCGATGTCCGCCTTTTTATCACGAAGGAGGCGAATGTTTTCTGCTGAAGCGCCTGTGGCTTGTGCTGTAGCAGTGATGCCAGCATTTTTCGTTATATGGTCAGCCATGCCGCCACCGAGTGGGAAATAAGTGCCGCCTGTACCGCCTGTTGCAATAATTAATTGGGAGGGATCGGCGCCTCCACCTGCACCTCCTTGTGAAGAGTTGCCACCACCACATGCCGTGATGAGCGACATGGACAGAAGTAGTGTGAGCGAGAGAAGAAAATGACGATTCTTCAAGATAATTCCCCCTAGTCTAAATGTTCTGTTTATATAACTTTCCTTCGCATTGTAAGGGGAGGTCTATAAAAAACTACAAAAATCTATAGAAAAATATAGTAAACTAAGAAATAAACAGGAAGTGCGGGCAACATTGTATGAGAGAGACCCTTTCGATCCTGCTGCTTATGCTCATTGCTGTCCCGATTGCCGGGGAGCTCAAATTCCACCCGTTTCAAGATGATTTCCGCATTAGCTTTGGTACAACGGCTTTTTTCTTTTTTTTATTGTGGCTGCGTCCTTCTTTCTTGGCAGGGATAGTAACTGGATTAATTGTTGTTCTATTTAGAATAATCTTAGATTTCTTGTATGCAGATGTCTTTTCGTTTCTGCCTTCTCTTCAGATGCATTTCCCCGCCTTTTGCTATTACGCTACCTTTGCTTGTCTATTCTCGCTCTTGCGCGTTAATACACTACATCATCGACCGCTTTGGGTGGGACTGTTGGGGACAGTCTCAGAAATAGCTGCCAATTTGGTAGAGCTGTCCTTTCGTGCTGTGTCCTGGGAGGGAGTCTTTCAGCTGGAGGTCGTAGGGCCGATTGCCGTCATTGCTTTGATACGCAGTTTTTTTGTCCTTAGTTTTTTCAATATGATTCAGCTGCGTCAGGCGAAATGGATGGAAAAGCAACAGCGCAATCGAAACGAGCAGATGTTGATGCTCATTTCCAACTTGTACGAGGAATCTGTTCATCTAAAAAAGACATTGCATCAGGTCGAGGAAATCACGCGCAGCTGCTATGAGTTGTATCGCGAGATGAACGAGGTGGAGCACAAGGATGGGACGAGCAAGCGATATGCAAAGCGGCTACTGTCCCTTGCCGGACAAGTGCATGAAGTGAAAAAGGACAATCAACGCATATATGCAGGCCTTTCCAAGCTGATTACTGACGAGAACGAACGAGATTATATGCCACTGGGCGAATTGATTGCTATTATTGTTCAGGTGCAACGAAAGTACGCGAGACTGTTGGAGAAGGACATTCAGTTTGAAACGAATGTGGAGGTGCCCTATCTCGCTTGCCACATTTACACGACACTCTCACTCATCAACAATCTGGTCGGCAACAGTGTTGAAGCAATCCGTGACCAGGGGATGGTCTCGATCGTTGCCTCCATTGACGAGAGTCAGGAGTGGATTCATTTTGATGTGACCGATGATGGGCCAGGCATTGTGGTGGAGGACAAGGAGCTCTTGTTCATGCCTGGATTCACGACCAAATACGACGTATCGGGCAGGCCTTCCACGGGGATAGGACTTTCATACGTAAAGGAAGTGACAGACAATCTCCAAGGAAGGATTGATATAGCCGAGGCCTCGTGCGGACAAACCACACAATTTTGCATTCGCCTGCCAATCGCAACTCTGATTCAGAAAGGGTGACCTAATGCGCTACTTCATCGTGGACGACGATCCGGCGATTCGATTCATGCTCGCTCAGATCATAGAGGATGCTGATTTGGGAGAGGTATGTGGGGAAGCAGAGGATGGTTTACAGATTGACCACGATTTTTTGAATTGGAAGCAAGTAGACATCTTGTTGATTGATCTTTTGATGCCGAATCGAGATGGCATTGAAACCGTGCGCCAACTGAGGCGTTTTACAGGCAAGATTGTCATGATCTCGCAAATCGAAACGAAGGAGATAATCGCAGAGGCGTATGCGACAGGGATCGAATACTACGTGACCAAACCGGTGAATCGACTGGAGGTCATCAGTGTTCTGCAAAAGGTACGGGAACGCATATTGCTGCAGCAATCCATCGAGGGTATTCAGCGGTCGCTTTCCGTTTTGTCCGGCAGTATGAACGTGACGGCAGCTCTTTCAAAAGAAACAACGTATCCTGAAAAGGGGATCTTGTCTTCCGCACGGTTTCTCTTAACCGAACTGGGGATGATTAGCGAAAAAGGCAGCAAAGATTTACTCGACATGATGGAGTGGCTGTATCACTGGGAGAAGGAAAGGGATGGGGGAGTGAATCTCCCACCTTTACGCGATATTTTTTGGGCGATTGCTGCCCGCAAGCTGGGTAAGGGAGTGACTGTCCTGATCCAAAAGGAAACGAAGGCCGCTGAGCAACGGGTTCGCAGAGCCATTTATCAGGCATTAACCCATCTGGCTTCCCTTGGGCTGACTGATTACAGTAATCCCAAATTCGAGAGCTACGCGACCACATTCTTTGATTTTACCGAGGTGCGAAAACGCATGTTGGAGCTGGAGAATCAGATGGAAATGACGATCTCTTCTACTCGTATCAATACCAAAAAGTTTATTTTTGTACTCTATATGGAGTCAAAAAGACGAATTGGTGTATTTCAGGGCTGATTTTTGGAGTGGGCATCCAAATGTGATAAGATATTTCTATTGGTCATGAGCGAGGGCTTCGATGTAAGCTGATAAAAGCTTGGGAATGCCTCCGTTTTACATTTGTTTTGGGAGGGAAGTAAGTGAGCGAACTACGTAATCCATGGCAGCTACTTTACCGAGTCTATCGTCATGTGCAACCTGTTCTGGAGCGAGAGTTTGCGGCCTGGTACAAAAGAGCACAGGCGATTCCCAATCCCGAGCTGAGAAAACAGGCACAAGACAGCATGAACTCCAAAAAGTTTCACTGCCAAGGGGGATGTGTTTATGCTGCACAGGTCATCCCGCATGTAGAGACAATTGTCCCGCTGATTGTCGCCTACCAAACGATCAGTGACTACTTGGATAATCTGTGTGATCGCAGCACGTCATTAGACCCGCAAGACTTCCGTCAGCTTCACGTGTCGATGCAGGATGCACTGACACCAGGCGCGCCATTACGCGACTATTATTTGTACCGCGAGGAAAAGGATGACGGCGGCTTTTTGGCTGGGCTGGTTCAGACCTGTCAACAACATGTCGCACAATTGCCAGCCTATGAAAAAATCCAGGCAAAGATACTCGAGTTTTCTTGTTTGTATAGTGATTTGCAAGTATACAAGCACATTGCTCCCCATTTGCGCGAGGATCACTTGTTGACGTGGTGGGATCAGTATAAGGAACGCTATCATGATTTGTACTGGCAAGAATTTGCGGCTGTCACAGGCTCGACCATCGGGATATTCGCTCTTTTTTGCTTGTCGACTGATCCAGATGTAGGGGAAGAGCAAATTCAAATGGTAAGTGAAGCTTACTTTCCATGGCTGTGCGGGTTACATATTTTATTAGACTATTTAATTGACCTGGAAGAAGATAAAATGGGTGGAGATTTAAACTTTGTGAGCTATTACGATTCAGAACGGATAGCGACTGAACGCTTGAAGCTTTTCATAGAACAAGCAAAGGCAAGCGTTAAACGCTTGCCAAATCCTGCATTTCACCGTATGATCGTGGACGGGCTAGTCGCGTTTTATCTCGCGGACCGCAAGGTGAATCGGAGCCAGCCACACATTTATACTATCGCTAGACAACTACTGAAGCAGGCAAAGGGCTTGCCCTCTGTCCTGTTTTATGTGAACAGTTTACTTGTACGGCGATAACGGAGAAGAGGTTAGCGCATATGCTTGCGCTTGTACGAAAAGCCAAATCCCATCAACGAGAAGGCAACAACGATACAGCCAAGGATACCGAGGGGGCTTTTTTCCCCAATGGCAATGCCAACTCCGATGAGACAGGCGGTTACCAAAAATGCCAAAGCCAGTGTTACCAATTGATAACGATTCATCGGTCTGTAACCTCCTATCTGTCAATGTTCCCATTATACCTTATTTTCCGCGAAAAGCATCCAGGTAAAGATTTCGGAAATCCCGGTAATATAATTGTGCGAAGTGGTGGAGAACGCAGATGGAAAGCATAATACAAATTAGAAAAGGGAATCGAGTGATAGAAGGTCATGTTACCTATGAAGAAGGAGACTTGATCGAAGCCGTATTTCCCAGCCCATTGGATGTCACTGTAGGGGATCAGATCCCTTGTCTATTGACGGCTGATTATGAAACGATCAATACGTTTGAAGCCGTAGTCGTGGCTAAAGACAAAAATCGCTTGTTTTTGTTCCACTCTCCAACAGCTACTGAATTTCGGGAACAGCGCAGACGCTATCCCCGTTTCGACATGGAGGTTAAGGGGTGGATTCAGTATCCGACGCAGGAGCCAGACTCATTTTTTTCCGTTTATAGTCAAATGGTGTACTTGGTGAATTTGAGCCTGGGAGGCTTGGCATTCCGCTCAGACAAACATATTCCTGCGGATCAGCAAATTGTTTTTTCCTTTGAATTGCATGGTCGCAATCGCCCGGATGGGGTAGTGAAAACTGACCTGGTTATCATTCATGAACGAATAGAGGGGCCGAACTATTTTTACGGCTGTACGATCAAAGGAATCAATGCACGTCACTTTCACAATTTGCGAAAGTACATTTTGCATCGACAAATCGAGGAACGAAGACAAGTGAATATCGAGTAGGTCTTTTCGTGAATTGGTTCAATGGGGACCAATTTTTTTTTTGTCTTTTTTCCGGGGTAGATTAGGAGGGGCTGTAGTGGGGGGAAGAAGCGGATTTCCAGTCTACGCTTCAACCTACGCCCTGCCGGGAGGCGGGGGCTGTTCGCTACGGAATGAATGTCGGGAGCGCTTCAAACGTTGAAGTTTCAAGGGAGTATATCATAAGTGAAGCTGAAAACCCCCGACATTCATTCCTTCGCTGGGCTGGGCTCCAGAGGCGCTTGGACTGGAAATCCGCTTCTTCCTACGCGGCTTCAGTCAACATTTGAAAAGGCATAAAAGAGAAAAAAGATAAAGAAAAACGGAAAGACTTCTCTGATTAACTACACAAATGTTCTAAAAAGTTGGACGCCCAACCTCAGCTGTGGAAGCACGGTGATATGTTTGGAAGGAGACCGCCCGAACGGAGAGAGGATACAGGCGACTGGAAAACATGTCACCGGGCTTCGGTCCCGGCACAACTGCTGGAGGGCATCCAAAACAGATTTTTTCGCAGTGAAAAAAGGATCATAAGCGTACATTCGCGAAGCTTTGTCTAAAATGCTGCCTGGTTCCTACTGGAAAATCGCACAGGGAGGAAAACGTGAGATGTGGAAAAAATGGATGGTGTGTGTTCTTACCTTGATCTTGAGTATGCCGGTTGTGGCCTGTGAGGCGAATCCCGCTCCTGAGTCGCAGCCAGCTCAACAGACTCTTCCATATCGGATGGAGGTAGTGGCTGATCAATTGGCTGTGCCGTGGGCGATGGATATAGCCTCGGATGGTCGAATCTTTTTCACAGAGCGACCAGGAAGAGTGCGAGTGATCCAGTCAGGCAAGCTGTTGCCGGATCCGCTCATCTCATTCCCTGCCCCGTTCATCAGCGAGGGAGAGGGCGGGCTGTTGGGCCTTGTGCTCGATCCTGATTTTGCGAATAACCACTACTTGTACGTTTACCATACATACAAAGAGGGAGAGGCTACTTTCAATCGTGTTCTGCGACTACGAGAAGCAAACCATGCAGCACAGATTGACAAGGTACTCCTCGATAAAATCCCGGGAAGCTCGATCCACAACGGAGGACGGATCAAAATCGGCCCGGATCAGCGTCTTTATATTACGACAGGCGATGCGCATGAGCCGATGCTTGCGCAAGATCGGGCAAGTCTCGCCGGAAAAATTTTGCGCATCAATCTGGATGGAACCATTCCTGCCGACAATCCTTTTTCTGGCTCACCTGTATACAGCTATGGACATCGTAATCCGCAAGGCATCGCATGGCATCCGGATACAGGAATACTCTACAGCTCGGAGCACGGCCAGACTGCACATGATGAGATTAATCGGATCGAGCCAGGCGCAAATTACGGCTGGCCGGTCATTTCTGGTGAACAGCAAAAAGAGGGGATGAAAACCCCCCTCCTGCAAAGCGGTGATACGACATGGGCTCCTTCTGGCATGACGTTTGTATCCAAAGGGCCGTGGAAAGGACAACTGCTCGTAGCGAACCTCAGGGGTACGCAGCTTCAGAAAATTAGCTTAGACGCTACTCGACCTGATACGGTATTGGAGGCTGCTACTTTGTTCCAAGACGAGTTCGGACGATTGCGCGATGTGGTCGAAGGAAAAGACGGCGCACTCTATTTGTTGACCAACAACCGCGATGGTCGTGGAAATCCGAGAGAAGGGGACGATAAAATTATCCGACTCGTTCCGATCCAGCCGTAGCGGTAGCAACAGCCACGTCTTTTGTTCGTTTCCCCCAAATCCATTGTTGTAAGAGAACAGCGCCTCCACCAATCGTAGCGATTAACATTCCGACCCATAAAAAAGCAGTGTTTGGACCCCAGATGGTCATAATGACGCCACCGAGCAACGGAGCAATAATGAAAGTAGCGCTCGTCAATGAATCGATAATTCCCCTCACACGGCCCAGTGCTTGCGGGGGGCTTTCTTTTTGTACCAGATAATTGGCGCCGACCGAAGTCAGACCTGTTCCGATTCCTGCCAATAAAGCGGGAATCAGCAGCCAATACATGCCAGCACCAGCCTGGAAAAATCCAATCCACGAAAAGCTAATTCCGATGAGCAATACGCCACCGCCCAGCACCCACCCGTAGGAACGCATCTCTTTTAAACGATGTAGCCAGGTGACAGTAACAAGTGCGCCTAATCCAATGACACTGACTGTAAACCCGAGCATTTCCGGATTGCCGGGCAGCTTCTCGCGGAAGATCACGGGAAACTGTGTATCCGCCAATTGAATCGCCAACGAGGTAACGGTTGCGAAGATCGTGCTGAACAACAGGACACGGTTTTGCAAAAAGATCCGCCATCCCTCTTGCCATGCTTGACGGTAAGGGAGAGGCTGCTCTTCTACGGATGTACGAGACAACGTATTCTCCACTTTCCGAATCGTGAACAGAAATCCAGTAGAGAGAAGGAAGGTCGAAGCATTAATCATCAGACAAATGGCAGGTGCAAAAACGGCCGCTACCAATCCTCCGGCAAGTGGACCAATCAATTTCCCCATCTGATATACGGCTCCATTCAAAGCAGAGGCTTGTAACAATTGATTCTCAGGTACGATTTGACGCGTCAAGGTCTGTTGCGCTGGATCATTGAAGACAGAGGCACCTGAACGCAGGGCAATGACCACCAGGAACCAGAGTGGAGTAGGCATGGCAAGCAGGAGCAGAGTGAGAGCAGCCTGAATGATATTCATGGTCATGATCATACGTACCTTGTTCACGCGGTCTGCAAGCACCCCGGCAAACTGCCCGAGCAAAATGCTTGGAGCCGCATAGGCAACCGGCAGGAGAGCCATGGTCATCGGATCAACCTTCCACACAAATCCTAATAGGATGGATACCGCAATAAAATCAAACCAATCGCCAAGCGTAGACAGTCCGTAAGAGATGAACAGTGTGCGAAACGTTCTATTTTCCTTTAACAAAAAAATCCCTCCATCGATCTGTTAACTCGATGATAAAAGGGATTTGTCAGAGGAATATCAGATAGTCGATGGGATGATGGCACGAATCTTTTTCTGCAAGTAGTCAAACTGGTACTCTTCGGATAATTCCGCCCACATTTTCTGGTATTTGCGCTCCCATTCTGCATCATAGCCGAAGTTTTTTAAGAACAACAAGATCATTTGTACGCCATAAATCAGATGGGGGACAAACTTAGTACTTCGTACTACTTCCAGACCTTCATCGACCAATCGGCGCGCCTTGGCAATCTCCTGTCGATGGTACAGACAAAGGCCGCGCGCAATGGTAAAGCTGCCGAGCTCACGCTGCATAGGGAGTTCTTGCAAGATTTCCTCAGAGCGTTGAATGACTTTCTCAGCTTCGTCACTCTCACCCATGAGTAGATACAGGAGGGCCTCTACTGCTTGAAAAAAGAGTCGAAAGCCGGGTGAATTGACTCGGTCGACAACCTCTCTAGCAGGTATCAGCTGTTTTTTGGCTCGCTCCCACTCTTTGGCTTGGGCGTAGACACTGATTGCGGTGATTTGTAGCTCATCCTGATAATTTTCAGGCATACTTTTCGCGTTTTCCAGAGCCCATTGTAAAATTTCTACTGTTTTTTGCGAGTCAAGTTCCGTCATATGGTACAAATGGAACATATAAAACAGCTTGTCGGAAATGGGTGTAGCTTTATCCTCTACAAACCAGTTGAAGTCACCGACAACAAATCGCAAAAAGGTAGCGTAAAATGGGTCCATCTGAATGCCCAGTACCTTCTGATGAGTATAAAGGGTCTGCAACGCGGCCCCCATTCCCATACCGTGATAGGTGCTCAGCATTTTATTGATGGTTTCTGAGAAATTGCTGTTCAATATCGTTGGACTAGGTGATTGCTGCTCTTTTAGCGTAAGCCGATAGCCGACTCCTCGGACCGTATCAATCGTGAGCAGATGCGACCACTTTTGTAATTTTTTCCGCAAGCGGTAAATGTGATCGTCGACAGTACGGTCAGTAGGCTCTTCCAGCGGCCAGACGCGATCCAGCAAATCACTCCTTGAAAAGGACCGATTTTTCCACGTGTACAGAAATTGAAACAAGGCGTATTCCTTCGGCAAAAGGACAATCGTTTCCCCGGCATAATGGATTTGATACGTATTATCATCCGACCATGTGATCAATCCCATTTGAAAGACTCCTCGTTTATATTGAACTTCTTCATTTTATTGTAAAGGGTTCCGCGAGATACGCCGAGCAGCTCGGCTGCTGCCTTTTTGTTGCCATACGTGCGCTCCAATGCTGCCAGAATGCGCTCTTTTTCGTTCACAGGTGGAGCAGTGTACGCAATCGATGGACGTAGGATTGACGGCGGCGTCGGAGTCGGCGGCGCATACGTTCCCCCAATCGGTGTGTGCACAGAAACTTGGGTGGGTTCTGCGTGGCTGCGAATGACAGTCGGCAGATGCTCAGGCAATATAACACCGTTTTCTTGCAGGATCGACAGACGTTCGATGACGTTGCGAAGCTGTCGGATGTTCCCAGGCCAATTGTACTCGAACAACGCTTGCATGACCTCGGGAGAGATGCGTGGTACGGAGTGGTCATGGGCCACGGAATACTCATGAATGAAAATTTGCACGAGCTCTGGCAAATCTTCGCGTCGTTCACGCAGCGGCGGGATTTCCAGAGAAAAGACGTTCAGCCGATAATACAAATCCTCGCGAAAACGACCGTCTGCAACCATTTGCTCCAGCTGTCTGTTTGTCGCTGCTACGATCCGTGTGTTAACGGTGATCGGCTCTGTTCCGCCTACGCGGTAAAACTGCCGTTCCTGTAAGGCACGAAGCAGCTTGACCTGCAACTCTAGCGGCAGCTCCCCAATTTCATCGAGGAAAAGCGTCCCGCCATGCGCCAGCTCCAGCTTGCCAGGCTTGCCTTTTTTCTCGGCTCCAGTAAAAGCACCGCCCTGATAGCCAAACAGCTCACTTTCGAACAGCGCAGCAGGAATGGCACCGCAGTTGATCGCGATAAAAGGCTTCTCATGTCGGCGACTTGCCTGATGAATCGCTTTGGCAAACAGTTCCTTCCCGACGCCGCTTTCTCCATAAATCAGTACAGTCGCATCCGTCTGCGCCACTTTTTTTGCGGAACCAATAGCGGATTGTATCGAGGCGGAATGCCCTTTGATTGCATAAAAAGGATCGTCTGCTGCCTGAAACCGACTCATCTCTTGCTGTAAATTGTGGAGATGGGCCGTCGTATGTGCTAATTCTTCATTGAGACGAACCAGCTCAGTAATATCCTGTTCAATGGAAATCGCGCCGATAATTTCACCCTCGCGGCGAATCGGTGCCGCATTAATGAGTACATGACTATCAGGACGAGGAATGTGATAGACACGTTGAACAGATGTCCCTTGACGCAGGGCATCGAGCAGGCGGATCGATTCACTGGCGAAGTGCTCATCGAGAGAAGTTCCGACGACTTGCTCGCGATCGATTTCATAAATGGTTTCTGCTGCCCGATTCCAGTGTTGGACAACGTTGCGGGAGTCCACGATAGTGACGGCCTCACTCATCGTACCCATCAAGGTACTGAGCAGGGCAGACTGGTTTTGGGTCAACACGACAAAGGCAGTCATGAGCTGGTATGGCTCAACCATTCCCGTCGGAGTCCCTTGTTCATCCACGATGACGAGTGTAGGCAGATCGGAAACGCCTGGGCCAGCGAGAATGTGGCTGATGGATTGTTCGAGCGTAGTTGTAGGAGAAACGATGACGACTCTGCCTTTTTGTTCTTTATCAACCCATTCACCTAGGGTTTCACCTGCGCGTATTTTGACCATATCAGGTGGAATCGGAATCGCAAAGAAAGAGAGTGTACTGTCCAACGAAAATAACGGTTTCAAATTGTCACCTCTTATCCAAACTAACAGGAAAAGGGATCGTCCCTGTTGTACATCTAATCAAAAGTGTACAAGAATAAACACGCAATGTACATATGTGTTGAAAGTGTCGTAGAGACATCACGATAGCGCTTACGAGAATAAGTTGGCATGATTCATGCTAGTAGAAGTGGACAGAGTACGTTGAGGAGGAGACAGTCAACGATGGAACAAGCTATGAAGGATTTCTTTCTATTTTTATCTAAAAACAAAACCTTAAATTCTGCCGCGAAAAAGTGGGGTCTGCGCTTTGGAGCGAGTCGCTTTGTATCCGGTCAAACCATTGCGGAGGCAATTAGCGCCGTACGTAAGCTGAATCAGCAAGGTCTCGTGTGCACGCTGGATCATCTGGGCGAATTCGTGTTCAGTGTAGAGGAAGCAAACGAGTCTGCTGACTATTGCATCAAAACGCTGGAAGCGATCCACCAATCCGGTGTCGATTGCAATCTCTCGTTGAAAATGACTTCGCTTGGTCTGGACATCAGTCGTGAGCTCTGCATGAACAACATGAGACGCATTTTGGATTCGGCTAAGAAAAACGGAAACATTTTCGTTCGTATCGACATGGAGGACTATGCACACAATCACGTGACCATGGAGATTCTGAACGAATTACTGCAAGAGTACGACAACGTAGGAACCGTTATTCAGGCGTATCTCTACAAAGCAGCGGATGATATCGACAGCCTGAAGGACAAAAAAGTGAACTTCCGTCTCGTAAAAGGAGCTTACAAGGAGTCTCCTGAAGTCGCTTACCCGAACAAGCCAGATGTAGATGAGAACTACAAGAAAATCATCAAGCAGCATCTGTTGAACGGCGGGTATGCTGCTGTGGCAACCCATGATGACAACATTATTGATTTTGTGAAAAAGCTGGAAAAGGAACACAACATCCCGCGCACACAGTTTGAATTCCAAATGCTGTATGGCATTCGTACGCAGTCCCAAATTGACTTGGCTCGCGAAGGCTATAAAATGCGTGTTTATGTACCGTATGGAAACGACTGGTACGGATATTTCATGCGCCGTTTGGCAGAAAGTCCGGCAAACGTAAAATTTGTTCTCAAAGGGATGTTTACGAAATAAGTTTTGCAAAGTATACTTGACACCTTCGGAGGATTCTCCGGAGGTTTTTATTTTATCTGGAAAGGTGAGAGTCTTGTGAATTGTTCGATTATTCCGCTTACTCCCCCGTATTCTTTTGACCGGTTGCTTCGGCGTCTTGAGACACATCCAGATACGCAGATACGTGTGAATAAAGAAAAAAATAGCCTAGAGCGCGTCTTTCGTATTGGCTTACGGCCTGTTCTGGTCCATATGCAATTTGTGGGTAGCTTGGAAGAACCCGTATTGCACTACGAGACACAGGCGATTTTGTCCACGACAGACCAGCAGCTGCTAGAAAAAATGATCCGCCGTACTTTTAGTGCCGATTTGGATCTATCCGTTATTTACGAGCAAATGAGGGCGGAAAAGGAACTCGCCATTCTGACCGAGCGGTTTCGTGGTCTTCGTCTTATGCTGGATGCAGATTTATTTCAGTGTATGGTCAAGACCATTATCGGGCAGCAGATCAATCTGACCTTTGCAGCCAATTTGACCGAAAGGCTGGTGACACTGGCAGGTGACCCAGTAGAAAACCCAAACGGCGAGGGCCTCATCGCTTTTCCGACTCCTGACGCGGTAGCGAGATTGACTGTAGAGGATTTGCGTACACTGCAATTTAGTCAGCGAAAAGCAGAGTATATTATCGATTTCGCCCGTGCCATTGTGAATGAAACGGTAGATTTGGAAAGACTATGGACAATGGGTGACGAGGAAATCATTACGTACCTCACTTCTCTGCGAGGAATTGGACGGTGGACAGTAGAGTGCCTTCTCATGTTTGGGATGGGGCGTCCAGACTTGTTGCCGGCTGCTGACATCGGTTTGCGAAATGGAATTGTTCACCTCTATGGAATGAATTCGAAGCCAAATGAAAACGATATTCGCAAGATAGGAGAAAAGTGGGCTCCATGGCGTAGTATCTATTGTCTCTACGTATGGGAAGCAGTGGGGGCGATCAAGAGAAAAGAGGTATTTGACCTGTAAAAACTTTCATTTTTAACAAAAGTTCAATAATTTTAAAAAATTAAAGGTTGAATAGTGAGTTAATTTTAAGTTATACTAATGAAAATTTTATTTTATTAAACAATATTGAGAGGATTCATATGAAAGAACTTTCAACGAAAGAAACAATTACAATTGGTTTGATGCTGTTTGCCCTATTCTTTGGAGCAGGGAACATGATTTTTCCGCCAGCTCTAGGACAAGCTGCAGGAGATAATGTTTGGGTCGCGATGGCTGGCTTTTTGATTACTGGTGTAGGTCTGCCTTTACTGGGAATCATTGCGGTAGGCTTGGCTGGTGGTAATTTGCAGACGATGGCGTCAAGAGTCCATCCAATGTTTGCAGTTGTGTTCACCTTTATTGTGTATCTGTCGATTGGTCCATTCATGGCGATTCCGCGGACAGGTACAGTAACCTTTGAGATGGGCGTGTTGCCGTACTTGCCTGAATCCATGAAAGGCAGTTGGGTACCGCTTTTTGTGACCACGATCGTCTATTTTGCCATCACCTTCTGGTTGAGTCTGAACCCGAGCAAGCTGGTGGATCGAATCGGTAAAATCTTAACACCTGCTCTTTTGATCATCATTGGTCTGATGTTTGTCAAATCACTCATTTCGCCTTTGGGTGAGGTAGGACAGCCGACAGGCGCCTATCAGGATACAGCATTTTTCAAAGGATTTATCGAAGGCTATCTGACGCTCGATGCGTTGGCTGCGATGGTATTTGGTCTGGTAGTAACATCGGCTGTTCAGGATAGAGGTATCATCGATCGCAAAAAAGTGATGTGGTCCACGATCAAAGCCGGAATCCTCGCCGCTACGGGTCTCGGACTCGTATACCTTGCCCTCAGCTATCTGGGAGCGACGAGTGTTTCGATTGCGAAATCGGCAAACGGCGGTCAGATCTTAACTGGGGTTGTGCTGCAACTGTTCGGTCCATTAGGCTCACTCCTGCTGGGAGCAGCTGTTACGCTTGCTTGCCTCACCACTTCTGTTGGGCTCGTCACAGCGTGCAGTCAATTTTTCTCGAGTCGTATTCCTAGCATTTCCTACAAGAAAATGGCTGTGATCCTGTGTGCGTTCAGTGCTGCGGTAGCAAACGTAGGCTTGACGCAGCTGATTACCTTCTCAGTGCCTGTCTTGATGGCGATTTATCCGCTGGCGATTGTGCTGATGCTGCTGACGTTTTGTGATCGGATGTTCAATGGACATCGTGCTGTATACGTAGGCGCGATCACGGCAACGGCTGTCATCAGTCTGTTGGATGGAGCATCTCAGCTTGGATTGTCTATCGACTCTCTGACGCCAATCTTGGAACAATTGCCACTGTACAAAGTAGGAATTGGTTGGCTGGTGCCAGCTTTTGCAGGCGCACTGTTAGGGTTGTTGTGGGCTAGCCTCACACGCAGTGTTCCGATTGTAAGAGAAACGAAGTAAAGAATAAAGAGCGAGTGGGCTTTAGGTCTACTCGCTTTTTTCATGTCGCAAACAATTCTTGTCCTGCTTTTACCAGCTGCATAGGACTTCTATCCGTCCACAATACGGGTGATCTATGTTACCATGGAAAAACGTAAATTGTCTGAACGACATGTTTCATTTTATGTCGTTTTGAAAGAAGGGAGGTTATTGGCTATGTCCACGATGAAAGTCTTGGTTGCCGATGACGATCCAAACGTACGCGAAATTATTCGCCTTTATTTTGAAAAACAACAAATCGAGCTCATCTCAGCAACAGATGGAAGAGAAGCTCTTGAGATGATGGTAAAGGAACAGCCGGATGTGGTCATTCTCGATGTCATGATGCCACAGGTGGACGGCTTTGAAGCATGTCGGGAAATCCGCAAGAAGTGGGATACGCCGATTATTATGCTGACGGCAAAGGATGAGGAGTTTGATCGTGTACTCGGCTTGGAGCTCGGAGCGGATGATTACGTAACGAAGCCGTTTAGTCCACGTGAGATCGTTGCTCGTATCCGCGCGATTATGCGCAGATTGCAGCCAAAGCCAAGAGTAGAAGATGAGGCAGTGCTTCGGACCTTTACTTTTGATCAATTGACGATTGACCTGGATAAACGAGAAGTAATCGTTGCCGGGGAAAAAGTGAGCTTTCGCCCGAAGGAGTTTGATCTGCTAGTTCAACTTGTCAAATCTCCGGGAAGTGTATGGTCACGGGAGCAATTGCTGGAACAAGTGTGGGGCTTCGATTATTTTGGCGATGTTCGAACGATCGATGTTCATATTAAAAAGATCAGACAGCGTTTAGATAAGCTCCCTTATGAATGCATTCAAACAGTTTGGGGGATCGGCTATAAGTTTGGGGTGGATAACTGATGCTAGGCATGTCGAAAAGTATCTATCGCAGACTGCTGGTCAGCTTTTTGGCTACCGTTTTGGTGGGGCTGGGGATTACCGGTATCGTTCTCTCCTTTTTTACGAAGGAGTACATCTACAATGCCAAGGAAGAAGAGCTTTTGCGGATGGCGAAAAAAGTGAATGCCGCTATCCATAACAGTAATGAAGTAAACAAACAGCTCTTGGACAAGCTGGCGATGCTGGACGAGTCATTTGATACCCGCATCTGGTTATTTGATTCGAAAGGAAAAATCGTCGCGACTTCGATGAAGGATGAGATGCTTACGGGCAAGTCCGTGGCAGTTTCCATCGCGGGTAACGTGCTTCACGGAAAAAGCGCGGTAACCGAGCTGCAAATCGAAGGTCTGGATGACCCGATGCTGTCGGTCTCCGTCCCGTGGGGCGAGGGCGAAAACGTTTATGGCGGAATTATTTTGCATGCGCCGATTGAAGGAATTGAGAAAACCTTTGGTCAAATGCGCGAGTCGATTCTGTGGGCGACATTGTTTGGGGTGCTTCTTTCTACGATCATGGTTTCGTATTTGTCATGGTCAATCTCCCGCCCATTGCGAACCATTGAGAGAACAGCGGCTGAAATCGGTCGCGGGAATTATGCAGAGCGCGTTCAGGTCGATACGTCTGACGAGATCAGCGACTTGGCGCAAACGATCAATACAATGGCACAGAAGCTGGAAAAGGTAGAGCAGGAGCGTCATCATCTGGAGCAAGTGCGCAATGATTTTTTGGCGAATGTCTCCCATGAATTGCGGACGCCTCTCACCGCGATCCAAGGTTTTCTCGAGGCGTTGCAAGACGGCTTGGTAGAAGAAGAAGAGGCCCGACAGAAGTATTACGCTGTGATGTACACCGAAACGATGCAAGTGAATCGCTTGGTGGATGACCTGATGGACTTGATGAAGCTGGAGAACAACGAAGTAAATCTGGCCAAATTCCCTGTCGATGTGGCAGATGTCATGAATCGGGTTGCTTTTTCCTTCCATCAAGAAGCAGAGGAAAAAGGGCTTCGCATGGGAGTAGAGGTAGAGGACGAGCTTCCGCGAATTTATGCTGACAAGGACCGGATCGCGCAAATTCTGAAAAATCTGGTGAAGAATGCGCTTAAGTTTACGACTACAGGTGAAATTCGCATGCGTGCTTCGCTGGAAGAGGAATACGTACAGATTCAAGTGATCGATACAGGGATGGGGATTGCCGCAGATGATCTGGATCGCATCTGGGAACGTTTTTTCAAAGTGGATCGGGGACGTTCCAAGAACAATAAAGGGACAGGACTTGGACTCGCCATTGTAAAAGAGCTGGTAGAACTGCATGATGGCAAATGTGGAGTAGAGAGCACGCCTGGGAAAGGCAGTACTTTTACGATATGGCTTCCAAGGATTAAGCCGGAGAACTAAAGCATGATCCACTCCAAATGATCATGGTCATACTTTTTTCATATTTTGATCATCGTTTTTTCCCACTTTCCTTACAGAATGGTTATCTTTGCCCGTTACGATATAGGTGTGACAGCGAGAAGGTCACGAAGCCAAGGAATGAAAGGGGAATGAACATGAACAAAAAATGGTTCTCCATTGCCACTGTCGCATTACTCCTGTCTGGCAGCTTGGTTGCCTGCTCTGACACAACAGGAACACCTGAACCGGCGACACAACCAGAGGGCACGACAAGCGAAACCGCTCCGGGGTCCTCCACTACTGATAGCGGACAATCGACCGATAGCTCGGTTTCGCAAGATCAGTCTACAACGGATGCCTCTGCGGACAAAGGTTCGTCTACAGAAGCACCTGCGACAGATGCCAATTCTGATGCAGGTACCAGCACTGGATCGCCTGGTGCTGCGGGAACTGACAACAGCGGTTCCACTGGACAGGCTGCAACGACTGACGCCAGCAAGAAGTAATCCATTCACGAACTCGAAACACGTTCGTTTGAACTCCTCTACTTCCCTCCCGTTTTATATAACTTGATGACGGCCATAGGTCGTCTTTTTTTTGTCTAAGAAAAGTAGTCGTATTGATGAGAGCCTGGAAGATACTTTGGTGGTATGTGGTATGATTATCCAAAATCATACAGAGCGAGCGGGAGGGAGAAGCATGATCACGTATCCATCGTTAAAAAAGGGCGCTACTATAGGGGTAACTGCGCCATCATCTGGTGTACCAGTGTATTTGCATGAACTAATCAGGCTGGCATGCAGTCGTATGGAGAGCAGGGGGTATTCCATCGTTTGCAAAGATACAGTCTGGACACAGGAAAAAGCCAAGTCAGCTCCTGCCACAAAACGCGCAGCCGAATTGAACTCCCTGATGCAAGAGGAAGACGTCGATATCATCATCCCTCCCTGGGGTGGCGAGCTGCTGATTGAGATTTTAGACAAGCTTGATTTTCAGTCCATGCAATCAAAATGGGTGTTAGGCTATTCAGATGTGAGTGTGCTGTTGCTCGCGATTACATTAAAAACGGGGATGGCTACGGCCCATGGGACGAATCTGGTGGATTTGCGTGGAGCAGATATGGATGAGACGACCGCCATGTGGGAAACGGTTCTGTCAACGAAAGAGGGCGAATCTGTGTTGCAGTACTCTTCCCCGATGTATCAAAAGGAATGGCAGCATACGAATCTTTCGCCGCATATCTTTCACCTGACAGAACCGACTGTATGGAAAACCACAGAGACTACTCCCCACGTAAACATGCAGGGCCGGCTACTTGGCGGCTGTATCGATACCATTCGGCATGTGATCGGCACACCGTATGGGGACGTGCAAACGTTTCAAAAAGAACAGATCGGGAATGAAGCGATCATCTGGTATTTGGAAAACTGTGAGCTTTCTACGACTGATCTGCGCAGATCATTGGTACAGATGAAGCTGGCCGGATGGTTCGATCATTGTGCGGGGATCATGTTTGGGCGCAGTCCAGCGAATCAGGCGGTCGACGGCTATACCGTGGAAGACGTCTATCAGGAGTTGGCTGCTGAGCTGCAAGTTCCTGTCCTCTACGATGTAGATTGCGGGCATATACCGCCACAAATCACGTTTATTAATGGAGCATTTGCTGAAGTGGAGCTATCTTTCGATAAAGGAAGCGTCCGGCAATATTTTCGTCCATAAGCATAAGAAAACGAGGGCTTCCCAACGAATGGGAAGTCCTCGTAGCATGTAAGCATACATAATTTTTAGCCTTGCTTCTCGTTGTAATGGGGGAGAGGATGTTCCTTCGTCGATTCACGTGTTCGCAGAGTGGACAAGGCGACACCAAGGAAAATAAATGCGCCGCCAGCGAAAAAGCCAACACCCAAATGTTCATGTAGCAACAGCCAGCCTAAACATGCACCGACAATGGGCTGAACAAAAAAGAACCCAGCCCCACTCCCTGCGGGCATCAGCTCGAAGCCTTTGTTCCACAAATAAAAAGCACCTGCGGTAGAAATCATCCCGATATAGAGAACGCCTGCCCAGATGTCCCAACCAAATTGCCAGGAGACAGGCGTGACAGACAGCTCCCAAAACATGAGCGGACTCGTAAAGATGATGCCAAACAATGCTACGTAGGTAGTGACTAACAGGGACGAATAGCGTTGCGTTGCCTTTTTGCTGAGAACGGTATACAATCCCCAGCTAATCGCTGCTACGAGCAAAATCAGGTTGCCTGTCAGGGAAGACTGGGCGTCAGCTTGATCTGGAACACCGATGACGATGATCACACCAATCGTCGCTAACAAAATACCCGCTGCCTGCTTCAAATGGATGCGCTCCTTTAGTAGCCAGACCGCAAAAATGGCAATAAAGGCAGGCGATGCGGAGGTAATCAATGCACCCATGTGGGCAGTAGACAGCTTGGTACCAAGAAATTGCGCGGCGATTGAGATCGTGACCCCGACGAATGCGATGGCCATCAGTAGAGGATAATCCTTTTTCGCGACACGCTCCTTGTGAGCAACGGTAAATGCCCCCAACACGACTAAAGCAATGCAAAAGCGCAAAATCAATAGCGTGAACGGTGGAATCACTTCCAACACGACCTTGCTGACTACATAAACACCGCCCCAGATCGCTGCGGCGAGCGTTAGGCAGACAGCACCCAAAAACATTTGCTTCCATTGTGATTGTGACATAACAGGTCCCTCCCGGAATAATGAATCAATCATTCGAGCGTTATTCCGTAGCCGGGAGGCAGTAAGAGAACCGCTTCCTCACCGACTAGGAGAGGAGGGTGGGCACATCATTTTCAAAAAGGCGACGGTTCATATATTTCACCTCCTTACTTTGTAGGGGTTAGCCACTTGGCTACCAGCAGCACCGGTTGTGTCAGACGACCGACTGGTGCCTCCACCTGACGATACTGCTCATAGCCAAGCCGCCCCCAGAAAAGAAGAGTGGGTTCATTATGCGCAATGACACCGTGATGAACATGCTGACTGCCATGTTGGATGCAGTAGTCTTCTATGAGCGCCACTGCCTCTTTTCCAAAGCCCTGCTGCTGATAGTCGGCATGCAGTAGCAAGAGACTAATCCAGCTTTTTGGATCGTTTTCACTGGAGAGGACGATATGGATGACTCCGATGATCGTACCTTCACGAGTAATGGCGAGCCAATGTCCGGAAGGTATGCGTATGGTGGCGTCATATTCGGCTTCCAGTTCAGCAAGACATACTGTACTCATGCCGTTTCGAAGCTGATTGTACTTTGGATTACTGTTGTAGGTGGCGAGTAAGTCGGGTAAGTCCTCGCGCAGCAATTCGCGAATGATGAGCCGCTCACCTGTCAGAATGAGACTCATTGAGGTCCTCCGTACTTGCGGATAAGTCCAATCTGCCCGCCGTGGTAG
Source organism: Brevibacillus sp. HB1.4B (assembly GCF_013284285.1). Classification (NCBI taxonomy): domain Bacteria; kingdom Bacillati; phylum Bacillota; class Bacilli; order Caryophanales; family Paenibacillaceae; genus Brevibacillus; species Brevibacillus sp. HB1.4B. The sequence continues at coordinate 439,516 of NZ_JABSUT010000004.1, forward strand.
CCCATATGATAGATCAGACGACCAAGTGCCTGACGGGGAGTCAACGTGGCAATCGGTGCTTCACAGGGGATGTCCCACGCGTCTTTTGGCAGGGTAGCCAGAGAATCCAGCAAGTGGTGGTAGGCAGCCTCTTTGAAAGCAAGCAAGGCAGACAAGTCGGTAAAATTTCCTTCATCCTTTACAGGTCCAATTGTAGTGAGGGTGATTTCGGACGGGATTGCTCTGCCGAAAAACATCATACAGAATCGATATTCAACTTCCGCGGTGTGATGAATCAAAAATCCGATAGAATTGGAGCCCGGAGCCAGCTTCCAGCCAAGCTCGGCTTCATTCAAATCGACGAGTGCATCCTGATACCGAGAGCGAGCTGTTTGCAAGGTCGGCAATAGTTCTTGTTCGAACATCCAATCTTCCTTTCTAGTGGTTTATTTTTATTATAGGAAAAAGATCAGGAAAGAACAGCATGATCATTCGGAATATTTTGAATGAATGTTCACTCAGCTAGCTGAATTCGTTATACTGAAGAAAAACAAGGAGTGAGAACGATGGCTCATCGCTATAATTTAACTGTGCGTTCTACTGATATTGATGTAATCGGACATGTAAACAATGCTAAGTATTTAGAGTACATGGAGTGGGCGCGTTTTGAGTGGATATGGGAGCAAGGATTTACACTGGATGAATTGAGGCGACGGGCCATCATGCCGGTAGTGGTCAATATAAATATTAACTACCGCAAAGAGTTGAAGATGCGTGAAGAGGTAACGGCGCTTACTACGGTGATCAAGGTGGGTGAAAAAAGCTTCGTCATCCGCCAGGAGCTGTACAACGCTGCAGAGGTATTAGTGGCGGACGCCGATGTGACAATGGTCATGATCGATGCGAATACACGCCAGTCTATTTCTTTGCCAGTTGAGTTGAAAGAGACACTGCTTGTGGAATTGCCTAAAAGCTAAAGGCATCAGGATGACTTGCGAATGAAATCTCGGCGGAAATTATTCCATTCGAGAGCGCGCAGCGCCAATGTCTCCAAGATACGCTCATGGCGATCTTGACCTTCCTTTAACTCAGCAACATCCTGCTTTAGTTCGGCAACATCGTTTTTTAACTGGTGAACGTCCATAGTCAAAGCTTCCATCTTGGCATCCAATTCGTCCTGCCGATCCATAAGAGCATGAGAAACCAAACGCAACTCATTCATACCCTCTATCAAAATATCCAGTTTTTCGTTAGACATGTTTCCACCTCCTTTTTCCGTTACAATGATCATAACAAAAGACAGAGTCATATGCACAATGAAACAGCAAGAAAAAGGGAAGGGGACGCAACTCAGCCATGTCCAAATTTACAACAATCCTATTTGATCTCGACGACACTCTCTTCGATTTTTTAGCTTGCTGGGAGAAAGGGATGCAGCAGACAATCGCGGCACATGCACTTACAGCAGAACTAGACCAAGAGAAATTCCTTGAGGGTCTGCGGCGCCACGGAGATGATTTGTGGGGAGATGTGATTGCCAAACGCTACGATTTTACGCAATACAGAAGGTTACGTTTTCAGCGAGCCATGGCTGATTGTAACCGACAGATTGAAGTGGAGCAGGTCGACGATTTTCAACGCGCCTATCAGGCGGCATGTATGGATGCAGTTCAGCCAGATGTCACTGTTCAGTCTACCATTGCGAAGTTGGCAGAAGAGCATACGCTAGGGATTGTCACCAATGGCCCTGTCGATATGGCTTTTATCAAAGTGGAGCGGTTGGGTTTGTCTGCGTATTTTCCTCGGGAGCGGGTGTTTATCTCCGAAATCATCGGACATCATAAGCCTGATCTACGCATATATGAACATGTTCGTGAAAAACTCGGTGTTGAGAGCAAACAGGTGCTGTTCGTTGGAGATACGTGGGAGGCAGATGTAGCAGGCGCGATGGACGCAGGCTTCTCAGCTGTCTGGATCAATCCAGGTGGGAAGAAACCTACTTCCGAGCATCAGCCACTCGCTGTCATTGAACGACTGGATCAACTTCTCGCAATCTTGTAGAAAAAAGCAGCCCGTTGCCCCATAGCTGTTTTCGGTGGCAATCGAGCTGCTTTTTTCTAAGTATTTTCTTGCTTCTTTTGTTCCTCACGTTTTGCGTACTGCTTTCTCATGAAAAGGATGAGAGTAACAATAATCAGCCCAATTAAAATCCCAATAGCTCCCGATGAAAGATTTCCCCAAAAGATTTTATACAGTAACATCCCTGTCAGGATAACGGCAAACTCCAGATATCTACTGGCCATGCGAATCTCCCCCCATTTACATGAGCCTGATTATCGATGGTTTCTACTAACCTGATCTTTCATTTTTTCATGATGACTCTTCCTGTACTTTGTGATGAAAAAGATGAGATTGAGGACAATCAGGCCAATCGTGATTGACATACTTCCGGTGGTCACGCTTTTTCCTATCGAGATGTTGAAAAGCAGCATCCCGGATAGAAGCAGGGCAAAAACGAGATTAAGCATCATGAGCTTCTTCCCCCATAAAGATTCGTTCGAGCGAAGGTACTTCAACGTTCACGCCATAAATATCCACGCGTCCCTGAACAAGAGCACGAACGAGGGTTGCCACTTTTTGATCATCATCGACCTGGATCGAGAGACGCCCGTCTTCCCAAATTGTATTGCGCCCGAGTGACTCAATAAAGGTGCGCAGGTTTCCAGAATCCTCTGTAGCAAAAGCCGAGTGGCGCACATGCACAGATCGCCATGCCTGATGGGCAGCTTGCAACTCATCGAGAGTGCCGAGAGAACTGATATTTCCGCTTTTCATGATGGCGATGCGAGTACAGATTTTCTCGACTTCATTCAAATTGTGCGAGGTCATGAAGATCGTTTTTCCTTGTTGATGGAGCTTGCGCAGCAAATTTTGAATATGCAGGGCTGATTCGACGTCTACGCCAGAAGTAGGTTCATCAAGGAAGATGAGCTCTGGGTCTCCGACTAATGCTTGGGCAATCCCCAGCTTCTTTTTCATCCCGAAGGAAAAGGTTTTGGCTTTGCGGGATGCATGCTCCTCAAGCTCAACAGCTGTCAGAAGGCGCATGCATTCTTCCTTTGTCAGTGTGACGCCTTTTACCTGAGCGAAATAGTGCAGGTGCTCCGCAGGTGAGAGATGGTCGTAGAAGGTGGAGTAATCAGGCAGTACGCCAATTCGTTTTTTCCATCCCTCTGTATGGGCATCTTCTCCAAACATGCGAATGGTGCCTGCTGTCGGAATCAGAATACCTGTCAGCATATTGATAAAGGTCGATTTTCCTGCGCCGTTTCGACCGAGGAATCCGAAAATCTCCCCGCTGTGCACAGTAAGACTGACGTCATTCACGACCGTGCGATTGCCAAAGCGCTTGTTCAACTGTATGGTCTCGATCATTGCCATTAACAATCCCTCCGTCGGAATAAGTACATAGAAGCGATTAGGAAAGCTGCTGCATAGAGCCATATGAAGCCGGTCCAGGCGCCGCCTTTTTCCATAAATGAAAAGGGTGTCAAATATTTAATCCATGGTGCTGCTGGGTGACTGGAGAAGGTGCTCCACAGACCGAGACCTGGCATAATCAGTGCGATCACAATTCCCAAAAACATCGTGTAGCTGGGGCGAGGTATCACGAGCGAGAGCAGCAGTGCCAGCGAGATGCAATAGATAAGCAGGGATACGCAGAGGTAAAAGGTCTTGGCGTCAAACGTTTGCACGGTGGCGAATACTACGCCAAACGTAATAAGCATGCAGGTTAGCCAGAAGAACGCCACTCCGAGAAATTTCCCTAAAATGATCTGATTACGTGAGGTCCGGGTGACGAGAAAGCGAATCGTCCTGCCCGCTAGCTCACGATTTATGACATCATGGGACAGGCTGAATACAAACAACGGCCCAAACAGCATGATAAGTACAAAGATACCAAGCGCATGTCCCTGCGCCAGCTCCTGTTGTGGCAGAAAGCTTGCTGCCTGATTGACGAGGTCAGAAACCAAGTACGAGATGCCTACGATAAAGGCAACGGTAATTAACGATTTGATACTTTTAAACAACCGAAAAAATTCGTGTTGGCAAATAGCCCACATAGGTGAATCCGCTCCTTTCTCCTTCATCATAATGGCCAGACCTTTCCCCTACTAAAACGCTACCTTACCATTTCCTTATCTTTTTTGTTGGTGTCGTTTCTCATGGTAGAATGAATGACAGCAGGGGAGGGAACGGATATGGAGAAAGAAGCAAGAATCTTGCTGGTAGATGATGAAGAAGCGATTTTGCAGATGCTCCAAACAGTGCTGAAAAAGGAAGGCTTTGTCCAGATCGATACATGTAGGACAGCAGCAGAGGCGATTCGTCTCGTGGAGGAGAAGACATACGACTTGTTGATTCTGGATGTGATGCTGCCTGATAAAAATGGATTTGAGCTGTGCGGAGCAGTGCGCCAGCGAACAAAGGCACCAATCTTTTTTCTGACAGCAAAGGGCACGGATTTTGATAAATTAAGCGGATTCGCTTATGGAGCGGACGATTATATTACGAAGCCGTTTCATCCGTTAGAGGTCGTTGCCCGGATGAAGGCTCATCTGCGCAGAACCTTGGGGGGATCTGCTCCATCGACGGAAGAAAAACGCTTTGATTTTGGACGTTTTCACGTAAATGTGGAGGCAGCCGAGCTGTTCGTGAACGGAGAGCGAGTAGACTGCCCGGCGCAAGTATTTTCCTTGCTCGTCTTCTTCTGCCAGAATCCAAACCGAGTATTTACGAAAGAACAAATATACGATCATGTATGGAAAGACGAGTACGGAATGTTTGATGAAAATACAGTCATGGTGCACATTCACAAGCTGCGCCAGCGCATAGAAGAAAATCCGGGACAGCCAAAGCTCTTGGTCACGGTGAGAGGGCTGGGCTACAAGCTGGTTAGCCCGGCAAGACAGTCATGAATTTGCGGAACAAGCTGATCTTTCAATATGTCCGGCAGCTGTTCGGATTTCTCCTCGTTTTACTGCTATTTCTGATTATCGCGATGCTGGGGTTAGGCTGGCGGATCATGAACGAGCAATTGTCCATCGATTTGTCGAGGCTGGATGCGTCTGATTTGACGTTGAAGATTGATTATGAGGGGGAGCGTATTCACGTCGAGCCGGAAATCGAGAAGAGCGTGGCGAGACATCAAGGCTGGTTGCAGATCATCGACAAGCACGGCAAAATTCTGTACAACTATCGGACACCTGCTGATGTTCCCAGTCAATTTGGGCCAGGGGAGTGGATCGCTTATGTAGAAAATCGTGATGCTTCTCGTTATCACATCACACATTGGGTCATTAACCAATTTGACGAGAACATGATCATCCTTTATGGAACACCCGCTCCCGAAAAAGAAATGATGAAGCGCCTGATCGCAGCAAAAACGGGAAAGAGCAAGGAGACATGGAACGAGTTGAACGAAAGCTTTTCCCAAGAAAAGGCATGGTACTTGGTATACGATCGTGCGGGGAAACTCATCCATCAATGGAATCACCCGAACGCTTCCGCCCAGTTAGACATGACGGAAGTTCTTCAGAATGGTGAGACAGCCAAAAATGTTCCTGTTCATATCACTAGCAGATATGACAAAAATAGCGATTTGACATACGTAGTGGGCATTCCGAATTCAACCTATCAGTCTGGTGTCCAAGAGACGTCTGAGGATGCCATGGTCAAGGAAACGTTCCTTCAGATCGGTATTGTTTTGATCCTGGTCGTTTTATTCGCAGGTAGCTGGTATGCGTGGCGGGTAGGTAAGCCGCTCTTGCATATGGTGAATTGGCTGGAAAGACTGGCCCAAGGTCGCTATGAGGAGCCCATCGGGAAAAAAGGAAAACCAATCGGAAGGAATTGGCGAGGGAAAGAAAAGAAATCATTTCGTGTGTTCAAGGATGTGTTTGACGCTCTCCGGCATCTGAGTGAAACCTTGCGTTCCAATGAAAAGCTTCAACGAGAGATCGAGCAGACGCGAGAGGAATGGATTACCGGGCTCTCCCATGATCTCAAGACACCTCTGAGCTCGATTTACGGTTATGCTACCTTTTTGGAGTCCGAACAGTACGAGTGGGAGAGAAAAGAAGTCAGCGAATTTGGGAAAACGATACGGGAAAAGTCAGACTACATGAACGGGCTGATTGAGGATTTGAATTTGACCTATCGACTTAAGAACCAAGCTTTGCCGATGGTCAAACAACCTGTCGCGATCGTAGAAACCATTCGCAGGATTGTGGTGGATATGGTGAACGATCCGAGCTCTTCTTTGCATGACATCGAATTTTCGGCGAATGTCCAATCGATAACAGCCGAGGTCGATCCAATCTGGTTTCGCCGCATCATCGTCAACATTTTGACAAACGCGATCAAGTATACCCCGACAGGTACACACGTGCTCGTAGAGGTACAGTCGATTGCAGCAGATCAATTTGTCGTCAAAATTGCCGACGATGGTCCGGGAATGGATGAGACGACACTGGCCAATCTGTTCGAAAGATACTACCGAGGTGGGCATACAGGAGAGAATACCAGTGGAACGGGGCTGGGCATGGCGATAGCCAAGCAGCTCGTCTTGGCTCACGGAGGAGAGATTACGGTGGACAGCAAGCTGGGTAGCGGAACTGTTGTCATAATGACGTTTCCTGCGGTCACCAGCTAGCTGGTTTCTATAAGGAAAGCCAAGGGATTCGCATTGTCCCTTGGCTTTTTCTAGTATTACGGTTTCGAAATAAACGTTTGAATGACCTTGCCATCCTCTTGACGCTCTTGATAGTGATGGGCTGTGTAATCGCGGATGCTGGTACGCCAAAAGCTGATGGCAGGCATGTTGTTTTCCAATTGAAAGACTTCCCAGGCACCCGGGAACATTTTGAAGATTTGATGGGAGACCGCTTTTCCGATCCCCTGCTGACGGTAGCGTTTCATGATAAAAAACTCAGCAATGGAGTGGATGGATGGCAAATCTGGATCAGAGGTTGTGAGCATGCGGACAAGGACAAACCCGGCCAGCTTACCATTTACCTTGATAAAAAAGGGATGGCGTTCTGGTTCTACCCAATACTTCTCAAAGTAGTCATAGCCAAACAAGCCGTTGTCATCTACTTCGAAAGGCTCAAACTCAGTGAAATCGTACGTATACAGCTCCAACAGTTGCTTGAGAGCGTGCTTCTGTTCAAAAGGAACTCGTTCTATCGAGAATGCGTGATTCACTGAGAAAACCTCCTTCATCCATGAGTGATACGAATATCGTACTCTATTTATCAGCTTGTGGAAACATATGGTAGACACTTCTTTACAGAACGTAATTACAAAAATACCCTATAGAAAGACTTTTTCAAAAGTCTGCTCTATAGGGTACACTTTTTTCCCTCTAATGAATCGCTTTCTTCTTAAACTGCCCACCGCGCACATCGTGAATATTGCCGACAGCCAAGAAGGCATTCTCGTCAACTTCTTCCACGATCAGCTTCAGCTTGGCTTCTTCTAATCGTGTAATAATGCAGAAAATTACTTTCTTGTCGTCTCCAGTATAGCCGCCTTCCCCATTCAAATAGGTCACACCACGGCCCAGACGAGCAACAATCGCATCTCCCAAATCCTTGTGATTGTCGCTAATGATCCATACCGCTTTCGACTCCTGGAAGCCTTCGATGGTCAGATCGATCATTTTGAATGCAATGTAGTAGGCAATCAGCGAGTACATCGCGCGATCCCAACCGAATACAAATCCGGCACTGCTCAAAATGAATAAGTTCATGAACATAACGATCTCACCAACGGAGAACGGAGATTTCTTGTTAAGTAGTACAGCGACGATCTCTGTACCATCCAGAGAGCCTCCATAGCGAAGAACAAGTCCTACACCAATCCCGAGAAGTATGCCGCCAAATACAGCTGCAAGCAGGGGATCATCCGTTAGCCCTGGGACAGGGTGAAGGAGTGTCGTTCCAATTGACATGATCGTAACCCCAAAGAGGGTCGAGAGTGCAAACGTTTTTCCGATTTGCTTGTACCCTATGATTAAGAAGGGCAAGTTAAGCACGAAAAGGAAAACGCCAAGAGGCAATCCAGACAGATGCGAGGTAATAATCGAGATACCTACGATTCCACCGTCGATAATATTGTTCGGTACGAGAAAAATCTCGAGTGCTACCGAGAACAGGGAAGCACCAATCAGGATACCGAAGACCCTCTTGAGCAATTTTCCAATGGGTAATTTCTGATGAGTCGATTTTGCAAGTGGTTGTTCCATCGTTCCTCTCCCCATTGTGAAATTTTTTACTTACTTAGTTATTATAGCATTCATTCTTATGCGATTACTGCACAATTACACTTTTTAGTAAAAAATATTCCATTCAGACTTGTTCAGACTCATTTATACGCTTAAAATCTCGTTCAGCATGAAAGTGGAGATAGCGAGTGTTTATATTGACTGGTTATACAGAAATTGCTATTTTCAAACTGTTAGGAAAATAGTTGGGGGGAAGTTTAATGGGTTTCTTCAAAACGGAGATAGAAGTATCATCATCCATAGAGCTGGTTTGGTGGGCATGGACACGAAAGGAACGGCTTGTTCAGTGGTTTGCGCCTGATGCAACGATTGAGCCGTATCTGGGCGGAACGTACGAATTGTACTTCCATCCAGCCAATCGCGACCAGATGGGGACGAAAGGGTGCATCATTACCCATTTTGAACCGAAGGAGCGTTTGGGCTTTACATGGAAGGGACCGGATGAATTCGCATATACCATGAATCACGAGGATGCCTTGACTTACGTGCTTGTCACCTTGTCTGAAGCAGAGGGGAAAACGCAAGTATTGGTCGAGCATTTCGGTTGGAAAGAGGGAGAGGAGTGGGAAAAGGCTCGGGGATGGCACGAAATGGCTTGGTCTCATGTTTTGGGGAGCCTGAAATCTGCACTTGAATCGGGCAAAGGAGATCTGTGCTGCTCTCCACAGGCTGCCCATCAAGGGTAGATTTTGAAGATTCGTCCGTCATGGCGAGCCAATGTGATGATTACATATACAGACTATGAGGGACAATCAGATAATAGACGTGATCTTTGCACTTACTCGTTTTGATAGGAAAAGAGGAAACATGGATGACGGTATCGATACTATTGTTTATTTTAGCGGGATTGGCCGAAATCGGCGGGGGATATTTGGTATGGCTTTGGCTAAAGGAGTCCAAGCCATACTGGTACGGTATCGTCGGGGCGCTGATCCTGGTGTTGTACGGAATCATTCCTACGCTTCAAAGCTTCCCTTCCTTCGGGCGGGTATATGCCGCCTATGGAGGGGTCTTTATCATTCTTGCTGTTTTTTGGGGATGGCTGGTGGATAAAAAGACACCTGATTTGTATGACTGGGTAGGCGCTATTATCTGCCTGATCGGAGTGAGCGTCATCTTATGGGCGCCGCGCCAATAACTTTGGAGTGGAGGCTGAAATGAAAAGCTTCGAGGAATTGTACTGCGAAAAGGATTCAGCGATCGAAGAGATAAAAAAATGGCAGTCAGCATCAGACCGAAAGATTACCCTTCTTCCATCTGAACAGGAGAAAGGGGAAAAACAGCTTGTTGATTTACAAGTAACGACGAGGTCAACTCTAGGGGCTGTTGCTTTTGAAACAGGCGGGATTCTGATTCATCAAGGCTGGCTCCGGATTCTAGGGTCCGGCCATCCGAATTTACCCCGTTCCATCACTTCTTGGAATCAGCAATGTGCCATGAATCAGATGCTGTTGGTAGCAGACGATGTCATAGGGGGATTCTTTGCGATTAATGGTGGAATGTTTCCAGATTCGGTAGGCGGTATATGGTATTTTGCTCCGGACAGTCTCGCGTGGGAGGATCTTGAGATTGGCTATACCGACTTTTTGCACTGGGCAATGACGGGGGATATCCACACGTTTTATGCGACATTTTTCTGGAAGGATTGGGAGAAGGACGTTTCCAAGCTAAAAGGGGATGAAATGTTCGCGATCTATCCTTTTTTGTGGTCAAAAGAAGCGCGTGAATTAACGATGGAGGGGTGCTCAAAAAAGCCGGTACCTGCATGGGAAATTTGGGAGATGAACCAGAAGGTTGTGTAAAGGAAAAAAGAGCGGCCCACGAAGGACCGCTCTTTTGCTTTTATTGTTTGGTTGCTGCAACTTCAGCTTGAGCGCTATTATGATGATCCAAGTACTCATCTGGACCGATAATTCCCGCAGCACGATCTTGTTTTTCTAGTTCAAGTGCTTTCGGAACGGAGAGCCAGTAAGCAAAAGCAATCCCGATAATACCTGCACCCAATTTACCAATCATAACCGGCAAGATAATGTTCGGTTGGAAGTTTGCCGAGAAGGACAAGTGGTCACCCAGCAAGAAAGCGGAACAAACCCCGAAGGAAATGTTGATAACTTTGTCTTTTGGCGGCATGGAACGAATGAGACGGAACATAGCCAGGATGTTCGCGCTAGTTGCGAGCAAGCCTGCACTACCAGAAGGGCTCATGCCCAGCTTATTACCCAATGCTTCGAGTGGCTTCGCTGCATATTTACGCAGCATGTAAACCATTGGGAACGCACCTGCGAGCATGATACCGATGTAACCAGCGGTCTCCAACGCACGGTATTGATCGGTTGGATCGGCGATGATTGGATCGAAGCCCCAAGCTCCGAAAATCTTTGTAAAGATGCCAGTAAAGTGTTGCACGATCGAGAATACGAGAACGAGCTTGATAGCTGCATCCATTGTCTTCCCGAAAATCATGAAGCCTTTAATCATCAAGTCTGGCAGGAAACGCAGACCAGCAGCAATCGCTAGTACGAAGAACAAAATCGGTGAAAGGTTCAGAAGTACCTGTCCGAAGCCAATGGCAAAAGCATAAGTCGATTCAGCGTTCGTCGAGATTTCAGCACGAACCTCTGCATTTGTCAAAACAAGAATGGCACTAGAGATAAAAGCACCAATCGGAACAGTCAAAATACCGGACATTACGCCAAGCGCCATGTATTTATGGTCGCGCTTGTCCAACATAGCAAGTCCCATTGGGATGGAGAACACGATCGTAGCACCGGCCATCAGACCGACGATCATCGCCATAACCCATCCTTCTGTGGAGGTCTTCAGGAGGTTTGCCAACTGATAGCCACCCATGTCAGATGCGAGAATCGCAGTTGCCGCAATCGCAGGATCTGCTCCAATTTTGTTGAAGATGGGTGATACCGCTTTTTCTACGAACCAAGAGATGTACGGTAGGGACGCCATAATACCGGCAGCAGGAACGAAGATGTAACCTGTTGAGTGAATCCCTTCCATGAACTCCTTACCGAGACCCTCATCGGCGTTGCGAATCGCGGCAATGGCACCAATCACTGCACATAACATGATGATGTAAATAATGACGCTTCCAATGTGCTCCATGGATATCCCACCTTTTTGCGGATGTAAACAATAAAAGCACTTAGGACCTCATCAATGAATGAGATAGACCCTAAGCGCCTTTGCTTACTTTGTATGAACTTGTTTACAGGTAATGGCAATAACAACCAGCTGGAACCGCTTTCATAGCTCGCTAAAAATAAACAAAAAATACAAATCACGTTTATTTTATTGTGTCATTTTAGAAACTTATGCTAGAAAGCGCCGTTGCTTTACTCTGCATTATAAAGTGATTATATGGGGAGGCATGGCTAATGTCAACTGCTCTTTAGGAACAAAGAACGAATTTTGCGAAGAAAAAAAGCTAAAAAAAAGCTGAAAAAAAAAGCCGCCCTTGTTATTCGCAAGGGCAGCTTTATGTGTAATTTACAGTTTTGTTACGTTCTCAGCTTGTGGACCACGGTTGCCTTCAACCACGTTGAATTCAACGCGTTGGCCTTCTTCGAGGGTTTTGAAACCGTCGCCTTGGATTGCGCTGAAGTGAACGAATACATCGTTTCCGCCTTCAACTGCGATGAAGCCATAACCTTTTTCTGCATTGAACCATTTAACTGTACCTGTTTGCATGGGTGTTACCTCCAACAAAATAAAATGAATATGTAACTTTTATTTATGGATAAAATAAAATTCACACATTGTAAAAGGTTCAAACATAAGTGTAAACCCTTTACAATATGTGAACGCTTTAAATAAGAATCTTTTGTTTAAGCTAATACTATCACAGAAGAAAGAGGAAAGCAATCGCTCAATACATGAAAGGACGGCCCGAATACGAAATGATCAGAGCCGTCCATTACAACATTGAACAAAATGTTACTTAGGAAAAGAACTTCACTCTCTCATCCAAAGGCTGGAATTGTTTTTCACCTGGTTGAGCGGTTGGTTTGCCAAAAGGCATTTGTGCTCGCAGCTTCCATTCGCTCGGGAGGTTCCACGTTTGTTGGATTTCTTCATCGATGAGTGGATTGTAATGCTGCAAGGAAGCACCGAAGCCCTCGATTTCCAGCGCAGTCCACACAACATATTGAAGCATGCCGGAAGATTGCTCGGACCAAATCGGGAAATTATCTTTGTACGCTGCGAATTGTTGCATGAGGTTTTCGACGACGCTCTGGTCTTCAAAGAAAAGAACAGTGCCGTAGCCGCTACCGAAAGCGTTCATTTTTTCTTCCGTGGCCCCGAAATTTTCGGCGGGAACGATTTTACGCAGTGTTTCTTTGGTAATGTTCCACAGCTTATCGTGCTCCGCACCCAAGAGGACAACAACGCGAGCGCTTTGGGAGTTGAATGAGGATGGTGTGTACTTTACTGCTTCCTGCACGATTTCTTTAATACGCTCGTCAGATACAACATTTTCCTTGCTGATCCCATAGTACGTTCTTCTGTCTTTTACGGCTGCAATAAAATCCTTACCCACTCTGCATTCCTCCTGCAACTTGTTTTTACACTAACATGATGCATTGAAAGGGAGAAGCTTATTCAATGCATGGTTCCTTACATTTCGTAATTAAATATAAATTCTTGTGAAACTGCTGTCAACATTTGGGTGTGCTGATAGCGATAAGTAAACTTTTTTTCGGTTAGAATGGGATGATAAGGCTCGAGTTAGTAAGGAGGAAATGATGATTACCAAAATGGCAACGGTAGCTGTTTACGTAGAAGATCAACAACGCGCAAAAGTGTTCTGGACAGAAAAGGTTGGATTTGAAGTCAAGCAAGAGCACCCGATGGGACCAAACAGCAGTTGGCTGGAGGTAGGACCAGCAGGTGCACAGACTGCTTTGGTACTCTATCCGAAAAGTATGATGAGCAACTGGCAGGAACAAAAAGCCTCGATCGTTTTTGAATGTACAGAAATTGAAAAGACGTACGAAACGATGCGCACAAACGGTGTTGTTTTTCAAGGCGAACTGAACAAGATGCAGTGGGGGACCTATGCGACTTTTCAGGATGAAGATGGCAACAGCTATTTGCTAAAAGGATAAGCGGAGTGAAGACCTCTGGCCAAATGCGGCTGGAGGTTTTTTTTAGGACGAATCAAACAATCGCGCGAACGAGGTAATACATGTGCGTAGTTGGTAGACCATCAGACGTCGCATAGTGGTCAAAAATCGGCATAACACTCTCCATGTGCTGTTCGATGGCGGACGAGAGAATAGTGGGACTTTGTCCGAAGCAACGCATGCGAATGACATCGAGCGGGGTCTGAAGATACTCGGTGGCGATCACCGTCTGAATATCCACTCGGTGAAAAGCAGCTTGTCTGAGTCTCTCCTGCAAATTTTGCAGGATCGGAGTGTCCACTGGACGTGAACCAAATAAATGAGGAAACCATTCGAATAATTCGGCGGACAACTGATCGCCCGGATGTAATCCGATGAAGGAGCCTCCTCTTTTAACGACGCGTGCTATATCTGGATAGGCGGAGGTAGGTCCCTTGCGATTGTAGGCGCAATCGAACGTATCGTCATGGAAGGGGAGAGTATATTTCGTATTGGTGACAACGAAGGAGACATTTTCGGGTGTTTGCGTGCGGGCCTTTTGCACAAAGTTTTCTGTCACATCTAAGCCGACAATTTCTTTGACAGAACGGGTCCAGTGCAGTGTGAATGCACCATGTCCGCAGCCGATGTCGAGAACGGATTGATTCGGAACCATGCGACTAATTTCTTCCATAAAAAGCGACTCGCCATTCGGTTCCGTAATGGTAGAGCGCCACGGGTATACGTATTCACCAGTCATTTCGCCCAGCTGAGTGTACCAGGCCAAAGAGTGGGGGGCGAGCCAGTCGGGATGGGTGTTTGGATTCGGTGGATGAAGCATGATCGGTCACCTCTCATCTAACGAAAATGCACAACAGGTATCATTGTAATAATTTCCCTGTCTTTTGACAAACTCTTTAAACGGCTTTACACGAACGAAAAGTAGCGATAACGTGGAAGATGGAAAGCGGTTGAAAGGAGCCAGGGCAAATGATTTTGTCACAACAATATAGAAGCATTCTGATCGTGACCTCCGTTGACGCAGAACGGGATGCAGTAATGCGCGGCATTCAAGGGGATGAGCGTTTCACAGTCATCGCTGGGGGAGTAGGGCCAGCGGCAGCCGCAGCGAGTACAGCCAGAGCGCTTGCTTGCGCGGACTACGATCTGGTCATTTGTGCAGGAATATGCGGTGGATTCGTGGGAGAAGCAGAGATTGGGTCGCTGGTTGTCGCGACAGAGATTATTTGTGCGGATTTGGGGGCAGAAACGCCTGAGGGTTTTTGCAGTGTGGACGAGCTGGGATTTGGATCAGCTCGGGTAAGTGTCGATCAAGAGATGGTCGAACGGGTCACGGAAGCAATGAAGGTGGCAGGCTTGGTCGCCAAAAAAGGCATTGTACTCACACTATCAACCGTGACGGGAACAGCGGAAACAGCGGCGGCTTTGGCACAGCGGATGCCAGACGCGCTAGCTGAAGCGATGGAGGGGTATGGGGTTGCGACTGCTGCCCAGGCTGCCAAACGACCTGTTCTGGAAATTCGCACGGTATCGAATGCAATTGGACCGCGGGATAAATCCGCTTGGCGGATAAAAGATGCGTTGGAATCACTGGAAAAGGGAAGCTCTGTACTACGGGAGGTACTATCATGAAAATTGCGTTTTCACCATGTCCGAATGACACTTTTGTTTTTCATGCCTGGGCACATGATTTAATTCCGGGAGCGCCAAAGCTCGATATTATGTACGCAGATATCGATATTACGAATACGCTTGCTGCACAGGGGGAAGGCCCAGAAGTAATGAAAATCTCCTATGCGGCATTGCCTTGGGTGATGGACAACTACTCGTTGCTCCCTTGCGGCGGTGCACTGGGCAGAGGATGCGGGCCACTCGTTTTGACCCAAGGAAATTCTGGCGAGAGTGCGAACGATCCAGCACGCCTGTCCAACAAACGTGTAGCAGTTCCGAGTGAGCGCTCCACAGCTTATTTACTGTTCCGGCTCTGGGCTGCACAAAATGTCTCGGGTGGTGTAGGGGAGATCGTCGTCATGCCGTTTCATGAGATTATGCCTGCTGTACGTGACGGCAAGATCGATGCGGGACTCGTGATCCACGAGGCGCGTTTCACGTATCAAAACTACGGGCTGTCTCTTATGACTGACTTGGGCAACTGGTGGGAGTCTGATACGAATTTGCCGATTCCGTTGGGGGCCATCATCGCGAAAAAATCAATGGACATCGAGGCTCTGACCAATTGGACGCGCTCCTCTGTGGAATATGCTTGGGCGAATCCGACCGCATCACAACAATATGTCATGTCCCATGCCCAAGAGCTGTCCCTGGAGGTAGCGCAAGCACATATTAACTTGTACGTGAATGAGTTTACGAGAAATTTGGGTAACGATGGTTATGCAGCAGTCGAGGCTTTGCTCGGTCGTGCAGCCGAGGAAGGGCTTGTACCAGCATTTGATTTGTCGACATTACGGCGATAACTGATTCAATAATCGGAGGGGGCAGCTTGCAGAGTTGCCCCCTTTTCCTGTTCGAGTAAAGCGTTATCCAGCGTAGATCAATCCACATGCCAGTCGTTTTCCGCTATTACCTGCCGGCTGCGAATGGAAGTCATCGGGACTTTGATGAATGATCACGCTTCTGCCGACCACATCTGCTGCACTGATTTTGTTTGTGAAAAAAGTCATTCGTGCATAGCCGTCATTGGAAAACAGCACAGGGAAGTCGCCTACGTGGTTGCCATGTGGCTGATGCGTGGGGTTCCAGTGACTGCCTGCTGCGGTAAAGGGATCTTCCGGATTTCCTACCGTACAGACGCCATGCTCATGTAAATGAAAACCAAATGGCCCGATTTGCAGGTGATTGCCGGAAGCAGGCTGGAAATTGGGAAGACCGCTGACTTCCACGAACACTTCGGTGCCGTAGGGGACATCGGTAAACACAACGTAGCCGTGCAGGTTCGGTGCCAGTGGACCACCCTGAATTTCGGCAAAAGATTGTCCTGTTCTCCGTCCATGTTGTGAGGATACGGCTCGTAAGTCATGCTCATATGGGTATTCATAAGGCTGATATCCGTACATGTTACACACCACCTTACATTTATCCAGTTTGCCATATCTTATGTAAGGGATGGGCACATGGTTACTGGGCTGCGTAGGAGAACATTGACGCTGATAATTATTTTCATCTACAATCAGGTGGAATTCCCCGGCATGGGCAAAAGGGTGGGCAAAACGTGAAAAGAGTGCTGCTGATAGAAGATGAGATCAATATGGCCCGATTTATTGAACTGGAGCTGCGCTATGAATCGTTTGCGATTACAGTCGCGCATGATGGACATAAAGGACTCGAGCTCGCTTTACAGGAAGAATGGGATGTCATCTTATTGGACGTCATGCTTCCGGGGCTCGATGGTATAGCAGTTTGTCAAAAAATACGCAGCGTGAAAAAAACGCCGATTATTATGCTGACAGCCAGAGACAGCATTACGGACCGCGTCTCAGGCTTGGATAGTGGTGCCGATGATTATATTCCGAAGCCATTCGCGATCGAGGAGTTGTTGGCACGCATACGCGTTGTGTTTCGCCGTCAGGAAGAGAAGGAGAATGTCCCCCAAACCTTGCTTGCGCACCGAGGGCTGGTGGTCCAAATGGAGGGGCGTATCGTCACCAAAAATAATCAACCTGTTGAGTTGACCAAAAGAGAATACGATTTGCTCGTGACGTTCATGAAAAACATCAATCGAGTCCTGCCTCGCGAGGTGCTACTCGATACCGTATGGGGATTCGAGGCGGCTGTCGAGACCAATGTTGTCGATGTGTACGTTCGGTATTTGCGCAATAAAATCGATTCTCCCAAAGAGGACAGCTATATCTCGACTGTACGCGGGATTGGCTACGTAATGAGAAAATGAGAGGACCATCGAGATTCTTAAAGCTCCCGATTAAATGGAAGCTGACACTTTGGTCGTCACTTCTGCTTTTTCTCGTATTCATTGGCTATAATAGCTTCCAATATTTTTTTGTAGAGAAGTGGATGTTTAATAATGAGCAGCAGGTTGTGCAACAGACGATGCGAGAGTTCCTGAACTACGCTCTGGAAAAAGAGCAATCTTTTGAGGGAGAGGACCTCGCAGAGTTGCGCAGCTTCCTGGAGAAAATCAATCAACGAAACCAGATGATTCGCATTCTGGACGAAGAGGGTAATCCGATTGTCGTGGTCTCGGAAAACTTTCAAGATATCCCACTGCCAGCGCTTCCGCCTGTTCAGTCGATTCGCACCCAGACCCAAGAAGTACGTGATGACCTGTTGATCATGAGCAGTCCGCTTACGATCTTTCAATTTAACGGGACAGTCATGATTTTGAAGAATATGAAAGAGTTTGAGCAGTTGAGTGGTGCGCTTTTTCAGGTCATGGCAATTGGGTGCTTGACCGCTGTGATCATAAGTGGTTTGGGGGGCAGATTGCTCGCGCGACAGTTGCTTAGGCCCCTGCAATCGATGAATGAAACGATGAGCAACGTCCGGCA
Organism: Brevibacillus sp. HB1.4B; assembly: GCF_013284285.1. Classification (NCBI taxonomy): domain Bacteria; kingdom Bacillati; phylum Bacillota; class Bacilli; order Caryophanales; family Paenibacillaceae; genus Brevibacillus; species Brevibacillus sp. HB1.4B. Next base: position 457,503 of record NZ_JABSUT010000004.1, read on the forward strand.
AAAAGGATTCCATGAACGTGTGCAGTTTCACGATAATCAGGATGAGATTGCGACCTTGATGAAAATGTTCAATAAAATGATGGATCAGGTGGAGCGGTCCTTTTTGCAGCAGAGACAATTCGTCGAAGATGCCTCACATGAGCTGCGCACGCCGATTGCGATTATCGAAGGGCATCTGGGAATGCTACGGCGTTGGGGCAAAAATGATCCAGCTGTTTTGGAGGAATCCTTGCAGACATCGATTCAAGAGCTCGCCAGACTAAAAGGACTGGTGCAGGAACTGCTCGCTTTGACGAGAGCGGAGCATGTGGAGATAGAAGAGGATGTCGCGCTCCGTGATCCGGATCGGGCTGTCTGTCACATGATCAAGAAATTCGCCATGATTCAGCCGACATTTACGATTGAGCAAGAACTTGCACCTTTGGCTGGAGAAATCCTTGCCATATCAGAAGAACACCTGGAGCAAGTGTTACTGATCCTTTTGGATAATGCGGTCAAGTATTCCGGGGAGAGCAGAAGAATCTGCGTGAGGGCCAAGGTGCAAGAAAATGTAGTCTGTATGGAAATCATAGATGAAGGAATCGGCATACCCGAGCAGGATTTGCCGTATGTCTTGGACCGATTGTATCGGGTAGACAAAGCGAGAAATAGCGGGGAAAGCGGGCACGGACTCGGACTGGCGATTGCCAAACGATTGCTTGCGCGTTACAACGGCAGCATAACGATTCAAAGTGTGGAACAGAAAGGGACGACAGTGACTGTTTTTGTACCGCTTCGTCAGTGAGTTTCACCCGATCCACCTATCACGAAAAATAATTAGGGGTGTTTTTTTATTTTCACAGCATTTTCTCATTTTTGTTCGTTACAATAAGCCTTGTCAATTGGCAATGATATTCATTATCAATAATCAGTGCGATAGAGAGGGAGAATCAAAATGAGAAAAAAATCGATGCTGGCGGTCATGCTGAGTACGATGCTGACACTGCCTTTGCTTGCTGCATGCGGAAACGGTGCGAATACTGCCCAGCCACAAACAGAAGCACCAAAGGCACAGGAGCCGGCTGCCACAGAGCAAGTCGTTAACGTATTTACTGCGCGTCATTACGATATTGATAGCAAACTGTTCGCAGAATTCACGAAGCAAACAGGCATCAAGGTAAATGAAGTGAAGGGTACAGCAGAAGAGCTGGTTGAGCGCTTGAAGCGTGAAGGAGAGAGCTCCGAAGCAGATTTGTTCATCACGGTTGACGGTGGTGTTCTGAACTACGCGAAGCAAAATGGCGTTCTGCAACCGATTCAATCTGCCGAAGTAGAGAAAAACGTACCGAAAGAACTGCGTGATCCTGACAACCAATGGATCGGTATGGCTACCCGTGCACGTGTAATCGTGTATGCGAAGGATCGCGTGAAGCCAGAGCAGCTGTCTACGTATGAAGATTTGGCTACAGATAAATGGAAAGGCAAAGTATTGGTACGCTCTTCTTCCAACCTGTACAACCAGTCACTCGTGGCTTCTTTTATTGAGCTGAATGGCGAGCAGGCTGCATTGGATTGGGCAAAGGGTCTTGTAAACAATTTCGCGCGCAAGCCTGAAGGTGGAGACCGTGATCAGGCAAAAGCTGTCGTTGCCAAAGTCGGTGACGTTGCGATCATGAACACCTACTATGTTGGACAAATGCTGAACTCAAAAGATGCAGAGGAAGTAAAAGTCGCGCAAAACATCGGCGTTTTCTTCCCGAACCAAGAAACGACAGGCACACACTTGAACATCAGCGGTATTGGTTTGACCAAGCACGCGAAAAACAAGGACAATGCCGTGAAATTGATTGAGTTCGTTACAGGGAAAGAGGCTCAAACGATGCTGACAAGCGGAAGCTACGAGTTCCCTGTCAATGCGGAGGCTGACAAGCCTGCTCTTTTGAAAGAGTGGGGAGAATTTAAAACGCAAAAGCTCGACTTTGCTAAGCTCGGCGAGTATAACAAAAAAGCGGTAGAACTGCTGAATCAAGCAGGTTGGAAATAAGCATGACGGGAGCACTTTTGCGTAGAAGCCTGAGACGAAAATTGAACGGGTGGGTAACGCTGAGCGTGATAGGGGCCTTTTTGGCCCTTCTCCCGTCTCTTTATATTTTTTTCGGACTCTTTCAAAAACAGAATGAAAACTGGCAGCATATCCAAGAGTACATGCTGCTGGATTACGCGTTGCAATCGTTATGGCTCGTGCTCGGTACTGGAGCCTGTACGATCATCGTAGGTGTGACGCTAGCCTGGCTGGTCGCTGCCTACGATTTTCCATTGCGTCGCTTTTTTTCATTTGCTTTTGTACTGCCGTTGGCGATTCCTCCGTATATCGCGGCATACACATACGGCTCCATGCTCAGCTACACGGGGAGCATTCAGACGATTTTGCGTGATACATTCGGGCTGACGCTCGATCAACGCTACTTTGACATTATGTCGATGAAGGGCGCTATTTTTATTTTTACTCTGTTTTTGTTCCCGTACATTTATTTGATTACGAAAACCTTTCTCGAAAAGCAGAGTGCTGTGTTCATTGAAAATGCCAGATTGCTCGGAAAAAACCAAACGCATATCTTTTTTCGCATCGTCCTGCCTATGTCGCAGGCAGCCATCGTCGGTGGGGCTAGTCTTGTGGCCTTTGAAGTGCTCAATGATTTTGGAGTGACGAAGCATTTTGGGATTCAGTCTTTTACAGCGGCGATTTTCAAGACGTGGTTTGGCATGTATGACGTAGAATCGGCCATCCGTTTGTCCGCCTGGCTCATGACGTTGATCATCGGGATCTTTATCGTCGAACGTCTCGTGCGTAAACGGAAAAAATACAGCTCGCCTACGAACAGGAGCACGCCGCTCACACGCAGAAAATTGCGCGGAATCCCGATGTACGCTGCCGTCATCTTCGGATTGGTTATTGTTTCGTTTTCGTTTGTAATCCCTGTTGCGCAGTTGAGTGTCTGGGCGACGTGGACGTATGGGGAAGTGTTGAACGAGACCTTCTGGAAGCTCTTGAGCAATACGCTATTCATTTCCTGTATCTCCATCACCATCTTGATGCTGCTTGCGGTAATCGTAGCGAATGTCATCCGATTCTCCCGAGGCTCGATATTCGCAGTGGCACTGACGCGCTTGATTTCCATGGGCTATTCTATTCCGGGCGCAGTCTTGTCCATCGGTGTGATGGCGGTGGTGATGTCCGTAGATAAAGAACTGAGTTCCTTCTATAGCTGGCTGGGTTTGGGCGCCAACAAGCTGGTACTCAGCATGTCCTTGTTCATGCTGACGTTTGCCTACATCATCCGCTTTCTTGCAGTTGGATTCAATGCAGTCGAGGCAGGGTTTGAGAAGACGGGAAACCGCTATTCAGAAGCGGCACGTATGCTCGGGATGAGCATGACACGGACTTTTTTTAAGGTGGATTTACCATTAATCAAAGGGGCTGTGCTCACTGGTTTTATCTTGGTGTTCATGGAAATTGTGAAGGAATTGCCGCTTACCTTGCTCCTTCGTCCCTATAACTTCGAGACGCTGGCAACAAAGGCGTATCAATATGCAAGCGATGAACAAATTCATCAGGCCGCGATTCCGTCGCTCTGTATTATTGCGGTGGGGATCGTCTCCGTTATTTTCTATCACTGGTTAGGAGAGAGACAGGCAAAATGACTTTTTTTGAAGTGAAAAACCTGACGTTTGGCTATGCAAGCGGGAACGGCAGCGTCATCCGGGATTTTTCTTTGCAGATGGAGCAGGGGGAAGTTGTCGGGCTGCTCGGGAATAGCGGTTGCGGAAAAAGTACATTGCTTCGATTGATAGCCGGACTGGAGTCACCCAAGAGCGGTCGCATCCAGATCGATGGGAAAGTGTTGGTCGATCAGGGGCAGTTTGTGGAGCCAGAGCAACGAGGGATCGGTATGATTTTTCAGGATTATGCGCTGTTCCCCCATTTAACTGTCGAGCAAAACATCTTGTTCGGTCTGCATCGCTTATCCAAAGCAGAGCGTCTGGTTCGTTTGAAAGAGATGTTGGCGCTCGTACAGCTCGAAGGATATGGCAAGCGATATCCACATGAACTGAGCGGGGGACAGCAGCAGCGTGTCGCATTTGCGCGTGCACTGGCACCTAGACCGGCTATCTTATTGATGGATGAGCCGTTCAGTAATCTGGATGCCGAGCTGAAAACGAAAATACGCGATGACTTGAAGCGAATGCTCCGAGCTGCCAAGATGACGTCGATCCTGGTCACGCATGACAAAGCAGATGCGGAAACAATATGTGATCGCATCATTCGAATGACTCGCTAAGGGCAAAGTGCAGCTTTCAGCCTCCAAAGTGCATAGTCGTACCGTACGTTGTTGTATAATGTGCATACGACGAATTTTGTAGTGTGCGGTCTGCTGTCTTTTGGTCAGCACCGTTCAAATAGAGGAGGATGGAACATGAAAATTGAAATCTGGTCTGATTTTGCCTGCCCGTTTTGCTATATCGGAAAGCGCCGTCTGGAAGGAGCGCTGTCTCAATTTCCGCATAAGGATCAAGTAGAGGTGGTATATCGCAGCTTCCAGCTCGACCCGCAGATGGAACGCGATACTGATATGGACATGCATGAAGTACTGGCAGCCAAGTATAGCATTCCGCTCGCACAGGCGAAGGGCATGAATGACCAAGTAACCCAAATGGCAAAAGGCGTCGGTCTCGACTATCATTTTGACACGATGATTCCGACCAATACATTCGATGCGCATCGCTTGACGCACTATGCTCATGCCCATGGAAAAATGAAGGAAATGAAGGAGCGAATGCTGAAGGCGTACTTTACGGAATCGCTCCATCTCGGTGACCATGAGGTGTTGGCACAGCTTGCTTCTGAGGTAGGCTTGGACAAGGAAGCGACGCTCGCCATGCTGGCAGGAGACGAATACAGAGAGCAAGTACAAGAGGACAAACAAAGAGGCAACGATTTGGGTGTCACAGGTGTACCGTTCTTTGTCATTAATAACAAATATGCAGTCTCTGGCGCGCAGCCAGGAGAAGTCTTTTTAGGTGCATTGAACCAGGTATGGGAAGAAGAAAGCGCCGCTCCTGCTCTGAAATTCGTACAGAACGACGAGAAAAAAGACGAGCAATCCGGCGACAATTGCGCGGATGGCTCCTGCAAAATATAAGCGACACAAAACGAATAACTCAATGTTAGAGCCTTAATGTTGTAAATTGCGCATTTTGTTGGTGCTACCCCTGACCAGTAAAATCTCAAAAGCCGATCCTCCTGAAATGATGGGGAATCGGCTTTTCTCATGAAAAGTTGTTTTGAGATCGCCTAAAATCACTGAATAACGAGATTAGTTCCTGATACTGTGAACTGTTTACCAATAGAAGAAGCAAATTGAGATGAAGCAGCGCTAACGCTTCCAATTTGCCTGCCAGAGCTGTAGTCATGACTTCCTTGGAGCGTAATATTCTCGAGACCATAAAAGAATATTGTCAATGTGAGCATTGCCGTATTCTGCGCTTCAGTTCCCTGATGCACGGTGCGCTTCGTACTCGCGTAATAGGCTACATGGTTATTTCCATCATACACTTTACCACCTTCATATTGCCACACACCAGCAGCGTCATCCACATTCGTCAGACTGAGTCGATTTAATGTCAGATTCAAGTTAGTTACCTCCCGTAGTAGCCTTGTGCCTTGTTTCTACTGGTCATCATATGCCCTGGCTGCCCAAAGTTGTCGGCATAACACGCCTATTTCCATGTGATTCATTATCTGGTATTATATGGATTTTAATACCGAGCTTACGGGCAACTTTTCGGATTTATCTTGGATACATACGGATCAGACAGCAAAAACGCTCTCCAAGGAAGAGGCACTTGTTCTATTTGTACAGCATGCTCCACTGGAACTCGTATACTTACCAGCGGAAAAAGGGGCGGAGCCAGCACTTGCTTTTCAAATCCGACGGGATTCAGAACAGCCATGGGCAATAGAAGCCACGACAGGCAAGGTCATCAATTATGAAAAGACGCTTCATGGAGGTTTTGATTCTTTACTGGCGCGCAAGCTGTTTCTGTAGTGCAAGCGCGAGCTCCAAAGACTCGACTGCATGATCAACATCGATGATCGATTGTGTATGGTCCGCAAAGCATTGAATGGCATGACGCAAGCTCTCTTCATACGGATTGACAGGTTCTAGAACGAGCTCATTCTTGCCTGAGGACGTGTATTCCCATAAAAAAGTTTCGGTCTGACCATGGCTGTCAGCTTCCTGTAAGACGAGCTTTGCCTTCTCAAAGTACGCCTCGTAACCGACAGTGAATGGGTACGAGGTCGGCATCTGCGAGGAGGCGACTATTTCAGCATGCGCATCAGGGTAATGAAAGTGCGAGTGGACGATGGACTGTTTTTTATCCGATGACTCTGTCCCCCATGCGCTCATATTGGCATTGCGACCGAACAGCCATGTTACGAAGTCCAGCTCGTGGATCATCAGATTGGTTGTAATGGAGGACAAGCCTAGATCCCCCCATAAAGGAGCTGTTTCTCTTTTGAGCGAGAGGGAGAGGAGCTGTCCGTACTTGTTTTCTGTCTGAGCGCTGCGAAGGTAGGCGTACGCCGGATCAAATTTGATAAACTGATTTACCAACAGCTTTTTCCCCGACCGGTCCCTTGCATGCTTCATGGCTAATGCATCGTCTAGCGTATAGCAAACCGGTGTTTCACAGAATACATGCTTTCCGTTTTCGAGTGCTTCTACTGCGAATTGCCGATGCAGCTGCGAAGGCAAGCATATATCCACGACATCGATCGTAGGATCGCACATGATCTCGTCCATATGCTTCGTAATTTCCACATGCAGCTCTTCCTTCAACTTTTGCAGCTTCGATTCATTCCGACCGAAAACTACTAATCTATCTACACCATTCATTTTTTTCAGTAGATGCGCATGATACGCACCAAAGCCAGTTCCTAATACCGCAATGTTCATCTTGCATCCCTCCCATAATGATAGCTCTATGATATCTTTGTATTGTTGACAGCATTGTGTCATCAATTTGACCGGGTTGAAAAATAGAGTGGTCGTTTTGTCATGGAGGCTGGGGATGAGACTGCATCGATTGATTGCGATCTTGCTGCTGATTGAATCAAGAGGAAAAATGAAAGCAAAAGAACTCGCTATAGCACTGGAGACGTCTGTTCGCTCGATTTATCGGGATATTGACGCACTGTCCCAGGCAGGGATTCCGATCGCGGCAACTTCGGGACCTAGCGGTGGAATTTATTTGATGGAAGGATATACGGTCAATCTGAAACAGCTGTACGTCGATGATGTCGTGCACTTGTATTTGACCGGGATGGGGATTCATGTTGGACAGGATACCGAGACTGGACACAAATTAACGTCTGCTTTGCTCAAATTGGAAAAGAAATTGCCGCAGACTTATCGGCCGGATATCGAGAAAGCGAAGAAGCGTTTCTATTTCGATGAGACGCCGTGGTGGGAAGAGAGAGTAGTCATACCGCATCTGGAGGTTTTGCGGGCAGCGGTTTGGCGATCAAGCAAACTCGTCATTGCCTACCGCAAAATGGATGGGAGCAGCTCGTCACGTACCGTATGTCCCTACGGTCTCGTCGTGAAAAAAACGGAGTGGTATCTCGTTGCTTACTGTGAAAACGCCCAGGAGATTCGAACATTCAAGTGCGAGCGGATTCCTTCTGTTCATATACTGGAGGAGGCATGCGAGATTCCGGAAAGCTTTTCGTTGGCAGGTTATTGGACGAATCAGGAGGCGGCGTTCAAGCAGGCTTGTCGTGAAGTCGAATATTTTCCTGTAGTGATCAGATTGCATGCTGAAAAGCTGGCCGTGCGAGAGAGGCTGGAGGTGATTTTCGCTGTGCAGCAGGGAGATTACGAGCAATTGACGGTTAATTTGTACAGTTATGAAAGAGCATGTCGCGATATTTTGGATATGATCGGACATATGGAGGTAGTGGAGCCAGCGGAATTAAGAACTTTTGCAAAAGAGAGGCTGCGAGAAAGGATGGCACTCTATAAGTAGCATACGCCAAAAGGCTTCGCACCAAGTCGATGCGAAGCCTTTAGCGAGAAAGCATGGGATAACTCGCATGCACATGCTGTTTGAAGCCTTCATAGTCCGAGGCATGTATATGAGAGTCGTGGTCGCTTATACAGACATGCTTCATGCAAAGGCGCTGAGCGAACCGATTGCCAGCTTCTGTGATATTGTCCATGATGATCGATTGGATGCGGCAGCCACTCTGTTCGACATGAGCCAGTACATCGAGATAATGATGCAGCATCATGCGCAAGGCAGGGCTTTTCCGATAAGATTGATCGACAACGACACAGGACAGAAAATAATAGACTTGCTCGGGAGAAGTAGTTAAATCTTCGATATCCGCTGTCGTCATCAGGCTGTCTTTAAACGTCCCTTGTGCAATTTGCAGGTAGATATGCGGCTTGACGGGAAGTAGGTTCATAAAAGCGATGATGCGCCCATTCTCTTCGATCGCAACGACCGAATCGGGACGAAACAAATACCAATTGTAGCTCTCTTGGTACGGTGTAATAAATTCAGCATCATAGTATTGAAGCTCGAGTTGTTCCATCTGTCTAAAATGCTCAAGGTGCAAATGCTCCATGATCTTCACAAGCAAATCTCCTTCCTTATGTAAAGCGGCTTTTCCGGAGAGCTTCAGCTCGCTGTACGCTTTCTTTGGTCCAAGGTGGAGTCTTGGGATGATCTGTGCGCCATGCTTTGTGGGGTGTTATTCCCTCTTACTAGGCGACAGCTCGCAGATATAGTGTATAAAGCGCTGGGTTTCCTTTGCCCGCTTGAATCTGTTCGAAAATAAAGATGGTTCGTTTGGTTGGTAGCGTATTCGCAAGGATTCTTTCAGTAAAAGATGCCATTCATTTGGGAGTTCTTGCAGAGCCTGTTCTACCGCTTTTCTCTTCGGAATAATGTCCTCATGGATGAGCGCGTAATAGATTCGGCATAAGGTGAAAACGGCGAAGTCTACCCAACCATCGAGCAAGAATTTCCGCATGCTTTTTCCTTTCGGTGACCAATAATCATGGACATTGTATTTCATCGTTTCCCCGACATCAAACCACTGGGTCGGGATGTGTAATGCTTCAATACTTTTCCCCATAACGGTAATGCCCTGTTGCTTGAGGATCCACCACGTCACATGATTAACATCATAGTGGCCGGATGATTTGAATGTCCCATTGTCAACGTAAGGATAAGGCTCCAAGGATGGATTGGTTTTTCCGATGTCATCCAGCTTGATATACATGCCGTCCATTCTTTTAGCGAGTGGGTTAGCGTTTTGGAGAGCATAATGAATGTTCTTGAGCGTTTTTAATTCTGCATTCGTTAACCCACTATGCAAAATCGTTACAAAATCAATATCGCTGTTATCTTCCTCGAAGCCTGACAGTGCAATAGAGCCATACAAATACACACCGTAGATGACATCAGGCAGTTCTGCCATGAGTCGCTGCGTATAGTCGTGTAAGAATGGTCTAACACTTTCTGGGATTCTCGTGTCCATAAGGAAACTCCTTCTCCCCAATTTTTTCGAAGTCGCCTGTGAAATTGATCACTTCCATAATTTTCATACCACCAGTAAATGAGATAAAGTTTACTTGGTTTTTAATTTTCTCGCAAGATGAATTCTAACCTGATAGAAAAATGGTTTGATAGCCAAGAAGGGACACGGTATGATAATTCAGATGGTAACAATTGTTAAAGGAGGCGTTTATTGTGATTGGGTACATGCTAACAAAGGGCAAATTTTTGATGGGGAACTCGCGTAAGTAGCCCGCAAACCCGCGATATTCCCCGAGGATGAAAGGGGTATTATTGTGAGTCAATTATCAACCGACATGAATATTCGTAATTTTCAAAAGGAAGACTTCTCGTTACTTGGCGAGCTATATCAAGCCGTTACCTCAAAAGAGAACGCCACGTTTTGGTGGGTCGGTGAAGAAGCAAACTGGAGTAATGTCTATTGTGCATTTGAAAATGGAAAGATGGTGGCGAAGGGTCAAGTCAGTATTATTACGATTATCCCTCCTGGACGTTCAGCAGCAAATAAGCATTCGATCTACCTGAATCTGAAGACGCTACCGGAAAGAGACAATGACTTCGATTTGCTAGAAAACGTGTATCAGCACCTATTTCTAAGAGCCTTGCAAGTAAAAGAAACGTTGCCAAGTGAATACCAAACGATGCTGTGTGTCGGTAACGATTCATCCGAACTAGAAAACAACCGCTTTTTTATCCAAAAGGGCTATACCCATTGGAATAGCTTGTTTCAGATGAAGCGTGATTTACTAGAACCTATCCCCGCGTTAACGCTGAATGAAAACTTTCACTTTTCGTATTGGAAAATGGAGAGCGCACAGGAAGAAAAAGATTACTTGGATCTGGAAGCCACGATTTGGCCGGACGCTCCTTTAGGGTTTGAAAGACTTTCTGAATACAAGAACAAGGCGCTCTGGACATCCATGGTGATTCGTCAAAACGACACGATTGCTGCCAGCTTGATGGCATGGCAGGAGGAAAAAGAAGGAGTAGTCGAGGATGTTTTCGTACAGGAACCTTGGAGAAAGCGTGGGCTTGCGAAGTTTTTACTGACACAAGCATTGGGATATCTAAAATCGCATGAACTGAAATCCGCGTATCTCATGGTGGAAACGACGAATGAAACTGCTTTGTCTCTATACAAATCGGTTGGATTCGAGGTAGATAAAGAGGAGATCAGGTACTATATGGTGCTGAAATAAGAAGGAAATGGGAGGAGCGCTAGAGTGGCGCCCCTCTTTTTTGTGCAAGTTGATTCGAAATTCCCTTGCAAGAATTACAAAGATAAGGTAAATGTTGGGTGTATCTCATGCCGATACAATAGAGAGGACCTAGCGTCTAAATATGAGAAGGTGAGGATTTGCGATGAATTTTTTCAAGAAGCTATTCGGCGGTACGAACAACGGAGAAAAGTCAGGGGACGGCACTGCGATTTACACATATAACGAACAAGCTGATTATGAACCTCCAGCTCCCATGGAATATGTAGAAGAAATTGTTGCCCACTTTGAGACGGTATTTGCGGGAAGAGAAAGCAGTGTTTTTCACGAAATTATTTCCGATATGATACATATTGATGTGAATGTAATGAGTCCTACAGAAGAAGAACCATTTTGGGTTCTGTATACGACTGGGATGAGTGATTTACCGATGACGATCCCGGATGAAATACAGGAGCAGATGGAAGAGAATTTCGATCGAGCAGAAGTGATGATATTTTTGCCGGCTTCCTGGGAGCTGACACAAGAATCACTACAGGATGAAAACAACTACTGGCCGATCAGGCTGATGAAGCAAATGGCTCGTTTTCCTCACCAGTACAATACGTGGTTGGGATACGGACATACGATACCAAATTATGAGGACTATGTACCGTATGCGGATGGCACTGGCTTAAATGGAGTCGTTCTGTTTCAGCTATCCGAAGAGATCAGCGTCATTCCCACCAAGGATGGGAACAAGGTTCATGCCTATTTCTTGATTCCTTTGTATAAAGAAGAGATGGAATATAAATTGGAGCATGGCTTGGATGCGCTGTTGGATAAATTGTTTGAGCTGGAAGATGATGCGCTAATTTTGAATCCGAATCGAAGAAATACGTGCAAGTAAAAATATATGAAAGCATGAGCGTGTAACAAAACGGGTTCCATATACGATATAGAACCCGTTGCTCCTTTGCTGTGACCTCCGAACTCAAAGTCAGTCTCTTTCTATACCGATCCCATAAATCGTTCCAACATCCCTATCAAAAAGCTTTATGGATAAACGTGGTTTCCCAGGAGTGTCACTTCTCAATATATAGCCGCCCCAATCCTTGCCGCCATAAGCCTTGTACCCAGTAGTGTCTATGCCAAAAATATCTTGAATAAGCGGCTTCGTGACGGGAATCGCTTCATCGATTGATTTGATGATAATATGCTTGTGTTCCGTTACATGCTGCACATCATATACTTGGCCTGTTTTTGCTCCGACTTCCACCTCATATCTTTCTTGCTCGTTGTGAAACGTCCACCTATCCTCTTTCTCATCTGATGATTTTACGGCTAGGGTGAAGGAGAGATCATTTTTATTGGTGAAGCGCGTCAAAGCTTTTTGCGCGATGTCCAGAGACTTTTGATCTGCATCCTTAGGGTTGTAATTCAAGGTATAATCAATGACTTTGTTTGTAGATAAATCAACATCAACATCCTGATCTTGATCCAAGTCAAAGCTTAGAATAGCTATGTCTTTTCTTTTATAAAATTCTGTTGTTTCGAAGTTAACCGGTTGTTTCGTAACCCTATAGGCTTCACGTGCAGTCTCTACATATTTTTGATAAGGTTCCGTCAATTCTTGGATGGCAAAAGTTGCTTTGACGGCAATCACCTCTGTCGTATCGGCCTTAAAATATACCCAGGCTTCTTCATCCTTTGTCAGTACAACAAAGGACTCCTCGTTTTTCTCGATCTCTGCAAAAGTAAAATTCTTCTCAATGCCGCTCGCCGTAGTGATTGCCTGCTGGGCAGCCGTAAAATACTTTTGCTCTTCGGGAGTCAAAGCTGCACTGCTCGTTGATTCTGCGGGTGCAGAAAATGGTTTCATCCAGAAAAAACCGAGCAACAGGCCGCAGGTGATCAGCCCTTTTGCCATCCATCCATAGTACATTCTTCGTTTGTTCACTTTTTGAAGTCTACCTCCTTCTTCTCGCACACCCTCTAATATTGCTTGGCTTCGTTCTCGGGAAAGGATTTGCTCCGGGAATTGATTCAATTCTTTTAGAATGATCTGCTCATCACATGATGGCATCGTTCATCACCTCCGCAATCGAAACATTTCGTTTGTTTTGAATCGACTTTATCGCTCGATGCATTGTGAGATTGACCTTGGCTTCCGTCCATCCCAAAACCTCCGCAGTCTCCTTGCTCGATAATCCCTTGATCCCTCTGAGTATCAACACGTCCCGATAAGAAGACTTTAACTGATTGATCATTTCATAAAGCAGACGCTTGTTTTCACTTAACTCCAGCGACTCTTCCGGTGTTTTGTCGTGCGAAACGAGATGCTGCAAGAAGATATCTGGCAACCAGCTAATCAGTTTTGTCTTGCGCCTTTCATCGATGGCTACGTTTCGTGCTATGGCAAACAGCCACGTTTTGGGATTCTCAACCTCTGTGTCGTGTATGGCTTTCAGGGCACGAATAAAGGTCTCTTGAACAAGATCGTCGATATCGGTTCGTCCCGTGTAATAGACGAGAAATCGATAGACATCCTGGCTGTATGAGTGAAACCATTGCTCGATTCGTGCGCCAGTATGATCCTCCACTGGTGTTACACCTCCTTGTCACTGTATAGACGGAAAAGCTGCTGACAATCTTTCACTTTCAAAATAAAAAAATGAGACACCTCAGATGATCAGTCAGGTGTCTTTGTTCTCTCGCATAGATCTAGTTGGCGGGGAAGATCAGTTTGGCTATTGTCCCTTTCCCCGGTTCAGAGGAAAAGCTCAGTTCTGCCCCATGGCAATCAGCAATCTGTTTGCAAAGCGTCAAGCCTAATCCCGCCCCGCCGCCATTGCGAGTGCGGGAGGGATCTACGCGATAGAATGCCTCTGTTATGTGGAGGAGATGTTCTGCTGACATTCCTTTTCCATTATCTTCGACCATTATTCCTTTTTGTCCATGATCTAGAAAAGCAGCCATCTTGATTTGTCCACCAGTACCACAAGCCTTCAACGCGTTATCTACGAAATTGACGAGCAATATATGCATGAAATCAGGATCACACTCCAACGAATCAAAGTGACATTCCGAAGTAATCCGAACGCTTTGATCTGCTGCCATAAGAGACAGAGCTTGCTCGACGCCAAGAAACAGCTGCTTTATTTGTACAGTCGTTGGCTCGATCTTGTTTTCACGAAGGGTTGCCAATTCAAGCAAACGATACGCAATCTGTTGAAGTCTGCGGCTCTCAGACATGATATAGGTTGTGGCAAACAGCTTGTCGTCTTCTGTGCGAGCCACCTTTTGTATGTATTCTGCATAGCCGTAAATAGTCGTGAGCGGTGTGCGAAGCTCATGTGCAAAGTTGTCGATAAACTGCTGCTTCTGCTGAGCGGCTGTCGCTAACTGCTGGATTTGACTCTGAATTTCCTTTGCCATGTGATTAAAGCTTTGCGCCATTTCAGTCAGCTCGTCTTGTCCAGACACGGGAAGACGGGTATCATACGCACCAGCCGCGATTTGACGGGACGTTTGTGAAATTTGCGAGAGTGGTCTAAATAGTTTAGACAGCAATATATGAAGACCAAAAGCAAACAAAGCAGAAACCATCAAGCCTGCGAAAAACAGCATGTTTTTCATTTGCCTCCAGGCAGCAATCTCATCTGTTATGTCGTATAGGTACACCATTGTATATACATCATAGGGAGCAGGCAGCTTTCCTGAAACGAGGACTGAGGTGTTCCCGTCTGATTCTTGCACAGAAACGAGTCTGCTGCCGTCACCTGGCAGATCAGGAAACCCGTTTGGGACCGATAAGACAGACGAATTTGAATAGACCAGTTCCTTGTCTTTAAAAAGTACCAATGTCACGTTTTGATCCCCGGCAAGATAGCTGTAAGGCTGGAGCAGAGACGGGATGGAGTTGTCGATATCCGTTCCGCGGCCTCCTACCGCATAAAAATCTTGGAGGAGCGCAGAGGTGATGAAATAATGCTCATCCAAGCTTCTTTCTTGTGCACGATGGATTGTGTCTTTGAAGGTCGTGATCGATATAATGACGATCCCTAGGTTGAATGTAAATAAAAAAAGGGCAAGGGTTGTTAAAAAGGTCCGGTATTTCATAGATTTCCTTTCGTTTCACCTCTGGTTTCATGAGAGAGCTCGCAACTCATGGGAAAAAGCCGCCAGCACGGTGTGGCGGCTGAAAAGGCTTCCTTATTTTTTTGGCTCGGCGATCTCAGGATAGGATATTATTTGGTTGGGGTGGTCCTTGTACTTTTCTTTAGCATGATAGGTGGCGCCGATGAACTCTTTATCTTTGCGCGCTATATACACAGTGGCGATTTCACCGTTCTCGCCTGTGATCTTCGCCGATAGGAGGGGGTCATTGTTCTCGACCATGCTTTGGAATTCGTATACAGCGGACTTGACTGGACCGTTGACAATATTGAACTTTTCTGCTGCCTTTTTGGCTAGGTCCACATACTCCTGCGGATTTTTCGCAAGCTCCTCATCGTAGGTCGCTTTTTCTGTGAACGTTCTCTCACGGAACATGCTGAAATATTCTCCGGTAACAGCGTCGATCGAGAAATAATAATTGAGCTTGTCATTGAATTTTACTTCACCCCACCAGTGTGCGCGAGGAAGGTCTTCACGTGGGGGTTGGTATGTCATTTCTACCACCTTTCCTTCCAGGCTCTGGTCATACATCCGCCAAATAGCTTTCGCTCCGATTTCCGCCGCCGCTTCTTTTGTAAGGTCTTTACTCGTTGGCATTTGGTTGTTCATGGCTTTCACGGTATAATTCGTTTTTTTGTATCCGGGCGGCAAACTGTTTTGTGGCGTTTGGGAGGAAGCAACTGCATAATTCGCATAGCTGGTAGGGATCGTATTCGTTTTGTTGAAATCCGAAGCCGTTACGACCTGTACGAATCCTTGAAACAGCAATGTGCTGGTGCCAATAATTGCGGTGGCTGCCAAAATGGTTTGTTTGACTTTCATATGAACCTCTCCTTCATCATTTGGTTGTGATCACAGTTAGAAGTATAAGAGGGAGGAATTATCGAATCGTCATGGAGTTGTTAGGGAGTTGTAATAGTTTTTCGTTAATCTAGACCTCAAGACGATACCCCATTTTATAGACCGTCTTAATTCGGGATTCCATGTCCAGCTTCTTTCGCAGCTTTTGAATATGAACGTCCACTGTTCTTGTATCCCCAACATAGTCATAGCCCCATGCGAGCTCCAGCAGCTTTTCACGGGAAAGGGCAATATTCCGATTGTTCACCAGGACTTCCAGCAATTCGAATTCCTTGGGGGTGAAATCTACCGGATGATCATGGAGAAATAGTTGTCTGCTCTCAAATTCGATTCGGACCCCATCGAGTTCAAACGTCTTGCTCGTTTTCTTCGTTCGTCGCAACACCGCATCTACGCGCGCCAGCAGTTCCAGCATCTCGAAAGGCTTCACCAAGTAGTCATCTGCGCCGAGAGTCAGTCCCTTTACCTTGTCCGACAGGCTGCTTTTCGCTGTCAAAAAAATAGTGGGCGTCCCACGAATTTGACGGAAAACCTCATATCCATCAAACTCCGGCAGCATAATGTCCAGCACAACGAGATCCACCTCGTGCTTGTCTATTTCCTCCAGTGCCGCTTTTCCGTCCATTACCGAAATACATCTATGTCCCACTGCTTGTAGGTTTCTTTTGATGAGCTCATTGATTGGAATCTCATCCTCGACAATTAGGATGGTTGCCACTTTGGATCACCTCCCGTAAAGCATAGCATGGGGATGTAATCGAGTTGTAAAAAAATAGATGAGTCAAAAAACAGCCGCAATGAAAAAGCGGGACGCAGATTAGTCGCGTCCCACTCTAGTAGCGGTCTTTAGCCCATAAAAGTGATTTGAATTTGCGTGTTAAAGCGATCGGTAACAACCCAGCCTGCTGGAATCTGTTGATTATACCTGATCCATAGCTTCGCTCCCTTTGGAGCTCGTTGAATACTCGTAATTTCAAATTTATCCGTCGTACTATCTGTAATGACCCATCCTTGCGGCACGATTTGATTGTTCCGCATCCACAGTTTATCTCCGTAACCTGCGCCTTGTGTATAAATAATTTGAAGAGAAGTACCACTGCCATCTATAACAGCCCATCCATCGGGAATCCGTTGGTTGTACTTGATCCAGAGTGTCGATCTGTACGTAGCACCAATCACGCATGTAATTTCGAATTGAGTACTAGTACTGTCGGTAATCACCCAGCCTTGTGGGACCAGTTGATTGTTCTTGATCCACATTTTCGCTCCATAAGAAGAGCTCGCTGATAGGGATTGTTTTAGTGAGGCATGGGATGAAATATTTAGTTCGGACGATTTCGAAAGCGTTGGTTCTGCAGCCAGAGTAGGAAGTGTGAAAGACATCACAACGAATAAAAGACCTAGACTTGACGCCATACTTTTTTTAAGCATAAACAAACCACCTTCCTTGCATTTTCATCCATTATTTGTAATTTAATTATATTTTTAACAATTGTAAAGTAATAGTTCGGTTACATGATCTATTTTCAATACTCTGTCACAAAGTTATGTTATCTGCTTTTTTTTGTGTGGAATGCCCTTCTTAAAAATCACTTCTTGAGAAGAGAAGAATTTATATATTAATCACTGGAATTAACTCAGATATTCTTATTTCATTTTTCCACCGAAGAAGTATTTATTTTGTTTCCACTTCTATCCTTAGAACCAATAAGGTAAATTACTATTCCTAAACTTAAATAAACTAGCGAATCAGTAATAACTTTTAGAAAAGGAGTATTCCATTTTATAGGGAAAAATGGAACTACTATTATGGTCATTATTGATAAAAAAAGAGTTGCTACCCTTAAATATGATAATGCGCTTCTAAAAGCTTTTTTATTTGACTTTTCAACAAAATGACTAATAAGGTCAAACAGTACAAACAAAAAACCTGCTAACGAGAGGCTGAAAATATTTTTGAATTGTATGGTTATCAGCCCTCCGATTTTTAAAAATCCTAAAATTAGAAATCCTACACCAAAGAATTTTATGATTAATGAAAAAATATTCATGATGCACCTTCCTTCTTAAATATTTGTGTAAAATAGGTATCTCACTCATTTTATTAGGATGATTTAGTGATTCCATTATATTCCAAAAATCAATTTATCGCTAAGAGAATTACTTAATTATACAAGTATACCAATTAATTACATACATACTCAAACGACAAGAGGGTACAAGTCCCTCTTTCGAATAACTATCTATTATATGTCCTTCGTTATCAACAAACTGTAAATTATTCACATGTGTTGAATACTGAAGGAAGACCTATACGTTAAAAAATTCTTTCGCAGTCTTGGTAGTAGCGCTGGCCACTTCCTCAGGGCTCAACCCCATACATTGTGCGACCGCGTGTAAGATATGTCTCAAATACATTGGCTCATTCCGACCATCCACAGGCTTTTCTTTCAAATCACGAGGGGTTAAAAATGGCGCGTCCGTTTCAATCATCAAACGATTCAAGGGAATCTTTTGGACAAGCTCCCGAAGATGTTTCCCACGTCTTTCGTCACAAATCCATCCCGTAATCCCGATATGAAAGTCCATTTCTAAATACGTATCCAATTCCTTGGAGGTTCCGGTAAAACAGTGCACAACCGCACGATTGATATTTTGACGATGCTCTTTCAGAATCGAGATAAAATCAAGATGAGCATCGCGTTCATGCAAAAACAACGGCAGTTGAAGCTCTGTGGCCAGGGAAATTTGTTCAATGAACCACTTTCTTTGAATATCACGCGGCGAGAAGTCACGGTTATAATCTAACCCGCACTCTCCAATCGCTACCACATGGGGAAGCGATGCCAGTTCTCTTAATTTTTTGATCGTCGATTCATCACAGCTTTTTGCATCGTGAGGATGAATACCTGCCGTAGTGTACAGCTTTCCTTTGGAGCGACTTGCATATCGGGAGGCATCCATACTGTTTCTCAAGCTTGTCCCTGTCAAAATTAATGGGTAAATTCCTTGCTTCTCAGCTCTGGTAACGACCTCATCGCGATCTTGCTGAAAGGAACGGTGCATCAGGTTTACGCCTATATCGATGATCTGTGTATCCAAGAGAATCAATCCTTTCTAGTAAGAGGTGTGAGTAAGAACTAATTTTCACTATAATTCCTATTTTTGGTTGTTTTTCATTATAGCGTATCGAGTTGTTATGTTCTAGAGACGAAAAAATCCTCCCTGCGGTGACAGAGAGGACTCGCTTCTTTCTATTCTCATGAAGGAATGGCATCTAATGCTCGCCTTACTTTTCTTGCGAAAGCAAGAGGTTTATCAACCGCTTCCACATTTACATATATCAGGCGGGGACGATCGAATAACCATTCATTATGGATAGACGAGACTTTTATGCCTTGATTCCGAATGGCTGCAATGAACGGATTGACCTCTTTCTGTAGGAATGCCGCTCTGCCTAAACAGAGGGCTTTGCCCGTTTTTTGATTGAAGGATTCGAATGAAAAAGAAGACGTAACGCGAAATCTTTTCCCCAAAATGGTCGCTTTTATTTGATTTCGATTGATGGTCGCGACGCATTTTCCGCCGGCAAAACCGGATTGCCCCCTGATAATTCTGGAGAACTGCTCACAAAGCGAGACTTTTTTGGGCATTCCTCGTTTCCTCCCTGTTTTTGTTTATCGTATGAAGACAGGGATAGGATGGAAACGGATGATGACCTATTCTGCTGGGGGATGGGGATGAAACAGCTCAGCTCATTCTACACTTTTTAAAGACTCAATCATATTGATGTTGGTTACTTTTCGCCGAAGTAGCAAGTTAGAGAGAATCGTAAGCAAGTAGGCAAGAATAACAGAAACCAATAGGATAGAAATATGTAACTGATCCGGGATCTGTTGATGGGTGCTAGACAGTGCTTTGACAATCATGGCATAAACATAGCCACTTATCGGTAAAGCGACAATGACCGCAAATGTAGTGAGTAGGATGTTTTCAAAAAAGATAAGTCTGTTTATTTTATGTTTTTGGTAGCCTAATACTTTAAGGGTTGCAAGCTCACGATTCCTTTCATAAATGTTGATGGAAGAGATCGTATAGATGGCGCCAAAGGAGAGGATGACGGCGCATACGATAAACATGATAAATACAAAGCTGTTTTGTTTCAAAATATATTCAGCGGTTTTCTTTAAATCATCTCTATCAGCGATGGTTTCTACTTGAGGATCTTGTTCAAAGAAGGTACGAACGCTATTAAGATCTACAGAGCTATTTGCTTCAACTAAAAGCGAGGTTGGTCTGTAGTCTATGCCAAAGCTCTTTAAATAGTCTGGTGTGATATAAAACGAAGGATTCGAATACTGCGTAGATATATGTAAAACCTTCATATCTACAGATTTATTTGTAAGCTCTGGTGCCTTGAACGTTATATGGATGATATCTCCTGCTGAAATATGATATTTGTCTGCATAGGATTTTGGTACCAGCACACCATTATTTTCTAAGGTGATCCGATTATCATTTTCGTCAAAGAAATGAATGAGAGAGTTTTCTCTTTCCGTAACAACGAGAGTGGCATTATCTTTTTCATCACCTTTTATGAATTCAACAGGAAAGGTGGATAGAGAATAACGATTTTTCATACCGGAGGGGAGCTTTACCGTATCCGCAGATGTTCCGATCGTATAATCTACTCGTAAATCATACGTATAAACATCTTCGATTTGGCTAGCTACTTGTTGCAAGGCAGATTGAGTGCCAAAAGCAGTTATCAATAAGACCGTGCTTACAACAACGCCAATTGAGCTCGCTATAGCTTTTGGTTTATTTAGGAAAATATTTCTCAAAATGAGTTTGTAGCTATAGGAAAGATGACTCCAAATACCCGGAATTCTTTCAATCAATAGCGTTTTCATCTGCTTTGGCGGTTTAGGACGCATAGCTTGAGCCGCACGTTCTTTTAATAGGGTTCTACCACTTAAGTAACACGCTAGGATTCCAAAAGCACTGGAGAAAATAATGGGAGGGATGAAAGAATAAAAAGAAAGGGAGTAGGTAATGCCAGGCAGAGAGTAGGCTCTTGCACTTGATGCCGTTACGAATGGAACAAATACGAGAGCGGCAATAGCACACCCAATGATTGAGCCTATGATACCTGCCAGCACAGGGTAACCCATATAATGAAGCATGATGGTTCTGTTTTTGACACCTAAAGCCTTCATAATCCCTACTTGGTTTCTTTGAGAGTCAATCATTCTCGACATGGTAAGAAACAGGATAATGGCTACTATCAAAAAGAGAACGAAAGGGATAACCATACTCATCAATTTATTATTATGGATCGTTTCCTTTATTTTTGAATAGCTGAAAGTCCGTTCTTTACTTACTTGGTTTACATAAGTAAGGCTTTTGGATTGTGCTTCAATGGATTGACCTAATTTGTCCATATCGTAACCTTCTGTAGCATCGATCATGATTTCATTATAGGAGGTGCCACCTAAGATTTCAGAGATTGTTTCTTCGGCAATATAAGCGACTCCGTAGGTTTTATGGTCTTGTATTTCGTTCTTTTTTGCATGTTCGACATTCTCACCGAAGCCGCTAATGGTAAATGTAAGATTTCTTTCATTCGCACGAATACTGATTTCATCACCGACTTGAAAAAGATGTTCTTTCGCATAACGAGAATCGACTACTATCTCATTCTTTTTTGACGGGATTCTGCCCTCAATCATAGCAAGCGTGTTGATTTCGTTTTTGACAGGGATGGAATGAATTTTCAAAAAAGCTTTATCACCTTCAAAGGCTTGCGTGGCATCAAAGGTATAACGTCCTTCAATTTTTTTAATGCCTTCTATTTCACGTAAAGCAGCGACATCATTTTTGGAAATTTGCTTGTAAAATACATGTAGGTCGCTTATGTTATGTTCTTTAAAATAACCTTCTGTATAAGTACTAAGATTATTGCTATAAGTTACTAGCCCTCCATAGAAAAAGGCTCCTACTGCGATAACCAAAACAAAGGCGATAAATTGCCCGATCGATTGTTTGATATCCCTTACTAATTTTAAAAATAATTTCATTATCACCACTCAATCCCTTCCACACTTTGCTTTTCACGATTCATGGTAACGCTTTCAATCATTCCGCTTTTTACCTTAATAATTTTGTCAGCCATAGGAGCAATGGCGGAATTATGTGTGACCAATACGACGCACTTTTTCGTTTCTTTGTTCAAATCCTGGAGAAGCTTTAAGACCGACTTACCTGTCACATAATCCAATGCTCCGGTTGGCTCGTCACAAAGTAGAAGCAATGGATTTTTGGCAACAGCTCTCGCGATTGCAACTCTTTGTTGTTCGCCACCAGAGAGCTGGGAAGGGAAGTTTTTCATACGATTTTGTAATCCAACTTTATGTAAAATCTCTTTCGCATCCAGATGGTTTTTACATACTTCCGTAGCAAACTCAACATTTTCGAGAGCGTTTAAATTCGGAATTAAGTTATAGAATTGAAAGACAAAGCCGACTTTTTCACCGCGGTATTGCGTTAATTTTTTTTCGTTGAATCTGGTGATTTCTTGATCGCCAACAAATACTTGACCTGAGGTAGCCATATCCATTCCGCCAAGCAAATTCAAAATCGTACTTTTACCAGCGCCACTTGCACCCAAAATAACGACGAATTCTCCTTCTGCTATGGAAAAATCAACACCATTAAGCGCCTTGATTGGCACTTCTCCGATTTTGTATTCTTTCGTTACTTTTTTGAATTCGATTAATGCCTTCACTGATTACATCTCCTCGTACCGTATTTTTGAGACTTATATACCATAATATCCCTACAGGAAGTAGTTACATCCCACAGTCGATGTATTTTGACCTCGGTCTCGAGAAGGAGTTTGATCTCGCTTGTAAGAAAAAAGCCTCTATACGACCAGTATCGCCTTTACATTCGCCTACTATTACAAATAGAGCGCTTCGACTTGCTCGCAAAAAAACGGAGCACCCTCTAAAGGGCTACTCCGTTTGAATCATGACTAAACCAACGATATTAACACCTCACATGTTTCCGTTTGAAGCCAAGCTGACCTTTACTTACTGCCTTTTGAATATTATCGAAAGCGTTTAGGAACTTGCTTTTTGCTTTGTCTTTTTGGACTTCTACAGGACCTACTGCCTTTGCGATTTCGATCGCCTTATCGTGGAGTGGTAAATAGGAAGTCCCCACCGTGTAAATGAAATTATTCATCGCGTATTTTGTTCGTTCGGGAGAAGCGTGGATCGTATTTTTCACAGTTTCTAGGATATTGGCAATTTTGCTTTCGGAAAATTCACGATCTGGGCGATTACCCAAAAGCCAACAGTAACAACTCCAGCCCGCAGACATTCTGAGCTCTTCGCCGCTTGTGATCCAGTGATCGGCAACTTCTTGGGCAATATCTGCTTCAGATAAGGTTACGGCAACCACATAATCGGACAGCATATAAAAATAAGCTGAATCCATCCACCGATCAAAGTCTGCCTTGGTCATTGCTTTTGGGTCTGCGATCACTCCGGCAAAGTACATGGCGTCGTAGTTCCCGGTAGCGTAAAGCTGTTCAGCCAAGGGTTGATTGATCTTGATTTTTCTCGCCATGGGCTTCATAGCGCCTGTAGCCACGCCAAAAAGTGGTTCGTGAGCACCATTGGATAGATAAATTTTCTTGGTTCGTTCCTTGCCGAGAGCTTCCAGCTCTTGCATGATCGTTTCTAAATCCATCGTATATCACTTCTTTCATTGGCGGGTGTTCCCTTAAGATTATAACCATCCAATCCATGACTCATGTCACCTATTGACTATATTATTAGTGATTATTATAATAACCACCATAGAACTTAGAGGTTATTGCAATAATCACTAAAGATAAGTGTGCAAGGTGGTGGTTTTCTTTGGATGAAATTTATAAAGAACTTCAGAAATTGGGATTCTCACAATATGAATGCAAAGCATATATCGGACTTTTAAAGCAGTCTCCTATAACGGGATATGAGATTAGTAAAAGATCAGGTGTACCTCGTTCCATGATTTATGAAGTATTAGGGAAATTGTTAGATAAAGGAGCAGTTTATACGGTACCTTCTGAACCTCTGACCTACTCGCCTTTGCCAGCTAAAGAATTAATCACGCGTTTGCGTAATTCTTTCGAGCAATCATTTGATTATCTTGAAAAAAATCTATCTGCATTAGAAAGTGAGCAGCAAGTAGACGTGGTTCGACGCATTAGTAGTGATGAACTGGTTATCACAGAAATGGTTGACATGATAAATAAAGCCAGAGAAGAACTATGGTTATCGATTTGGCAACCACAGGTTTCTTTTATTAAACAGGATGCAGATAAGCGGGTAAAAGAGGGGCTCCCTGTATTTTCTATTTTGTTTGGAGCACCCAATACCGAGATAGGTGCAACCACTCATCATGATTACATGTCTCCTAAAGTAGCAGAGGAACGTATGAGTGGTCGTTTAACCATTGTCTCCCGGGACAATGAAGAAGTATTAATAGCCAATTTCGCTCCAAATACCGCTGCATGGGCTATAAAAACACAAGACCCAGCATTAGTATTAGTAGCAATGGAGTACATCAGGCACGACATCATGTTTGCACAATTAGTGAAGGAAATTGGCCCCGAGAAAGCCGAAGCTGTCTGGATTAACCATCCTGACCTGTTCCATGTGGTCACAGGAAAACGGTTCAAGTAATTTGAACCGTATTTTCTTTCACTTTTTCATAGTAGTTATGATGATAACTCCTGCAATGTGAGTGAGACTAAGGAGGGATAAAATGGGTTTAGCGAATGACCGAATCGAAACGGTGACAGATGTAAGAGATAAGGATACTTTTCGCCAAGGTATAAAAGATTGTGTCCCTACGTTGTTGGGGTATTTAAGTATTGGATTTGCTGCGGGTGTTATAGAAAGGACAGCGGGTCTTAGTATAGCTGAGATAGCTCTGATGTGTTTAATTCTTTATGCTGGTTCAGCCCAATTTATCGCTGCTGGTATGATGGCAGCAAGCAGTTCGATTACCACCATTATTATTACGATTTTCTTTGTTAATCTTCGGCATCTTTTACTTAGTGCAGCCCTAGCACCATATTTTCGGCATCTTTCTCCGCTTAGGAACATGCTAGTAGGGTCTCTACTTACCGATGAGTCATTTGGTGTTGCTATCAACGAAGCTGCAAAAAAGAATTACATTAGTGAAAAATGGATGCACGGTCTAAATATAACGGCTTATCTAAACTGGTGCGCAGCTAATATAGCCGGAGCATTCTTCGGACAATGGATTTCAAATCCTGAAAAATTTGGTTTGGATTTTGCTTTGACAGCGATGTTTATTGGACTTTTGGTACTTTCGATGTTAAGTCGAAGGAAAATGAAACGTGATGTGGTTGTTGCGATAATCGCAGTTGTTATTGCTGTGGGAGCCAGTTCAGTGTTGTCTGGCAGTATGGGAGTTATTGTTGCTACCATTTTTGCTTCAACGATAGGGATGGTGATGGAAAAATGGAAGTAAGATGGGATGTTTTTTTGGTGATTGTAGGAACAGCTATTGTTACATTCATCCCTAGAGTCCTTCCTCTTATGGTACTGAGTCGTTTTCAATTACCAGAGTGGGCAACACGATGGTTAAGCTATGTCCCCATATCTGTTATGGCTGCTCTAGTAGCTCAAGAGATATTTAAACATGATGAAAAAATTTCCTTTTCCACTAATAACGTTGAACTTTTAGCAGCCATACCAACCTTTTTCATTGCGATAAAAACACGTAGTTTATTGGCAACTGTACTCGTAGGCATTATTGTCGTGATGGTTTTACGTTTTTTGTTTTCATCTTGATCGCTTCAAGATGTTCATGTAATTCCGTTTTCTTTCCTGACCATAACTGTCAGTGAAGTTGTTTTATAATTGATTTGTAAAAACATGACAAGGAGGGAATCACTTTGAAGGAAGTGTTCATTTTTATTACGGATGGCTTTGCTGATTGGGAGGCAAGTTACGTCAGTTCTGAGCTAAACAAGCCAGGCACAGGATATCGTGTAAAGACAATCGCCATTGATCAGGAACCGAAAGTTTCGATGGGGGGGGTAACGGTCCTTCCAGATTATAGCGTAAGCGAATTCGATCGGAATGTTGATATCGCCATGTTAATCATACCTGGTGGAACGGGATGGAGAGAAGAAAAGAATCAGCAAGCAAAAGTAGTGGTTGAGTATTGTGTGAGCAAGGATATTCCTGTCGCTGCCATCTGTGACGCTACGACTTTTTTAGGGAATCACGGATTTTTGGACAATCATAGACATACAGGCAATACGTTACCTTATTTGAAGGAAGGAGCTCCGAACTACAGAGGAGATCAACATTATGTAGACGGTCAGTCAATCCGTGACGAGAATCTCATCACTGCGAATGGAAGCGGTGCATTGGAGTTTTCAAGACATATCTTGGAGAGATTGGGTGTATTAGAAGGCGATGAATTGAATCAATGGTACGAATTATTTAAAAAGGGCTACTTTCCCTCCTAACAGTTTGGTTTGATAGGAAAGCACGAAAGCATACACGCTTGGGTGCTTTCCTATTTTATTCAGATACTCATTTACACGATATTTATTTTCACAATGTACTAAGCCGTAATTCATAAAAATACTGCACAATTGGATGCTTTAACTTCATCTTCTCGGACATATTTAAAATCCTCTTTTTTCCAACTCTTCTGTCCACCAAGGCTAGAATATTCAATAAGATATCATTGCTCTCTATGCTTTCCTCTATAGAAATAGATAAAAACCTATTAGCCACAACGATAAAATTTGATTTACTTAATGATGCCTGTGCTAACAAAAGCTCCTTTGCATATTCTGATATTTTTCTACTTCTTGCAATTACTATTAGACGATCCTCTGGAACGATTCCCTTGGTATCTTTTCTGACCGCTTCAATTTCTTCATTGTTGATAGGAATTTGGATATCTGAATCATTCTTAATTTCCTGCTCCGTCTGATACCATTTGATTGAGCTAGTTGTATCACTCATATTAAGTACGTTCTTTTTATCTACGGCAATATAACAAATTCCGGATTTATCAGGTAAATAACGGTAACCGGTTGCACGGTATTCGACCCTTCCATCTAATGCAGGACAGAGAAAGCTCTCCAGTTGTTTCTTCACTTTGCTCCAGGACATGTATCCTCCTAAGTTCTCAAGGCCTTCTACGAGTATTTGCGGCAGTTACTCTTTTATTAACAATTATGCGTAACTTCTAGCTCATTATTGGCATAGATTGTTCCGTAAGTAGCACAAAGTAACATACCACCGCAAACCTCGCTGCTCACTTGAAAGTTTATGTTGTCTTCATATGTGTCTATGCTATCAGCTCTATTGGATGTCTTTATAAATTGAACTTGGACTATATAATCTGGGTAATCTTCACTTCCTTTATCTTCATCACCATTTTCCCAATCGACAAAGTTAATGTTACTAGCTAAGCTTTTTAATTATAGTCTTACGTTCATCGAAAAAAACATCTAGTTAACTATTAACAGGTGAAAGAATTTCATATATGTGGATTTCATTAATTGAAGGTAGGTATTCAAGGGGGAGAACGATGTACATATATTTAGAGTTTGAAAATAAAATGGTTGATGAATTAGTAGAATTTTTAACATCAGAAACATGGAGTTTTCATGGACAGGAGAATCCTACTGAGGAGTCTATAAGAGAAAATTTAGCCAACGGAAATTATAACGAAAATGGGAACCAAACATTTTGGATCATGGATAATCATACAAAAATTGGTTTAATAAGAGTTTTTGATTTAGAAGATCCCATATGTTTATTCGATTTGCGATTGAAAGAAAAGTTTAGAGGCAAAGGAATAGCAAAGGATGTCCTTAATTGGTTGAGTACTTATATATTCAATAAATACACTCATATTATTAGAATCGAAGGTCATACTAGATATGATAATTTTGCGATGAGAAAAACGTTCTTTAATAGCGGATTTGTAAAAGAATCTTATAATCGTAGATCATGGAGACAAAGCGGACAATTATTTGATTCTGTTGGGTATGCAATGATAAGAGAAGACTGGGAGAACAATACCAAAACAATACCAAAACAATAATAGAAGATACCTTTCCATACTAACTTAAAGGACGCATAGATGAAGAAAGTTTCTGAAATGTAATTGGTGGTAATTGATCATAGATATTGCAGAAGGTTCTTCATTCTGCTATATGATCTTCTGTTAAAAGGCGCTATTGTTGAAAAAAAGTTATCAGAAAATAATTCCACACTATTTTTCGATTACCCTAAATTTTAGCCCCCTTCATTAGGAAAAGGGGGCTTTTCTCACTGCTACATTTTTTATTTATCTTTCCTTACGAGTAGTGAAACCGACTCCACATGCGCTGTATGCGGGAACATATCCACCGGCTGCACGCTCTTCAACTCATACCGCTGCATCAGCTTCCCAACATCCTTCGCCAGCGTAGAAGGATTACAAGACACATACACAATCTTCTTCGGCTGCACATCCAACAAGGAACGAATCAGCGCATCATCCAGCCCAGTCCGCGGCGGGTCGACTACGACGACATCCGGTCGAGTCCCTTGCTTGGCCCATTTCGGCATCAAGACCTCCGCACGACCCACGTGAAAGCTGGCATTCGCCGCTTGGTTACGCTGTGCATTGCGATTGGCATCCTCGACAGCCTCAGGAATCAGCTCGATCCCGCGAACCTCACGGGCATAAGGAGCGAGCCACAAGCCAATCGTCCCTGTACCACAATACAAATCGAGCACGAGCTCTTTTCCGGTCAGTCCAGCAGCCGTTTTCACCTGATTGTACAGCTTTTGCGTCTGCTCGGGATTCAATTGGAAGAAGGCACGAGCAGACAAGTCGAAGGATAGCTCACCCAGCTTTTCAGCAATGGAAGCCCTGCCCCATAAGGATAATGTCTTGTCACCGAAAACAAGCGATGTTTTTTGCGTGTTTACGTTTTGCGCGATTCCTACCAGCTCAGGCAGTCTCGTACGGAGCTCCAAAAGTAGCTCCTTCACTCGTGGGATTTCTGGGGTAGCCGTTACAAGCGTTAATTGCGTTTCACCCGTGGCAAAAGCGACACGAGCGACGATCGTGCGGATGACGCCCGTCCGTTTTTTCTCGTCGTAGATCGGAATCCCGAGCTCTTCGATGATTTGTTTCGCGGTTTGGACGATTTTCGTTGTCGCTTCATGCTGCACCTGACAGCCTTCCAAATTGACGAGCTTGTGGCTACCTGTTTGATACAGTCCAGCGATGAGCTTGCCATTTTCCTTGCCCACCTGAAACTGTGCTTTATTTCGATACGACCACGGATTATCCATACCAATCGTAGGGGAGACTGGTGGCTGATTCATTAGAGCGTACTTGCGCAGTGACTCGATGACGATTTCCTGCTTGCTCGCGAGCTGTGCCCCATAATCCATGTGCTGCAAGCTGCATCCGCCACACTCCGCATAGACTGGACAGGGGGGCTTCGTGCGAGATGCTGATTTTTCAACGACGCGTAAAAGACGCGCGGTCGCGTATTTTTCTCTTGCCTCGGTTACCTCGGCATGGACGACCTCATCAGGGAGAGCACCCTCTACGAAAACGATTTTTCTTTTAAAATAGCCGATCCCTTCGCCATTAATGCCCAAGCTCTTGATCGTGAGCGTCATTTGCTGGCCGACACGGATGCTGGCGTCTTGTTCTTTTTTATGCATTGTCATCTGTTCCGTTCTCCTCAAGCAATTCAGTATTTCCCTATTATAGAGCATTACGAGAGAGGTTGCATGTATGCGAGAGCTTCTGGGGTGCCAGTCAGATAATGGCAACTTCCTGTCCAGCTTTGTTTTTGTTATAATAGTGCGGAGAATAATGAGGGAGTTGTGACGCTAGATGCAAGATCTATTTGAAAAAATGAAAGAATATCTCAACATGGATACTGAGATTTCTTTTGACGAGTTTGATGGCTACTACAAAAAGGTAACCGCGTTTCTAAACGATAGCTGGGAGACGTTGAACGAGGAAGATACTATGCTCATGCTGTTCATCCTCGACAACCTCAAGTCGAACGGTGAAGATCGTTCCAAGCGCAAAACCAAGGAAGCGAAAAAATACGCAAAAATGGCGCAGCGCACTGAGATTTGGGCAAATGCACTGATCGGCCGTCTGCGTGAAGCTGGTTTGACTGATGAAGAAATCGGCAAGCGTTACGAAGCGATTTACGAAGCAGTATAGGATGTAGCGAATAGAAAAACGGGTACCGTTTTGAGTGTAATAGCTCGAAAGGTAACCCGTTTTTTTGTCATGGCTTTCCTGCCAAATAACAAGAAGATTGACAACTTGTGGGTTTCGGCGTAGAATGTTTAACTAATTCGAATAGTTCGTATGTATGAGCGTTGAAAAGGAAGAGTAGAAACAGTAAGCAGCGTGCAGAGAGCCGTTCCCCGTGCTGAAAGAATGGTCGCCAGCCTGTTTTGAAAATCACCTTGGAGCATTGTCCTGGAAAATCAGCTTGTCTAGCCAGTGAGTATAGGACAACGAATTCGTCCTCGTTATCGGACGGGAGTTTTATAGTGAACTTCCTAAGTCTGTTTTTCGTGAGGAAGACAGAGAAGCTGAGTGGTACCGCGATGCCCTTGCCTCAGCCAGCCGTGCGCAAATTGTGCGTAGCTGGTTTGGGGCGGGGGCTTTTTGATTTGGTCTGGTCCCTACTACAAAAGAGAAGGTACTTAGGAGGAACATATATATGCATACGGTCAGAGTGGAAGACATCGTAGTAGCCAATCATGCATTGAAAGACGTGGTGGAGAAGACTCCCTTGCAAAAAAACAAAGTACTGTCTGAGCGCTACGGCTGCAACGTGTATTTGAAAAGAGAAGACTTGCAGGTGGTTCGTTCCTTCAAAATTCGCGGTGCTTATCATTTTATGCGGAATCTTTCGACAATGGAGAGGGAGCGTGGTGTCGTTTGTGCAAGTGCGGGCAATCATGCGCAGGGTGTAGCCTATTCATGTAACCATTTGCAAATCAAAGGCACGATCTTTATGCCAGCGACCACCCCACGTCAAAAAATATCGCAGGTCAAGCTGTTTGGTGGCTCCTATGTAGAAGTTGTATTGATCGGTGACACCTTCGATGATTCATTCGCAGAGGCGATGAAGTATTGCATTCAGGAAGATCGGACCTTTGTCCACCCGTTTGACGATCCATTGGTGGTAGCCGGACAAGGAACAGTCGGACTGGAGATTATGAATGACATGGAAGAACCAGCTGATTTCGTCTTTATGAGTATCGGTGGAGGTGGATTGGCAGCGGGTGTGGGAACGTACGTAAAAGGCATCAGCCCAAACACACAGATCATTGGTGTGGAACCAGCCGGAGCAGCTTCGATGCAAGCCGCTTTGGAACAACGCGACGTTGTCACCTTAGATGAAATTGACAAGTTTGTCGATGGTGCAGCCGTCAAGCAAGTGGGGCAGCTCACGATGAGTATTTGTCAGGAGCTGCTGGATGACATCGTGCTGGTGCCAGAAGGCAAGGTGTGCACAACCATTTTGGAGCTGTATAACAGCAATGCCATCGTCGTAGAACCTGCAGGTGCCCTTTCGATTGCGGCTCTCGATTACTACCGGGATCAAATCGCTGGGAAAAACGTAGTGTGTGTGATCAGCGGTGGAAACAACGACATTGACCGGATGCAAGAGATCAAGGAACGCTCCCTGCTGCATGAGGGATTGAAGCACTATTTTGTGATCAATTTCCCACAGCGTGCTGGAGCCTTGCGAGAGTTTATGGAAAAAGTACTGGGACCGCACGATGATATCACACGCTTTGAGTATACGAAAAAGAACAACAAAGAAAATGGTCCAGCGCTGGTTGGCATTGAAATGAAATGCAAAGATGACTATCAGCCGTTAGTCAGTCGGATGAAGCAGCATGGTATCCGCTATGTAGAGATTACGCATGATCCATATTTGTTCAATTTGTTGATTTAGGTCCTTGTGTTACAACAGATGCGGAATTTGCAAAAATGTATGAATACAGCGAAAAAAGGAGCAATGAAGAGAGAATGAGCGAGAGAGAAAGATAAATCGGCGTAATGTATTATAACAAACTTTTATAAAACAGATGCTGTTGTAATACAATACAGATAATAACACACGGGGGGTTTTAATCATGACGCCGATCACTACTTTCTTTCGTAATCTCGAAGCAAAATGCTGTGCTGCTTGCGGTCAGATGATCCACGAACAAGCAGAATCGTATGCAACTGAATGCACACCATGCCAAGAGCAAGCATCCTTTGACGCTTACAAGTACTATCATCAAAAACGCTAAGTCGAACATGAATACTGGATAAAACAGGTGTACCACAGGGCATGAGCCATGGCAGGTATACCTTTTTTTTGATTCAAAGAAAAAGCCGCTGTTCCATAACAACGGCTTTTTCGCATGTCAGCACGGTTTCTCGGCGTGCTTTGCAGCTTCCTGCTTGACGTAATCAATCAGCCCCAATTGAAAGCCTTCCTGTGTAAGGAGACGTTTGGCTTCATACGTACTCGCATAGTAGGCTTGGACATGCGGATCGTTGTCCAAAACGTAACGACACGCCTGATCACGAGACAACTCCTGGTACCAGTCTGTCTGTTTGATTTGGGCGACGAGATCCTCATAGGCAGGTTCCGGCTTTTTCCATGGATTCAAACGATGAATAATTTCACCAAGGATTGCAACAACGATTAGAATTCCGATTAAAAACATAGCTGTCACCTCAAAGGTTGGATCACTCTCATGGTACCACTCTCCTGGAGGCACCGCCATGGGGAAGTCGGTCTGCTTGCAAAACAAGTAGAAAGCAGGCATGCTATATACTGTAAATAGAAAGGGCCCGATTGCTTGGGATAAGGAGGGCGCGAGATGTTTCATCCGCTTGTTTTTGACAATATCAGGGTTGTGTTGGAAGGTGCGGTATACGACCGGGACTTCGAAGGGGCAATTACGATTACGAACCGTTCGGATGTCATGGATATGGCTACATTCCATCGACAGTTTCAGATCCAGTTCAAGCTGGCTGATCAACATGATCATACCGCAGCTGTTCGTGCTGAGATGCAGCTTCGTACTCAGTTAGCTGATATTGCAGCCGAGCAGCTAGAACAGCCGTTGACAGATCATATCGGATGTACGATTTGCATCCATTTTTACTTGCAGATGGAAAATTACAGAGATGTGCCCGCAGAAGCGAGAGAAATCACATCGATTCTCAATGACATCTGGGGTCAGCGTCCGTATATTACACAGAAAGTATCGGCTAAGCTAGAGGAGCATCGAATCGATTGGCCACCGAAGCAAATAACCAACCAGGTGACGCTGGACTTTCATCGAAAAATTGATGAAGGCAATATCGATGACCTGAACGAATTAATCGATTATACGGTTCAGTCCCTTCAAAAGCTGCAACTATACATGGATCAACAAGCAAAAAGGTAAGCGGACAGAACGGGGATTTACAAAAGGGCAGATGCGTATTATTATTTTGTTAACCTTATAACATTTTCAGTTAACAAAACGGAGGCTAGTACGCATGAGAAACGAACGCTTGAGATGGCTGTTGCTCTCTGCCATCTTTGCCGCAATGACAGCGGTATTGTCGCAGGTGACTATTCCCTTGCCGTTGATTCCGATTACCGCGCAGACGTTAGCAGTAGGGCTGACGGCGACCATTTTGGGAAGACGATACGGGACACTGGCTTTGGTTATTTACGTTTTACTCGGTGCAGTCGGATTGCCTGTATTCAGCGAGGCAAAAGGTGGATTGCAAATATTGGTCGGTAAATCAGGCGGGTACATATTTGGGTTTATTGCAACCGCTTATGTGACCGGACTCTACCTGGAGAAAACAAGATTCAACCTGAAAAACGCCATTATCGCCAATATCATTGGCATGTTTGTCACACTCGCTTTTGGTACAGTACAACTCAAATACGTCATGGACATTCCATGGGATAAAGCTGTCGCATTTGGTGCAACACCTTTCCTCATTGTAGGCGTTGTCAAAGCAGTTCTGGCTTCTCTGATTGGCATCAAGGTACGCGAGCGACTGATTGCTTCTCGTCTGTTGCGTACAGATCAACCTGTTACACGATAAACAAAATGATTTCGTAAGCCATCCGAAGTTCGGGTGGCTTTTTTTCGCATAATCTCCTTATCGTGCCGGATACTATCGGTAGGATTTTGCATGTAAAAAGGAGGAGACACATGAATATCACGATCACCGGCCCAAAAGGCCTTCCAATCTCAGGGAACTTGATGGCATTTCGCCGATCGCCGCTTCAGTTCATCCGCGACGCTGTAGAAGAGCATGGAGAAGTCGTCCATTTTCGCTTTGGTCCTTCCCGCCATGTTTACCTGTTAACGAATCCGGATCATATCAAAGAGGTTTTGGTCAGCAAGCAGGCGCATTTTCGAAAAGGAAAAGCATTGCAGTCGGCACGACCTGTCGTAGGGGATGGAATTCTCACCAGTGAAGGAAAAAAGCATCTACGACAACGACGGCTTATGCAGCCAGCTTTTCATCGAGAACGTATCGCCAGCTACGGAGAGGTGATGGTCCGGCAAGCAGTTGATCTTATGTCGGATTGGAAAACCGGGGAGCTGCGCGATATTCACTCGGACATGATGAAAGTAACTCTTGCGATCATTACGGAGACTATGTTTGGCAAAACCGTCAAGGAAGGTGCCGATCAGATTGGGCATGCCATCGATGTCGGTTTGAAATACGTGGCCAATAAAGGCTCCTCTTTTATCGACATTCCTTTGTCCGTACCTACTAAAAGCAATCGGGAGTTCCTGGAGTCGAGTGAGCTGCTGGACAAAACGATCTACTCCTTGATCGAAGCTCGTCGTAATAGCGAAGGAGAAGAGCACAAGGACTTGTTGGGGATGCTTTTGGCTGCGCGTGATGAAGATGATGGGGAAGGAATGACAGATGAGCAGGTGCGCGACGAGGTCATGACCATTTTTGTAGCTGGTCATGAGACGACTGCGAATACCATGTCGTGGATTTTTTATTTGCTGGCTACCTATCCCGAGGTGGAGAAAAAACTGCATGACGAGCTGTCAACCGTGCTGTGTGAAAAGCTGCCGACAGTAGAGGACCTACCCCAGCTGAAGTATACGAATCTCATTGTACAGGAAACGCTGAGGCTCTATCCAGCAGCCTGGACGATCAACCGGGAAGTGGTAGAAGAGGTGGAGATCGGCGGTCAAACGTACAAGCCAGGTGAAACACTGATGATGAGCCAATATGTCATGCACCGTAACCCACGCTATTATGAGCAGCCTGAACAATTCATTCCAGAGCGTTTTGACAGCGACCTTTTAAAAAGAAATCCAGCTTATGCTTATTTCCCGTTTGGCGGTGGGCCGCGTGTTTGTATCGGGAACAACTTTGCTTTGATGGAGGCAGCTTTGCTATTGGCAACCATCGCGCAGCGATATCGACTACGACTGGCTGAACCAAATCAGGAAGTGGAACCCGAGCCGTTGGTCACCTTGCGTCCAAAGAACGGATTGCCGATGCGTTTGGAGAAGAGATAGAAAAAAATGGAAATAGAGGGCAAAAAAAGAGGCATCTTGTCACTACGGTTTCGCCGATTGTGTCAGATACCGAACTGGGGGTTATTTATCACTGAAAGCAACATGCTTACAAAAATTATTTTACTAGTAAAATATAAAGAAATAATTAACTGAGAATAAATCTATATAAAGTAAGGGTAGCTTGTGAAAGCTACCCGTGGAAGAAGGGGATGGTGAAGGAGAAACTGCTTCCCATTCCCAGTTCACTGTTTACCATCAAATCTCCGCCGTGAAGCCGGACGATGCTTTTGCAAATCGTCAAGCCTAAGCCCGTACCGCCACTGTTGCGATTTCGTGATTTTTCCGCCCGATAAAACTTGGTAAAAATCTTCGGCAAGTCTTCAGAGGCGATTCCTTCTCCTTTGTCGATCACAGTAAAAAGGACATGTCCTTCTCGCTGATCACATGTAAGGTAAATGGAGCCATCTGGTTTGTTGTAGTGAATGGCGTTGTTCAACAGGTTTTCCATGACACGTCGCAGCTTGGTCTCATCCGCTTCGATGTGTAGTTCATTAGAGATACGAAGCTTCCAGTGAAAGGTGAGGCCTGCCTCTTTAATCCTCGGCAAATAGTCCTCAATGATTCCTCTCAAGAAGCTTTTGACATGAATACGATTAATGTTGAGTCGGACTTCGGAGCTTTGGGCGGTGAAGTCCTGCAATTCATCGAGCAGCTTTTCCAAGTCCGTCGTTTTTAGCTCGATTTTGCTCATCTGTTTCTGTATTTTGGTCATATCCGTCACACGACCGGAGCCGATATATGACGCATACCCTTTGATCGTGGTGAGAGGTGTGCGGAAGTCGTGGGCGATCGACGCAATCATTTCGGCCTGTCTTTCTTCCGCTAAGCGAAGCTCATCAACCATATCCCCGAAATATCGAAAGAGTTGCCCAAATTCATCATGCGAGCGATACGTAAATGTCACTAACCGTTTCCCTTCCTGGATTTCTTGGGTGACGCGCGATAATTCGTTCACAGGCCGTAGTATCCAGCGAACGAACAAAGCGAGCAGAACCAATCCCACCAGACTAATGCTTCCGTAAATAAACCAGAGCATCATGGAAACCCCTGTCGTAGCCATCATGTCGTAATCATCTGTGTAGAAATAAACAACGATCTCCCCTGTACGCGGTGGCTCCTGCTGAAAGTGGTACTCAGCTACCACTTTGAGGTCATTTTGCTTGGAAGAATCGCCACGGTTTGATGAGGAGGGAGAAGGCATTTTCAAATTATAGGCGCGCGATGTTTTGCTGTAGATGGTGTTTCCATTGGCATCCTTCACGAGCATGCGGTACATCACGTCGTCTGGCAACTGCTTCTCAAGCTCCAAACGTTCGATTGGGTCCTTGAAATTACTGACGAGAAGCAGTTGATTGAGCATGACCTTCTCTGCGGCTTCCTTCTCAGCCTGATACTGATTATGCCGATCATTTTTGAGTTGAGCGACAATAATGTCTTGAAAAACAAATTTAAACAACAAGATGTTGAGTGTGATCAAGGAAATGAAGGAGAGAAAAATTTTATTACGTAAGCTCATTTAAAGCTTCTCCCCGATAAATACGTAGCCTGTCCCCCATTGTGTTTTAATAAACTGACGCTCTGTTTCCAGCTTTTCCCGGAGGTTTTTGATATGGACGGTCACTGTATTGAGCGAGCCATAACCATATCCCCAGACACGGTCATAGATTTGCTCTCTTGTAAAGACGATGCCCGCATTTTCTGCGAGGAATGTGAGCAGTTGAAATTCTTTTGTAGAGAGCTCAATCTTTTGATTACATACATAAACGGAATACGTTTCTTTATGAATTTCTAGGTCCTTGAATTTCAAAACGGTAATCGGAGAAGAGGCTGTTTCCTTCTCAGGCTGCTCTTCCGTATGCTTGCGAATGCGCTCATAGCGACGCAGGTGGGCACGAATGCGAGCGAGCAGTTCTTCTGTATCAAAAGGCTTCGTGATGTAATCGTCTGCGCCGATTTCGAAGCCGACTACCTTATCTACCGCTTTTCCTTTTGCACTGAGAAACAGTATAGGCAAATCCCACTCACGGCGAATCTGAGAGCAGAGCTCGTAGCCACTCATGTTGGGCATCATAATATCCAAAAGGATCAGGTTAGGTCGCTCTCCTTGGCTGAGCAGGGAGAGAGCATCTTCTCCACTCTCTGCGGAGGAAACGGTGAAGCCCTCGTTCTCCAAAATGTCTTCTAGCAGTTCAATAATCTCCAGATTGTCATCGACAATTAAAATGTGATCTTTCACCGGAACAACCCCCAGTTACTTCTATTAATAAGGAATACCATTCAAAGAATGGGTCTTGTCTATCATAACATGCTTTGACCTCATCAGGGGAAGAAACCCCGTAAGTTATTAAGTTGTTCTAATATGTAAGGGTACCTCTTTAGACCAGGTACTAAATTTCGTCAGAAAAAGCCAGAGACATTGTGTCCCTGGCTTTTTATTATTTTGCCGAACGACTATTTTTGAGCTGGTTTTTCCGGCAACGATGCAGCTTGCACCGCTTTTACCTTTTTCGGAGTTTCTGCTTTCGCTAGAACAGGAGCACTGAGACGCTTAGCGCCTACATAACGTTTGCTCCAGTAGTATGGATCGTTCAACTTGGTGTTGACGACTCCACGACCAGATTCCGAGTGCACGAATGTGCCGTCTCCAATGTAGATACCCACGTGAGAAATGCTGCGACCGTTCGTATTAAAGAACACGAGATCGCCTGGCTGCAAATCTTTTCTGGCTACCTCTGTACCTAATTCGTACTGGGAAGCAGAATTGTGAGGCAGGTCTACACCTAACGCATCAAATACGTAGCGCGTGAAACCGGAGCAGTCAAAGCCCTTTTTGGACGAGCCGGAAGATTTGTAAGGGGTACCGTACAAGTCGCTGACTACTTCATTGAGAGAATTCTCCTCAGCAGCCTGTGCAGCGCCTGCCCCCATAGCAAGCATTCCAGCCATAAATAAAGATAAAACCACCTTGCGCAAAAGAAACTGCTCCCTTCGTGAGCCTACGAGGTTAGCTGAAGGGTTCGGTCGAAAGGACGCCCTAGGCTGCTAGGAGTAGCAACCATTCACCCCAAAAACGTGGTTCCCCCGTTTCCGCCAAGCGGAATTCGGCTATTTTTCGATGTTTTTTTACACGCACTCTTACGAAGATTCTACGCCAGTCCTTTTTTTCCTTCTTTTTCATCCGTTAGTTCACATATTCGTCACAAAATTACCGTCAAATGCTGTAACGTTTTCGCTCGACAGAGCAAGCCGCCTTTCGACGCAGGCTTGTTCTGCCTTGCGCGACAGCTCGTCCGATTAGGGCAGGAAATTGTCTCCGTCCAAGGGCGGAGGGAAAAACCAACCGCACGCCCGTTATGGGAAGCCTATACCGAGGGCTACAATAAGGGCATAACGTTCCACAAGCACCACATGCAAAACGAATGGAGGTAAGCGAGTAATGAGCGAACGGTCTGGCAAAGTTCTACTCGGGCTGGTTCTGCTGCTAGTCGGTGGGTTGGTTCTTCTAGATCTGGTGGGTATCGATATCGGAGACTTGCTCGGGTTCATCATTCCCGGTGTGATCATGATATACGGTGCCAAAAAGATTATGGGACAAACCGGTTCACGCTTTTGGGGAATCCTCGTCTTTCTATTCGGGTTCCTGATGCTGATTGGCAAGCTTGACCTACTGTTTCACGCGCTTCTGGCCATTGGGGTAATTTATCTGGGATATCGCTTACTGCGTCCCAGTCAAGAACCAAAGCAAGCTCCACCTACTTGGGAGCGTGAATGGGCCCAAAAAGTATTAAAGGAAGATACGCTAGACACTTGGGAGAAACATGTAACACGAAGACAACAATAACGCTACGTCGCAAGAGTCTTTTGGATGAACAATATGATGTGATATGATGAGGAGGAAAAAATAATGAGTATCTTTAAACGTTTGCGTGACCTGACAGTAGCTTCGGTGAATGATGCATTGGATTCGATGGAAGATCCAGTAGTAATGCTGAATCAATATATGCGTGACATGGAAGTAGAAATCGGACAAGTTGAAGTAGCGGTTGCCCGTCAGGTTGCACTGGAAAAGAAATTCCGCCAGCAATTGGATGAAGCCAATGCTCTGATTGAAAAACGCGATCGTCAAGTCAAGCTCGCCTTGACTGAGGGAGAAGACGAGTTGGCTCGTCGAGCACTCGCTGACAAGAAGCAGTACGAAGGCCGTGCAGCTGAATACGAAGGTCTTTACCTGTCAGCATCCGAGGCAGCTTCGCAAATGCGTGAGAAGCTGGCTGAGCTGAAGGAAGAGTTCTATAAAATGCGTGCGAAAAGGTTCACACTGATGGCACGTGCACAAGTAGCTCGTACACAAAAGCAAGTCAATCAAGCAGTTGTCGGTATCGGCAATCAGTCCGCAGGCCGTGGCTTCGCCCGCATGGAAGAAAAAGTGATGCGCATGGAAGCAGAAGCGCAAATGAGTGGACAATGGAGCCAAACGAACCGCGCTTGGGAGAACGCTTTGTCTGAACTGGAAAAGGATGATCTCGATGCAGAACTTGCCAGCATCAAAGCATCCATTAATGAAGTAAAAACACCGGTAGCCAAACCAGTACAATCCTAATTCGACAGGAACTGGGGGACTAGGTGTAGAATAGATTGTGTCAATTCGGCAGCCTGTGTACATCAGGCTGCTTTTCCCCTAGGAGGTACGATTCTTGCAGGACTTCTTGGTCTTTTTGCGGCGGTTTATCGCTGAGCCTGGACGCGTCGGTAGTATAATCCCCAGCTCTCGTTTTTTATGTGAGCAAATGTTGAAAAACGTCGATTGGGCTTCAACCGATGTGATCCTGGAGCTGGGACCTGGTACAGGGGCATTTACCCAAACGATCTATCAGCGCTTGCGTCCCGGCACACATTACGTGCTTGTGGAACGAGATCCCCATTTTCGCTCTATGCTTCAATCACGTTTTCCCGATCTTCCTATCAGGGAGGAAGCGACTAAACTTAGGTCTTACTTGGAGGAGCAGAACCTTGCAGGTGCAGATGTTATTATCTCAGGTCTGCCATTCGCCAATTTTCCACAAGAG
Source organism: Brevibacillus sp. HB1.4B (assembly GCF_013284285.1). Classification (NCBI taxonomy): domain Bacteria; kingdom Bacillati; phylum Bacillota; class Bacilli; order Caryophanales; family Paenibacillaceae; genus Brevibacillus; species Brevibacillus sp. HB1.4B. The sequence continues at coordinate 498,162 of NZ_JABSUT010000004.1, forward strand.
CTGCGGGCAGCAATTCTGGACGAAGTTCAATCTGTACTGAAGCCAGGGGGCCTGTTTATTACATTCCAATATTCGCTACAACTCCAAGCTGAGTTGCAGGGTCGTTTTCCCTGGGTCAAGATCGACTTTACCCTGTTGAACATTCCGCCTGCATTCATCTATACATGTCGTAATGGTCAAAGTGAAAACGATCAGCATGGGGCGTGAGAGAGGAGACTTTTGTGAAACTGTCCCGTTTGCACAAAATGTTGGCTGGTATCCTGATTATTTTTACGGGAATCGGCCTTTTATTAGACAGTTTGGGTATCATTTCGTTCGGTCTGTTTGATTTGTGGCCGATGGTGCTTATTTATTTCGGCCTTCGTTTGTGGGGGCAGAAAAATCGGATTGGCGGAGGGATTCTATTCTCTCTGGGGACCATCATCGCGATGGATATGTGGTTTGGTGTCGGGGTTGATGATTTGTTCCAGATTGCAGTGCCAATCGTGTTTATTTATTTCGGGTTTCAGTTGATTCGGGGTAAGAACAGCAGACGAGATCACCGTGTGAATCAACCATTGGGTGATACGGGGACCTCATCTGCTGCGGAGACGATTGTGACAAGTGATGCGAGTATTCCGAGTGACGTGAAGGTTTCCACGGAGGAGCGCCCTTGGATAGACAGCTGGAACAAATGGAAGCATGTTGGTGGCAAAATTCCACATCACGAAAGAATGTCTTCATCACCTGACGACACGTTGCCAAAAGATTCCCGCAGTTCTCTGATTGGAGATTATCACCTGACCTCGGGGCGTTTTGAACTGAATCACTTGCATGTCTGGCATGGAATCGGGGATGTTGTGATTGATCTTTCCCGGGCAGTGCTGATGCGGGATGAGGCAGTTCTTGTCGTAGAGGGCTGGATAGGCGATGTGACGATTTATGTCCCTGTGGATCTTCCTGTATCGGTAACGGCAGGGTTGAGTATTGGTGACCTGGAGGTGCTAAGCCACCGTCAGGGAGGTATCAATCGCAGTGTTAAGATTCGTTCAGATCAGTATGATGAAGCATTGCAAAAAGTAAACTTGCATATCTCGCTGCTTGTCGGCGATATAAAAGTCAAGTACATCTAGGAGGTACTGGCGGATGCGTCGACAGCGATTGGCAAGTATTCAGTGGCAATACGTGCGCTATGGCATGTTACTGGCCGTCAGTGCAATTACTGCCGCGTTTATTTGTTTCTTTTGGCTATACTTTTTATGGAGAGATCACCCCGGGATTCATCGGTGGTACAACGAAATGATTAGCGACCGCAACTTCATGTGGTGGCTTCAAGAATATATAGGCATCAATCTGCCTGCCGATCCAGAGGGCTTGATTCAGCTTGCTGCTTTTGTTGTCTCTTTGCCTGCAGGTGTCTTAGTGGCATTGATCATTTCCTATATCATTGGCAATTTGTTGAAAAAGAGACTCAGTGTATTGTGGGAAGCTGCCATGAAGCTTGGGCGCGGGATGCTGTCGTATCGGGTTCCAGAATTGGGCGTCGATGAAGTCGGCGAATTAGGATGGCAGATCAATCGCTTGGCTTCACAATGGGAAGAGCAAGTGGCATCTTTGCAGCGGCTGTCGAACCACAATGCGGCTCTCGCAGAACAATTGAAGCATGCAGCGGTAACAGAGGAGCGACAGAGATTGGCGAGAGAACTGCATGATGCAGTCAGTCAGCAGCTGTTCGCCATCGCGATGACGACTGCGGCGATGAAACGGCTTGTAGAAAAAAATCCGCAACGTGCAGCACAACAGATTGAATTGGTCGAAGAGATGGCAGCAGCAGCACAAGCGGAGATGAGGGCATTGCTCTTGCATCTTCGCCCGGCTACGTTACAAAACAAGTCATTGAAGGAAGCCATTCTGGAACTTTTAGATGAGCTGACGCGTAAAAATACCATGCAGCTTTCTTGGGAGATCGAAGACGTCGAAGGCTTGCCGAGTGGAATTGAGGATCATTTGTTCCGTATTTTGCAGGAGTCCTTGTCCAATACATTGCGGCATGCCAGAGCTACCCAGATTACAGTGAAGCTGTTTACGCTGCAAGAGCAGGTCCGCCTGCGAGTAACGGATGACGGTGTTGGTTTTGATCCGGATGGGGAGAAAATGACGTCCTACGGTTTGCGCAGCATGCAAGAGCGCGTAGCAGAGGTCGGAGGCTCCATGGAGATTTACTCGGCAATTGGGAAGGGGACGCAAATTGAGGTCCGTATTCCTCTAATGTCACAGACGGAACGGGAAGGGTGAAGGCTAGGTGATTCGGGTACTACTGGTAGATGATCACGAAATGGTTCGGATGGGTCTGGCTGCTTATTTGTCTACAGAGGACGATATTGAAGTCGTAGCAGAGGCAGGCAGTGGAGAAGAAGGGGTGCGGATGACGCAAGAACTGCGCCCGGATGTCGTTTTGATGGATTTAGTTATGGAAGGCATCGGCGGTGTGGAAGCGACTCGGCGTATTCGTGAAAGCTGTCCATCCAGTAAGGTTATCGTCTTGACCAGCTTTATTGATGACGAAAAGGTATATCCGGTCATTGAAGCGGGGGCATTCAGCTACTTGCTGAAGACTTCGCGTGCAGCCGAGATTGCAAAGGCAATCCGCTCTGCTGCGGCGGGTGAGCCAGTTTTGGAATCGAGGGTAGCAGGAAAAATCATGGCCCGTTTCCGTCACGGTCAAGAGTCCCATCCCCATGAGCAACTGACACCCCGCGAGTTGGAGGTTTTGAAGCTGATCGGTCAGGGCAAGTCCAACCAGGAGATTGCAGATGAGCTGATTATCGGGATCAAAACGGTCAAGACTCATGTGAGTAACATTCTTGCCAAGCTTAATGTGGAGGATCGCACGCAAGCGGCCATTTACGTGCATACGCATAGCTTAGGCTAATCACATAGCATCATGTATAAGTAAACGCGCCAAAAAGCTCCTCGGTAAATAGGGGCTCTTTCGCGCGTTTACTTGTTTAAACAGTTTTCTTGTATACAAACCGTGAGTTTTTTTCGTAGATGTGGTAAAGATAGTAAGTAACGAATGAGAGATTACGGAAAGGAGGGACGGGTTATGAGGCACAAACCTCAAACACGCTCCAAGGTGCTTTCGGCTGACGATGGTGTGGATATCGTTGGAGATGTTCACGGCTGTTACGACGAATTTATAGAATTGCTCAAACGCTTGGGATATGAACAAACCCCAGACGGGACCTATCGCCATCCCCACGGCCGAAAGCTCCTTTCCCTCGGTGATATCACGAGTCGTGGACCTTACTCAATCAAAATGCTGCAATTTTTTCACCATCATGTCACGGCAGGCCTGGCTGAGATGGTGGATAGTAATCATGGGTGGAAAGTAGCCCGCTGGTTGGATGGCAGACCAGTGACATTGGCACATGGAGATGAAAAGGTAGAAGAGGAGATTCGGCTGTATCAGCAAGAATACGGGCCGAAGAAGGCCTCTTTGCTACGAGAGCAGAGTCGCAGATTGCTATTTTCTTCTCCTTCGCACATGATCATCAAACGGAATGAAAAAATAGTAGCAGTCGCCGTTCATGCGGGGATTCGTGATGATTACATAGGGATGGATTCACCTGCGGTCTACACGTTTTGCCGATATGGCGATGTGGCAGGGACGGGACCAGATGGACGCCCGATCCGCAGAGAATGGGCAAAAGAGAGAAAAGTGACCTCGCCCATCATCGTATGGGGACATGATCCGCATCCAGAACCAAAACGAAAAAATGGCACCATCAACATCGACCAAGGATGTGTGTTCGGCGGAATGTTAACCGCCTACCGCTACCCAGAGGACGAATTGGTGAGTGTGCCAGCAAAGAGAAATTATTCGGGCTTAATGGATACGCCGCTGACCCGTTTTAAGACCGACGATTAAACGGAGACGTTACGTTACGTTTTGAGCTTTTCGAATAAACGTTTTAGGATGACAGCCTGTGCCCAGAGCGGCAGAGGCTGGTCAGGCTGCTTACGCCATTGTTCGTCGGTTAATAAGCCTTGATCATACAGCCAGTTGACAGCTTCCTGCTTCCAGTCAGGGACCGTCCCGTTTCCAGGAGAAGTGGTGGGAGCAAGAGTCGGTGCTGCAGTAGGTTTTGGAGTAGAAGTAGGAGACGTAGGGGGCTGGTAGGGAAGTTTGGCGTACGTGCAAAATGCTCGGACTACCCCTTCCGCGAGATCTCGCCAATCCTGTTGCAGTTTATTTGCGTCCAAAGCATTGTCAGCAAAGCCATACTCGACGATAACCGTCTCTACGCTGCCAGTCTCCCGGTGCATGAAGTAGTAATCGAGCCGAGGATTATCTGGCAGTGTCCGCGTAAAAATGCGTCGATTTGGCATCCCTTCCGCTGCCAGGGCATCCTGGATCAATTGGGGAAAGGTTGGGGACCCGTAAATCGAGTAAATGACCTCGGAGCCTCGACCGCCACCTGAGTTAATGTGGTTCGCTATACAGTAGCGAGCACCGCTGTTGCGAACCAGAGCAGTCCGAGCTTCACTTGTCAGAGTCACATCGGTTGTCCGTGTGATAGCGACAGGAATATTTAGAGCCAAAAAGCGATTATATTGATAGAGCGATATTTGCAAATTCATATCTTTCTCGGTAAACTGCGTGTTGTTTCCTCCACCTGGATCGCTGCCACCGTGTCCAGCGTCCAGAATCACAATTGGAGCCATAGTTGCTTCACCTCTTGCTATTAGAATATGCTTGAGACAAAGATATTGTTGAGGGCAGTGTTCTCATTTTCCAAGTTTTCTAATCACAATTTACAGAAGATAGCTCAACTATGGTACAATAAAAGAGTTCATAATTACGTATAGAGGATGGTAATGTATTGATGGCTTGGTACAACTGGGTAATTCCAATTGTTACATTGTTAATCGGTCTCGCTGGTGGATTTTATGGAGGGACTTATTTATTGAAAAAACAAATGTCCAACATGCAAATGGACGACAAGCAGCTTCAAGCCATGGCCCGTTCAATGGGGATGAATCTCAACCAAAAGCAGCTTAAACAAATGAGCCGTACGATGAAAAACATGAAAATGCCAAATAAATTCGGGAAGTAGCGTGAAAGGGAGTGTCGTTTGATGGGGGCGACCCGGCTGCGCTACACGATGATCGGTTTTATAATCGGGGTGTTTATCGTGTATTTGAAAGACCTGCCGCTTGCTGAAGGAACTCGGTTTGCGGCCCCTTTTTACGGAGCGGGGATTGGACTGCTCATTGACGGCATTATTTTACGTATGAAAAAAAGAAAACAAGAGTAGGGGAAGAGCCTGGCGAATGATGCCAGGCTTTTTTTCTTTTGGGAAGGGGCTTATTTTTCAAGAGAATCAGCAAAATACTGGACGATAAAATCACAGAATTTGCGTGCTGCCAGGGAGAGATATCTTTTTTCGTGACGAATCATTTGAAAATGTCGCTGGCAGATCGGGTGTTCGATCGGAACCATGACAAGGTGAGGGTCTTCCTCTCGACTGATACAGCCATAGAGGGCGATGCCAAGACCTGCGCGGACCAGCTTTTGTATAGAGCCTGGATCATCTACCCGACAAGCGAATTTGGGGGTAATCCCTGCTTTTTGAAAGAACTGATCGTACAGCATTTGGATGGGAAAGTCCTCCCTGTAGCCGATAAATGACTCTTTAGCCAGCTGACTTAGACGAATACTGTTTTGTTTGGCTAAGTGATGTGTGCGGGGGACAGCTACATGAATATCTTCTTTCAATACGGGCGTAGTCAAAACATCCGGCACTCTGATCGGCAAATGCGTGAAGCAAATATCCACTTCGCCTGACTCCAGGAGGGTTGCCATTTCTTCGATGCTGGCTTGCGTGATCTGGAAGTGTACATCGGGATGGAGGGCGAGAAACTTCCCCAACGGTTCTGATAACAAATCCAAGGTTGACGTTGCCAGATGAATACGACCATGTTCCATTCCGGCGAGATCCGATACGACTTTTTGACCTTCCTCCAACAAGTTCAGTGCTTTATCTACACGCTCCAGATACGCCTTCCCAAATGTATTCAGCCGAATACGTCCTCGCTCGCGGTCGAATAACGGAACCCCGACATCCTCTTCCAACCGAGCAATGGTTTTGCTGAGAGCAGGCTGAGCAATCCGCAGCTCTTGGGCGGCTTTCGTCATATGCTGCCACTTGGCCACTGTCCGGAAATAGTGCAATTGCAACAATTCCATTCGATTCAACTCCATATACTCAGGTATATCAACTGCATATCAAAAGATATATTTTCGTTTATTTTAAAATCATTATAAACTACATCTAGCAAGGCAAACAATCACCTTCCCGGGAAGAAATCGGTGATAACGAGAGGTGTCTTTCCAATATGCAAAGCGAACCACAACAACAATCTGCTGAAAAAGTACTTCGCGTACTCGTGTTTACCCTCATGATTACAGTGATGAGTGCTACGATGTTCAATATCGTGTTACCGCAAATCAGGACAGAATTTCATTTATCTTTTAGCCAAGTAAGCTGGGTGACGTCTGCCTTTTTGTTAATCTATGCGGTTGGAACCGTGATGTATGGAAAGCTAGCCGATTCCTACAAGCTCAAACATTTGCTTACATTCGGATTAATTCTGTTTGCGATCGGCTCCCTTATCGGATTTTTCGCTCATAATTATGGCATGGTGCTTTTTGGGAGAATTGTGCAGGCAGCAGGAGCTGCGGTTGTTCCGGCGACGTCTTCTATTATTCCGGTGCGCTATTTTCCCCCGGAGAGTAGGGGGCGAGCTCTAGGGATCTCAATGACCGGGATGGCAATCGGTAGCGCATTAGGTCCCGTTCTTTCCTCTTTGCTGGTCAGTCTGCTCGATTGGAGATGGCTGTTCTGCATGCCGTTGTTCACGCTTTTTGCCGTGCCTTTTTTCCGTAAGTATTTGGAGGAGGGGGAGCAGGAAGCCGTCAAAATGGATTGGATCGGCGGTGGGCTTCTCGCAATCACGATTGCGTTGCTTCTGTTGGCTATTACGAATCAGAGCTTGCTGCTCGCACTGGGGTGCATCCTCTCATTCGTTCTGTTCTTGATAAGAATTCGGACGACCGCAGAACCTTTTGTTCGCCCTGGCTTATTCCGGAGCAAACGCTATTCACTCGGGCTGTTCATTGCCTTTTTGATGATAGGGAGTGGCTATTCGTTCGCTTTCCTTAGTCCACAGTTGTTGGCCAATGTGAATCACCTGGCAACAGGACTCATCGGCTTTGTCATGGTACCGGGAGCAATTGTGACCGCGTTCTTGGGGAAAAAGGCCGGGATTCTTGCAGATAAGAAAGGGAATTCGTATTTATTTTACACAGCGTCTGGGTTGCTTTTGAGCAGCTTTGTGCTCTTCTCTTCCTTTGCGGGAGTATCTCCGTTTCTCATTGCCGTTTTTCTGATTTTTGGCAATGTCGGACTATCGTTTATGATGATTTCGATGTCAAACGCAATCTCGCAGTCTCTACCAAAAGAACAGATCGGCGTCGGTATGGGACTGTTGGCAATGCTGAACTTTATTGCAGGTGCACTTGCAGCTACCTTGTTCGGCAAATCGATTGATGGAGGAGCTGCTGTGAGCTGGAATCTGCTCAATAGCTATCCTGGAGCGTCCGTCTATAGCAATATTTACTCCGCTTTAGTGCTCGTGATACTGGGTCTCGCCTTCCTTTATTACAGACAGTTCGGACGCAGCTCGGTGAGAGAACTCCATTGATTGGGTTAATAAAATTATTTTTATTGCCAGTCTCCATTGACAACCAGAAATAAACCGAATAAAATTTCAAACAATAATAACAATAACGCGAAGAACGGGAACAGTAAGTGGTCTGATCTGTTTAGAGAGCTGCGGGATGGTGCAACGCAGTCAGAGAAGCCAGTGAAGCTCGCCCGGGAGCGGCAGGACTGAACAAGATGTAGCGCTGCATCGAGCAATAAGTTCTGACGGTTAACCTCCGTGATCGGGTTGTGCTGATCGACTAGGATCAGTACATGAGGTGGACTTCTGGCGAGTAGCTGGGGTCAACGAGAGTGGTACCGCGATAGACAAGGTCTGTCGTCTCTTCGATAGAGACGGCAGGCCTTTTTGATTTTCACAACGACATAGAGCAAACGCGAAGAACGGGAGCTAGTAAAGCGAATTTCTTGTCCAGAGAGCTGCGGGTAGGTGCGACGCAGTCAGGAAATGCTCGAATCTCACCCGGGAGCGGCAAGGTTGAATATAGACAGTAGACCTTGACGGATCGTCCCACGTCATCGGGATAGCGAGGTGGATTCTCTTTTGAAAAAAGAGGGGATCAACGAGAGTGGTACCGCGGCAGCCAAAAGCCTGTCGTCTCTTGTATATGGAGACGTCGGGCTTTTTTTATTGAGAAAATAACGAAAAATTGAGGAGGCAATACCCATGGCAAAAAGAATTCATATTTTCGATACGACACTGCGTGACGGAGAGCAAGCACCAGGAGCGTCTCTTTCTCCTGAGCAAAAAATCGTGATAGCGAAGCATTTGGCAGACCTCGGCGTGGATGTCATTGAACCGGGCTTCCCGATCTCCAGTCCTGGTGACTTCATGGCGGTGCAACGTATTTCGCAAGAGGTGCACGGCGTGGAAATCTGTGGCTTTGCTCGTGCGGTGAAAGAGGACATCGATGCAGCCGTTCGAGCTACACAAGCGGCAGAGCGTCGCAGACTCCACATGTTCCTGTCATCCTCCAGCATTCATCTGGATTTCCAACTGCGTAAGTCGAGAGAGCAGGTGATTAAAATCGCCCGCGAGATGATTGCGTACGGCAAACAGTTTGTAGACCGGATCGAATTTTCACCGATGGATGCGACCCGTACTGGAGATGAGTTCCTGTTTGAAATGATCGAGGCAGCGATCGAAGAAGGAGCAACCATTATCAACATCCCGGATACAGTTGGATATGCGCTACCGGAAGAGTACGGAGCCATGTTCACTCGTGTCATGAAAAATGTCCGTGGCAGCGACAAGGTAGAGTTCAGTGCACACTGCCACAATGACCTGGGACTCGCGGTTGCAAACAGTTTGGCTGCAATTCGTGCTGGGGTCACCCAAGTCGAAGTAACGGTCAACGGGGTCGGTGAGCGAGCAGGGAACTGCTCCTTGGAAGAGCTGGTAATGGCAATTGAGACGCGCAAAGAAGCACTGGATGCTGAGACTGGCATCAGACCAGAGCACATTTACACCACTTCACAAAAGGTGAGCCGTGCCATGAGCTTCCCGATTGCTTTCAACAAACCAATTGTCGGTCGCAATGCCTTTCAGCACGAAGCGGGAATTCATCAGGACGGTCTCTTGAAAGAGCGCAGCACATACGAAATCATGGACCCGGAGAGCTTGGGCGTACCTCGAAATATGATCATTCTCGGAAAGCACTCCGGTCGTCATGCCATCAAGCACCGTGTAAACGAATTCGGGATACAGATGACCGACGAACAGATGGAGACACTGTACGTCCAATTTAAAGAGCTGGCTGACAAGCAAAAAGTGGTCCAGGATCATCAGTTGCTTGAGCTGGTAGGACATACCGTGAACGCGGTACTGGAGCCGTTCACACTGGTCAATGCGCAAGTGCTCACTGGCACATCCGGAAGTCGTATGGCTTCCTGCACCATTACGAACAATGTGACAGGAGAAGAACAAGCATACTCTGGCACCGGAGAAGGACCTGTCGAGGCATTGGTGGCAGGCATCAAGCAGGCACTGCCGTTCGACGTAGAGTTTACGGACATGGAGCTGTATTCATTGTCGTCGGGAGAACATGCGACAGGCGAAGCGATCGTGACGGTAAGCGCTAACGGAAGTCATTTTAAAGGAGTTGCCGAGCATCGAGATGTACTGATGGCGGTCGCGCAGGCGTTTATGGCGGCGAGCAATCAGGCGGTGCGTGATCATCAGGCCAAAGTTGTTGCAGCCGGGGCTAACTAAGAGCCAAACATAAAAAGTCAGCCTGTAGATGGTTACAGGCTGACTCATCACGTGCTTATGGCTGTAGTGGGGAGAAGAATATTTCCAGTCTAGGCTCCAGGCTCCGTCCTGCTGGGGGTTAAGACTGCCCGCTCCGAAGGGATTCTCGGGGAAACGCAAAAGTGGTAGCCACTTCGTAGCGCGGGCACGTTGCGTTTCTTTTGCCCGCGAATCCCTTCTCCGCTCGGTAGGACTCCACAAGTCGCTACGTCTGGAAATATTCTTCTCTGTCGTTGCTGAAGATTTAAAGTCTTCTAAAACCCGTTTAAGCATGGAAAGCTCGTAGAGGAAACAGGAGAAATAAGCGAAGATCTTAGGGACACCGACCGAGACGGAATGCAAAAAGCGAAACACGCTCTCAAGCGTCCACCTCTGAAAAACTTCCTGAATGGACTACTTTGGACGCGGTTTCGCTTTTTGCATGGAGTCGGGCAGTCAATCCCACAGCGGGTGGCCCTAGAAGCTGAGCGTTTTCTCCTGTTTCCTCCCCACCACTACAGTAACGTGCAAGAAGGTCTTTTTATATCAACCAGTAAAAATCAACTCATATACCATCTTCACAATCAAGGTAATGGATACGACCAAGAACAATGGACGAACATAACGTACCCCCGTTTTGATGGCCATTTTGGCACCAAGGTTAGCGCCCAACAGCATCGCGATCCCCATGATAAGACCAGTCATGAAGACAACCTTGCCCTCCATTGTGAAGACAAAAAGCGCTGAAATGTTACTGGCCAGATTCAAAATTCGGCCATTGCCGGCCGCAATCACAAAATCATAGCCAAACAAAAGCACCATTAGAAAAACAAAGAACGAACCGGTTCCAGGCCCGAAAAATCCATCGTAAAATCCGATTAAAAAGGTAAAAGGAATCCCGATGCCTAGCGTAAATTTGGTCAGCCCTTTGTAGTTGGAATCTTGACCAAAGCGTTTGTTGAAAAGGGTGTAAACGAAAATGAGTGCCATCATGATAACGACAAGGATCTTCAAAAACTCCTGGGGAACGAACAGAACTGTTTTCGCTCCGAAATAGGCGCCGATCAGGGAGACGGGAAATAAGATCAGCATGAGCTTCTTGTCAAATTTACCGTTCTTGATAAAGGTGTAAGAACTGGTGGCTGATGAAATCGTGCCAGCCAATTTGTTCGTGCCAAGAGCAAGGTACGGTGGCATTCCTAGACCGAGCAGAGCGGGGAGGGAGATGAGTCCCCCACCACCAACAGTACTGTCGATGAATGCTGCAATGAATCCAAAGACAGCGAGAAGTACGATCGTTGATAAGTCCATTTCCACTAAATATCACCTGATTCTCTTCGTTTGTAATAATCCAAGTCTAGCACGCTCGGTTTTGTTTTCAAGATAGAAATCTTTGAAATAATAAATAGATTAATATACTTTGCATACCGATTTGTTGAAAAACTGTTTGGCTTACAGTATAATGAAGGCGTAAGCTTGACCTACATAATTTGAGGAGGAATGTTACAATGGCACATCAACTTCCTGCATTGCCTTATGCACACAACGCTTTGGAACCACATATCGACGCTCAAACCATGGAGATCCATCACGGACGTCACCATGCTACTTATGTTAACAACCTGAATGCAGCTCTGGAAGCACACGCTGACCTGCAAGGTAAAAGCATTGAAGAGCTGATCAGCAATCTGGATGCTCTGCCTGAGTCCATCCGCACTGCTGTTCGCAACAACGGTGGAGGCCATGCTAACCACACACTGTTCTGGGAAATCATGAGCCCGAATGGCGGCGGCGCACCAACTGGTGAACTGGCTGACGCAATCAACGCGGCTTTCGGAAGCTTTGACAACTTCAAAGCAGAATTCGCAAAAGCAGCTACTACTCGTTTCGGTTCCGGATGGGCTTGGCTGACTGCAGAAGGCGGAAAAGTAGCAATTAGCTCTACTCCTAACCAAGACAGCCCAATCATGGAAGGTAAAACACCTATCCTTGGTCTGGACGTTTGGGAGCATGCTTACTACCTGAACTACCAAAACAAACGCCCTGACTACATCGGCGCGTTCTGGAATGTTGTAAACTGGGATGAAGTTAGCAAGCGTTTCGCAGCAGCGAAGTAATTGTAACTTTACCTGTCATAAGGCTTGTCGTTCTTTAAGAGCGGCAAGCCTTTTTTTGTTCAGAGAAAAGAAACGGCATCAATTTAGGATACACTTGTAACCGTAGTGATTATGAGATATAATGCTTACTAAAAGTAACTAAGTTTAAAAAGTATAGAGGAGAGTGTACGCAAATGATGCCGTCTTTTTTCATTGCACATGGTGCCCCGTTACTTGCCATAGAAAACAATGCCTATACAGAAGCACTGAACCAATTGCCTAGCCTGCTCCCACGCAAGCCGCGAGCAATCGTCATGTTTTCGGCTCACTGGGAAGCTTTTGAGCAAACGGTGGGAACGATGGATATCTTCCCGACTATTCACGATTTTGGCGGATTCCCGCAGGAGTTGTATGAGATTGAGTATCCAGCAAAAGGAGAGCGAGAAATAGCGGAGGAAACAGTCCGCCTTCTTCAGGAAGCGGGCGTACCAGTTGCTCTCAACACGACACGCGGACTTGATCATGGACATTGGGTCATTCTGCGCCATATGTATCCGGATGCAGATATTCCTGTTGTTGCCTTATCGGTTAATCCGAACCTGACCGTGACAGAGCAATATCAGATCGGTAAAGCACTCAGTCCTCTCCGCGAAAAAGACGTTCTGATCCTCGGTAGTGGCGGAACCGTCCATAATTTTTCCTATATGAACCTGAGAGAGTCCGATAGTGCTACCTTTGAGTGGGCGGAGCAATTCGAAGACTGGCTGCAAACAACATTGACTGACTGGAATGTCGAGGATCTCGCCCACTACCGCGAGCTTGCTCCACATGCCGAAAAAGCTGTTCCCGCGTATGGAACCGAGCATTTTGTTCCGCTTGTGTACGTCATGGGAGCTGCCGACGATGAACGTACAGCGAAGCGCCTGCATATGAGCATCCGCTATGGAAGTCTCAGTCACACCATTTGGCAGTTTGGTGATACGAAATAATGACAGTGCACATGGGGGATGTTTATCGGGAGTATAAATCATTACTGTTTTCCCTTGCGTACCGGATGACTGGCTCGGTAACGGAGGCGGAGGACATTGTACAGGATACGTTTCTTGCGCTGGCAGGTACCGACATCCAAGACATTCACCATGTAAAAAGCTATCTGTGCAAAGCTGTGACCAATCGTTGTCTGGACTTATTAAAATCAGCCCGTTGGAAGCGGGAGCAGTATGTAGGGGAATGGCTGCCGGAGCCGATGCTGGACGCTTCGGAAACCAATGATCCCTTGCAAACAGTGATTGCCGAAGAAACAGTCTCGTATGGCTTGCTTGTTCTCTTAGAGAATCTACCGTCGACGCTACGTGCCGTTTTTGTGCTCCGAACGGCACTCGACTACGAATACAGCGAAATTGCAGCGATGCTCGAAATGACCGAAGTAAACTGTCGTAAGAAGTTTAGACTTGCGAGAAAAAAGCTGGCTGAAGCAGGATATCAGGCGATCGTCCCTCAGTCGAATCGGACTTCGAGCTTGGTAGAACAGCTGATGCAGGCCATTTCCCAATCAGATGCGAAGTCGTTGATCGGACTTTTGACAAAAGATGCTGTGTTTGTCAGCGATGGTGGTGGGAAAGTCCGTGCGGCTATTCATCCCATCTTTTCAGACGAGCGGATTACTGCCTTCTGGATGGGTGTATGGCCGAGGTGGGCTTCTCATGCTACGATGCAGATTCGCTCGATCAATGGCCAAGATGGGATTGCCGTCTACTCCGAAGGTCAGCTGAAAATGATCATCCAGATCACAATGAATGAAGAAGAAGATCGCATTGCACGCTTGTACATGATGGTCAATCCAGATAAGCTTGCCCATTTGCAAAAAGAAAATGGATGATTCGTCACAAGAAGGACGCTTCACTCGTCTTTGAGATTGAAAGCAAATTCGAGTGGAGAGGAAAGATGAATGATGCAAGCTAGATTCAATCATCGTGCAGCAAATCCTGAGGCGTTACAAACCATGCTCAAGCTGGAAAATTTCGTGAATGAGAGCGGCTTGGACAAAAAACTGATTGAGCTGATCAAAATTCGTGCTTCCCAAATCAACGGCTGCGCTTTTTGCATGGATATGCATACACAGGATGCACGCAAACTCGGTGAAACAGAGCAACGCATTTATTTACTCAGCCTATGGAGAGAATCCGCGGTTTACACAGAGGCAGAGCGGGCCGTCCTTGCCCTGACAGAAGCTGTCACTGTCATTACGGCTAACGGCGTTTCGGAAGAGCTCTATCAGCAGGTCCGCGAGTATTTTGACGAGAATCAGTACGTTGCCTTGATTATGGCGATCAATACGATCAACAGCTGGAACCGAATCGCGATTTCGACAGGAATGAGTGCTCCGTATAATATCTAAAGATCAGTCAAGAAAAAGACACGCTCTTAGGAAAAGGGAGCGTGTCTTTTTTCGTTGCTATACATCCATCTCGACTTTTCTGCCTGGATAGAACTGCTGCTCTTCGGAAAGTGGATTACCTTTGGCGGTCAGCACGGTAGGCGTAATCCGGAAGATGGCGGTTGTACTGCCCATCGAAGAACGATACTTGAGGACATGCTGCAAAGGCAACGCTTCTGAATAGTAGCCGGGTACGTACTTGTCGATCATGGATTGCATCGCATCGCGCATCTCCTCAGGTTCAGAAACACGCTCAATTGTCCCAGCGATAAACACACTCATGTAAGCCGTATCGATATGGGCAGGCACAGGTGAGGCGATTGTGCCGTACTCCTCGCAAACACTGAAACATACACGGTTGTTGCCATTCATCATCTCGATTTTTCTGCCAGAATCTGCGCCGTGAAAATAAATACAGCCATTCCACCATGCAAAATTCAAAGGGAGGATGTACGGCTCGATTTCATTGGACAAGCCGAGATGGCCGACCTTAGCCACTTGCAAAAACTGGTCAATTTGCTCCTGATCAGTAATGGTACGCTTGGAATAACGAATTGGTATCATGTCGAGTCCCCCAGTCTGTCGTTGTTATTTTGATCGTAATGGGTATTTGACTAGGAGAACAGGTGCAATTTTGGTAAAAATGAACGGGTCAGATGACAAAAAAATAACCGCCCTCTACTGGAAGGGGCGGCAGTCTCGTCGATTACGAGCGTTTTGAATCCAATTTTTTGGTAAGCTGTTCTTCTCCGTGGTGGATCCAACCGACGAAGGAATCGCGGATGGTCAGATCAAAATTGAGGTAGACCACGGCGACGAACATGTAGTGACTTTTCCCTTGAAAACGGGAGCGGTAGCGCAGATCAATCCATTTGACCTCATAGCCAAAGGAGCGCTCCTTTGTTTCTACATGCACATGATGGGTAAAAGCGAGGAAGGACTGGACTTTGTAGCTTTTCTTGGCTGCCGCAATCCGCTCATTTTCCGGTTTGATGGAGAAGGTGTCCAGGATGACGACGTCGCCTGAAATGACTTCACCTACATACCAATGCTGGTCTGTCTTGGCGACGAAGGTCCAATACGTCCAGGAAAGCGTAGGGATGATGGTGAAGGTACCAGCTTTGCCGATTCGCTGACGAACCAACTCGGTCGTTCGTCTTTGCGCCTGACAACGCCAGTAATAGTATCCGGCAATGATCACGTATATCCATAAAAAGACGTGTCCTGGATGCGCACCTGCTGCCCATAGCATAAAGCCGACGAGATGAGCAGCGAAAATGAACGGATCGAAAATGAAAATGGCGTTGAGAGCCACCCATTTGTCGCGAAACGGGTACAGGCCCTTTGTGCCATAGGAATTGAACAAGTCAACGAAGACGTGTAAACAGACGGCTAGGAATATCCAGCCGAGCAAATGCAGCCAATGGGGCTGTGGCATCATGGCCTGGATGAGAACGAAAATGGCTCCCGTCCAGAGAAATAAAGCCGGAACCGAGTGAGAAACACCTCGGTGGTTGCGAATGTAGGCAGCGGTACCACGAAGGCGGACTAAGCCATCCAAATCAGGTGCCTGCGAGCCAATGACCGTACCGATCATGACGGCCACTGCAAGTGACGGAGTAGAAGCTACGACAGGATCAAGATAGGCGAGCCCGGCCAATCCAAAGCCCATGGCAAAATGTGTGGCTGTATCCATGGAATCGTTGTCTTCCTCCCTTCCTTCCACTTTTATTGTTTATTATAGCGTTTGCCTAAGGTTAATTCCCGCCCGTTCTGAAAATATTTGTGTGCTTGTTCGCACGAGGTGGGAAAGGTATGATGAAAGCGTTGAATCGTTAAAGGAGGAACATGTCGCATGCTAACGGTTTTCATTGAATACAAGTTGGATACTGAAAAACGGAGTCACGCTCTGCGATTACTCTCCTCGATGTCTGAGCGAATGGAAGCGATGGGTGCACGTCAGTATCGCTCAATGGAGGGCTTGGATCAGCCCGGTCTGTTTGTTGAAACGTTTGAGGTCGAGACTGTTCACGTATACGAAGAAATCAAGGCAAACCGTTTGGCAGACCAAGACTTTTGCGACTGTATTTCCGGCGGAGCTGCGAAACTGCATGTGTGGGCGTTTCGTCCCGCGGAACTGGGATGAAAAGGAGTAGAATAAACGCAAATGGCAAGAAAAAAAGAAAGCTTGAAATATACCCTTCCTGAACAATTTCATGTGTTTGGCTTTGCCCAAGATTTGCTGGCCTGGTACGACTCACAAAAGCGGGATTTGCCTTGGCGGATCAACAAAGACCCATATCGAATCTGGGTATCGGAGATCATGCTTCAGCAAACACGCGTAGAGACCGTTAAACCTTATTATGCGAATTTCATGGAGAAATTTCCGACGGTGAGTGATTTAGCGAAAGCGCCCGAGGATGATGTCTTAAAAGCGTGGGAAGGGCTCGGTTATTATTCCCGCGCGCGCAATCTTCAAGCCGCAGCCCGCGAGGTAACGGTTCGCTATGGAGGAGTTGTGCCGGATACACCAGAAGAGATCGCTACACTAAAAGGTGTCGGTCCGTATACAGCAGGTGCCATTCTTAGCATTGCCTATGAAAAGGCGGAGCCGGCTGTGGATGGAAATGTTATGCGTGTCTTTTCACGTCTGCTGTATTTAACGGACGACATCGCCAAGCCTGCCACGAGAATCAAAATCGAGCATCTCGTACGCCAGGTCATTCCAGCGGGGAGAGCTGGTGATTTCAATCAGGCTTTAATGGAGCTGGGAGCGATGGTCTGTGTGCCGCGCACTCCGCAATGCTTGACCTGTCCGGTGTTTGACTACTGTATGGCCCGTCAGGAGGGAGTGGCAGAAGAGCTGCCGGTCAAAGGCAAAGCCAAACCTCCACGTCCTGTTGACCTGCAAGTAGGCATTATCATTCGCGACGGCAAAGTATTGATGAACAAGCGTCCCGATCAGGGGCTTCTCGCCGGCATGTGGGAATTCCCTACTGTTGAAACCGAACAGGAAAATGATGCTGCCAAGCAGGAGGCACTTGCAGTTGGTTTGCGTGAACGATTCGGAATTGATGTAGAAGTCATGCAGCCACTCGGTACGGTTCAGCACGTCTTCTCCCATTTGCAGTGGAACATGCAAGTATGGTCCTGTGACTGGATCGAAGGGGAAGAGCTCCCCGCTCATGCAAGATACGCAGCTTGGGAGGAATTAGATGCTTACACCATCCCGATGGCGCATCAAAAAATTCGCGAGCTGTTGGGACAAAAATAACGATTAGGCAAAGCTGTCGAGCATTTCTCGGCAGCTTTTATTTCATCAGACCGATGTGACGCAAGCCGTGAGATATCCCGCCATCATCGACGTGCCGTGTTACGTAATTGGCATGCGGCAACAAAGCTTCATGCGCATTGCCCATCGCGATTCCCATCCCGACATAAGACAGCATTTCTTTGTCATTCAGACCGTCTCCAAAAGCAACCGCCTTACTTGGCGCAAGCCCGATATGCGAGAGGAGGGCTTCAATACCGAGGGCTTTTGAACCGCCTTTCGCAAAAACATCCATACAATACTCATGCCAGCGTATAAACGAGAGAGCCGGAATCGCTTCTCTGTACTGTTGTTCGTGCGCTTCTGGTGTAAACAACAGCGCCTGATAAATATTTTCAGAATGGGCGAAGTCTGCATTGTGATCAGGGGAATCAAGCTTCAATTGCTGAAAGGTCCAATCCAAATAAGGATGCTGCTTATGAGTAGAAAAGCCCGCCGTACTGCCTTGAAACACGATGGGATGGTCGTGCTGGTCTGCGATCTGCTGCAATTGATCGAGTGTTGTGGTCGGGATGGGGCGATCATAAATGGTTTTTCCTTGATAGACGACATATGCGCCATTGCAACTGATATACGAATCGATGCCGCACTGCTGGGCAAGCTCGTCAAAATAATAATGAGCTCTGCCTGTTGCTAAGACGACCTCGATCTTGTTTCTTTGTAGCTCTTGAATGGCTTCGAATGTATCCGGTGGTATGATTTTCTCTTCATTGACGAGTGTTCCATCAATGTCTATAAAGACGATTTGATACTCCATGATTTCACTCCCCACTTTTCTCTTTTGAATCCATTATAAAGCTTCGAGAGAGGGGAAGAGCAGTGGAAAATAAAAAGATCATGCCCCCGCAGACATGATCTTTGTAAAACCGTTTCTTTTTATCGAATCAAAAACTCTGGAAATTGTGTGACGATCTGATGCTTTTGTTCTTCGATGCGTTTCAGCGCTTGCTGTTGCATGTATTTTGCTTCAATTTGCTTCGGTGTCAATTTCCGTTTCTCAATTATGATTGTGAAGAAAATCATTGGAATGTACATGAGTGTATCCCTCCCATCCCGTTAGTTTGGTGCAGTCAGCTACCATCTATCGCTTTGACTCCCGTAAACCTCATCATCTGACGCCGTTGTTTGTTTTTCATACTAAAATCCCTCCTGTAGTCAAGTAATCGTGTTTCGTCCATTAAATACGGCTCACAAATTGTGCTGCTTGAAAAGCATGTTCTTCGGCGCGTTCTTCGAGATAGCGACAGCGAGCAGATTCTGCGAAAAGTGTCTCCGCTTGTTCCTTATTGCGTTCAATCTTGACTGTGAAAAGCAAAAAGTTCAGTACCATTACCAATCACCCCCTTTCAAGGTGGAAAATGTTAATTGAAGAGAAAGAAAAAGACCACGGGCGAAAGCCTGCGGTCTTCTGGCATCAACAAACGGACATGCCGTTTTGAAGGGCATAGAAAGACCACAAGCAACAACGCCTGTGGTCGGTAATAGACGAAATGGAAATGTTGAAGAGTACGAATACTACTGGAATTCGTCGACCCAGGAGGCGCTGCTATATTCAGTTAAAACATCCACAAGACGATCAATAAGAGCTGGATTTGGATTCATTGCTATCATCATCATGGTGCTGCCTCCTTTCTTTCCGTAGTAGTAGTGGTAGTAGTAGTGTGTGGAACGTACTCTTAGAATATGGCATTTTTTTCTTGTTGTAAAGCGATTTTTTACCTATTTCTAGAAGAAAGTATATTCTGAATATAATAAAAAATAATAAATAATAAACGAATGTGCAGTTTAGTGGGCAAATGAAGGTTTACCATTAGGCATATAGCGGGTATCAATATAGGACAATCATGACACGCAGAAAGGTGATGCTAGCGAATGAAAACCCCCAGACTCACTGTAAAATCCAAGCTGATCGCTACATTTTCCACAATTTTAGTGATCCCCATGCTTTTGCTCGGGTTGCTCTCTTATCAGAGTGCCAAGGCAGAGTTGTCTGATGAATTGCTTACGACTGCCTCTGAAAACGTTCGGTTGATAGATGCGCTTTTGAACCACACACTGCTGGAGCAATCGAGGAATGTGGAATGGATTGCTTCTGATATTGTACGCCATGACATCTTGGAAGAGACCAAAATGGAAACGAAAAAGCAATTGCAGCGTTTTCTCGCGATGAACCCAGAAGTGAGTGAAGCGTATATCGGGGATGAGAATGGTGGCATGTTGACTGCGACTGATTCCAAGCTTCCCGACGGATTCGACCCAAGAAAGAGGGATTGGTACATAGCCGCCATGAAGCAACCAGGAAAGAGCGTCATTGTGGACCCATACATTGATGCCATAACCGGAAAAGTTGTGTTGGGAATCGCGATGTCCTTGCCTGATAAATCTGGTGTACTTGGAATTGATATTCAACTGACAGCGCTGGACGCGACGGTCAAGCAAGCGAAAATCGGTACCCAAGGATATATGGCGATTTTGGATAAAAACCGAAAAATGCTGGTCAATCCAAATGGAGAGTCTGGCGTTGAGGTTGCAGCGTCTTGGACGGATACAGTATATGCAGAAGAGTCAGGTCGTTTACAATTTCAGCACGAAGGAAATCCCGTCCAAGCCGTGTTTACTACGAACGAAAATACGGGCTGGAAGCTTATAGGCGTGATGTATGAAAGTGAAGCAGCAGAAGCAGCAAGTCCGATTTTTTACACGATGCTCGTGATTATCATTGCTGCGCTGGTGGTAGCTGGCGGAGCCATTTACGTGATTTTGCGCTCCTTACTCCGTCCTTTGCGTATGTTGACAGAAGCAGCGGAAAAAATGAGCCAAGGCGATGTGACACAACAAGTAGCTATACGGAGTGACGATGAGTTGGGTACGTTGGGCAAAGCCTTCAATCATATGGCGGAATCTCTTCGTTCCTTGCTCCATTCTGTGAATGATTCTGTTCAGCAGCTGGCTTCTTCGGCAGAGCAGCTCGCTGCCAGTGCGGATCAGACAAGCAAAGCGACAGAACAGATCGCAGAGACCATGCAAGAAATGGCGGAGGGAACCGAGCAGCAAGTCTCCCATACGCAGGAGGGGAACGCAGCAGTCGAACAAATGTCAGCAAGAATCGGTCAGATTGTAGAGCATACACAAAATGTATTCACCGCAGCCCAGGATTCGTCGGACTTGGCAGTGGCCGGAAACAAAGCCATTCAATCGGCTGTGTTGCAAATAAACGCATCTAGCGAATCGATTCACGGTCTGGCAAAAGTCGTGGATAATCTGGGGACGCGTTCCCAAGAAATTGGAAACATCGTGGATGTGATTACTGCCATCGCTAATCAAACCAACCTGCTCGCACTTAATGCAGCAATCGAAGCGGCTCGAGCAGGGGAGTATGGACGAGGCTTTGCTGTGGTGGCTGATGAGGTACGCAAGCTGGCAGAGCAATCCGCAAGCTCGGCACAACAAATTAGTCAGCTGATTACCGCGATTCAAGCTGAGACAAACCATGCTGTGATCGTTATGGATCAGAGTAAGCATGAAGTAACGGAAGGTATTGAAAAAGTGAACGAAGCTGGCCAGTCCTTCGAACAAATTCAATCAGCCGTCAATGAAGTGGCAGAGAAAATCGGTCAGGTATCTGAAGCGACGCGTGATTTCTCCACAAGGGCACAGCAAGTGGTTGAGATCATCGGCCATATTTCCGAGGTGACACTGCAAGCATCTGATGGCACTCAAAGTGTATCCGCAGCTGCCCAGGAGCAGCTAGCCTCTATGGAAGAGATCGCTTCCTCAGCCGTTTCTCTCGAACACCTCGCGGAGGAATTGCAAAACCAGCTCGGCAAATTCCGTATCTAAAAATAAGCCCGGCGCCGTGTTTACATACACGAGCAGCCGGGTTTTTTACTTAATCGTAAATAGGTGACGAGGAATGATCCCATCCCCCGCTGTCTCCATTCACAGGCCCACGGGATTCAAGCTCATGGATGACTTTGACGTGAAGAGAGGCTCCTTCTGCACTGAGGTAAGCTGCTAGTTGTGAAAAGCTGTGATGGTAATAAAGCAGCTCATTCATTTCCCAATCAGCCAGTGGCACCATGGTTAATTCAGACAATTCCCGACCTATGTACACCCTGCCATTCCTCCTTATGTGGTAGTGGTTTGCCTGATACTGCGAGCTTAGTATGGCTATAGTCGAGAGGATCAAGTCATGCCGGGATTTTTTCCGCAGGTAGAAAAAGCGCAGGTGGAGTTGTATAATGAATGAGTGATTTTTATTTATTAGTACCTGCTATTAATAGTTGGTCAGATCGGGAGGTAATCTTTTTATGAATACAACGAAAAAAGTAGCACTGGTTACTGGCGGAACGCGAGGAATCGGAAAAGCGATTGCGCTTCAATTGGCGGAACAGGGCTATGACCTGGTGCTGAACTATTTGCGTAACCGCACTGCGGCAAGAGAAGCAGCAGCAGAGCTGGAAGCAAAGGGCGCTCGTGTCCATCTGATCAAAGCCAATGTAGGGGATGTAGCAAAAATCAAAGAGTTATTCGCAGAAATTGACCAGGAATTCGGTCGCTTGGATGTATTTGTGAACAATGCGGCATCAGGTGTACTGCGTCCGCTGATGGAGCTGGAAGAAAGCCATTGGGACTGGACCATGGAAATTAACAGCAAGGCGCTGTTGTTCTGTGCGCAAGAAGCGGCAAAACTAATGATCAAGGGCGGCAACGGCGGAAAAATCGTGAGCTTGTCCAGCCTTGGGTCCATTCGCGTTCTTGACAACTATACAGCGGTTGGCGTATCGAAGGCAGCTGTAGAAGCGATTACTCGTTATTTGGCAGTCGAGCTCGCACCGCATAATATTGTAGTAAACGCTGTTTCTGGCGGAGCGGTGGATACGGATGCACTCAAACATTTCCCGAATCGTGAAGAATTGCTCGGTAGCTCAGCAGAGCGTACGCCAGCAGGACGTATTGTGGAGCCGGAAGATTTGGCTAATGCGGTGATATTCTTGCTCTCTGACAAAGCGTGGATGGTTCGCGGACAAACATTGATTGTAGACGGCGGTATTTCTCTTTTGACATAATGATTTATTGAAGCTGGAGTATGGAGTTGGAGACTTTGTGGTGTTGCGACACAAGACAAAGTTGTCCATGTGTTGTACAATAGAGGAAGAAGGTTACGAAGGAGGCAACACATGCTGATTCGTCCGTTTCGACTCGGTGACTATTCGGCTATCACACGTATTTGGCAGGAGACGGGGTTGGACCAATCGGACAAAGAGTCATTGAACGATTTGGCCCAGCATTTGGCTTGGGACAGCGATCTGGTAATGGTTGCAGAAATGGAAGGCAGAGTTGTAGGGGTCGTGGTTGGCACGATCGACGGTGCACGTGCCTATTTCTACCGATTGGCTGTACTTCCAGAGATGCAAGGCTCAGGTATTGGTCGCGAACTCGTTGAAGCAATTGAAAAGCGTTTCAAGCAACGAGGTGTCAATAACGTCTTGATCATGGTCAATCAATCAAATCCGGAAGTCCTTCCGTTTTACCTTTCACTTGGCTATGAAGTACAAAAATATGTTACACTTTCCAAAAAGCTCTCTTCTTAAAGGAGGCTTGTCCCCATTCAAATAGAGAAGAGAAGAAAGGGGAGAGTCATGTCACCAACTCCGGGCTCCAATATCCGCATAGAAAGTTATAAACATGACCATTCGTTGCACCGCATATGGGACAAATCTACGTTGATTCATACCAGTGATGCGGTGGTGATTGGGGGAAATGATCGGGTCAAGGTGACAGAAGCAGACGGGCGGGAATGGCGTACGCGTGAACCGGCCATTTGTACATTTGGTAGAGGCCAGTGGTTCAATACCATTGCCATGATTCGTGATGACGGTATTTATTATTATTGCAACATTGGTTCGCCCTTCAGCATGAAGGGACAATTGCTTAGCTACATAGACTATGATCTCGACGTAAAAGTGTTTCCCGATATGACGTACTCGATTCTCGACGAAGAGGAGTTTCTTTTGCACAGCAAACAGATGAACTATCCTCCATTTGTTGTGGAAAGAGTGCAGACAGCATTGCGAGAGGTGCTGGATTGGGTAAGCGCGCGACGTGGCCCTTTTCAAAACGGTTTCGTCCAACGTTGGTACGAACGTTATCTTTTAGTGCGAGATGATGAGGAATAATCCCTTTCCCGAATGACCGGGGGAGGGATTTCCTTGTTTGCAAAGGAGGTATGATGGTTGAGCATACGCCGCTATTTGGCTTATGTCCTGCCCTATTGGAAACAAATATTGGGCACCATATTCATTGGTATTATAAAGTTTGCGATCCCACTTGCTCTGCCGCTTCTTATCAAATACGTCATTGATGACCTGCTGCCAAGTCCGCTTCCTCAAGAGGAAAAGCTGAAACAGTTATTTTGGCTGATGCTCGGGGCCTTTTTGTTATTTACCGTCGTTCGCGCCCCTGTTGAGTACATCCGGCAATACTATGCACAGTGGGTATCCAGTCGTATCTTGTTTGACATCCGCAATCAATTGTTTTCTCATTTACAACGACTGTCGATGCGCTACTACAACAATACAAAAACGGGTGAGGTCATCTCTCGCGTCATTAACGACGTGGAATCAACCAAAAGCTTCGTGGAAACGGGATTGATGAATCTCTGGTTGGACCTGATTACGATCATCCTGACACTGGTGATCATGCTCTACATGGATGTGGAACTGACACTTGTGGCGATTGTCGTTTTCCCTTTGTACAGTATTTCAGTCAAATTTTTCTACAAGCGCTTGCGTCAATTAACCAAGGATCGTTCTGCGGCACTGGCGCGTTTGCAAGGATATTTGTACGAACGCGTCAATGGGATGGCGCTCATCCGCAGCTTTGCCTTGGAGAAGCAGGAAAGCAAGGAATTCGCAAAGGAAAACAATCAGTTTTTGGATAAGGCACTGGCGCAAACACGCTGGAATGCTCGAACTTTTGCTGTAATTAATACGGTGACGGATATCGCACCGCTCCTGGTCATTGCTTATGCTGGCTATCAAGTTATTGGCGGGAGCATGAGCGTAGGGACGTTGGTTGCGTTTTATGTTTATTTGGATCGCTTGTACACGCCGCTGCGACGCTTGGTCAATTCCAGTACGGTGCTGACACAGGCAATTGCCTCGATGGATCGGATGTTCGAGTTTATCGATGAATCGTACGATATCGTCGACAAGCCAAACGCGGGGGAGCTGCCTGTCGACCCTGCAACCAAACGCATTCACGGGGAAATCCGCTTCGAGAACGTGTCCTTCCGCTATCGGGAGGAAGGCCCTCTCGTCTTGAACAATGTGAATCTGAACATCTCTTCTGGCGAAACGGTTGCAATTGTCGGGATGTCAGGCGGCGGAAAATCTTCTCTGATTAGCTTGCTCCCGCGTTTTTGGGACGTGACAGAAGGGAAAATTACGATTGATGGCATCGATATCCGCGATGTGAAGCAGCAAAATTTGCGTCACCACATCGGGATGGTGCAGCAAGATAATATTTTGTTTAGTGAATCAGCAAAAGTGAATATTTTAATGGGCAATCCTGATGCGGATGACAATGCTGTGCAAGAAGCTGCGAAGGCGGCAAATGCCCATGACTTTATTAGCGAATTACCGAATGGGTACCATACGGAGCTGGGAGAGCGTGGCGTGAAGCTCTC
Source organism: Brevibacillus sp. HB1.4B (assembly GCF_013284285.1). Taxonomy (NCBI): domain Bacteria; kingdom Bacillati; phylum Bacillota; class Bacilli; order Caryophanales; family Paenibacillaceae; genus Brevibacillus; species Brevibacillus sp. HB1.4B. The sequence goes on from NZ_JABSUT010000004.1 coordinate 523,715, forward strand.
GGGCGGACAAAAGCAGCGAATCGCGATTGCGCGTGTTTTCCTGCGTGACCCGGGTATTCTGATCCTGGATGAAGCGACGTCTGCACTCGACTTGGAATCAGAGCACACGATTCAGGAGTCTTTGTCTAGGTTGGCAAAAGGAAGAACCACACTCATCGTGGCCCATCGACTTTCGACGATTACGCATGCGGACAAAATCATTGTCATGAAAGAGGGACAAATCGTTGAGGAAGGCACGCATGAGCAATTGCTTGCGAGAAAGGGAGTATACTATGGCCTGTGGAGTGTGCAAGATCTAGGAAGTACATCCGACCCGCAACTGGGATAAGCAGATGGGATTGGAGGAAATCCGATGGAGATATGGCGCCGTAATTTATATGTACTCTGCGGATCCTTGTTTTTCGTCATGGTGGCGATGAGCATGATCATGCCTTTTTTACCGCTTTACATTCAGCAGGATTTCGGAATTGAAGACCCTCATCAGGTCACGGCTTGGGCGGGGATTATTTTTGGAGCCAACTTTTTGACGGCGGGCCTCGTCTCGCCTATTTGGGGAAATTTGGCGGATAAGCACGGGCGCAAGATCATGATTTTGCGCTCGGGATTTTTCATGTCCATTACCATGGCACTGACCGGTTTTGCGGGAAGTCTGTGGCAGCTTTTGGCCCTTCGTCTACTCAATGGACTTGTAGGGGGAATCATCCCTGCCAGTACCGCGTTGGTAGCATCCTCTGTACCAAAAGAACGAATTGGCTATGCAACAGGGTTGCTTCAGTCGTTTATTACGGCTGGAACCATTATGGGACCGCTGTTTGGCGGTGTTCTCGCGGAGAAGATCGGCTTTCGGATGATTTTTGTGATTACTGGTTGCGTATTATTACTGGCGACCTTGGTCATTACGTTTATGGTGAAAGAGAATTTTGTTCCACCTGAAAAAAAGGAACGGTCGAGTCTACGGGAAGATTTTCAGATGATCTTCTCTTCCAAAGAACTCCCGGCGCTCTTTTTTGTAACCGTAATGATCCAGTTTGCGTTGTTTAGCATTATCCCTGTGTTGCCGATCTACATTTCGCAATTGGTTGGATCAGAAGGGGCAAAGGTAGCACTGTGGGCCGGTATTGTCCAGGCATGCATGGGGGTAGCAAACGTCTTTGCCTCTCCACAGCTGGGGCGTTTAGGAGATCGGTTTGGTTCGCAAAAGGTGCTCTTGTTCTCGCTTTTGGCTGCCGCAATCATCTTCATTCCACAAGGTCTGGTACATACGGTATGGCAATTGGTCGCGCTCCGGTTTTTGTTAGGATTATCGCTGGGAGGATTGCTTCCATCCGTCAATGCTTTGCTGCGACGAGCAACACCTGTACATATGGTCAGTCGCGTCTACGGCTATAACAACAGCTTCGTCAGTATCGGCAGCATGCTTGGACCGATGATTGGTGGCTTTTTGGCAGGCTATGTGAGTATTAGCGGAGTCTTTTACATGACGAGTGCTTTCTTGTTTATTAACGCAGGCTGGGTGTACTACAGCTTTTTCCGAAACAAATCTGTACAGCATTCTGATTCTGGAATAGAATAAAAGGTAATTTTCGCGAAAAGAGGTGCACCTCCATTGTGATGGCGAGTCGGTGTGAATAACTTCATATTCCATCAGGACGTATAGGCTGGTCCTGAACCGACAGGAGGGTGTGCTTTATGTGGCATCGACGCTTTATTTGCCTCTGGGCGGGTCAGACATTGGCCAACCTTGGGGATGTATTTTATATTGTCGCGTTTATTTCGATCATCTACGCTGCAACTGGCTCTGTCATGTACACGGCGTTTATTCCGGTTGTCATCGTAGCGTCGCAGTCTGTGAGCAGCTTGTTGGCTCCGTTGGTGTTTCAGCGATTGTCGTTGACGGGCATGCTCGTGCTGTCGCAAGGCTTGAAGACGATACTTTTGGCTGCAGCTTCATTAGCTGTCAGCAGCGGTGTAGGAGAGCAGGGAGAGTGGATCTGGCTGTTGTTCGGATTGGGGTCAACCATCGCCTTTATGGATGGCTGGGCAAACCCTGCGCGTAATGCCATGGTACCGCAGTTGGTCGGACGAGAAGACCTCATGCGAGCGAATGGGTTGCTTGCCACCTCGGATCAAACCGTTCATTTTGCTGGCTGGGCCGCAGGGGGATTACTCGTTTCTTGGCTGGGAGCAGGTGTTGTTCTGTGGGGAACGGTTGGTGCCTATGTTGTGGCAACGATCGCGATGACAGGTATTGTACCCGCAAGCGAAAAGCCGCGTGAAGAACAGGCAGCTAAGGCGACAATAAATTGGCTCACTGGATGGAAGACAATTCGCGATGTACCTGTACTGCGACTGCTGGTCGCAATGGATATCGTGATCGGCTTGTCCGGGGGTGTGTGGATCGCTGCGATTATGCTGCCATTTGTCCTCGATGTGCTTGGACAAGGCGAAGAATGGTGGGGCTACATCAATGCCGGTTACATGCTTGGAGCCATTGCAGGTGGGACGCTGCTATTGATGTATGCGGAGCGGATGCGTCGCCATTTATTTCGCTGGATCATTTGCGGTACGATTGGCGTCGGATTCTTTACCTTTTGTTTTGGCAGCAGTACGAACGCTCTTGTGGCACTGCTGTTTTCCTTTGCACTGGGCCCATTTTTGGAAATGGTGCATGTAAGCAAGCAGACACTTTTGCAGCAAGAGACTGAGGAATCAGCACTGCCCTATGTCATGTCAGCGAAGGGGACGATTGATTTACTTGTCTTTGGCGCTTCTGCCTTGGTGATGGGGGCTATCGCTGAATGGCAGGGAGTCCGGGCTGTTTATTATGTATCTGCTGGATTGTTACTCGTTGCTTTCCTTTTTGCGTTGCGCTTGCAAAAAAAGCAGACGGAGCATTCGAGTGGGGTTTCCGTAAATTAAAACAGAACAGGCTGTCTTTCCGTAGACTTTTCTACTGGGAAGGCAGCCTTTTTTGTTTGGAGGTGGTCGTCCGACAGTTTAAAGAATCGGTTAGGCCCTTTAAGGTTTGAGAAAGCCCTTCTTTCCCCATACAATAAAAGGAGCAAACAAAGATGTAAGGATGGGTGAGCACATGAACATTCTCGTATTGCATGGAAGCTCAAGAGATGCAGGAAACACGGAGCAATTGACTAATTTGGCATTGGACGGCGTACCGCACACCAGTATTCGTCTGCGAGAAAAAAACATTCGCCCGATTCACGACCAAAGGCATGACGAGGGAGGCTTCGATGCAGTCGCGGATGATTACGATGAAGTGACAGAAGCGGTACTCGCCCATGATTTTCTGATTTTCTCTACGCCTATCTATTGGTACGGCATGTCAGGGCATATGAAAAACTATGTGGATCGCTGGTCGCAGAGCTTGCGTGACAAACGTTATTCCTTCAAAGAATCTCTCGGACAAAAGCAGGCATATGTCATTACGACTGGTGGAGACCAGCCCAGATTAAAGGGGCTGCCACTAATCCAGCAGTTTCATTATGTTTTTTCTTTCGTCGGAATGCCATTTGCAGGCTATATGATCGGGGAAGGCAACAAACCCGGTGATGTATGGTCAGATCAACGGGCAGTAGAGGAAGCAAAGATTTTTAATGCGTGGCTGAAGGCCAAGCAATAGCCTGAAAGACCGGAGAGAATTCCGGTCTTTCTTTTTTTTCATCTAATAAAAGCTCTGTTAGTAATTTGTCAAATTTGTTTGAGCTCAATATTTCGTGCGTAATGAATTCTCCATTATAAAACACCCCAAAGGTTGTCCATATAGTCGGTGCGTTTTGTGCTTCTTCTTGTAGCCCAGCTACCTATGTGTTAGTAGTTACAGGATATGGTCAACAAGTAGGTAGGGCAATTAGACATTTCCAAAAACTGGGTAAAAAGCACTAGGTTGAAAATAAAAAAAGGACTTTATGCTTATTTATGGTAATCGAAACAACTACTACCATTAATTTATCTATCAAGAATGGTCTATTTTGGTATAGGAGATAGAACATTGGATATATCTACGGAGGGATGAGTCTACGTGAGTAATCGGGTTTTAACCTATGGAAATATTCAAGTGACACCTTACAAATTCACGCATTTGCAATCACTAAAAGTGGTTAAAATGATGAACGAACACGCGAAGGTAACGATCACGGGCATTATTCCAGATGAGCTGAAAGACAGCTATGTGAATCTAACAAATGAACAAACGCATATCAAAATAGCTTTGACGGACGAGAAGGGGCAGCCGAAGCCATGGTTTCAAGGCATCGTGACGAATGTAAACATCCAATCTGTCAGGGGCATTTATTACCTAACAGTGAAGGCTGTTTCACATAGCTACTTATTGGATGTCAAACCGAGAAAACGCTCATTCCAAAATCCAGGGATGACTTATGCGGCGCTAGTCAAAATGGTGCTGTCCTCATATGGGAAAGCCGATTTTATTGATTCGGTCACGAACGGCAAGGCAATCAATACGTTTGTGATGCAATATGAAGAAACCGACTGGCAGTTTCTCAAGCGGATGGCTTCGCGATTCTATACAGGCTTGGTGCCTGCAACGGCTTTTGATCTACCCAAATTTTATTTCGGTCTGCCCAAAGGGAAGGATAAAGGCAAGCTAGAGGTCGCGCATTATACGGTACAAAAGAGGGTGGGGGAATATCAGAGCGCTGCGGAAAACCGAGTGCCAGGAATTGATGATCAAGATTTTACGGTATATGAAGTGGAAAGCCCGCAGATCCTCGAAGTCGGTGATGAAGTGAGCTTCAAGTCCAAGAAGCTTGTCGTCGGAGAAGCCGTCACTGAAATGAAGGAAGGAATACTGACGCATATCTACAAGCTCTTTCCACATAAGGGACTCTCGCGCAAGAAAATGTATAACAACGCGATCATCGGTGCCTCTATCCAAGGGAGCGTTCTTCAGATTCAAAAAGATAATATCAGAGCCAAACTAGACATGGATGATCAACAGGATGAGAGTACCGCTTACTGGTTCCCTTATTCGACGATCTATACGTCCGAGAACAATACAGGTTGGTATGTCATGCCGGAAATAGGCGACCAGATACGAATCTACTTCCCGAGTAAAAAGGAAGAGGACGGTATTGCCATCAGCTCGGTGCTCCGAGATAACCCAGATGCCAAATCTCCGGCTCCCCAAAAGTCCTCCGCTCCAAGTAGCTCAAGACCGAGCGCGGGCGCGGGTCCCGATCGGATGAAAGATCCGGCTGTGAAGACCTTCCGCACGAAATACGGCAAGGAGATCATGCTGGCGCCAGATAAGATCGTGATATCAGCAGGCGGTATGTCTATCACAATCAGCGATGATACCGGAATCGAGATCGTGAGTGATAAAAATGTGAGCATTAGTGCTAGTAAAGAGGCGTATCTGATCGGGCAAACGCTACGCGTCAAAGCCGATAAGATCGAGCTGATTGGAAAAGGAAACACCATTTCATTAAATGAAAAGATCGAGATCAAGGGATCAGAGATAAAAATGAACTAATGGGAGGAACACACGGTCATGATGAAAGAAGAAGCACTCCAGCATCTGCACGACCAGGTGTTTTTACCTGCTTTGGCAGAACGAGTGGCGGCAGTCCAGCTATTTTTCCATCAACATCAAGCCCAGCTCGTCGATGAGTTTGTGGAGTCGTTTCGACAGATCGCAAGTCGGATCAAAGTCATGCAGGATCGTGAGGAGCTAGCACCAGTTGGATTTATTCATTACTCCATGCTGAGGACATCTATTCTGGAAGGTACATATACCTACCTCATCGAGGCTTATACAGATCAGTGGTATTGGGAACCTGTCGAATGCTATGCCAGATACGACGCCAATTGGGCTTTTCAAGAGATTTCATCGTTGATTCGTCTTCTAGATGAGCAGCGTAAAAAGTACATCGGTGTTCTACACACAGCGGATGTGGAGCATATGGTATGGAAGCGTTTGGACTGTTTTAGTCAAATGGTGACGGATCTGATCCGGATAGCGATCCAAGAAGCCATAAAACTCCCAGAGTATTCGGAGATAAATAAGGCGAAATGTTTGCGCATCAGAGTCGGGGAGTTTAAAGACTTTAGCGAAGATGTGCATATCGATGATGGTTCCACACGAGATCAAATCAAGGGGGCGGGATGACATGAGAGATTACTACCAACTCATGGATGACAGTCGAATCGCTCAAAAGGTGAAACCGCAGGGTCTACGAAATGAAGACAGCTTCGCACAGCTCCCGCCTGTCTCGATTTTAGATGTCGCTGAACATAGCTTCAATGAGTACACAGACTGGCTGGAAAAGCCTGTGCCTATGATGTCACAACAGATGAAGTCGATTATCGAGAAATACAATCCGAGAATTCAGTGGAAATGTGTCCATTTGATAGACAAGCGATCTGGCTCACAAAACGTGTACTGGGTCATGCAAATACCTACCTTGGATTGTCTTTCACAGGATAGCGAGTTTTATCTAAATGGAACCGTAAAGAGACTTGTGTTAGACCACGAAAAGGTAAAGTCGCATCATTTTTTTGCCATTGAAGGAATTTTGGAGCCGTATATCGTGGTGAGTCTCGATGCAGCAGAAAGCTTACTGCGTAGAAGCTATACGGGCTTCGTTTTACAAAAAGTAGAGCAGGCGTAACGGAGGGAGTCATGACCGTCTACTGGGATGAGAAGATCTTGGATGCCTGGAATGACATCCAGAAACGACGTGAAATCAAGGAAGTAGAAGAGAAGATGGCACAAATGTCACCTGAAGAATGGCTGGCAGGAGTTCAGCTTGGTGTCATTGAGTACGAAGGGCAAACGATTTATTGTGAAGAGAAGCTATTTTTCGACGAGCAGATGGCGATTCATCTCCCAACGTCTATGTGGCTGATTCCTAGAGGGATCGAATCAAAAGGAAATACAACTCACCAGCATGATCAGATGACTTACAAAAATGAAAAAGGCACAGTCATGTTTGGTCTGACACATATGACGCACCTCATACAGAGGGACGATGTAGAGCAATTTTTGAGTACAATGACGATTCAGTTGAAAAAAAAGCAAGCGGGCTTGCAAGTCGTACATAACGAAGTGATTGAGCTCAGTGATGTGAAGGTGGCGAGTAGCGAATTTGTCATACCGCTAAAGACCGGGAAGTATTATCAAATCTTGTTTGTTACTGCACTAGAGGGTAGATTGCTGCTCGGTAGCTTCCATTTCGCAGCTGACGAAGTGATTGTATGGCAGCCATTAGCTAGAGCCTTGATTCGAACGATGCGACTGGTATGAGTTATTGCAATGTTATGCAACGAAAGGGGAGTAGGGAGATGCTTTTGCCTTTGCTTCAACTTCTGGCTCCGAAGGCACACGGTGAGTATTCCTATGTCGTACGTGGGGCAACCGTAAAATGCAGTGAGGGAACAGACACCAGCTTTTTAAATTTACCGCAATGCCACGGAGTATACGCACGTGGTAAACCGGTCATGAATATTGCCGATAACGTTGTCGATGCCAATATTGGATGTTTTGGTATTTGCAGGGACACAGGAAACGTATGTAAACCAATGATCGCTAACAAGTGGACGGATGGAAAGCACGATGTACTCGTAAAAAACGAGCCAGCATTACTCAGTAAGTCGGAGCTGATTTGTACTGTCAAAGGGATTATTACGATTGAAAAGGATGGGCAGGATTGATGTGATTGAAGGAGAGAAGTTTATGCAAGGAACTGATGGAGTCATGACCTACCAGGATATACAGATTGTCTGGTCCTATGGAACGATCCGACTTGATCGGTTGGAATTTGTCCATCAAACTGGCGAACACGCAAAATTACGCTTTACAGGTATTGTTCCCGAAGAAAAAGAAGATGAGATTATACATAGAGCAAGCAGCCACGACGTAATTGAGCTGTGTCAGAAGGTAGGAAAGCAGAAGAAGTCGATATTTATCGGACGACTACATCATGTGGAGATCAAGGTTGTCCGTGATGTCCACTATTTGACGGTGGAAGCTGTATCGCATACCTATGCCATGGATATGAGCGTGAAGATGTGTTCATTTCAAGACGAGAGCCGATTGTACTCAAGTATTGTAGATGAGCTCGTGTCGAAGTATCCTGGTGGAGATATGATCGATAACGCCTTCGATGATCTCAAACAGGGCAAATACATCATGCAGTACGAAGAGACGGACTGGGTGTTTTTAAAACGAATTGCCTCTCACGTAGGGGCTGTCCTCGTACCAGATGTGAGTGCGAATAAGGTGCGCTTCTGGGTCGGTCTACCAGAGGGAAGAAAGCAGATCAAGCTGAAAGACAGGCCATACGAGGTTAACCAGTCCATCGCACCATATAGAACCTACACGTTTGAACACGACGATGTTTTAGAGCTTGGGGATGAAGTGTTGCGAGAGGGGCAGACCTTCGCTATTACCAAGCGAATAGCAAGCATGGTAGATGGTCTATTCAGATGGACGTATGTTTGCGCAACTCGCAAAAGTGTGAAACAAAAGAAGATCTATAACAAAGCCATCATCGGTGCCGCTATCGACGGGAAAATCATTCAAATCGGACGAAACCAAGTCAAAATCCATCTCACTATCGATAAAACGCAAGATAAGAGCAAGGCACAGTGGTTCCCGTATGGGGCGGAAGGCAACCAAATCCTATACCTCATGCCGGAGATCGGCTCTAAAGTAAAACTGTATTTCCCAGGTGCCGATGAGGACGATGCGATGGTTATCAACTCCGTCCGTCATGCACCACAGGGAAGCTTTGCCGAGAAGAACGATAAGCGAATGGTGGACCCGGGAGTCAAATCGTTTGGCAACCCACAAGGAAAAGAATTCACCATGGGAGACACCGAACTGAGGATGACCGCCAAAGAAGGTGCGTTGGAAATCTCGCTGAGTAGCCTCTGGGGTGTGAGTCTGAACAGTACCACGAATGTAAACATTCACGCGTCAGGAGAACTGAATGTAAATGGTGCCGCTGTCTACATGGTGGGTTCGGAAGGGATGTATCTCGATACAGCTACGGATACCATCGCATTAGTAGAAGAGAACGACACGAGTAGCGATCAGATTCTTCTGGATGCGGAGATGAGTCATTCGTTTAAACCTATCTTGAGTCCGTTTGAAAAAGATATGAAGAGTCTAGGCTGGCAGGGCGCGGTAGATAAACGACTCGCAGATCACGATGCGGCGGAATCCAAAGGGGAAGGGGAAGTCGTTGAAGAGACCCTGTCGTCGCTATGGAACTTTGCCGTAGATGTTGCCGATGTTGCCTACACGGGAGTACAATTGTTAGCGAGTGATGAGGGTGAGACGGTCACCAACATCAGGGGAACGGAGGTTAAGTCGTTAACCGAGGGGAACAACTTAGCAAAAGAAACAGAACAAAAAGCTACAAGTGCGGCAAAATATGTAGGAGATGTGTTTCAGGGCGAGAAGTCGTTCGTTGAAATCGGTCAAGATATACAAGCGGCTGGTGCAAAAGTCGGTGAGAGCGTCATGCAGGACTACGTTATTCCGGTCGGGATGAATTGGCTACACCACTGGGAAGACGAGTATGGAGGTAAAGAAGCAAAGCTAAAAAGAACACTGGAGGAAAGCTACCAACGAGGTAGGAATACGGGAAGAGTAAATGTCATAGGTGCTGAGGTAATCGTGAGTGGACTGTCAGGTGGAATGGGTGGAGCCGCTATGAAGACAGTGACTACAGCAGCCAAACTGACGCCAGATGGACCAAAAAGGGATCGTACGCCAGACGGTAACGGCAGCGATGGAAGCAACGGAAGCAACGGAAGCAATAGAAGCGACGGAAATGAAACTCCATTATTCGGACTTTTTGACTCTATTAAAAAAGATATGGAAACGCTGGATGGGAAGTTCAAAACGAAGGCGAAGACTGTTGAAGATGCGTTGAAAGAAATGCAAGAGATGGTTAATAGTTTTTTAGCTGCTATGCAAGGATTTTCCAATCTGGTTCCTAATACAGGTAGGCCGATGTTCTTTTCGGTGGACGGGAATGGCGGTGGCGGGCATAACAATAATCATGGGAATAATAGAAATAATAAGCGAGATAATGAGGGGACGGGTAATGCTAATACAGAATCTACACCACCTGAAAAATTATTAGGGATTAAACATGCAAATATACTAAATCCAAGAGATGCTTTATATCAAAAAATTCAAATAAGAGGCGGTGTATCAGGAAAACCTGTAAGTCGTCATTTAACTAAACATGAGAGAAATTTAGCTAATCAAATTCTTGATGATATTTCAGCCCAAGCTCGTGGTGACACAAGCGCTAGAGCACGATTAGAGGCATTAAATGATCATGTTCTTGAAAATAGACGAAATGGGCAGAATTACGCAGGCTGGAACTCTGTATATATACGAGATGAATATGGAAACAATGGTGTAATGCGTATTATTTATAGGCAAACTCCTGAAGGTATTGAGTGGAATGTAGTACAATGGCACTAAATTTTTCTGAGTTAAAGTCATGTAAAAAGTTAAAATTAAGTATCACTAACTAGCGAAGGGGAGAAAGTCTGGTGGACGAGAAAGTTAAATCTATTAATGAGTTCTTCAAATATTTAACGCAAAATAATGATACAAAAGAGTATGAAACGTTTTTTGCTCTACTTGAACAAATAAAATATAATTCTAACTTGTTAGAATACTACGGAGAAGAATTTGTTGAACATATGATAGAGCTCCTTCCACATATTGAAGATAAGTATGATAGAGCTTCTTTAATAGAAACTATTATTGAGTGCTCAGATATTTATACAGTTAGTGAAAAGTTTCTCAAAGAAATTTTTGATGAATATGCGTTATGTTTAGCTGAAAAAGCTGTTAATGTGAAAGGGATGTCAGCATGTTTAATGGGGTTTATACAAGCGGGAATTAGTGAAAAAGAAGTAATTAAGAAGTTGGAGGAGAATTTAGAGAAAGAATATGTAATAAGTGTACTCTCAAAAATGTATATAAATTACCTTGCTAATTCTGTAGAATCCAATTCTAGCTTGCTGAAGGAAGCACAGGAGGCATATTATTTAAGTCAGCGTTCTGGAATCATTGCCCAATTTTTATTGTTAGTGAATCCACACATTCGGAAATATGCGGGAATAAGCCAAATCACTTTCTTGTATGAATCTTATAGAGGCGTATATGAGGATTGCTGGCCAAGAGGCTTACTTCCTAATATGAAGGACACACTTATTAAATCAAAGGTATTGTCATCAAAGGAAGTAAGTATTTTAGAAGAGTTGGATAGGTTAATCAATACGCAAGGAGAAAACTTAGATTCGATGGAAGTCAGAAAATTGTATGATGATTTCTTCGAAAATAAGGATCCTTTTGAAGTAATCTTTACTCTTCCGGTGTAGAAAATTTAAGTGACTTATCAAACGACTTGATCTGTTTCTTGGATTAAAAGGGAGAAGCATACATTGTAGAAAGCGTTGGTTTTATGGTAAATACCAAATTTGGAATGAACCATCATATAACTGTAATACATACATTAATTATGAATTGAGTTTATGTTGATAGCAGGATCGTACCATATAATCAACAAACCAAACTTGAAAAACTTTCAAAGGCTTATTCCAACTTCAACGAAGAGGAGTAAGCCTTTTTCGTAATGAAGTGAAAGTGGAGTAATACCTAAGCTAAATGAGTCTGTTGAGGGGAAGGGTAATGATGCTTATGGGGGATATTTCAAACGTAAGCAGCAGAGAACAGAAGAGTATAATTCCAATATAGCTGATAAGCAAAAAATTGTTGGAGACGATACAAATGGTTACAGACTTATAGAACCAACAAAGTGGATGGAACAGATGGGAATGACTCAGATTAAAGAAAAATTAAAAAGAAAATCTTGGTCAGATAATAATGGGTTTAATTGGCAGTGGGATTCACAACATGGCAAGTTAGAAAAGTGGAATAAACGAAGGACAGAACATCTAGGAGAGTTTGATCCTGTGACAGGAAAGCAAACTAAAGATGGTGAACCTAAAAGAAGATGGGATGGTTAATATCATGGAACATGGACATCGTTTTATTGAAGAATTTCCTGAGGTTGGAGAATTAATTGGGCGTTTATTGGTTAAAAGAGAATTAGACGAATGGTATAAAAAGAAGTGTGCTGAAAAACTAGAAGTACCAATTGAACTTAATGAAATTGGAAATCTGAAGGAAATTGAGTGCAGAAATATGATCAGCCCTTCAGCAGATATTTTAATACATCTGCAGGATATATCAGGTAAGGAAGGTTTCCTACTTTCTCAACAAATAAATATAAAAGTTTCAAAGTTAGTCCCAATTTATATTTTGGATTTTAGTTATTCATTAAGGCATAACTTGATTAATGGTCCTTTGGAGATAGTTGGTACAGCAGAATCTTTAGAAATGATACAAGGAATGAATCAAATTAATAGGATCATGACTTTAAAAGGGTATTCTGAGCTTAGTCATCTATATGATTTCTATGATACGGTTTATGAGTGGGATGCTTTACCTAGTATTACACCTTTCAATAGGAGATTAACTTTAGGCGATGCTTTATTCACTGATGTGTTAGAACTATGTTAGCTCTGAGTAGTCGATCATTTCGATCTGTCAAAAATTTTGTGTAAACCCGTTTCAACCCCAATAACAAGATCGTTCAATAGAACCAACAAACCACAATACGAGCTACCCGCCCGTGTTGTGGTCTTTTCACTTGTCTAGATAGATGGCGGCGATTGATGTTATAGCCCCCCTCCCAGTGCGGGATGAACCCATCATCCAACCAATTACATACTTAACCCATGTAATTTCATTTTGGTTGTACGCACATGAAGCTTAAATTTTATACCCTTATTACCATCAATGCGTTGCGGATTACAGGTCAATTATGGTCAGATACCACCATGATTGACCTGTTTTTTGTTATATTCGCTTTCTTGCGGTGATTTCAAAAATAATTGCAACAATGTACGTACATGGAACGATAGATAAGGTGAAGGGGCGGTCAGAGGAATATTCACCGTAACTAATTGGGATCAAGCTGAGCGACAAGAGTCAGTGCTATCCGACCATTGAAATGATGGTTAGAAACATCGGGTATAGTTCTAAGTCAGTAGAACGCCATATCAAGGAATTGGCAGGCAAGAAGAGTCCAGTAACGACGACACATAAGAACCCCCCACCCCAACCGGTAGGTAAGTGGCGGGAGTATTCATTTTCCCTCGAGATGACGCAGGATCGCCATCAAATCCAGCTCGCCCAAGCCTTCTTCTAATGCATGACGATAGGTCGCATTTACGGATTCAGCCAATGGGGTAGAGACGCCTGCTTCATTCGCAAGGCGAAGGTCCTTGGCCATATGCTTTAGGGCAAAGGCAGCCGGATAGTTGTCAGCGAGGATGGAAGCCGCTTTTCCGCGAATGAGTGGTGTTCCTACGGCGCTCTCTGAAATGATGTCCAGCATTTGCTCCGTACCAATGCCGAGGGATCGTGCGAATAGTAATGTTTCAGACACACCTTGTACTGTAATGCCGAGCAGCAGGTTGATCGCCAGCTTCGCAGATGTACCCGCTCCGTTTGGTCCCAAATAAAACGTGGCTTTGCCCAGCTTGTCCAGCATAGGCTTGGCTACCTTAAAATCAGCCTGCTCGCCACCTACCATGATGACGAGCTTGCCTTCTTTGGCAGGCCCTACGCTACCGGACACAGGTGCATCGAGAAAGCGCAGTCCAGCTTCCTGGGCTTGCTCCGCGATATAACGGGATGTATCCGGTGAAATCGTGCTCATATCTACTGCAAGCTTGCCTTGAATGGACAGGCTCAAGAGACCGTCTGTGCCAGTATAGATTGCTTTTACTGCATCATCATCGCTTACCATCGTGAACAGTACATCGCATTGTGCTACCAAATCTGACAGAGCGGCTGTCTCCTTCGCTCCCAGAGCCACTAATGGCGCGGCTTTTCCCGGCGTACGATTCCAGACACGTACGTCGTAGCCAGCAGCCAGCAGATTGCTAGCCATTGGAATGCCCATGTTTCCCAAACCAATCCAACCGATGATCATTTTCTTGTTCTCCTATCCGCGATTTATGCTTTTATTTGTTGTTGGACAAGTATCTTCAAAGCAGCGTGCTTGGATTCTGTCATCGCAAACAACTCGTCAAACCCAGAAGGAAGCGTCTTGTCAAGAACACGCAAGCCTTCCTCGGTAATGCCACCTTTGGTAGCCACACGTTCGATCAGCTGGTCGAAGCTAAGCTGTTCGTTTTTGAGCAAAAGAGCGGTTCCCAGCATCGTTTCCACCAGCATGCTTCGCGCCGTATCCAGGTCAAGCTCTGGTGTTTTGCGAACGGCTGCCTGCGCGAACGAATCAAGAATCCCTGCGATCAGTCCTGGTGCGCTGCTGGTGAGGATCGTCGCTGTTTCAATCTCGACCTCGGATACTTCCTGTGATTGACTAATGGAAGACAGGAGAGTGAGAAGCTCATCGCGATCCTCTGTACTTGTTCGACTGCTGCATGTAAATAGAGATACACCATGCAGCTCTTGCGAAGTGACGGTAGGAATTACCTTGCTTACGGCACCAGCATGGACGGTTTCCAAATCATCGATGCTAACACCTGCTGCAACAGAAACGATATGTACACTTTCAGGGATAGACAACTCTCGCAGTACAGGCAGGATATCCAGTGGCTTTGTGCAGAAAAAGACCAGATTTGTCTGGTTGCACACCTCTTGCGCACTTTCGGCTATGAGAATACCATGTGATGCCTGCAGATGTTCAGCCTTTTCTCTTGTTCGATTGAAGACGGTGATATGCTCGGGCTGGATCACACCGCATTTACAGAGCGATTTCACCAGCATTTGTCCCATACTGCCTAATCCAATGATTCCAATTCGCATGTGCAAAACCCCCCGCCTAATTGTAACGTAGCCTTATGAAAAAAGGTACAGCCCCCCTGTGAGAGAGCTGTACCTTTGCCGTTTCATTAAACGGATTAGTCGTCAGAGCTACGGAAAATCATGATGTATTTCGCTAACTCCAGAACAGAGATCAGAGCAGCAGCTACGTACGTCAGAGCGGCTGCGCCCAGTACTTTGCTTGCGCCACGCTCTTCTTCATTGCGAATGAAGCCCATTTTGAGCATCAGATCTTTCGCACGGCTACTTGCGTTAAACTCGACAGGCAGTGTGACGAGCTGGAAGGCAACCGCTCCGGAGAAGAAGATAATCCCGATGAGCAAAAGTCCAGCCATTTTAAAGAAGAAACCAGCCAACAGCAGCAATGGCGCTACACCGGACACCAGGTTGACTACCGGGAAAATGCGATGGCGTGCTACCAGCATCGGGTACGAGACCTTGTGCTGAATCGCATGGCCGACCTCGTGACAAGCAACGGACAGAGAGGCAATCGAGTTGCCGAAGTATACAGGATCAGACAGGCGTACGACACGATCAGTCGGGTCGTAGTGGTCAGTCAATGTACCTGGGATATGTTGAACAGGAACGTTCGTCAAGCCGTTCGCATCGAGCATGCGGCGGGCGGCCTCTGCACCGGTAAGACCGGAGGAGGTAGGAACTTCGGCGAATTTGTTAAAAGTTCCTTTCACACGAAACTGTGCCCAGAGCGACAGTCCGAATGCAATCAGAATCAGGAAATCCATAGGATGGAAAAACATTCCACACTCACTCCTCGTTGTAATCTATGAAAACGAAATGTTGCTAAGCCATACATGTAACCTTACTACTTCATTCTGTCCCATATTCATGTATACGAATAAGTCCTATGACAGTTTCACTATTTTATTGTACAATCTCTGACCATTATTGACAATGTTGCCACATGCGAAAAAACAAGACACATTCCTCGTCATCATGATTAGGAATGTGTCTGTTTTCTTGATTATCTGTCGTGATTTTGAGTTTTGTGATGCTCGGTTTTTCGCGGGTTTTGAAAGCCGGTCACTTCGAGCATTTTACTGCTCATTTTGGAATCCAACGTCTTTTCAGGAGCTTGCGGATATGATTTTTCACCTTTGGACACCGAAATATCCCCCTTGAAAACATAATCGCGAACAGGCTTATTATTTCCTTGGACAGATGCGAAAGGACGTGGGAATGGTTTACAGCTGAGAAAAGGCGCGGTCTACAGCTGCGATGGTGAATTGAATGTCCTCTTCTGTATGAGCTGTGGTCACGAACCAAGCTTCATATTTAGATGGTGCCAGGCATACACCTTCATTCAGCATCAGCTGGAAGAAGCGGGCAAAAATTTCTCCATTCGCTTTCTGAGCTGCATCATAATCATGAACAGGCTCGTCCGTAAAGTAAACAGCCAATGCCCCTTTTACACGATTGAGCTGGATGGTTACGCCGTGTTTGTTGGCTGCCTCGGTGATTCCGTTCGCAAGCATGGAGCCCAGTCGTTCGAATTCATCGTACACGCCCGGCTGCTTCAATACTTCCAGGCAGGCGATTCCCGCACGGATGGAAGCAGGATTACCAGCCATTGTTCCTGCTTGATACGCAGGTCCGAGTGGGGCGACTTGTTCCATGATTTCCTGACGACCGCCATAAGCACCGATTGGCAGACCGCCACCGATAATTTTGCCCAATGCAGTCAGATCAGGCTCGACTCCGAGGAGGTTTTGTGCTCCGCCGTAGCAGAAGCGGAAGGCCGTAATCACTTCATCGTAGACGACAAGTGCGCCCGCTTCATGCGTGATGCGGTTAACCTCTTCCAAGAAGCCAGGCTCAGGTGCCACGATACCGAAGTTGCCGACAATCGGCTCCACGAGGACGCAAGCCGTTTCGCTGCCCCATTTGTTCATAGCTTCTGCAAATGCTTCGACATTATTAAAAGGTACCGTAATGACTTCGCTGGCGATGCTTTGTGGAATACCCGCACTGTCTGGAATCCCCAAGGTTGATGGTCCAGAGCCAGCTGCAACCAGCACCAAATCAGAGTGACCGTGGTAGCAGCCTGCGAATTTGATGATTTTGACACGTCCGGTATAGGCACGTGCTACACGAATGCAGGTCATGACTGCTTCTGTACCGGAGTTGTTAAAACGAATGCGCTCCATCGAAGGGATTGCTTCGCGGATCATGTTTGCGAAGGTAATTTCCCATGGTGTAGGAGTACCGTACAGGGTTCCGTTGGCAGCTGCTTCGCAAATCGCTTCGGTCACATGTGGATGTGCATGGCCAGTAATGATGGGGCCATATGCTGCTAAGTAGTCAATATATCGATTGCCGTCCACGTCCCAGAAATACGCGCCCTGGGCACGTTCCATCGTTACGGGTGCTCCCCCGCCTACAGCCTTGAAAGAGCGGGAAGGGCTGTTTACCCCGCCTAGAATGACGTCGAGTGCTTCCTCGTGCAGTTGCGCGGATCGTTCACGTTTCATGCATATTCCCTCTTTTCTTTTGAAACTACCTCTTTTGTAAAAAGTCCTTCATTATCTTACCACAGCTGTTCAACAACTGGATATGAACGGAGAGCTATAGATGAAGGAAAGGAAAAATGATACAATTTTCAAGCAAATCACTCCATGGGTAAAGGCGGGGTCATCATGAAACTTGAGAGCATCTCCATGAAAGGAAGCGGCAAAAGCAATGAGGACGCCTATGTGATTCAGCAGGTCAAGCATGTGTATGCGGTTATCGACGGCATTACGTCGCTGATTCCGTATGAGAACGCAGCAGGACAGACGGGCGGAGCTATCGCGGCTGAGCTCGTAAAAAAGCAGCTGGAAGCAATGCCGGAGGATGCAGCTTTGCACGATTATTTGGAGACGATAAACTTAGCCCTTCAGGAGCAGATGCGGCAAAGCGGCATTGATCTTGAGAAAAAGGAAGCATTGTGGGGAGCGGCCTGTGCAGTCGTCCGTGTAGGAGATGCCCATATCGAGTACGCGCAGTTGGGAGATTGCATGATATTTGCCGTTTATGATGATGACACGGTACGACCCCTGACGCATACACAAGTCAGCCATTTGGAACAGGCAGCCTTGGCGAAGTGGGAAGAAGGAATCAAAGAAGGATTGTGTACGCGAACAGAGCTGTACGAACGATGTATGGACATCCTGATCCATAACCGCTATCAGGCGAATGGACCAGGAGGCTACGGAGTGTTGAATGGTGATACTGCCTGTCGGGATTTTATAGAGTATGGCCGCATGAATCGAGTTGGCGTGAAGGCATTGGTGCTGGCAACCGATGGTCTTTTCATGCCGAGAGCTTTAGGTGGAGCACAGCCGAAGTGGGAAGAGACGGTGCTGCCGATCGTACATAAAGGGCTGCAACGTTATACAGACGAGCTCATCTCTCTGGAAAACAACGATCCCGAGTGCATCCGCTATATCCGCTTCAAAAAGTCAGACGACAAAACGGGAATGATCCTTTCTCTTCATTAACAGTTTGGTGCAGTTTGCCTTTTGCACAATTCGATTGGCTCATATACACTACAAATGGTATTTAAGCGAAGAAAAAAGGACGGTATTCCATGATTCAGGTAAATCATTTACAAAAGGATTTCCGCATCCATCAATCCAGACCGGGTCTTGGTGGTGCTTTTCGTGATTTGTTCAGTCGGGAGTACAAGACGGTAAATGCGGTGGATGACCTTTCCTTTACAGTAGAGGAAGGGGAAATGTTCGCACTGATAGGGGAAAATGGTGCCGGAAAATCGACCACGATCAAGATGCTGACCGGAATCTTGACCCCGAGCGACGGCGAAATCGTCATTAACGGCTATGTGCCTTTCAAGCAGCGGGAAGACTACGTTCGATCCATCGGAGTTGTTTTCGGGCAGCGCTCTCAGCTTTGGTGGGACTTATCTCCGCTAGAGTCCTTCCGTCTGTTGAAAAGTGTTTATAAGGTAGACGAGGCAGAAGGAGAAAAGTGGCTGGAGCGTTTGATTGAGGAGCTGGATATTTCTCCGTTCGTCAGTCAGCCAGTACGCAAGCTAAGTCTCGGACAACGGATGCGCTGTGAAGTGGCTGCTTCCTTGATTCATAAGCCACGCCTGCTATTTCTCGATGAACCGACAGTTGGACTCGATGTGCTCGTTAAGCAAAAAATCCGGGAGTTTCTCCGCAATCTGAATGAGACGGAAAATATGACGATCTTGTTGACGACTCACGATGTGTCAGACATCGAAGCACTCTGTAAACGCGTGCTTGTCATGGACAAAGGGAAGCTGATCTTCGATGGCTTGCTGAATGACCTCAAAGAAAAATGGGGCAATGGCACAGAGGTGTCCTTCCAAATGAAAAAGCGCACTTCAACAGCCGCACTCCGTCAGGCATTGGGAGAGATGCCTTGTGAGATCGAGCAAATCAATGATTTTACCCTCAGTGTAAAAGTAGCGCGGAGTCAGGAAATGCTGCCCTTTGTTTTGTCGACAGTCATGTCATCGTTTGAAGTCAGCGACGTGAAAATCGAAGAGACGAGCACAGAGGATATCGTTCGCAACATTTATTCCTCCGACCAAGAGGTAGCCAGCCATGCGTAAGCTTTATATGGAACTCATCCGCATGAGGTTTTTGACGATGCTTGCCTATCGTGTGAACTATTACAGCGGGATCATTATCTACGCGATCAACATCGGTGCGTACTACTTTTTGTGGGGAGCGATCTACGGAGGCCAGCAGCAGCTGGGCGGGCTTACAGTGGAACAGATGACTTCCTACGTTGCGATTGCTTGGATGTCGCGGGCGTTTTATTTTAACAACATCGATACAGAAATAGCCCAGGATGTCCGAGAAGGCAAGGTCGCGATCGAAATGATACGCCCTTATAATTATTTGTCCGTGAAAACGGCGCAGGCGTTTGGGGAAGGGATCTTTCGCTTTCTCTTTTTTGCGGGTCCGGGGATCTTCCTTATCAGCCTGATTATTCCGTTTAGCTTCCCGGCGACAGGGACAGGATGGGGACTGTATTTGATCAGCTTGATGTGTGCGTTTTTGATCAATACACAAATCAATCTGGTGACAGGCTTACTGACTTTCTTCCTATTCCGAAACGATGGTATGATGCGAGCCAAGCGGGTCGTAGTGGATCTGTTGTCTGGTCTCGTGCTTCCGATCAGCTTTTTCCCGGGCTGGGCGCAAACGGTAATGGGTTACCTTCCATTTCAGGCAGTTAACTACTATCCGAGCTTGATTTTCACAGGTGCGATTACTACGGAACGTTCCTGGGAATTGATCGGTTTTCAGGTCATCTGGATGTTTGTCATACTGGTTCCCATCTTGGTGATGTGGCGTCTTGCCCGCAACAAGCTGGTTGTGCAAGGGGGGTAGAGCATGCAAAACATGAGACATATTTTCAGTATTTTTGCCGACTACCTGAGCCAGTACTTCAAGACGAGACTTGCCTATCGAACGGATTTTCTCGGGGATTTTGTGTCTAATCTGGTTTCAGAGCTTATCAATCTCGTCTTTATTATTGTCGTGTTCACGCATGTTCCTTTGATGGGGGATTGGACGCGTGATGAGATCATCTTTATCTATGGTTTCTTTTTGGTTCCATATGCATTGTTTTCGATGTTCTTCGGCTTTTGGGACTTTAACGAAAGGTATATCATTCGGGGCGAGATGGATCGCATCCTGACGAGACCGATTCACAATCTGGCACAGGTATGCCTCGAGTCGATTGCGCCAGACCGTATTTTTGGAGTCATAACCGGGATCATCATCATGGGGTATGCTGCCATTCAACTCGATTTGTCGTTTTACTGGTACGACGTGTTCATCTTTATCGGGCTCTCGATCAGCGGGGCACTGATTTACGGTGGCGTGTACACCGCGATTGCTGCGGTTAGCTTCTTTTCTGACTCGCGGACAGGGATTGCCCCGATGATTTACAACATCCAGCAGTATGGGCGCTATCCGGTAGACGTGTACAACAAGGCCATACGCTTTGTGCTTACCTACGTGCTGCCGTTTGCCTTCGTGGGTGTTTATCCGGCGGCTTACTTTTTGCGCAAGGAAGTTTGGTACACCTATGCGGCAATGACGCCAGTAGTGGCTATTATTTTCTTTGGGATTGGGCTACTCGTTTGGAACTGGGGTGTCACGAAGTATCGGGGAGCAGGTTCTTGATGATTTATAATCTGAAGTCGTTGTGGTAATATTGGATGTAACGAGATCGAAAAGCATAAGGTAAAAAAAGACCGTCCCGGCGGCAACCGGAACGGACGGTACAAAAGGCGCTTCCCCTAAAGGGGTGCGGCTCAATACTATGTTGTGAAATAGACCGCAGAGCTGTCAACTCAAGGGCGGTCTATTTCTTTTTGGTCAAGGTAACAACCAAGCCGATTAAAGCGACCAGGAACAACCCAAACTGGAAAAGCAGTCCGAGTGTTTCATTCGTTACCACAGGTCTTACCCCCTTTCAAATGGGGATGAGCCGCGACCACCCTTGAGGAGCCGATTCTATTGTACAAGCGAATGATAGCATGAAGTGCTCTCTAGTTAGCAAGTGTCTTTTTTTATTCGTTATTCACACTAAACTCATCGGAAAAATAAACAAAAAGTGTCGAGCTGGCAGTTTCCTCTATTGTCAAATCAAAAAACAGCAGTATAATATGCTGTATACAACTACACATTCCTTCGGGGCAGGGTGAAATTCCCGACCGGCGGTGATCATGCTTTGTGCATGTTAAGCCCGCGAGCCTCCCGAGCTGCAAATAGCGACGGAGTGCAGGATCTGGTGTGATTCCAGAGCCGACAGTACAGTCTGGATGGGAGAAGGATGACGACAGTACGTTTATCACACGTGCTTGTTTGCCTGTGCAAACGGGACGAGAACGTAGAGGCCAGCCCTCTTGTTTCTTGTACCTTTTATTTGCGCACGGTTTTGTCATACGCTTGCAAATGCCCTGTGGAACTTTTAGCCACAGGGTTTATTCTGTTTGTGTAACAAGACGTGTGAGCCTACAACGACTGTTGCCATTCCTCAAGAAGGAGTAGAAAAATGAGGAGATGGTAAACATGAAAGAAACAGCGCTGCATTCTTCGCGCACACGTGCAACCCAAAAGCTGGTGACGATTCCCATGCTGGCGGCCGTTGCATTTATTCTGCAGTATCTCGAGGTTCCTGTTCCGCTGATGCCAAGCTTTTTGAAGCTGGACTTCAGTACACTCCCAGCATTGATCGGGGGACTCATGTACGGACCTGTAGCTGGCGTTATTATCGAGGTACTAAAAAATACATTGCACATGCTCTTCAAAAATACAGACGGTCTGTTGATCGGTGAGCTCGCAAACGTCGTAGCAGGATCAAGCTTTATTTTTGCGGCTGTCTACATGCAGCGTCTCGGCCAAGGCAAAAAAGGCTTCCTGACTGGTCTTGCTCTGGGAACGCTGTTGATGACGATTGTCATGGCTGTGGCAAATGCATATGTGCTGTTGCCTGCGTACGCTGTGCTTTATCAAATGCCGATTGAACAGCTCTTGACCATGTTCAATGCGACAAGTATCTGGTCTTTGGTTCTGTACGGAATCGTACCATTCAATCTCTTCAAAGGTGTTATGATTTCAGTGGTTGCGTATCCGATCTATGTGAAGCTCGGCTCCAGAATCGCTGCGCGTACCAACAATTGACAACCACGATGTGACTCGCTAATATGTTTAGTTAATAGATAGTCACAAAAGGCTATGAAAGGACCCGCAGCTATTCCCCGTGACAGAGAGTCGGCCCTAGTCTGGAAGGCTGATACGTAAAGGATAACTGCACCCCATCCTGAAGCCGCTGGTGAAGAGCTTAGCCGGATGCCCACCGTTATCGGGTTATCGAGAGGACTATGGCTATGCTGTAGTCAATCAGGGTGGTACCGCGGAAGTTGATCCTCCGTCCCTTTTTGGGATGGGGGATTTTTTGCATTTTACGTAAGATCAAAAAGGAGCGTAGACGGATGAAAGAGGACAAAGCGTTTGTAAAAGAAATTACACCGCAATCGGAGGATTTTTCGCGTTGGTACATCGATGCCATTAAAAAGGCGGATTTGATGGACTACACACCGGTACGCGGCTGCATCGTGTTCAAGCCGGATGGCTTTGAGCTCTGGGAGCGAATTCAAGAGGCGATGAATAAGCGCTTCAAAGAGACAGGACATCGCAATGCCTATTTCCCGATGCTGATCCCCGAGTCCTTCTTTCAAAAAGAAAAAGAGCATATCGAGGGCTTCAATCCAGAGTTGCCTTGGGTAACAGAGGCTGGGGGCGAGCCGCTAGAGGAAAAGCTCGCGCTACGTCCAACCTCCGAAACGATCATCGGACATATGTACAGCCAATGGATTCAGAGCTACCGCGACCTGCCTGTATTAATAAACCAATGGGCAAACGTTTTTCGTTGGGAAAAGCGGACGATGCCGTTCTTGCGGACATCGGAATTTCTCTGGCAGGAAGGCCACACGGCACATGCGACAGAGGAGGAAGCTCGTCAGGAAACGATGCAAATGCTGGAGATTTACCGAGAGGTCGTCGAGCAGGAGCTGGCCATTCCAGTTTGGAAGGGACAAAAAACACCAAGTGAACGCTTTGCTGGTGCTGTCGACACGTATTCCATTGAAGCGATGATGAAGGATGGCAAAGCAGTGCAAGCGGGTACCTCGCACTATTTGGGCGATAAATTCGCGCGCGGCTTTGAAATCAAGTTTTTGGATCGTGACAATCAGTTCAAGTACGTTCACACCACATCATGGGGAACCTCTACGCGACTGATTGGTTCGATGATCATGGTGCATGGCGATGACCGTGGTCTAGTGTTGCCGCCTCGCATGGCTCCGACACAGGTTATTATGATCCCAGTCGGTCCGATGAAGCAGCGCGAGAAAGTCATGGAGGCGTTTGATCCACTCTTTGACGAGATCAAGGCCGCAGGAGTGCGTGTCCGTGCTGATCTTCGTGAAGAAACACCCGGCTGGAAGTTCAATGAGTGGGAAATGTGCGGGGTTCCTCTGCGTCTGGAGCTCGGCCCACGCGACGTGGAAAATGGTCAAGTCATTCTGGCTCGACGTGATACAGGGGAGAAGGTGACGGTTTCACTTGAAGGTATCGCGCAAACAGTTGTACAACTGTTGGAAGAGATTCAGCAAAATATGTTCCAAAAAGCACTAGCCTTCCGTGATGAGAACTCACATTTGGGGATCGATACACTGGAGCAGCTGTCCGCTCATATTGCCAAAAGCGAGAGCGAAAACAAGCTGAGTGGATGGGTGTTAGCTGGCTGGTGTGGGGATGATGCTTGTGAATCGAAGATCAAAGAGGAAACCAAGTTCACCTCTCGCAACATCCCGTTTGAGCCTCCTGTACGAAAGAAAGCCTGCATTTGCTGCGGTAAAGACTCACAGCATAGCGTCTGGTTCGGACGGGCGTATTAATCAAAAAAAGGGTGTGTCCACGCTTCGGCGGCAGGGCACACCCTTTTTTCATCTAGCGTCTGAGTATCCAATCGGTAAAAGCGTGCACATCCGTAAAGTGGTAGTCAGGCTCGGGATCGAATTTTCCCGACTTTTGTGTAACCAAAAGCCAATCCACACCGACTGTTCGCAAACCAGCGGCTCGACCAGCCAACACGTCAGCATCACTGTCGCCTACGAAAATGGTTTCCGCAGGCGTAGCGCCTAGCTGTTTCATAGCGGTAAAAATACCTTCTGGATGAGGCTTTGGATGTGTGACCTCATCCCCTGTGATCACGACGGAAAAATACGAATCTAATCCCCATTCTCGAAGGGAGATGTCAGCGCTTTTTCGTCCTTTTCCTGTTACGATTCCCATTTGGATACCTGCTGAGTGAAGTTCGTCGAGCATGCTTCGGATATTTTCCGGGTTTTGTACGCGGGAGTGTTCATCTGTGTATACACGATAAAAATGAGCGAGGGCGTTGTCATGCGCATGTGGGGGAAGCTCGTTTTGCAAAATGCCTATTTCTGTGGGGCCAAAGAGAGCTACAATCTGCTCGTCAGTATAATGCTCTTGTAAAAACTGCTGAAAGGTAGAGCGAAAAGCGGTGAAGATCAAGGGGAGGGTATCGGCAACTGTGCCGTCGAAATCAAACAAGATCGTCCGCATTGGAGTCCTCCTTTGATTAGAAAATGAAAGAAAACCATCGTATCTGATGGTTTTCTTGGTGACTTACTCATCCGAATCATCAAAAGGGTCATCTGAATCATCTGTTGGGTCAGCTGGAGTCAATGGGAACAGGATGTCGAAAAACTTGAATTTTCGACGGCCAGGTTCCGATTTGAACCCTTTGTACTTTTGCAACAGCTCAGAGATGTCTTCCACAAATTGATTGCGTTCATCTTGACTCAAATAAAATTCAGTCAAATTAAAAGCGAACGTATTTTGGTATTCTTTCCGAACATCTTGGTCACTTGCGACGAAGCGATTGAGAGTTCGCATGAGATCCTTTTCCGTAGTACGAAACGGAGTAAACATGACATCACTTAATTGTTGAGCGTTTTCTTCAATCATCAATTGGAGCTTGACCTGAATGACCTTGGCAACAGGCTCATAATATTTCTCCACAATAGAGCCTTTTACCCGGGTATCCACTTGCTCGAGCAGCCCAACACGCACGAGCTCCTTCACATGGTAATGTAGCCGTGCAGCATTTTCGCCTAGTTCTGTAGCGATTTGTTTGGCCGTTCTGGGCTCCAAATCTTCAAAGAGTTCCAAAATTTTAACCCGTTCCGCTATAGCAAGCGATTTTAGCGCTTCTGGATCTGTTACTTCAAAAAACTCTTTCATGCGAATTCACCATCCAACTGACTAGGCCAAATTTTATTTTTTTTTATTCTATCCTTTTCTGAATCAAAGCGCAACTTGTATGCGGATGAAGTGACTACTAGATTGTGGTAAAATGGGACCAGCGAAAACAGGATATTATCGAGAGGAGGGAAAAGTTTGACGGCAGTAGGACAAGCTGCACCTGCATTTACTTTGCAGGCGAGCGACAATCAGACCCTCTCACTTTCCCAATTTTATGGACAAAATGTAGTGCTTTATTTTTATCCGAAGGACCAAACGCCGACATGTACCACAGAAGCATGCGACTTTCGTGACTTCCATTCGGGCTTTGCTGAGCTGAATTCAGTTGTTCTCGGAATCAGTCCGGATTCTGTGAAATCGCATGACAAATTTATCGCGAAGCACGAATTGCCTTTTCCACTTTTGGCAGATCCGGATCACCAAGTGGCAGAGGCTTATGGTGTGTGGGTATTGAAAAAAATGTACGGACGAGAGTATATGGGCATAGAACGCACGACGTTCGTCATCGACAAAGAAGGCAACATTGCAAAAGTATGGGCAAAAGTAAAGGTCAAAGGGCATGTACAGGAAGTGCTTCAATTTATTAAGGAAGAGCTTCAATCCTAACGTTTATTTCGCAACGGGCGAATGGAGGAACATACAAATGAGTGTATCCACAGAATATGTTGTACAAAGCTTTTGCCAATTGGCGAACATCCCAAGTCCGTCTGGCAATACGGAAAAAGTAATGGCCTGGGTTGCACAAGAGTTAGAAGATCTTGGCGTTTCCTATAAACGGACAAATAAAGGGGCAATCGTTGCAACCGTAGCGGGGGCCAATAACGACAAAGCAAGACTCTTGACCGCTCACGTCGATACGCTGGGCGCGATGGTAAAAGAAATAAAGAGCAACGGACGTTTGAAGCTGACCTTGATCGGTGGATTTGCATTCAATGCGATTGAAGGGGAGCACTGTGTTGTAGAGACTAGTAGCGGTCGTCTTGTAACTGGTACGATTTTGTCTACCAAAGCTTCCGTGCATGTATACAGCTCAGAAGCGGGGAAAGCTGAGCGCAATGAGGCGAACATGGAAGTTCGGCTGGATGAAAAGGTCACAAACAAAGAGCAAGTACTTGCGCTTGGGATTTCCGTCGGAGATTTCGTCTCCTTTGATCCGCGCGTGACGGTAACGAATAGCGGCTTCATCAAGTCCCGCCATATCGACGACAAAGCAAGCGTAGCTGTGCTGCTTGGGGTTCTAAAAGAACTGAGTGAATCCGGTGTGAAGCTGCCTTACACTACGCACTTTTTTATCAGCAATAATGAAGAGATCGGCTACGGCGGCAACTCCAGCATCCCTGCCAACGTGGTGGAGTATCTGGCTGTCGACATGGGCGCGATTGGGGATGGACAGACGACAGATGAGTATTGTGTGTCCATTTGTGCGAAGGATTCCACTGGACCGTACCACTACGGATTGCGCAGCCATCTGACCAAGCTCGCACAAGCGAACGGTCTGAACTACCAAGTGGACATTTATCCTTACTATGGTTCTGACGCGAGTGCTGCACTGAGAGCCGGATATGACGTTGTCCATGGCTTGATCGGACCGGGAGTAGATGCATCCCACTCCCATGAACGTACACATAAAGAAGCACTCGATAACACGGCAAAGCTCGTTATGGCCTACCTTCAATCAGAAGAAATGCAAGCATAGGAGGGCCAGATGAGCAATATGTATCAATGGGCTGACTACTATGATCTCACTCAACGCGGTGTTCCGGGTGATGTTGAGTTCTATCTGGAACAAGCCAAGCTGGCAGGGGGAAACGTACTAGATCTCGCTTGCGGCACCGGAAGAATCAGCATTCCGATGGCGCAGGCTGGCATCGACGTTACCGGAATTGACCTATCCCAAGATATGCTGGCAAGGGCTCAGGTAAAAGCAGAGGAACAAGGTGTAACATCCGGCTTGAAGCTATTGCAGGGGGATATGCGCACCTTTGATCTGCAGGAGTCATTTTCGCTGATTATGATTCCTTTTCGATCGTTTTTGCACCTGTTGCATGTTCAAGAGCAAATGAAGGCATTGACGTGCATTCGCAAGCATCTGGCTCCAGGTGGGAAGTTCATCATGAACGTGTTTGTCCCCAAGATTCATCATTTTTACGAGGAAAATGAAAAAATGTCCTTGCGTGGCACGTATCCACTCCCGTCGGGGGAAGAGGTTGCGATGTGGGATTACACTCGTTATGACCATTTTCAGCAACTGTCCGAAGTGACACGCATATACGAGCGTACGGATGCACAGGGAGTTATAACGGAACGGGTGAGGGGCCGATTTACTCTCCGCTATATTTTCCCCGCGGAGCTCCATCATCTGCTTCGTTTAAACGGCTTGAAGGTCACACAACGATACGGTTCTTTTGCAAAGACACCTTTTGATGCGAATAGCTCAGAGTTGATTCTGGTCGCAGAAGCTTTGTAAACGGAACCTGTGGAGGGGATTCGGAATGAAGATTTATACAAAGTCAGGGGATAAGGGCGAGACGTCACTGGTTGCAGGTGTCCGCGTGCCTAAGTTTGCGGACCGTGTAGAGGCATACGGTACGTGCGATGAAGCCAACTCGCAGATTGGATTGGCACTGGCTCTGTTGCCTGCGACAGAAGAATGGAAGGAATTGCAGGATGTCTTCCATGTCATTCAGACAAAGCTGTTCCATGTAGGGGCTGAGCTGGCGACGCCAGAAGGCA
Organism: Brevibacillus sp. HB1.4B; assembly: GCF_013284285.1. Taxonomy (NCBI): domain Bacteria; kingdom Bacillati; phylum Bacillota; class Bacilli; order Caryophanales; family Paenibacillaceae; genus Brevibacillus; species Brevibacillus sp. HB1.4B. The sequence continues at coordinate 552,239 of NZ_JABSUT010000004.1, forward strand.
AAAAGGTAGGCTGGCCAATTGCAGAAGAGGACGTTACTTTTCTGGAAGAGCAAATTGACATGCTAGATGCAAAGTTGCCTCCGCTCACCAATTTTATATTGCCTGGCGGACATCCGGCTGCGGCAGCCTTCCATGTTTCGCGTACGGTCGTAAGACGTGCAGAGCGCAAAGCAGTCCATGTGGCACAGCAGGAGCAGGTAAACCCGTCCGTGGTCAAATACCTCAACCGCTTGTCTGATTATCTGTTCGTTGTGGCTCGTCATATTAATAAAGAAACAGATGCAGTTGAGAAAACGCTGCACGAATAGGCAAAAGCCCCCTGTGATCAAGCAGGGGGCTTCCCTTTTTTATTTGGTCCGCAGGTAAGTGGTGATTCCCGGGAGAAAGTCGATTTTCTCTGTGTGAAAAGTATCGTAGAGAAGCTTTCCGTCCTTACATGCGTTTCCTTCTAGCAGCATGGTGAGCTGCGTGTTGGTAATCGGGAAAAAGGGGAATCTCTCCATCATATTTACCACAGGCTTCATGAAAGCAAGGGGAATGTGAAATTTATTGACCTTCCGCTTACCGATGGCCTCGCCAATCGTATCGAGGATTTGCCCGTAGGAGAGTGGTTCGGGCCCACCTGTTTCGTAGGTTTGATTGGTTGATTCGGGTCTGCTCAAGGCTTGGACGAATACATCGGCCACCGTCTTGCGAGCAACTGGTTGCAAAGGGTAGGAGCCATCGCCAATGACCGGTGTGACAGGTAACCGAACCAGGTCGGCGAGCATGTTCACGAATTCATCCCCAGGACCAAAAATGACAGATGGACGGAAAATGACGTACGGAATACCGCTTGCTTGAACAAGCTGCTCCGCTTCGTATTTGGTTCGGTGATAGGCACTCGTGGCGTTTTCACGTGCACCCAGAGCACTCATATGGACAAAACGTTTGATTCCAGCTTGCTTGGCGGCCTCCAGTATATTTTTTGTGCCTTCTACATGGATACGCGAAAAGAGAATGCCTTTCCCCGGTTGTTCGCGAATAATTCCGACGAGGTGAATGACAGCATCGCAGCCTTGCATCGCTCTCATCAGTGATTCTTTATTAAATAGATCGCCAGTTGCTTCCGTTATATGCGCATTGGCGGTTCCGTTGTAGGGAAGCTTAGATGTTGAACCAGCTCTGGTGAGGCAAACCGTCTCATATCCTTCTGCCTGCAAGCGCTCGAGTATACCCCTTCCAACAAACCCTGTGGCACCAGTCAGGAATACTTTCATGGAAAACCTCCTCCCGTTAAATCCTTCCAGACTTATTGTACAACAGGTGCAGCTTGCGGTGCTATCGATCGCTGTGTTGACCAAGGCGGTATAATGTAGGGAAAAGGGGGATATATTTATGGCACAACGCAAAGTACCTGTGGCCGACATTTTGGATAATTTGCAGCAGCTTTATCCGGATGCGCACTGTGAATTGAATTATACAACCCCGTTTGAACTTCTCATTGCGACCATTCTTTCTGCCCAATGTACAGATAAACGGGTGAATGAGATTACGGCACCCATGTTCCAGCAGCTAAACCAGCCGGAGCATTACCTTCATTTGACACAGGAAGAAATGGAAGAGCATATAAAAGGTCTCGGGTTGTATAAGAATAAGAGTAAAAACATTTTAGAGACCTGTAGAATCTTGTACGAAAAATACAATAGCGTAGTTCCACAAACGCATGCAGAGCTCGAAGCATTGCCAGGGGTAGGGAGAAAGACTGCAAATGTCGTTTTGTCTAATGCATTCGGAATTCCTGCGATTGCGGTGGATACGCATGTATTCCGCGTCGGAAACCGGTTAGGCCTTGCGAATAGCGACAATGTGGACGAAGTGGAGCGTCAGCTCATGAAACGCATTCCAAAAGAGAAGTGGACGGATGCGCATCATTGGTTAATCTGGCACGGCAGACGTGTATGTTCGTCGCGCAATCCACAGTGCGGCAGCTGTACAATCCAATCCATGTGTAAGTTTGCACAAGCGGAAGCCAAAAAATCCAAAAAACCTGCAACCAAAAAGCCCGCAAAAGCAAAGTGAAAAACTTGATTTTCCACTTCTTTCTTTTCAAATCGGATGAATGGATATTGACAGTTTTCGCCGACTAGACGTACACTTATTTATAGTAATTCTAATCAATGACATTAGAGAAGCTTGTTCTTTTGTCTTGCGAAAGACTGTGGGGTGTAACAAGATGGTACAACGTGTGGAGAAAGCTGTTGAAATCCTGAAGAATACCGGGGTTCGCATGACACCACAGCGCCATGCAATTTTGACCTATTTGCTGGAAACGATGACTCACCCGACGGCTGACGAAATATATAAAGCCCTTGAAGGCAAATTCCCGAATATGAGCGTTGCAACGATTTACAACAATCTGCGAGTCTTTAAAGATGCTGGATTGGTTACAGAGCTCACTTACGGGGATGCGTCCAGCCGATTCGATGCCAATGTGGAAGAAGATCATTATCACGCAATCTGTTCCACCTGTGGTGCAATCAGAGACTTCCACTTTCCGTATTTGCGGGATGCAGAAGTAGCTGCTTCCAAAGACATCGGCTTCAAAGTAACCGGGCATCGTATGGAAGTTTATGGCGTTTGTGATTCCTGTCAAAAGAATCCCCACTAAGAATGTATTGGATGGATGAGCACCTCCTGCTTGAATCGGATAATCCCGGTGATGCAGGGGGTGTTTGCTTTTGGAGGACATAACCCTTTCTGTCGATATCTGTAACCTTTTGGCTTCTCATACGTCTTCTTCTTGGTAGGAAGCTTGTCCGTGAATTACCAGAATACAAAAGGTTGTGAATGGATTGAACCAACGCTATGATCGAAATAATGAGTCAAATCATACAGCCCAAGTCAGAAGACAGGCTTATGTACCGGGAAGCAGGTGGAGATTATGAGCAGGGAGTCGGGTAGAACTCTGCGACCAAGACGAAGAAAACGAAGGGTTTTTCGCACGATGTTTTTGTTAAGTTTTCTCTTGTTGGCCATCTTCGGCAGCATTTACTGGTTTTTTGTGCTCCGTGCCTCAACTGAGCATGTGCAGCCGTATGATGGAGATAAAAATGTGATTGTATACGAAGGCTCGCGGAAAGAGTCCTCGTATATATTGGAATCAGAGCAAATATTGCTGCCCTTTGATTTCATTAAAGAGAACATTGATCCAGCGATTTTTTGGGATGAGCCCACACGTTCCGTTATCGTCACGACGAAGGATAAGGTGCTTCGGATGGAGAGCGGAGAAGTTGTCGCCTATCTGAACAAAAAACCTGTGGATTTACTCGTTCCGGTGAAAGAGGTCGACGGCACACGCTATGTCCCGTTGGATCCTTTGGAAAAGCTGTATCCTTATTCTTTTGAGCGAAAAGCAGATACGGGTGTCCTGGTCGTCGAAAAAGAGGGCTACGAAATCCAGCAAGCGAAAGTGATCGCTGCCGAGGAAAAACAAGCAGTCCGTACTGGTGCTTCTCACCGAACCCCGATTGTAGCAGAGCTGTCTGCGGGTGAGGTTGTCGACGTTCTTGGCAAAAAGGAAAACTGGTATCGCGTTTTAAACGCCTCGGGAGTAGGAGGATTCATTTCAGAGAAAAGTATTGAGATGACGGATGTGCGCAAAGTCCAGCTGGAGCATTCGACTGCTACCGGACAACAACACGCTACTTGGAAGCCTGAGGGCAAGATCAACCTCGTATGGGAGCACGTCGTCAATAAAAATCCGGATGTTTCAAAAATTGGTGCACTACCAGGGGTAAATGTAGTTTCTCCTACTTGGTTTGAAATGAAGGATGCAGATGGAAATCTGTTGAACAGAGCCGATCCTGCGTACGTCAAATGGGCCCATAAGAGGGGCTACAAGGTTTGGGGTTTAGTTACAAACGGCTTTAATCCTGATTGGACGAAGTCCGTTCTCAGCAGCTATGACAAGCGAGATAAGTTAATTGCCCAACTCTTGTACTACGCTCATCTATACGATCTCGATGGTATCAACATCGATTTTGAGAACGTGTATTTAGAAGAGAAAGAAGAACTCGTTCAGTTTGTTCGGGAGCTGACGCCGTATCTCCATCAGCAAGGACTGACCGTTTCCATAGATGTGACGATCAAGTCAAACGCTAAGCAATGGTCCATGTTCCTGGATCGGAAAGCTTTGGCCGAAGTCGTCGATTATGTTGCGGTGATGACGTATGATGAGCATTGGGCAGCGAGTCCAAAAGCTGGTTCTGTCGCATCGTTGCCATGGGTGGAGCGAGGCTTGCAAGGAGTGTTGGAAGAGGTCCCTAACGAAAAACTGCTGCTGGGTGTACCTTTTTACACACGCTTGTGGACAGAAGCCAAGCAGGCTGATGGCACTGTGAAGGTTAGCTCCAAGGCTTATTCCATGACGAAAGCCCAGGAATGGATCAACGAACGCAAGCTGACGCCAGTTATGGATGAAGCTTCCGGTCAACATTACGTGGAGTACAAAGACCCGAAGGATGGCAACGTCTATAAAATGTGGATAGAAGATGTAACTTCTATGAAGAAGCGTATGGAGATCGTTAATAAGTACGACTTGGCGGGTGCAGCTTCTTGGCGCCGTGGTTTTGAGGTGCCGGAGATATGGCAAGCAATTGACGAGACTCTGAAATAAAAGACAGACAGCTTTCACGAAAGAAAGCCACCTGCACCCCGAATGCTCGGGAAATAGCAGGTGGCTTTTTACGTATAGATGAAAGGAATCATATTATGTCTGGTTTTGTTGAGGATGTCCGTCTTCAATGCGTAAAGGTTGTCCACAAAACATACAGGCGTCTTCTTTACCCAACATCTTCGTGACTTTTTGGCATGAAGGGCATTGCACCTGTGGAGCCGAAGTGGAGACCATCCCGGAAATCATAAACAAGACTGTACTGCCCATTGTCAGAATGAACCCGATGATCAAAAGCAGCGTCATAAAAATGTAAGAGCCTTTTAAGAGGCTTCCAAGTAAAGGAATAAAGTCCAAATAACCTGCAAAAAATGCGTACCCTGTATACATCAGCAAAATGCCGATTACCATGCTCCAGTTGCCCCATGTGCGCATGCGTTTGATCTTGCTCAGGCGTTCTGTATTTTTCATGATCATTCCTCCTACCCTATAGTATAGCATACAAAGGATTTGTCTGTTGACAAGCAGGAAACGGACAAGACTTGTAGAATCCATAAGTTCAACCCAGGGGGCAGGGAGGAACAAGGCATGACTGTAAGGCAGACGTATCTGAAAAATCTCCAGCAGCGTTTGGATGTGCAAGCGGTGCTTGTTTTGAATGATTCGGATATGCTAGTCCCCTTTCGCGAGGGAATCTTTTATTTCGTCGTAGTAAATGAGCCCCAAGCTGATGGTAAAATCCGTCGCATGCTTTTTCAGGAACAAGTAATCATCGAGCAGCAAATCAGCACGTGGCAGTTGGAGAAGGGAGTCATCTGTGGTTTGGATGAACGACTTGCCGAGATGCTTCGAAGGGCAGAAATCGTTTGGGACAAAGAGCATTATATGAAACAAATGAAGCTACGCCTGGCTAGTTTGTCATCTTCTCTTCAGAAAAAACATATCTGTAAGGAGTATTCCCAAATCCTTCGTTTTTTCCACGAGACAAAAGAGTTTTTGCAGCAAGGCATGATGCTGGATGCGCATCACTCTGCCATTCAAACGATTCACTATTTGGCTCGTCTCATTGTATATGAAGCGGGAGATCATCCTCAGCCAGCATTATGGACGCAAGTCAAACAGATAGATCCTTCTATTTATAAGTTGTATGAGGAGCTATCTTTTAATGCAGAAGCATTGGAGAAGCGAATTGAACTACTTGTACTGGCAATTGAATTTTGGATCGCATCCAGAACAAAGGAATCTGTTCGATACCTGGTTGAGCTTATGGAGACGAAATCAGGGCCTTGGCGTTTGGAAGAGTTGATGAACCACCCGATGATTCAAGAGGCAGAGATTGAGATTCCTCTCGTGATAGATAAGATGCTTCAGCGCTTGTTGATCCAAGAGATCGTATGCAAAGAAGGGGGAAATGGCGACAGAGAAACAGGTTTTATTTTAATGGGATAAAAATTTTTCAATTAGTGTTGACTTCAATTTGTGATCCATGCTATATTAACAAACGTTGCTGCTGCGCTAACGCAGAGCGGCCGAGAAAAAAGTTTAAAAAAACACTTGATTTCACAAGTGGTTATGTGGTAAATTAAGAAAGTCGCCTCTGGGCGATGAGGAA
>NZ_JABSUT010000040.1:0-248 GCF_013284285.1 Brevibacillus sp. HB1.4B
TATGAAAATGGCCCGTTGGTGAAGCGGTTTAACACAGCAGCCTTTCACGCTGTCATACAGGGGTTCGAATCCCCTACGGGTCACCTAGAAAAATCCCTACATCTTCGTAGGTGATTTGGAGGCTTAGCTCAGCTGGGAGAGCATCTGCCTTACAAGCAGAGGGTCGGCGGTTCGATCCCGTCAGCCTCCACCACTCATATTTAACGGACAAGGAAGGTCAGTTAAAAGCGCCACGTCTTGTGGCAACA
>NZ_JABSUT010000041.1:0-201 GCF_013284285.1 Brevibacillus sp. HB1.4B
AAATTTCTTGGTGCGGTCGAGAGGACTTGAACCTCCACGGTGTTGCCACCACTGGCACCTGAAGCCAGCGCGTCTGCCATTCCGCCACGACCGCATATAAAATTCAATCTCTCGTTTTAAAAAACTGGTGAGCCATGAAGGACTCGAACCTTCGACCCTCTGATTAAAAGTCAGATGCTCTACCAACTGAGCTAATGGCTC